>JAUZSK010000072.1:0-130000 GCA_030949565.1 Enterobacterales bacterium
CGAATCGCTCGGCAACCAAAGAGGATCTTTAATCGCCTCACCCTTGTCTATCGCCGTTTGTACTTTTTTATTATAACCGGCCAAGTTCCTAACCCCTAGCGCCGACATCAAACGATAGCGCCGTTCCATTTCAGCCACCGCCCAGCGTAATGAATTGGCGGCTTCTTTCATATCGGTCACAACCGGCGTTAAAAGATGTGGGATGCCTTCATAGACCGATAGTTCTAACATTTTAGGATCGATCATAATCATCCTCACCTCTTTAGGTGACGACTTATATAAAATACTGACCAGCATGGCATTGAGTCCCACCGATTTACCGGAGCCGGTGGTTCCCGCAACTAACAAATGCGGCATTTTGGTTAGGTCAATGACCGTTGGAGCGCCGGAAATATCTTTGCCTAGCGCCATAGTCAATGAGGATTTCGACTCATCGAAAGCACGACTAGCGATGACTTCCTTTAAGCGAACAATTTCACGATGCTCGTTAGGCACTTCAATACCAATATAGGGTTTGCCCGGAATCACTTCCACCACTCTCACGCTTGTAGTGGATAAAGCCCTTGCCATATCCTTGGCTAAACCGGTAATTTTCGCGACTTTAATACCAGCGGCCAAATCAATTTCGAAACGCGTTATCACGGGACCAGGATGAACTGCAACCACACTGGCCTGTATTCCGAAATCGGCCAGTTTCAACTCCACTAAACGAGACAAGGCTTGTAGTGCATCTTCTGGTAAGCTATGGATATGTCCGCTTGGCTCATCAAGTAGTCTAACTTGCGGTAATTCACCAATTTCTTCATCGTCAAATAAACTGGTTTGACGTTCTTTTTCTTCACGTAAACTGGGTTCAATGCGCTTAATTTCTTTAGCAATTTTCACAGGTTTTCGTTGTTCAATTTTAGTCTTCTTTTTAATAAAGACCTCTTCACGTTGCTGCTTGACCTCTTTTTGCGCTTTACGATCACGATAGCTATCAAGCCATTCTCGATATTTAGCAGCTATCCAACTCCCCCCTTCTAAGGTTATTTTTCCAATCCAATCCATCAGTTTAAACCAAGATAAACCGGTGAATAGGGTTAAGGAGGCGAAGAAGGAAGCGACCAAAAGAAGTGTTGCGCCCACCGGATTAAACCAGCTAACAAAATAGTTGGATACTATTTTACCAACAATGCCTCCGGCCATATAACCAGCGGAACTTGACGGCTCAACAAAGTGCAACGGCTATAGCTGTCACCTAGTAGCAATGTTAGCAATAAAGCCAAACAGTCTGAAATGACCAAAACAACCAGCTGTTATGGCAACACATTTCTTCGCTCTCGGTAGAGCAGGTAACCGGAATAAACTAACATATAGGGAAATAAAAAGGCAAAATAACCAATAGATCTCTAAAAAAAGACTTGCAATCCATGCACCTGCAACACCGCTAGCGTTTTTAATATGCACCACATTGCTCACCGATTTCCATGCCAGGGATCTTGCGAAGAATAACTCCACAAGGATATCAATAAAAACAGTGCTAACGCCGAAAGCAGGATAAAACTTCCTTCTTTTAAGCGCACCATTAACAGCTGTGATATTTGTTGCTTACTTTCCATTGTTTCTCGTTATTAAAAATAAAAATGATTCATGGTTAATTGCCTATTATCGATAGTAGCAAAATCCGCTTAGATAATTGGTAAATTGCGACTTTCTTTCACCTCTTCCATCACTACATAGGTTCGTGAACCGCTGACGCCAGGTAAGGTTAAAAGGGTTTCACCAAGTAGTTTTCGATAGGCCACCATATCGGCGACACGGGCTTTAACAAGATAGTCAAAGTCCCCTGATACAAGATGACACTCTAACACTTGAGGTAGTTCAATAACAGCCTTTTTAAACTGCTCAAACACGTCCGGTGAGGTGTGATTTAAGCGTATTTCTACAAATACTAACAGTGCCGCTTGTAATTTTAGCCGGAGCCAAAACGGCTTCATAGGCCAATATAAAGCCATCACTTTCAAGGCGTTTTACTCGCTCTAAACAGGGTGTTGCACTGAGATCCGACGCGCCGCGACAATTCAATGTTTGCTAAGTCGCCCATCCGATTGCAGTTCGCGCAATATGGAGCGATCGATACGGTCTAATTGACGAAAATTGGTTTGCATTTCCACCCGAATAAAACACCTAAGGTTAAATCCACCATTCAAGGCTGCTACGATCTTTACATTTAACTACAAGTTATATATTTAACTAGCATCTGCCACTATTTTAGTTAATTATATCGTATATGCGCTAATTATAGCAAGTTATTCTACCAAAGCTCGGTATATACTAGCGCAATATTTCAAGTGGCTTACCGGAGTCAAACAGCCAAGAATTGTATCAGCCCTTTTAACAAGGGTCGTCAATCGGAGACAGAAAATGCTTATCGGTGTACCTAAAGAGATTAAAAACCATGAATATCGTGTCGGTATGATCCCGGCGTCGGCGCAGTGAACTCATTAGCCACGGTCATCAAGTCTTAGTTGAAACCAGCGCCGGTTGCGGCATCGGGTTTAGTGATGATGACTATCGCAACATTGGCGCACAAATAGCCAGTTCAGCCAGTGAAGTATTTGAAAAAGCTGAGATGATTGTTAAAGTCAAAGAACCTTTGACTCAAGAACGCGCCATGCTTCGACCCGATCAGATCTTATTTACTTATTTACATTTAGCACCTGATTTAGCACAAACTCAAGATCTGATCAAAAGCAAAGCCGTTTGTATCGCCTACGAAACAGTGACATCCGATAATGGCAGTCTTCCATTTGTTAGCACCTATGTCAGAAGTGGCTGGACGCATGTCTATTCAAGCCGGCGCTCAATGTTTAGAAAAATCTCATGCCGGTCGCGGTATGCTGCTCGGTGGTGTACCTGGGCGTATCACCGGCGAAAGTAGTCATCATTGGTGGCGGAGTGGTTGGTTCAAACGCCGCCCAAATGGCGATTGGAATGGGCGCCAATGTGGTCATTCTTGATCGTTCAATTGATGTGTTACGCCGATTTAGATGCACAATTTGGAGCCCAACTTGAGACCGTTTTCTCTAGCAAAGATGCCTTGGATAAACATGTCTTATCGGCAGACTTAGTGATTGGCGGCGTATTAATCCCCGGGGCTGCCGCGCCCAAAGCTAGTGACCGAAGACATGATAAAACGCATGAAGCCCGGCGCCGCAGTAGTTGATGTTGCCATTGACCAAGGTGGTTGTTTTGCCACCTCTCACGCAACTAACCCATGCTGACCCCACCTACATCGTGGACGATGTGGTTCATTATTGTGTTGCTAATATGCCGGGCGCCGTTCCTCGCACTTCAACCTTTGCCCTGAACAATGCCACCCTGCCCTTTATCATCAGTATTGCCAATAAGGGTTATCAGGCAGCGCTAGAAGTCCGATCATCATCTTATGAACGGCCTACAACGTGCACAAGGGTGTGGTTACCTGTGAAAGTGTCGCAACTAATCTGGATTTTGACTTTGTTGCACCTCAAGATGCTGTTAAGCTATAGCTAACAAATGACTAAACAGATAACCTAAAGGTCGCAGCATGGCATCGCTTCAAGAACAACTTCTAAAAAGCAGGCCTTGTCTCTAAAGACAAGGCCACAAAAATTAAAAGTGCTAAACGTAAACAAGCAAAAATCAATAAAAAACATAAACTCCATCAGGAAGATGAAAGCAAATTGGCCGCCGAAAAATTGATGGCTGAAAAAGCTGAAAAAGCTCGCCAATTAAACCAGCAAAAAAATCAACAAGCCGAACAAGTTGCTATCTTGGCACAAATTAAACAACTGATTGAAACCAATCGACAAGATCATGGAAAACCACAAGTTAGTTTTAATTTTGAAGACAAGGGTAAGATCAAAAAACTTGAGGTGTCACAGAAAATACACCATCACATCACTAGTGGGTTGCTAGCGATTGCCCGTATTGAAAATATTAACCAAAGTAACGACTACGCACTAGTACCAAAAATGGTTGCGGAAAAAATTCAGCAGCGCTCAGCCGATCATATCATCGAAATCAAACTGGAGCAGGAAATTACCAGTGAAGATGATCCCTATGCTGATTACCAGATACCGGATGATTTGATGTGGTAGCTTCACGTTGCGAATGATAAAAATTAAGCTTTTACTGTTATTTAACAACCGCAATACACTCAACCTCAACCCGTGCGTTTAGACCCAATCCGCTACCGGCCAACGCACTGCGGGCGGGAAAGTTATTTTTAAAATAGCGACGGTAAATAGTATTAAATTGCCCCCACTCTTTGATATCTGCTAAAAATACCGTGCATTTAGCAACCTTGTCGAGGCTTGAATGATGTTTGTTGAGAGTCGCACTAATATTTTCCATTAACTGCTTGGTTTCCGCTTCAATACCGCCAGTCACTAGGTGACCCGTTTTGGGATCAACACCAAGCTCACCAGATAGAAACAAAAGATTACCTACTTGGGTGACCTTAGAAAAGGGCAGGTCTTTGAAAGCCCCCGTTTTATCTTTATAAAATATAATCTCAGTCGCGAGACTTTGAAAACACACCAATGATAACAACAACAAAAATAAGACGCATATTATTTACCCCAATTGATTGAATTGACCTAACCGATAGTATCATAAAGCACAATAGTCTAGAAATTATCTACCAAAAATAGGGGCTTATTCATCGCCATCAATAAAGATAGCGTGCACCTATACGATATCCTGGGTCTGAACCCTGTTTATAGCTTGAATGGAGTAGTGTTTTATTGTCAATAATACAAATTTCACCGTTTCCCGTGGGGGCATTCCAAGCCTGTTCTAGAAATAATGTACCGAATAGATTTTGTAAGTTTTGATTATGAAATATTTCATATTTACCACGCCGACCTTGTTCATGACCGTCAAATAAACCTTCTACTCGACCCTGTAAATAGGCAATTGCGTTATCAATAAAAAGAGTAGAAGCCGTTCTTGGCGCTTGCTGCTCTTTCACTCGCGGACTTCGAGTATACATTGAATAATGATTGTCATGAATATCATGACGGTCGCGATGAAAATTGAGATGTGCAAAATTGTTAAAATGATTTAAGTCACGGATCTCTTGATCCAGTTCACAATTAATAAAGGACACCACCCCAAATCTGTCAATCAGCTGTTTTATCTCAGCAATAAGATCCATATTTTGATCGTGCAAATATAAATTAGCCGACTGATTTAAGCAGATTCTAATACCAAAATAATAAAAACCAAAAGCATTCGGAATATTGGCTTGTTGGCACAGCATTTTGGGATCTTGTTGTAGAAGAGCCTGATAGTGTTTACTGATGAAATGCGGGTAATTGGGTATTTGAATCTCTATTTGATAATCATGGGACGCCCTTTTATTCTGCATTCCTGGAACAGACTTGAGTATTCTTTCAACCCATCGATAAGCATCATGGCTAGTATTAAAACAAACGGCGTGACTCATCCGCTATGGCTCCGGATCAACTCACGATCCTTTAGTTTTTGTAAATGGGTTTGATATTCAATACACCCTACTAATAGATCATCGCCAATCTGATCTGCTATCACTTCTAGATCCTGTTGTAATCCTTCAAGAAGAGACCGGTCTTGTATATCAGGGTTAAGATTTTCAATATTTAAATCAGGTTTGATGCTAAAAGCATTTAATAGACTATCCCGACTAGAATAGGAGGCGACTATTTGCCAAGTATATTGAACTTGTCTTTTGGCTTTAAAGACACCTATCGCTTCGTCCATTAATCGTACTAAACACATAGAATCGGTGTAAAACCAAACCTGTGGGATTTTTATCAGTCGCTGCTGACTATCGGTATGGCCTTCACAAGACCAACAAGGTTCGCAGACATTCATTGAACGAAGAGCAAAGACTAAAGGCAATACCTTTTGTTCTATTGGGTAGCGATCTTTTTCGGATGATAGCTGCGCCGCAGCCTGTGGACATTGAGGGTTACAATCACAATTACAGTGTCTAGACGCTGAGCAAGAGCAACGCTGGGTACAACCGGGGCAAGGACGAGTGTTATTAATTTGTAAAGTGTCAATCAATAGCCCCACGTCTGTTAGACTATGATAAAGTGCTTTCAAACGGATCTTGGGTTGATTTATTTTCATAGGGTGCAGCCAATCGCTCGATTACACTAAGCTTAGCTGGAAAATTCTATTTCTCAAGCTAAGCCCCTTTAGAAACATTCAATATCAAAATTCGACACCTTGAAAAAATAGTATTTAGCCCGATATAGTCTTGAGCTTAGGTCGCCATGCCATTAGAATTCACACTCAGTCACATAACTTACTTTTATTCCTGCTTGTCGGAGGCAAAATGTCACAATCACGTCATTGTAAACTATTGATCTTAGGTTCTGGCCCTGCGGGTTATTCCGCTGCCGTATACGGTGCAAGAGCTAACCTTAAGCCAGTAATCATTACAGGTATCGAAAAAGGCGGTCAACTAACCACGACTACCGATGTCGATAATTGGCCGGGCGACGATCAAGGTGTACAAGGTCCGGAATTAATGGATCGCATGGAGAAACACGCTGTCAGGTTTGGTACGGAAGTTATTATTGACCATATTCATACCAGCGATTTATCCAAAAGGCCTTTCACTTTAACCGGCGACCAAGGCACCTATACCGCGGATGCTCTGGTTATCGCGACTGGCGCATCAGCCATGTATCTTGGTCTTGAATCGGAAGAAGCCTTTAAAGGCAAAGGCGTTTCAGCCTGTGCAACCTGTGACGGCTTTTTCTACCGCAACAAACCCGTTGCAGTAATCGGTGGAGGCAATACAGCGGTTGAAGAAGCGCTTTATCTATCGAATATCGCCTCAGAAGTTCACCTTGTTCATCGGCGTGATTCATTACGCAGTGAAAAAATCTTGCAAGATCATATTGCCGAAAAAGCTAAAAATGGCAATATCACCATCCATTGGAATAATACACTAGATCAGGTTGTTGGCGATAACATGGGTGTAACGGGTATCCAAATTAAAAGTACCAAAGATGACCAAATATCCGAACTTAAAGTTGATGGCGTTTTTATTGCGATCGGTCATAAGCCAAACACTGGCATATTTAATGGACAACTTGAAATGGAAAATGGCTACATAAAGGTACAAAGTGGCATCAAAGGCAATGCCACCGCCACTAGCGTTGAAGGAGTCTATGCCGCTGGTGACGTCGCAGATCAGGTGTATAAACAGGCCATAACATCTGCTGCTGCAGGTTGTATGGCTGCGCTAGATGCTGAAAAGTTTATAGATTCTAAAAGCTAAGCAGTTTCAAAAAAGACAGTCTAAGAGTTGATTAACACCATTAGGGTAATTGCTCAAAAATAAGCTAAAATAAGCTAAAATAATATTTTTTAAACACTAGAGAAATTAATTTATGATAACCATTCATACCAACCTTGGTGAAATCAAGGTAAAACTACATGCTGATAAAGCACCTGAAACCATTAAGAACTTTTTATCCTATGTTGATTCAGGACACTATGAAGGCACTGTCTTTCACCGAGTGATTGAAAACTTTATGGTCCAAGGTGGTGGCTTTGACCAAGAAATGAATTTAAAAGCAACAGCAAACAGGGTTAAATGTGAGTCCAATAATGGGCTTTCCAATAAGGTTGGAACCCTAGCCATGGCTCGTACCAGTGATCCGCATTCAGCGACTTGTCAGTTTTTTATTAATACCAAAGACAATGACTTTTTGGATTTCAGTGCAGAAACTATGCAAGGTTGGGGCTATTGCGTTTTCGGTGAGGTAACCGATGGTATGGCAGTGGTTAATCAAATTAAAATGGTTGAAACGGGCTTTACAGCGGGTATGAAAGATGTACCGCTGGAGCCGGTGGTTATCAATAAAATTACCAAAGACTAATTCTTGCTATTCATTTTCATCAATTAGGGAATGACACTCGTGTTGCACTTTATTTCTGATTTACATTTGTGTCATCAACAACCTCAGCTGCTTAAGCTGTTTAAGCACTATATGCAGGAAATCGCTCCCACCAGTGATCAACTTTATATACTAGGCGACCTATTTGAAGTATGGCTAGGCGATGATGCGGTTAATGCAAATCTGCCGGATTCAGATATCTATCAACAATCAATTCAATTAATTCGAGACTACAGCGATAATCAGGGTGACGTATTTGTTATGCATGGCAATCGTGATTTTTTACTTGCCACTGATTTCGCTAAACAATCTGGAGCAAGTCTATTACCCGAAGTCTATATTCTGGAGTTGTTTAATAAAAAAATTGGTTTGATGCACGGCGATAGTCTTTGTACCGATGATACTGATTATCAAGCTTTTAAAACCATGGTTAGAGATCCAATTTGGCAACAGGATTTTCTAAAGTTGGATTTAGATAAGCGCGTGCAAATAGCCAGCGCTCTAAGGCAACAAAGTCAGCAGCAACAAAAACAAAAAACCATGACGATTATGGATGTTAACACAGATGCTGTAATCAATATTATGCAAACTGAACAGCTCGACATCTTAATTCATGGACATACTCACCGACAAAAAACTCATTCGCTAAAAATATCACCCAAAAATGTTCAGCGAATAGTGCTTAGTGACTGGAATCAACAGGGTTTTTATCTAGCCATGGACGAACAAGGTTTTAGCGAAAATTATTTTAATTGTTAGCGCTCATCAATCACAATGGCTAAATGACTAATCATTGGAAAATAAAGCGCTGCGACGATTGAGCGCGTTTCCATTTTCCTAAATAGATCAGCATAACTTTCTAACTGAGGTTTGTATTGTTTTATCTGCTGTTCAATAAAATCCTCTTGTGTCTGATTGGCTTCTGGTTCAGAAGATTTATAATCAATAATCCAACGCAGATCCTTTTCAATAAAACAGCGATCTACAATTCGCGTTTGAACAATATTGCTGACCGATTTTTGTAAAACCAACTCGCTGGCGGCATCAGTTTTATGAGAAAGAATAAAGCGCCCCTTGTCATCTTGTAAGCTTTGTTCAACCGCCTTCTGCACTTTTTTAGTATAATAATCCAGCTCAGGATTATTGACCTTTAAACCGGCTTGCACCAATTGTCCACGGCTTAAACCAAGCCAATTACTGGGTAACCTCTTAGGCAACTGTGGCTGTTGGCTCAACCATTCAAATTGAGCATGGATTACCCGCCCAATAATCGCAGCACTTTGATGATTATCTAACGATTCAGTTAAAACGCTGGATTGAGTGTTAGATTGGCTACTGGATTGATCGGCGTAATTTCGCCGTGCTAATACTAATGGATTGGCATTTAATGCAAACTGTTCCACTGCCGTTTGGCTATCAACCTGATTAAGGAGTACATTAATATCCTGTGCTACCTGCTGCTGACTAGCCACAAACTGCAAATCACATTGTTTTATTTTTCGTGTAGGAAAAATATAACTCAACTGCTGTTTTGCTGTCGTCAACCTTTCAACATTCTGTAAATCCGTTTCTAGAATATTCTGCACCGAGTCGCTCCTTTCCTCTTCAATACTTAGCTTGTTTGCTGCTGAGGAAATTGATGAGGAATTATGGATGATTTCCAATTGTTCTAAACTAGGCCAAAGCAAACTAAGAAAAGAACCTTTCACGGGTGGTTTATACTGCTGAAAAGGTGGTAACTGTTGCTCGGTATCACCCTCGTCTATTTCCATTTTTTCAACACGACAAAATGCATAGAGCTTAGTTTTAGCCCGCGTTGCTGCAACATAAAGTAGCCTTTGTAATTCGAAAACGCTTTTTTGTTTTTCTAGATCGCCAATGTAATCATACAATGGATCATTTTCTTCACCCGTTTCTTTGGATAAAGCAAGAATATGGGTCGCACTACCCTGATCATTCACCAGCTCAGTCCATTTGAGCAATGGCGCATCATGTCGACCGCTTTTTCTGTGAATTTGCGGCAAAATAACCTTATCAAATTCAAGACCTTTGGATTTATGAATGGTCATTATTTGAACCTGCTGATCTGCACTTGGATCGGGAGCAGAATAAAGTTCATTGAGAGCTTCAAACAATGGCTCCCGTTGTAATAGTTCACCTCCCTGCTGAAATTCAACCAAGGTATCCACACAGGTTTCAAGATCCATATAATCAGATTCTAATTGAATTTGGTTGAGCCCACCGACAGCCTTAAAACTACCAAGCAACCATTTTTTAAATGGTTTACGTGTTTTTTGAGCAATTGCATATTGCAAAATAGGCAACAGTTTCTCCACCCGAGCATGACCTTCGATGGTAAGCATCGATTGATGATTTTTCGATGTTTGTAGTAGCTCAGCCAAACACATGAGGTAGTCCTTATTGGATTGCTTGAACATTTTTTCAATCGCAAAAATATCATCCAAAGAAAGTGCAAACCAAGGTGACCGAAAACAGGCTAACCAAGAAATACTGTCATAAACATCGGTTAAGGCAAGCGCTAATCGAGTCACGTCCTGAACTACCATACGATCGGCTAATTTGACTAATTCAACTGCTTGATAGGCTATCTGCTGACGACTTAGTTCAAGACAAAGCTCTCTTACATGACTTTTTGACTTGGCTAGAACAGCCAAGGTTTCAAGTGTCTTATTTTGTCGATTATCCTGCAGGTGTTGCTTAATAATTTGAAGCATTTTATGCCGTTGTTCAAGACCGTCTTCTTGTTGAGTCGTTTCTGTATTGATTACGCTGCTTAAGATTTCTACCTTTGAATGGCTGTTTTTAGCGTGAAACGCTACCGATGGCGTGTAGGAAACTGCCGAAAGAAAAATATCATCTTGTTCTGGCATAATTTGACTAAATTGCTGATTGACCCAATCAATAATAGCTTCATTTGAGCGAAAGTTAACTTTTAGTTGACGAAATTCTAACTGAATATCACCAACACCCTGCTCGATAACCTTAAGAAATAGGCTAACATTCGCATCACGAAATCGATAAATCGACTGCATGGGATCACCCACTAAAAATAAACTTTTATTACCGCTATTATCCCAACCACTAGTTAATAGTTTTAATAGTTCAATTTGTGGACTGCTGGTGTCCTGAAATTCATCCAGTAAAATATGCTCAATCTTATAATCTAAAGCTAAGGCTAAGTCGCTCGGTTCATCACTTGCTCCAAGTGCATTAATGGCCGCTAGACTCAGCTCGCTGAAATCTATTTTATTTTGTTGCTGAAAAACAAGTCGTAGATGAGCGGCAACATATGGCAGAATTTCAACCACGGCGGTTAAAACGGGGTGCTCAATAGAGCGGCTTAAATCGGTAGGTATTTTTCGTAGGTCGTCCAAACTTTTTGCGACTTGGTATTGCTCCCTTAAATCATCTAGCATTTCCGTTATACGATCTTTGTTGGCAATAAAAAGTGCTTCTTGTTCACTATTTATGGCATCCTTGGCAGTCGGGAAACCGTGGCTTTTATTAACCTTTTTATAAAAACCTATTTCACCTTTCTTTAATAGCATTTTAGCTATGCTCTTCCACAGTATAAAGTCTTCAATAACTGGCGACTTTATCGCAGAAAAATTATGTAGCTGGCATATTTCCTCATCCTGTTTTTTTTCAATCTGTTGGTATAATTCAGATACCTGCTTTAGCAAGTCCGGAAGTTCCGCAACAATATTTGCTGGTAATAGTTGATAGACATGCTGCATCTTACTAAGCGTCATCTGCTGTAAGGCATGCAGCATTTGCTGACAATTTAACTGGTGGTCTTTGGCATCAAAGCGTCCTAACCATTGAACACGTTTGGCTAATAGTTGTGCTAATAACTCGATAACGGATTCGAGGTTATTATCCTTGTAGGATAAAAGCGCTCGAATATTATCACCTAACTTATCTTGATTGGACAAAGCCTTAAGACAATTTTCAGCAGCTTGTTGGTACATTTCTTTGGGCTGCTGTTCTATTTCAGGCAATGTCCCGGTTTGTGATAACAAGGGCTGAGCAATCGCCAATTTTGCTGACAGCGCATCAATGGTATAAAGGTTTAAGCGACTTGGATTTTTCATTAAATTCCATTGCAACTTTTGATCTGCCTGTAACACTTTTTTTGCTAAATGCCAACGCTTTAGTTCATGAGCAGTTTGAGGTTTATCTTCACTGGCGGCTTTGAGCGCATCCATCACCCTCTGTCTCATTTCCGCCGCCGCTTTACGAGTAAAAGTAATCGCTAAAATACTTTCTGGCTGTTTTACTACTGCAAGTAGAGCTAAAATTCGCTGCGTTAATAACTCCGTTTTACCCGAGCCAGCAGGCGCTTGTAGAATAAAGGATTGACTGATATCCAGCACTTCATCCCGTATCGCTTGGTCCACCACATGATTAGGCATCAGGTTGCTCCTCATTGATACGACAAACAGAGCCATAATCACAATACTTGCAAATAGTTTTAGGGTCTTTAGGTGAAACCGGAAAAAAACCATCGGCAATTCCAAGCGCTAATCGACCAATGCTGGAATGCCATTGTTTTTTTAAGATCCTCAGGACTTGATATTTTTAATTTTGAGAAATAGTTTTTGTCATCTTTTTTGTTTTCTTCTAATTTGACCAATTGACCATCTATGATTTTAAAACCCAGCCGACCAATTTCTCCAGTCTTTATTTTGGCATATTGCATCGATGCGATAGTCGATTCTGATGCCGTTTTTAATCCCTGGTCTGTTTTTAATTCCGGTTCTATTTTAGTTTCCAGCTCTAATTCCAAATTATTCTTTGCCTTAGAATCCAAAACACTGCTTGCAAGATAATAGGCTGGCATTTGCGCTTCAGTCGGCCTTGCACTAAACCATGATCTAAGATGACATTGACCGGTTTTATAGTCAAGAATCTGCAACTGATGTTGTTGATTGTAATCAAGACGGTCGAGTTTCAAATTAAGCTTAAAAGGACCTAAATCGAGCACGAGTTTTTTTTTTCTAACGCATTCACCGTAAATTCTTCTCGAGTTAATTCGATCCTCAACCAATCAATAATCCGCTGAATGAGTTTTTCAGCTTCCATTTGAACTAAGGTCTGGCCTAATCGTTGTTCGACGGTTTTAAAATCCTTTTCTAGGATTTGCATGACGACCTCTCTCACCAACAACTCGATTTCATACTCCGACATAGCCTTTAGTTGTGCTTGATTATTTAATTTTAACCAAATTGCCTCCATCGCTGCGTGTAGCCAACTCCCTTTATCTCTTGGATCAATCCCTTTGGCCTGTGGTTGATAATCCTTGGATCGAAATTGATATTTAAGCATGGCCTGAAAAGGACATTTAGCATAGTCACTCAGGAGATAGGCGCCACCGCTAATCAGTTCCGATTTTAAACTTAAATGTTGATTATCGACCCACTCAAATCGCTCACCTCGCCTATCCTTTCTATCAATTGTTTTACTCTCATTACTGTCGTCAATTAGTTCACAAGCATCAACTGCTTTAAAATGTGAAAAGAGGCCACTAAGGTTTGATTGTGTTTTAGTTTCATCATAGCTAGCGGTGGCGATTAACTCTTGGCTCGAATGCATAAGACTATTAGAAAGTTTTTTCGCATAGTGATACTCCCTTTCTGCACTGCTGCCGGGCATATTGTATTCACGCTGCAAAGCCAGTGGTAAGAAAGGGTTGATTTTGTTTTTCTGTGGCCAACTATCTTGATTAAATCCCACCAGTAATAGCTGTTCAAACTCTAATCCGCTGGCTTCAAGAACACCCAACACTTGGATCTTACTTCGATCACTGGCAACCTGAAAAGCTTGTTCTAAGCAGGCTTGTTGTAAATAGTCTAAAGCTTGATTAAAGGATAATTGGCTTGTTAAATAGTCCATTATTTCACAGCGAGTCATACATTCGACTAACCCCTTAAGCGCTTCATTTTCAAAATAATCCAAGGGGTGCAAAGGGTTATGACCCTCAGAAAAACCGGCATAAATTAAGAATTCTTTGAATCGAAGCATATGTTCAGTCATGCTGGATTTTGTTTTTAGTTGCGAAAGCTCCGTGAGTAACTTTAATAATACATCTAAAGGTTGAGCATCCTTTTGCAGCTTAATTTGATACTTGATAAAAGCTAAATCATATTCGGGCTTACCCTTGAGTAGCTGCTGATGAATAAAATGACCAACCGCTTGCTTAGAACCATCCCACCCAATAAAAGGAGTATTTTTTAAAAACTGCAACTCCTCAAAGCTTATTCGATGGGGATTAATTTTTAATAGTTTAATTGCCGCGTTAACGATTGGTTGTTCTAGTAATGGCAGTCCCGCTGAGACGTTATAACTAGGCTTGCATAAGGGTAGCCAAGGTTTTTCTTCTTCAGCATGGAACACTTGACTAAAGGTTTCATGCACTAGAGGTAGATTTTGAGTCAGTTGGTCAACCACAACTGCTATCGAATGATCATCGCTAGCCGTACCCTTTTGTTGCTGTTGCATGGACCACTGATAGGTATAGCGCGCAGCAAAGTCTAATTCACTCTTGATATCATTCAACAATATTTGTATTGGCTGTTGACTGTTTTTTTCAATTGAATAATATTCAATCTGGGTGCCAGCCAATTTAACCTTGTTAAATAGCGCTTCCTCCAGTGGTGTCAAATGATTAAATCCCACCATCAATATTTTAGCTGGCAGTTGTTCAGCCACTAACTCCCAATGTAGCAGAATAACGGCTAGTTTTTTAAATTCAGCAATTAGTTGTTTTTGTTGGCAAAAGCTTTCAAATGCAGAGATCCATTCAATAAAATAGCTAACCTCAACACTGCTTTCAGCACTTATTTGATCCAAGGGCAATTGCCAATGACACAAATTTTGGTAGGCGCTTAAAACCTGATCGGCAACTCCCTTAGGATTAGTTAAAACCCATTCATCCTCTGCTTCAATCAGTTGCGTCAACCATGCCTTTACCGCTAGATTATCGATGACTATTGGTAAGATTTGTTGGAAGGCTAACTGTTGCCACAAATTTTGTTGCCATTGGCTAACGGAAAAAAGATTGAGTCCCTTGACCACATCACCGGTGCTCATTTCAACCATACGCCCAGCTTCAAGCGCTTGTCTTGTTCGAGCATTGGGGGTCAAAATCAGCGTTTCAGCGTCAATCTTGGCGGCAATCGGAGTGAAATTTAACCTAAGTGTCATTTAATGGCTTTCATCCTTGCTTGGTGCAATTTAATTCAACATGATCTTAAAGGCTGCACCGCAATAGTACAGGTTATAACCTCGAGCAATGAGCCTCTCTATTTTTAATCAGCTAGCGCTGTGATGCAAGCTTAATCGAAGCAGGTCCAACAAGAAGTGACTGCGGCGCCTAGAATAGCCTATTTTAAGTGGGCAACTTGCAGATTCCAACAATAATCCTCACCTCAAAACACACAAACCTTGTCAAAAAGAGCCAATTCATTATAATCAGTGGCTTGATTGATTCAAAACGACTTAAAATCACACTAAACAACCAAGAGACAACGTTTTATGGCAAGCAATAATCAACTCACCACCGGTGGTTTCTACCTACGACTTCTTTTTGCTTTGGTATTAGTTTTTGTCACCTATAATCCTAGCCCCTATTCCTACTATGATTGGCTTTTAGCCAATATTGAATCCTTTAATGTATTGGTAATTCCCCTAGGTATTGTATTATTAATTGGTTGGTCTATCTACATTCGAGCCACTTTACGTTCTTTAGGCCTCTGGGGATTACTCTTAGCTGTTGGACTATTTGGTAGCCTTATTTGGGTTCTGATTGACTGGAAATGGTTGGATGTTAATAATATATCTGTACTTAGTTGGATTGTTGAGGCAATTATCGCTCTGGTCCTCGGTGTCGGAATGTCTTGGTCTCATATTCGGCGCAAGATGTCAGGGCAAGTTGATATTGAAGACGGTCAAGAAGAATAACAAGTAAACACCGTAAACCTAATGGTTTAATCGGTTTTCAAGCCCAGAGCGTATAAGATTTGGCTACGATAACCGATTATCACCTTTTGCATACCTTCCAATTGTGAATCTAACTGCTTATCGCCGCTATCCACTAATAACGGCTTGCTTTGTAGCTCTTTTATCTTTTGTTCTGAAGCAATAATAATAAAATTTTCCCAACCAGCAGCGTTAACCACTGCTGGACTAATTTGATGATTACCGCGACCTAGAATATGTCCCTGACCACCGATCACGGTTAAAATAAAACGTAATTTGATTCCCTTTCCTAGATATTCTAATAAGTCTTGCTCGTTAGCATCAGCCTTCACCAGCTGACCTTGATAGATAATGTCAGAGCCTAAAAGCGTATTGTCTAATCCAAGCTGTTGCATGATGGCGGCACAACTGGTTCCTGAGCCGATCACATAGTAAAAATCATGCTCCATTTCTTCAATGATATAATCGGCAATCTCTTCCAAGTTCTGCTGCTGATGATACTGGCTAGCCTGTTTAACCGCTTGCATATATTGAATCGAGTCGGGAATAAGCATTTCGCCATAATATTGAGATTTAACCTGCCCCAGACGAAAAGCCTGTTCATCCAAATCAACCACATTAGCCTCAGTTAAATTAACCAATTGTCCCTTTATTAACTGATGCACCACTATCCCTGCCGCTTGAGCCGATACGGCATAAACCGCGGAGTGTATTTTGACGCCGGCGGGAATACCGAGTACCACCTGCTGCTCATTAATGACTTGGTATATATCACGAGCGGTACCATCACCACCGACAAATAAAATAAGATCCGGTTGTTGTTTTTGAATCTCTAGCAGCGCTTGTTGGGTATCCTTGGCCGAGCTTGGCTGCTGAGCCTGATACACAACTTGATGGGATAACTGTAATTTCTGGCATAAAGTCTGCCCCATTTGTTTAGAGGCGGTGAGAATTTCAAAAGACTCCCGCTCATGTACAATTTCTCGTAACGCGTTTTCAGCCTTACACTGGGCAAGTTTTTTGCCTCCCAGCTGCAATGCCTGGGCTCGAATAGCATCACCATCACTACCTTTTAATCCGACTCGCCCGCCGATTCCCGCATAGGGGTTAATGATTAAACCAATTCTAAACATGGTGATTCCTGTCTTTTGCCTGCTCGAAAATGAGCATTTAATTGCTCATAGAGTTGTTGCGCGTGCGGCGGCAAGCCTTTAGTAAAATAGTAATCTGCTTGATTAAAGACGGCTTGTTTAAAACTATCCGAAGCTTTATTGTTTTGTGCCAGATTATCAGCAGAAAAGTGGAAAGTCTGATTAGAGGCCAATGAAAGTAACCATTCAATCGCTTGAGGCTTCACTTCCACACGTTCAAATTCAATTTGTTGGGCTTTTGTCCGCCCGTCCGCCTCGTACCAGTAACCAAAATCATCTTGCTGCCGTCTTTCCAGACCCGCGATAGTCCAATGGGCAATTTCATGCAAAGCACTGGAAAAAAAATCCTCGCGAAAATAAATTACAGCCGGCCGCCCATCGGTTGCAGCCTGATAAAAAGGTTCCTCCGCCCCCATCTGCAATTGGGTATTTTCTGTTTGCTCAAATAAATGCGCAAAAATCTCAATTAATTGCAAAATACGAGTTGCTCTGTCAGTATCAGATATTGTTCTATGTAAGCCCATTTTTAACCTAAAAACATTGTGATTTTAATCACCTAAAGCCAAGCTAATCGCCAAAACCAGAATAATAATGCTAATTGCACCATTATTCACTATAATATTGA
Organism: Enterobacterales bacterium; assembly: GCA_030949565.1. Classification (GTDB taxonomy): domain Bacteria; phylum Pseudomonadota; class Gammaproteobacteria; order Enterobacterales; family Kangiellaceae. The sequence goes on from JAUZSK010000072.1 coordinate 17,706, forward strand.
TGAAACTCAAATACTTAGCCAAAAGAGTCCAGTGATTTTGTAATGAACCAACAAATCGTCCATATTTTAAAAGATCCCAAAGACCAAGACTGTTTGCAGATTACACTGCGACAATCGGCTAATCCTTTGCTGTTTTGGCGAGCAAAAGAAAGTGCTCTAGTGACTTACAAAGGCTACGGTCGCCATTGGTATTGTTTACCCAGCTTTAAACCTGCGCCACGCAAAGTTGTGTCACTACTAAAAGAAATATCACGGGGACCAGAATTTCGGCATCTTCGTATCGCGCTTAATTCCAAAGTTAAAGCCTAGCGTCCATTTTAGCCATTTTATTTTTTACCGCGAGACTTTTTCCCACTGAGATGAAGACTTTTAGCGCCAGCAGCAATATAGCGTAATTGCTGGATCGCTCTTTTCTCTACCTGTCTCCTTTGGCTAGGTTTGGCGGCTAAGGATTCAGCTCCGGCGTTAAAAACCACAGCCACCATCGCTTCGGCCTGAGCAAAGGCACTTTCGTGATCGTATCCAACCGCCTGCACATAGTCCGTGAGTTCCACAATAAAAAACTGTATTTCGCGATCCACTGCGGTTCTTAACGCATGTGTGGTACCCGATCGTTCATGAAAAAGAAGACGAAAAATATTCGGATTGGTTTCAGTAAACTCCATAAAGGTTTTAACCGAAGTACGGATCACACTACCACCCTTTTCAAAACGTTTGCGAGCTTTACGCATGATCTGCCGCAGAGCAAGGCCACACTCATCCACTAGCGTAAGCCCTAGTTCTTCCATATCTTTAAAATGTCGATAAAAGGATGTTGCCGCGATCCCAGCTTGTCTAGCAACCTCGCGCAGACTAAGACTAGCAAAGCTTTTTTCAACGCTCAGCTGACTAATAGCGGAGTCGATAATCGCCCGTCTGGTTTTTTCTTTTTGTTCTGTGCGGCTAACAGCCATTGTCATAATACCTAATTACCAGTTCAAACGAATTTAACGCGCCGCTATTCGAATTAATAGCAAGCTAAGTGATTGAGTCTGCGATACCTAAGTTTAATCATTCTATCCTAATAAAACACTGACATAAAGCCTGGTGGTTGAAGTGAAAAGTTGAAAAATCAGTAAAGCTGTCTAGACTTATATGATATTAGTTCGCATTATTTCAGCTTACAAGTGTATTCTCAATTGATCTTGTCAGAGATGCAAGCTATACTCGTTTTATTCAGCGTACACTTGTACGCTAATTGATTAATATTTAACCTTAGGAAACGCCTGTGTCTCAGCCTGAAACTCGGTCAAACCATGAAAAACCAGCCATTATTTGGCTTAACCTTTTAGTTTTTGCTATTACTTTTACTATCGCAGCCATCGGAGTCCCTTGGTATGCGATTGCCCACGGTTTTAGCATAGAGCTTATAGTCTCGGCTGTTATTGCCCTTAGCTTTTGTGAACTATCCATTACCGCAGGCTATCATCGCCTTTGGTCACATAAGGCCTATCAAGCCAATGCGGTGGTGCGTTTTTTCTATGCTATCGGTGGAGCTTTCGCAGTGCAAAATAGTATTCTACACTGGTGTTCAGATCATCGCGTTCATCATCAATTTGTCGATAATAATGATAAAGATCCTTACTCCGCTAAGCGTGGTTTTTGGTATTCGCATATCGGTTGGATGCTAAGAGAATATCAAGCGCATCGATATACTAATTATGATAATGTTAAAGATCTCAAAAAACAAAAGATAGTAGGCTTGCAACATAAGTACTATTTAACCTTGGTGCTTTTAACTAACTTTGGCATTCCAGCAATTTTAGGCCTATGGTTTAATGATTTTTGGGGTAGTATCTTATTAGTTGGTTTTTTACGCTTAGTCGTCAGCCATCACATAACATTTTTGATCAATTCTCTTGCTCATATGTGGGGCACGCAACCTTACAATGATAAAAATACTGCGAAAGATAACCCCATTTTAGCTTTTCTTACCTTTGGTGAGGGCTACCATAATTTCCACCATGCCTTTCAATATGATTATAGAAATGCCATTAAATGGTGGCAATTTGATCCTACTAAATGGTTAATTAAGAGCTTAAGCTTAGTTGGGCTAGCAAGCAATCTAAAAAAGATTTCCGATATAAAAATTGCGCAAGCAATTGCCGCCCAACAATTGTTAAAAGCTAAAGAAAAAGTCAATATGCTTAATATCCCAGATCGTGAAAAGGTGCTCGCACTAATCCAAAAAGAATATGATATATTAATTCAAAAAATGGATGATTTTTACCAACTCAAAAAAGAATGGTTAGATAAAACTAAAGCCGGATTACAACAAAGTGTTGAGAAATCACAAATCAATAAAACACTGCAAGAGTTAAAAGCCAATTGGGAAAATCAACAAGCATCTTGGCATTTAATGATTAAACAGTACGCTTGATTGCGAACTGGGGTAAAATCAATTGGAGTTTTATCCCTTTTCATCCAAGATGCGTAATTCAGCGAGAAACAATAGCAGACAGGCACACTAGGGTCAATTTCCTACACGCACTCGGGACAATGTCTTACAAATTCGATTAATATTGTGAGAGATTGACCCGACTTTGTGTGCGAGTTCTCTCAAAGGTGCCTGTCTAGTTTTAACCCTCTAGTTTTAACCCTATGGAATTCACCGAGTCTTACTCGGTATTAGCCAATTCCTTCAACTGCTTTTTAGTCAACAAAAATACACCATGCCCACCTCTTTCAAACTCCAACCAGGTAAACTCCATCTTAGGGTAGCAAGCTTCAAGCGCTTCAGCGCTGTTACCCACTTCAACGATAAGAACGCCTTTATCAGAAAGATAGTCGGCAGCTTCGGATAGGATTTTATGTGTAAGCTCTAATCCATCAACACCAGAAGTTAGCCTAGTTTTGGCTCCGCTAAAAACTCTTTGGGTATTTCATCAAAGTCTTCTTCATCCACATAGGGTGGATTAGAAACGATAATATCGTATTGTTTTTTATCAAGGTCTTTAAATAAATCTGACTGATAAAATGCGACATTTTCCTGCTGTAACTTTTCTCGATTAATCTCAGCTACTTGGATAGCTTTGGCTGAAATATCACTGCCATCCACTAAAGCTTCCGGGAAATACTCAGCACAGGCAATGGCAATACATCCACTACCGGTACAAAGATCAAGAATATTTTGCACCGAACCATAGTTAATCCAAGGTTCAAAATGAGCTTCAATTAATTCAGCAATTGGCGAACGAGGCACAAGAACCCTTTCATCAATAAAATATTCTTGCCCACAAAAATAAGCTTTGTTGGTTAAATAAGCCAATGGAATTCGTTGGTTTATTCTTGCCTCGATACGCTGCGTTATTAATTTTTTTTCTATAGGGATCAAGCGAGCATTAAGTAACGCTTCTGGGCTATCAAACGGTAGATTTAAACTTTGAAGAACCAACGCCACAGCCTCATCCCAAGCATTATCAGTACCATGCCCATAAAATAAGGCAGAATTATTAAACTGCGAAAATGCCCAGCGGATAAAATCGTAAATAGTTTCTAGATGTTCATTGGCTTGTTTTAGTGATTCATTTTCGATTGTCATTTTACTCATCATTTTATTAATTAAACTTTATTGATTATATTTTAGTCATCATTCTGACCGAGCGCGATCAGCATTTTACTTCTAACTGCTTTTATTAAATCTTTTCGCTGTTCAGTAGAATATTCCGCTGCGTCGACCGGTTCACAAATTTCTACATGTACCGTTTGATTGAGAGTTAGAGTTAAATTATCCCCAGCTTGTACCTTATGAATATCTTTTACTACTATGGGTAGAATTAAGGCCTGGGTATCAATCGCCACATGAAAACCACCGCGCTTAAATTGACTTAATCGACCATCCTTTGACCGAGTACCTTCCGGTGCCATCCAAAGCCTAATACCATCGAGCATTTTATCTTTCGCTCTTTGCAAATCCTTTAATGCTTGGTCATGGTTTTTTCGGTCAATCGAGATAAACTCAGCATGCTCGATTGCCGAACCAAAAATTGGGATATTAAACAACTCCTTTTTAGCCACAAATCGAAAACTGGTTTGTAACGCATCAATGGATATAGGTATATCATAGAGGCTTGAGTGATTACACATGACGATAAGCCGCCGTTTAACGCTTGCATCGGGTATGTTTTTAGCACCTTCAACCTCTGTAGTCACCCCAATAAGACCCAACAGTCTACGCGCCCACACGATTAATACTTTATCAATATAGGGTCGGTAGTTTTTAACTACATAAGATCCAATAATAATTCTAGCACAGCTCCACAGGGTATAAACGCCTGTCATAAAAGCGATCCAATAAAACCTTAGTTTGCCCGCCTGATTAACACTCATAGTTTGCCTTATTTATTTCTATTGATTTATACTTTAGTTTCGGTTCTATTTAACACTGAGGTAAATAACATTTCACCATACGAGCAAGCTTTTTTTCGCTAGGACTACTTTCATTATCTACTTTTTTAAAATTAATTTTCATAACCTGAGCCGTTTCAAAGCCATAAAAGGAATCAGCATCATCCAGCAGATAACGACATAGGTGTGCCACTATGGGCGTATGACTCACTATTATCAAATTCTCATATTCTGATGCCATCAAAAAATCGCCTAACAGGCGATGATCCGCAAAATGAACTAAAAGTTCTTCCGTAATAAAAGGTTTTTTTAGGCCGAGTGTTGCATGAACAATATTTGCAGTCATTTGCGTTCGGCAAAAAGGGCTCACTAGCATATCTTGTGGTTGTGATTCATTCGTATCTAAAATTTGTAATGCAACATCCTTTGCTTGTTGTTTACCAAAATCAGATAGTTGACGTGTAAAATCGCTATCGAATTGATCGACCGCTAATCCGTGGCGCATCACCCAAAGGTTTCTTAGTTTCATTTCTTAGTTCCAAATAAATCTTAATAAAATCGACTAACAACCTAACTGTTTAGCAAATGCTTTAACTTTTTCAAGCGCTTCTTGCTTCAGACGTGGACCAAACTGTGTCACTAGTTTAGAAGCGGCAAAACTAGCTAACTGTCCGGCTTGCTCTAAGTTTAACCCCTGACCGATGCCATGTAAAAAAGCACCTGCAAATAAATCACCGGCTCCGTTAGTATCAACGGCTTTTACCGGATAAGCATCTATTCTGATTCTCTGATTAGCGGTCACAATTTGAGAACCCTGCTTGCCTTCTGTGACAACCAAGGTCGAGCAAATAGCTAATAATGTGTTTATCGCATCATCAAGCGTTTTAGCTTCTGAATAGGCTAAGGCTTCATCGCTATTACAAAACAGAATATCGACACCATCACCGATAATCGTTTTTAATCCATCTCGACAGAAATTAACAATATTAGGATCGGATAAAGAAAATGCCGTTTTGACACCCTGCTTTTTAGCAAACTGATGGACCTTACTGGCGGCCTCTAAAGCGATTGGCGAGCCAGCTAAATAACCTTCAATATAAAGGTATTCTGAATCACACAGAGCCTCCTCATTAATTTGCTTCTGGTCGATATCACCGGTGATCCCTAAAAACGTGTTCATCGTGCGATCCGCATCAGGTGTAATCAACACCAAGCATTTACCGGTTTTACCTTGGCTAAAGGTTTCGTAAGCAAGGTTACTATCGACCCCCTTTCCCAGCAGATCTTGTTTATAAAAGCGGCCGGTTTCATCATCGGCCACTTTACAAGAATAAAAACATTTTGAACCAAGTCTTTGAGCGCCCATAATGGTATTTGCCGCGGAGCCACCACAGGCTTTAGGCAATTCTTGTTGGTCAAAAATCTGGAATAGCTGATCTTGCTTTTGTTGGTCAATAAGAGTCATAACGCCCTTACTAATACCCGCGCTTAACAACACAGATTCACTGGTTTCAATCTCAAAATCCACTAAGGCATTACCCATTCCGTAAATATGGTATTTCTTTGTCATTACAAATTCCTAAATGAGGCGATTGTTTTGCCCAAAACTCGATTTAAAGCTAATTTTAGCAGGTTCTTGTGATAAAATGGCGGCTTTAAAGCCTATTCAAGCCTATTTTTTCTCATGCGTGCACTTTTTGTTGATAATTTAACCGTTATAGATTTCGCTTACCTCGATTTAGATCGAGGGATTATCGGTGAAAGCCTAATTCTTTCGGTGGAGCTATTCGGTGAGCTTAACGATGAAGGTATGCTGTTTGATTTTTCCTTTGTCAAAAAGCGAATTAAAGCCTGCGTTGACTCATTAGTGGACCATAAACTACTGGTCGCCCGACATCATGCTGATTTAAAAATCATTGAAAAAGATCAACTGCTAGAATTATCGCTGCAAAATTCAAATTACGCTTTTGAGCATATCAGTCCTTCGCAGGCGGTTTGTATTATTGATGATTCTCAGGTTAGTATCCAATCTATCAAAGACTTTCTGACCCAACAAATCAAGAACATATTGCCTGATAATGTCAATCAACTGACGGTCTATCTAGATTGCGAGCAAACAGATAAGCCCTACTATCATTACAGCCACGGTCTAAAAAAGCACTTTGGCGATTGTCAAAGAATTGCCCATGGACATCGTTCAAAAATCGAAGTCTGGCAAAAAAATATTGACGATAACCTTTGGCTCTATAGTTCCTATTGGTCACTGCATATAGCCGAACTCTGGCAAGATATCTATCTGGCAACTAAGGAAGATATTAAGGCAGAAATAACCTTCGGTGGTTTCGATTGTTGGCAGTTTGCCTACCAAGCAAACCAAGGGGATTTTAAGCTGACCTTACCTAAGTCTCGTTGCTATTTAATTAGTACTGATACCACGGTTGAATTGATTGTTGATTTTTTAGCCGGCTATTTAAAACAACAAGCACCATTGCTTGATTTTAAAGTTAAAGCCTTTGAAGGAGTGGATAAAGGGGCTTTAGCTAGCTCTTGCGTTTAATAGGTAAAACTTAGGATAACCAGTATTTTTACTCGGTTACTGAATCGTCTTCTACTTCCTGTCTATCCTTTCTCAACTGCTTAATTTTCTCAAAATCACCTTTTTCCAATAATCGATTAATACAACCTCTAAAGGATTCATCATTTGAATCAAAAAAGAAGTTGTAAACAACTCTATCATACTGGCGACCTACTTCAAGCCGACCTTCGATCTCTAGGTTGTAACCTTGCTGAATTAAATGATATATTTCCGTAGAATCTTTTTCATTAAAGATAAAAGCTGGTCCCCATAGTTGAAGCTCACCTTCAACGTGAACTTTTTTAAATTTCGCTTTGAAAACCTTTTCATTGATAATCAATTTCTGAAAACTGCCTGGCTCCAAATCGATTTGAGAAGGACCGGTAACGATAACCTTATAGGTAGGATCAGCATCCATATACTGCAGGGTTGATATAACTCGAAAAAAACCGATATATTGTCGAGAAATAATTCCACCGGTAAAGGGAAAACTCATCATGCAGTAGTCTTCTGACTTATCATAAGAATAGTCAGGAAAATCACCGCAGCTACTAATTAAAAAACTGGATAAAATCAATGGCAGTATTTTTAAATTTTTCATAATCACTTTTTATACACTTTTCTGGCTTTCAATCGTTTATGCTGTCGAACTTTGCTTTTATTTTGGCGGACTGGTTTATTCGCTTTACTTTTGCTCAAGCCCGCCAGTTTTTCAAAGGCCTCTAGTTCTTCAAAAGACAATTCACGCCAGCGACCACGCTTTAACGATCGTGGCAACTCAAAGTATCCATACTTTATCCGATGAAGCCGCGATACTTGTATATCAAAAGCCTCCCAAAGCCGCCTCACTTCGCGATTTCGACCTTCTTTCAAGGTAACATGATACCAATGATTAGCTCCTTCGCCACCACCATCTTCGATAGAGTCAAAAAAAGCGTCACCATCTTCAAGCGTCACCCCTTGCTGTAACTGGGATAAAATATCTTCGGTAACTTGACCTCTCACTCTAACCGCATATTTTCGAACCACTTCAAGTGATGGATGCATTAGTTTATTAGCCAAATTGCCATCATTGGTAAAAAATATCAAACCACTGGTGTTAAAGTCAAGTCGACCAACACTTAACCAACGTGAATTTTTAATCTTAGGCAAAGTATCAAAAATAGTTGGGCGACCTTCAGGATCTTTCTTGGTAGAAATTTCTCCTTCGGGTTTATGATACGCCAACATAATACGTTTAAAATCTTCCGGAGCAGTCACTCGAATAGGCTTACCATCTACACGAATGGTATCTTTAGCTGTCGCTCGATCACCGATTTGCGATATGGTACCGTTTACACTCACCCGACCGGCTTCAATCCACCGTTCCGACTCTCGTCTAGATGCAATGCCCGCAGTGGCCATTATTTTTTGTAATTTTTCATCTTGCATTGGCTGTTAACTCCAGCTGTTTACTGCTTTAAACTACGATCTTTCAATTTATGTTTAAACTTAAGATAGTTTTTAAGTTATATTTTAAATTTCACTTTAATAATTTGACTAGTCAATCGGATCTTTTTTCTCTACATCTAGTTGTTGCGCTGTTTCTAGATCTGATTCTTGAGCATAAAAACTTTCAGAATGACTTTCAGTATTAGGATCTTCATTAACCGACTGGTGATGTTGTTCGAATGAATCATCTGAGGCAAAATCGCTTTCCTTAGATTCAGATTCAGATTCAGATTCAGATTCAGATTCAGATTCAGATTCAGCAAGAGTCTGATTTAAATCTATCTCGGAGTTTGACTCAGGTGTTGATGTTGGGTCATCACTGTTACTAAGTTCATTGGTACTTTCTGTTTCTAAATTTTTTTCCTGCCTCAGTCTCAGAATTAGTATCTGTACTATCGTCAGCCTCTTCTGCCCCAGCGAGCTGTAACGGATAGTTATTATCTTCCTTCAATGTATCAGGGTCAAACTGCCCTTGTGTCGGATCTTGATCAGGCTCAGGTAAATCAAGTTCTGGATGCAATTCATCCAAATCTTTTATTTCAGCTAATGTCGGTAGTTCTTGTAAACTTTTCATATTAAAATAGTCTAGAAACTGCTTGGTGGTAGCATAAAGAGCCGGTCTACCGGGAACATCTCGATGACCAACTACTCGAACCCATTCTCTTTCCATCATGGTTTTGATAATGCTGCTACTCACCCCAACACCACGTACATCTTCAATTTCTGCTCGCGTGACCGGCTGTCGATAGGCTATTAACGCTAAGGTTTCTAATGCGGCTCTAGAATATTTAGCCGGTTTTTCTTCCCATAAACGGCTGAGCCATTCAGAATATTCACTTCTCGCTTGGTAACGATAGCCACTTGCGACTTGCTTAAGTTCAATACCACGATTGTCACAATCATTTTGCAGCATGCGTAACATTTCTTTTATTGCATTGGCAGAAGGCCGATCTTCATCACTAAATAATTTAAGTATTTGTTCCACCGACATAGGTTTGGCGACGGCCAAAAGAGCCGCTTCAATAATGTTCTTTAATTTGTCTTGTTCAATACTCATATATAATTAACAATCCTGCTATTTCTTTAGGTCAATGACTTACGCTTAATTTCTATTTTGCTGTGTGGTTTTTGTTTCGGCTTGCAACTATTTTCTAGTCGACCCGTGCTCTAACATGAATCGGAGAAAAAGGGTCACTTTGTACTACTTCAATAAGGGACTCTTTAGTTAATTCCATAATGGCTAAAAAGGTGACCACCACTCCCGCTTTACCTTCTTCAATATTAAAAAGTGAAACAAAGTTAGTAAAATTATCAGCCGATAAAATTGCCAGTACGCGGGTCATTCTCTCCCGTGTTGAAAGTGTTTCTCTTTGAATATGATGTGAGCTAAACATTTCAGCCCTTTGTAATACGTCTTTTAATGCTAACATTAGTTCACGCGTATCCACCTCAGCTAAAGGCTTATTGATGTGGAGTTTAGGTGTTTCTACCTCGGACTGATGGATATCACGCCCCATTCGAGGGAGTTCATCAACATCTAATGCCGCTTTTTTAAATCGCTCGTATTCTTGTAATCGTCGGATTAAATCTGCCCTTGGATCGTCTTCTTCATCGATCAATGAAGGACGAGGTAACAAAACACGGCTTTTGATTTCAGCTAGCATCGCCGCCATCACCAAATACTCAGCAGCCAATTCAAGGTTAACGGCTTTCATCAACTCAACATAGGCCATATATTGTTCAGTAATATGTGCGATAGGAATATTCAGAATATCTAAATTTTGCCGCTTAATAAGATAGAGCAAAAGATCAAGCGGGCCTTCAAATGCCTCTAAAAAAACTTCTAATGCATCGGGCGGAATATAAAGGTCTTTAGGCACCTCAATGATAGGCTCACCCTTGATAACCGCAAAATGCATTTCCTCTTGGGCTTGTTGAGGAATATCAGAAAGTACAAAACGAGCACCATCTTCAGCATTGGCTAATGGCTGTTCTGATTGATTGTCAGTGGCTTCCGCTTCTATATTAGGTTCCGAAGTATCGCTGTTATCTTGTTCACTCATTACAAATAATGTTACCTATTTCTCAATCCTATTGGGTTCAACTAAACTTAACGATAAGACAGCCCCATGGCTTCTCTTACATCCTGCATTGTTTCTTTTGCGACATCGCGTGCTTTTTCTGAACCTTCAGCAATAATATTTTTAACCAAATCTGGATCTGCTTCAAATTCTTTTGCTCTCTCTTTAAATTCAGCTGTTTCCCGTTTTACACACTCGATGAGTGGTTGTTTGCAATCGAGACAGCCGATTCCTGCCGTTCGACAGCCTTCGCTGACCCAACTTTTAACATCTTCAGAAGAGTAGACTTCATGTAATTGCCAAACAGGGCAATTATCGGGTTCGCCGGGATCAGTTAATCGAACCCGCGCAGGATCAGTTTGCATACGCTTAATTTTGGTTTCAATGTTTTGTTCTGATTCACGCATTTCGATCACGTTATTGTAGGATTTTGACATTTTCTGACCGTCAAGCCCCGGCATTTTAGAAACTGGCGTTAGCAAGGCTTGCGGTTCTGGTAAAATAATCTTACCACCACCATCTAAAAATCCAATCAATCGTTCTTTATCACCAATGGAAATGCTGGAATGTCCATCCACTAACGCTTGCGCTTTTTGCAAGGATTCCTCATTGCCTTCTTGTACAAAATCACGACGTAGGTTGTTATAAAGTTTAGCGTTTTTCTTGCCTAATTTTTTAACAGCGGCCTCTGCTTTTTGCTCAAAACCAGGCTCTCGACCATAATAATGATTAAATCGGCGTGCTATTTCACGGGACATTTCCACATGCGGTACTTGATCTAACCCCACAGGCACAGCGCCCGCTTTATACACTAATATATCGGCGGTCTGTAGTAAGGGATAGCCCAAAAACCCATAGGTACTGAGATCTTTATCGTTAAGCTTTTCTTGCTGCTCTTTATAAGTCGGCGTGCGTTCTAACCAGCTAAGGGGAGTCAGCATGGATAGCAACAAATGCAATTCTGCATGTTCAGGTACTTTGGATTGAATAAACAAGGTCGCCGAGCCAGGATTAACGCCTGCCGCCAACCAGTCAATCACCATATCCCATACTGAACTTTCAATAATACTAGGATCATCATAATGAGTGGTTAAAACGTGCCAATCTGCGACAAAAAAGAAGCATTCATGCTCATGCTGTAGTTTTGCCCAGTTTTTTAATACACCGTGATAGTGACCTAAATGTAAGCGACCGGATGGGCGCATTCCCGACAAAACGCGTTGATTTTGTAGGCTAATACTCGTCAAAATGGATTCCTTGCTGATTTCAGAATGGCTAGAAAAGGCATTATAATCGTAGATGCCATGAGTTAATACTATTTATCGCATTTATTTGTTAGACTTCACGCAATTATTTAAGCTAAAAGGGTCTATGCGTGCCTAAAGCCTCACAATCAAGCCAATCTAAGGCAGCTAATGTCGTTTCAGTGACTCTGGCACCCTTTTGGCGTCGGTTATTTGCCTGGATCTATGACCTCCTCGGTGCATTAGGCGTGTTTATCTTAGCTTTACTGGTAGGACAAATCCTGCTTTACCTAGTAACCCTGCCATTTGTGGATGATTATTCTCAAATGATAAGCCAATTAAGCCGCAATCCCTGGTGGGCGCTGTATCTGTTTTCAGTTGTTCAATACTATTATATCTGGTGCTGGGTAAAAGGCGGGCAAACCATTGGCATGAAAACATGGAATATAAAAGTCTATCGACCTGACGGGCAACTTCTCGATTGGCGAGAGGGATATATCCGTTCCTTTGCCTCACTCGGCGGAATAGGTAATCTTTGGAGCCTGATCGACAAGGAAAAACGAGGCTTACAGGACCTCGCGGTTGACTCTAGAGTGGTCGTTTTGCCCAAAGGTTATCATAAGAAACATAATAAACCCTTAATATAGTCAAGATCGATGGTTTTTGATTGCTGTTAATTCTCAATACTAGGGCTTTCGGTTACTCGTCATAAGGTTTAGTTTTCATATTGTTCATGGACTATCAAGGATAGAAAACCAGGCTGAGCAAGAGTTATCTGCCCACACTACTGGTCTTACAAGCTATTGATTATCCCGACTTTTTCATTAACCAAAAGGCAAATAAAGCAAAAACAAGCAGAGGTATCGCGGCGCCTAAAAAGGGTGAAAAGCCATACAGCAAACTGATGGGGCCAAAAGCTTGTTTGGATAAATGAAAACCAAAACCAAGCATCACACCGGTTAAAACTCTGGCTCCCATAGACACATCCCGCATCGGTCCAAACACAAAACTAGCGGCTAGCATCATCATAACTGCGATGGATATGGGTAAAAAAACTTTTTGCCAAATAGCCAGCTCAATTTCTTTGGCATCCAATGCGTTATTGGTTAAATAATTGCGATATTTGATTAGACCTTTAATATTTAATGTTTCAGGTTCCAGTGACAAGGTTTCAATATTGTCTTGATCAATGGGGTTGTCCCATTTGAGTTTGTCAAAGCGCGTAATATCAATTTTTTCACCTAAAAAATTAGTTTGTTTGACCTCAAATAGATACCATTCATGACCGATAGTTTGAGCATTTTTTGCTTCAATAAGTTGACGCAACTGAAAGCTATCATCCAATGTGAAAAGTGAAATATCGTGCATTGTTCCATTTTTGTGTAGGCTTCCAATTTGAATAATTTGTTGCCCCCGCTTGGCCCATAAACCGGTTTCACTTCGCGCTATTTTACCATCGCTAAGGGCTGATGTTCGCAACTGTTGAGCAGATTTACTAGCAACTGGCGCGATAAACTCACTTAAGATCAAAGCACCTAACATTAATAAAAGCGAAGCTTTTAAGGTTGCCCCACCGATCCGCCAAGTGGTCACACCGGCAGCGCGCATCACGGTTAATTCATTGTTGGCCGCCAGCATTCCTAGACCAAATAAAGAGCCTATTAAAACGCCCATTGGAAATAAATCCAATATCTTTTGTGGAATCATCAGTGCGACAAATAAAAGAGCATCCGCTAACTGGTAGTTCCCATGACCGATTGAATGCGACTCTTCCAAGACACTAAACATAGCGCGTAGCATTATCAGTAAAAATAGGATCAAAAGACTGGCAGATATAACATGTCGCGCAATATAGCGATCAAGCAGACTAAACATTAGCAGGCCTCACTTGATTAGTCTTTTTAGGTGCTAATTTTTTGGGTTTATATAGCCAATAAATAAAAGCGCCGAGTGCAAGATGGATCCACCAAAAACCAACACTACCGGGAAGTTGCCCTAAAGCAATCATCTTACGGGTGTATAGCATCAACAAAACATAACCGAGATAAATCATCATAGAAGGTAAGATCCGAGCAAACTTACCCTGTCTGGGGCGGCTTCTTGATAATGGCACGGCAAGCAGACATAGCAAGGGGATGGAAATAGGTGCCGCGATACGCCAATGCAGCTCGGCCCATTCACGATGCCCTAGCACCTTGAGTAGCTCAATGGTCGAAGTCGGCAGTTGCTCTTTATTAGCGTTGAACATCTGATTTTGTTCGATTTTGGTGTAGCTAGAATCAAAATCTGTCACCTGCCAACGTCCATCTTTAATATTGTATTCACTAAACTGGCCTTGCTCTAATACCAAATAATTGATGCCATTGGTTTCATCTTCCCATTGCCGACCGCGAGCGGCGGTTTGAATCTTAAGACTAGAATAGCTTGTTTCGGTGGTTACATTGGAAGCTGGATTAACCAGACTGGTTGTAACCTCTTGGTTTTGAGAAGCTTGATTCAATCCTTCGACTCCATTTGACTGTCTAGTTTCTGACCTAGATTCTGACTGTCTGTTTTCTAAATTAGATTCTGACTGTCCATTATTCAGCGTTAAATCTTTGGGGCGAGAAACCGAAAAAACACCTTTAATTTCGCCACTATCCGACTTGGCTTCAACATAGACCACGCCATCCTTGTGAGAATTTTCTCTAAATTGGCCTGCGGTAAAGATTCCTAATTTCGCCTTAGCAGCTTCCTCTCGCATAATCACTTCACTATGAGACATCGCCCAAGGTGTCAACATGGTTGACAGTCCCCCAGCAAAAAGAGCTAAAACCAACGCCATCGGCATTAACATCTTGGCTAAATCTTTTTTCACCAATACCTAAGCCTTGCACCACCACTAGTTCATTATCAGAGTAAAGCCGCCCAAAGGTCAGTAGAATAGACAAGAAAAAGGATAAAGGAATCAAAAAACCAGCAATCGATGGGATCTGCAATGCCAGCAAAGAAAATACGGCTTTTGCCGAAATACTACCGCTGACGGCCAATTGAATATATTTTACAAAACGCGAACTAACAAATATCAAAATAAGCACCATCAGGATTGCCCCGGTGGTGGTATAAATATCACGATTGATATAGTTTTTTAAAATCAATTAGATTTCCTAGTCCTTAGGCTCTAGAGTGCGAATCACAATTGCTTTTCAAGCTAATTTAGACAATATTTTAATAGAAAAGTGATACTTTTGCTTAATAAATTGCATTTTATCAGTTAAACTCTCATTTTAGCTAGTTTTGTACCCATTTTTAGAGCTTGTTACGATCATTTTAACATCGGTCATGCAGAAAACAAATGACGCCACATAAAATGTAAATCTACAACAGCACAGATTGATAAATTTAAGGCCAATTATTCATGGAATTTAATGTAAAAAGCGGTAATCCAGAAAAACAACGTAGTGCTTGCGTGGTAGTTGGAGTTTTTGACTCGCGCAAATTATCTCACGCTGGAGAGCAAATTGACACGGTCAGTGATGGCTATCTTAGCAATCTGCTAAGACGTGGTGATATGGAAGGCAAGCTAGGCCAAGTTTTGCTGTTGCACAATGTCCCTAACACCCTATCCGATCGTGTGCTGTTGATTGGTTGTGGCAAAGAAAGAGACTTCTCGGATAAGCATTATCATCAAGTCATTGCAAAAGCGATTACCACTCTCAACGAAACTGGCTCAATGGAAGCAGTGTGCTTTTTGAGTGAACTCAATGTCAAAGGACGCGACACTCATTGGAAAGTGCGTAGAGCGGTGGAGGCGACTCAAGATACCCTCTATGCGTTTGAAGCCTTTAAGAGTAAAACCGATGCTGCGAGACGTCCGGTCAGAAAGTTAGTTTTCAACGTTACAAGCCGAAAAGATTTAACCATTGGCGAGCAAGCCATAAAAGAAGGGATGGCGGTGGCAAAAGGCACCAGTAAAGCCAAAGACTTAGCCAATCTTCCGCCCAATATACTCAACCCCGCATATCTTGCACAAGAAGCACAAAAATTAGCCGCTGATAATGACAAGATTGACTGCTTAGTATTGGATGAAGCCGAGTTGAAAGAAATGGGCATGGGTGCTTTTACCGCAGTTTCTCAAGGTTCTGATAACCCCGGCAAACTGATCGTGCTGAAGTATTTAGCTGGTGGCAGCCAACAAAAACCGATTGTATTAGTAGGTAAAGGTATCACCTTTGATAGTGGTGGCATTTCGCTAAAGCCCGGTGATAAAATGGATGAGATGAAATACGACATGGGCGGAGCAGCGAGTGTTTTCGGTAGTTTTGTCAGCATCACTGAGTTGGAACTAGCAATAAACCTTATTGTGGTCATCACTTCCGCTGAAAATATGCCGAGTGGCTCTGCTTGTCGACCCGGTGATATCGTAACCACCTTATCCGGACAAACTGTAGAAATATTAAATACCGATGCGGAAGGACGCTTGGTCCTTTGCGATGCCCTGACCTACGCTGAAAGATTTAATCCCGATGTGGTGATTGATGTGGCAACCCTCACCGGTGCCTGCGTAGTAGCTCTTGGCGATCAAGCTTCTGGATTGTTGAGTAATCATAATCCTTTAGCCCATGAGTTACTTAATGCTGGTGAACTTTGTGGCGATAGAGCATGGCGACTTCCCCTTTGGGATGAATATCAAGAACAACTTGATTCTAACTTTGCCGATATGAGTAATCTGGGTGGACGCGGCGCTGGTACCATTACAGCGGCTTGCTTTTTATCACGATTCACCAAAAAGTATCATTGGGCACATCTAGATATTGCCGGTACTGCGTGGCGCTCTGGCAAACAAAAAGGAGCCACTGGTCGACCGGTTCCGTTGCTAACACAGTATATTATTACTCGGTCACAACACTAGTGAAGCGTCAGTTTTAATAACTGCGCCTAGTTTAAGCCCTATTGTTTTATCCTTCGACTGGCTCAAAATCGACTAGAACAGATGTTTGGTCTTGAGCTAATGTTAATAAAGAGATACCAATGACACGAATCGAGTTTTATTCGGTGGAAGATCCTAACAACCGCCCTCCTTTTGCCCATATCACTAAGGTGGTACAGCGGGGCTATCAAAAGGGACAGAAAATATATATTCACACAGAATCGATACGTCAGGCGGAGAAAATTGATGAAATTCTGTGGCAGCAAGAAGCCAATAGTTTTTTACCTCATCAACTGGTTGGTGAAGACGAAAATACAAGACCTCCGATTGAAATAGGCTGTAGTAAACCACCAACTGATCACGCTGATATCTTAATTAATTTAGCCAACGAAGTACCATTATTTTTTAGTCAATTTCATTGGGTTTTTGAGTATGCGTTTGGTGATGATGATAAAAAAGAACTGGCTCGCTCGCGCTTCAAATTTTATCGTGAGCGAGGCTATCCCCTGAATCACAAAAAAATCAGAAATGAATAATAATTCAGTTGCTTAAACCAAATTTGTTTTAGCGAGCATCAATCAATGACATTTAAGAAACAACCAAGATAAGAGTTAACAATGGAATCATCATACAACCCCGAAAATATAGAACAAAAATGGTATAAACAATGGGAATCCAATGGCTATTTTAAAGCTAGCGGTCAAGGTGAGCCCTACTGCATCTTGATCCCGCCACCTAATGTTACCGGCAGTTTACATATGGGGCATGCCTTTCAGCATACCATTATGGATTGTCTTACTCGTTTTCATCGTATGAAGGGTGATAATACCCTGTGGCAATGTGGCAGCGATCACGCTGGCATTGCCACGCAAATGGTGGTGGAGCGCCAGTTAAATGCCAAAGGTAAAAAAAGAACCGATTATACACGTGAAGAGTTTGTTGAAAAAGTTTGGCAATGGAAAGAATCTTCTGGCGGTACAATCTCCGACCAAATGCGCCGACTAGGTGATTCTCCAGATTGGGATCGTGAAGCCTTCACCATGGATGAAAACTTATCCAAAGCAGTTCAACAAGTTTTTATTCAACTCTACCAAGATGACATTATTTACCGCGGTAAGAGACTGGTCAACTGGGACCCAAAATTTCAGTCCGCTATTTCAGATCTTGAGGTTGAAAATCATGAAGAAAAAGGTTTTATGTGGCATTTCCGTTATCCACTAGCCGATAATAAGACTACTCAGGATGGCAAAAATTACTTGGTGGTCGCAACCACCCGTCCAGAAACCATGCTCGGTGATTCAGCGGTCGCGGTTGATCCTGATGATGAACGCTACCAAGATTTAATTGGTCAGTATATTGATTTACCCTTGGTTAATCGGCGTATTCCAATTATTGCGGATGATTATGTTGACCGTGAATTTGGAACCGGTTGCGTTAAAATCACACCAGCCCATGACTTTAACGATTATGAAGTCGGTAAGCGACACTCGCTGCCACTGATCAACATTTTTAGCACCACTGCAACTATTTTGGCGCAAGCGGAAGTTTACGATTTTATCGGTAAAGCGCTTGAAGATTATGATAACCAACTACCTTCTGAATTTAATGGACAAGATCGCTTTGAAGCCAGAAAGGCCATTGTCGATAAATTCGAATCCTTAAATTTACTGGATAAAATTGAAGACCATAAATTAATGGTTCCCAGAGGTGACCGAAGTAATGTCGTCATCGAACCACTTTTAACCGACCAATGGTACGTGGCGACCGAAACCTTAGCCAAGCCAGCTATCAATGCGGTAAAAAGCGGAGAGATAAAATTTGTTCCTGAAAACTGGGATAAAACCTACTATCACTGGATGAACAATATCCAAGACTGGTGTATTAGCCGGCAACTATGGTGGGGACATCGAATTCCCGCTTGGTACGATCAAAATGGAAATGTTTATGTCGGAGATAGCGAACAAACAGTTCGTGAAACCCATCAGTTATCTGCTGAGATTCAACTTAAACAAGATGAAGATGTGTTAGATACCTGGTTCTCTTCCGCCTTATGGCCTTTTGCCACCATGGGTTGGCCCGAACAAACTAAACAGCTAGAAACCTTTGTACCCTCGAGTGTGTTGGTAACCGGTTTCGATATTATTTTCTTTTGGGTGGCGCGTATGATTATGATGACACTCAAATTTACCAATAAAGTCCCCTTCAAAGAAATCTATATTACGGGACTGATCAAAGATGAAAATGGCGACAAGATGTCAAAATCAAAAGGTAACGTGCTTGACCCTATTGATTTGATTGACGGTATTGAATTAGAGCCACTGGTCAGCAAAAGAACCAGTGGATTAATGAATCCAAAAGCCGCCACAAAAATTGAAAAAGCCACTCGTAAACAATTCCCTCAAGGAATCGATTCCTATGGAACTGACGCGTTACGAATGACTTTCTGCTCGTTAGCTTCCACCAGTCGCGATATTAATTTTGATCTTGGACGAGTCGAAGGTTATAAAAACTACTGTAATAAATTATGGAATGCGGCACGTTTTGTATTAATGAATACTGAAGAATTTGACTGTGGACAAAACCAGCAAATGATGACTTTAAGTATTGCCGACCGTTGGATCATTGGACGCTTTAATTTGGCCTTGCAGGAGTTTGAAAATCATACAAAGGAATACCGTTTTGATCTGGCGAGTAAAACCCTGTTTCAATTTAGTAAAAATGATTACTGTGATTGGTATCTTGAATTATCCAAGCCCATTTTAACCAGTGATGATTCTAGTGAAGATGAAAAACGCGGTACTCGACATACCCTAGTCAATATTTTATCCGCCATGATGCAATTGCTGCATCCGATGATGCCCTATGTTACAGAAGAGATCTGGCAACGTCTTAAACCTCTAACCAACCACACCGCAGATTCGATTATGATTTCTCAATTTCCAGAATTTGATCAATCATCGGTAGACCAACAGGTGATTGATGATTTGGAATGGATTAAAAATATCATCAGTGGCGTAAGAAATATTAAAGGCGAACTCAATATATCGCCATCAAAACCGGTTAAAGTTTTATTGAAAAACTTTACTGACAATGACACTCGCTGTCTTAATGAGTATCGTAGCTTTATATCATCTCTAGCCAAATTAGAGAACATTGAATTATTGTCTCCTGATCAATCAGTGCCACCCTCTTCAACCGCTTTAGCCGAACATTTGGAAATTTTAGTACCGGTGATTGGATTAATTGATATGGGCGAAGAACTTAAACGCCTACAAAAAGAAATAGATAAACTTAACCAAGAAAAATCGAGGCTAGAAGGTAAGCTAGGCAATGCTCGCTTTGTTGACAATGCACCTGCGGATATTGTTAATCAAGAAAGAGAAAAACTGACTAAAGCTAAAGAGGCGTTAGCTATGTTGCAGCAGCAATATTCAGAAATGGAAAAACTCGCTTAACTGACTACTACAAAGAAAGTACAGCGGAAGACGGTTGCATTGACCAGATGCGTCTAGTATGGAATTGTTATAACTCCTCCATGCTCGGTGCCGCCACCCGCATTATCTCTTGAATAGTGGTAGTCCCTTCCGCCACTTTTTGTGCACCGCTAATTCTCAGTAAGGTCATACCGTTTTCGATTGCAACCTTACGAATCGGGTCAACTTCATCGGTTTGCGTGGCTACTTTTTTAATTTTTGCGTCAAGTTTTAATAATTCATAAATGCCTTGTCTACCGATGTATCCCGACTGTCGACACTCATCACAACCTTTTGGTTCAAACATTAGTTTGGGTAGTGGTACGTCAAAACCTTGGGTTAGTTCGGTCCAAGCTTGTTGGTCCGGTTCCACTGCTAGTTTACAATGGGAGCATAAAGTTCTGACCAATCGTTGCGCCATAACCCCTAATAGCGTTGCATTAAGCAAATAGCTGGGTACACCGATATCTTGCAACCGAGTAATAGCAGAAGCGGCGTCATTGGTATGCAGAGTGGAAATAACCAGATGCCCCGTTAAAGCGGCCTGAATCGCGATGTCGGCGGTTTCTCTATCTCTAATTTCACCAATCATTATGATATCAGGATCTTGCCGCAGCAAAGCTCTAACACCGTTGGCAAAACCCACATCGATATCATGATGAACCTGCATTTGATTAAATGCTGGTTCAACCATTTCAATCGGATCTTCAATGGTACAGACATTGACCTGTGGTGTAGCGAGTAACTTTAAAGTGGTATAAAGAGTGGTTGTTTTACCGGATCCAGTCGGTCCTGTTAACAATACAATGCCTGTAGATTGATTATTAAGTTCCTTCCATACCAGCTCAGTGTCTTTATTTAATCCCAGTTCGCTAAAGTCCCTTAATAAAACTGTAGGATCAAATATTCGAGCCACCAGTTTTTCACCAAATGCGGTAGGCATGGTAGACAAGCGAAGTTCAATTTCTAACCCATTCGGGGTTTTAGTCTTGATACGACCATCCAAAGGTTTGCGTCTTTCAGCAACATCCATTCGACCTAATATTTTGAATCGGGCGATTACCGCAGCGGATATATTGGCCGGCATTTGATAGACATTATGCAATACCCCATCAATTCTTAATCGTATATTACCGGTATCCCGTCGTGGTTCAATATGGATATCGCTGGCACGCTCCGAAAAAGCGTACTGCAACAACCAATCCACAATTTGTACCACGTGCTGGTCATTGGCATCAAGCTCACCAACATTACCAACTTCCAACAACTGCTCAAGATTTGCCACCTTAACATCTTGTAAATTCTCGCCCGATGCACCTTTAATAGAAGAGCTAAGGGTGTAAAGTTCTTTTTGCAAACGGCTGACGGTTTCAGGGTTGGCAAAAATTAATTCGACGGGTTTGCGTAAAATCTGCTCTAATCCACTGACCCAAGCGGTATTTTCCGGTTCTTGGATCGCAATGGATACCTTGTCAGGACGCACCTCACAAGCTAATATGTTATGCCGAATGGCAAAGGCTTTAGACATGACGGCGGTGACTTCATCCACCTTAATTTTTAAAGGATCAAGACGAATGTAGGGTAATTGGTGTTGCAGAGCAAACTCTTCAGATAATAATTCGGCAGATAAAGATTTGCCGCGCAATTTTTTAGATTTTAACTTTAATTTTGCGACTTGATTGACTGGATGGCCATTTATCGACTTTTGGCGAACTTCTTTAACCGCTTGTTTTGCTTGATCGGCCGTAATCACCTCAGAGACTTCTAATCCATGCAGAAAACGAATAATATCGGGTTTGCGGTTGCTCGATGCTTGCATTAATTAGTCCAAAGGTTACAAATAATCCAGGTTTAAGCGTTGCTAGCGAGTCAAACTAACTTTAAGCTGATGATTCTTTCAATAAAACATCGCGCAAATACAAAGAGATAGCTCTATCGCTTTAAAACTATAAGTTTAGCACCTCTTTTGCATTAAGTGTGGTTTGATTAGAAATTTCCAAAGCGGGTTCATCTCTTAGGTTGACTAGGCTTCTAAAATTATCAAATAGGTGTAATGGTGTATTAAAAGGCTGGTTGCAAGTTGCCGGCGGCATATCGGGCGCATCAGTCTCTAGAACGATCGATGTCAATGGTAAGCGTTTGGCTAAAACATGGAGTTTTGCCGCTCTAGGGAAAGTCATCGCACCACCAAAACCGAGTTTAAAACCCATTTCAATGTATTTCTTTGCTTGATGCTCAGTTCCGTTAAAAGCGTGCACAATACCACCCCCTTTAAAATGACCCTGTTGTAGCAGTTTAATCATCTCGTCATGGGCTTTTCTTACGTGTAGAACAACCGGTAAAGAGGCTTCTTTAGCAATATTAATTTGAGCCTCGGCAAACTCAATTTGCTCACTTTTATTGGTTTTTGCTTTATAGTAATCGAGGCCAAATTCACCTATAGCCGCGAGCGGTCCAACCGACAACGCCATTTCCAGATCTCTTAAATGAGATTTTTTGTGTTGATCCATAAACATCGGGTGAAGCCCTAAAGCAGTATGGCATATACGATTAGTGGCTGTGATTTTACGCACCGCAAGCCAACCTTCCTTTTTAACGCCAGGAATTAAAATACCACAAATACCGGCCTCCTCTGCTTTATCAACTAACCGATTTAGATTATCACTAAACTGCGGAAAATCAAGATGACAGTGGGTATCAAATAATGTTATTTCGCTAGACATTCAACACCTTTAAAATCCTATTCATTTTTATTTATCTTTTTTCTAGCTAGGCTAGATCCTAATCAGCTGATAGTGCCCCGCTAAAGAAAGTTCTTTAAGGCTATTATCTTTCTATTGTTAAAAAAGGCTAAAAAAACTGTGTTTAGTTGGTTTTTCTGACATTTATAACTATGCAAAGCCTACAAACGCTATTTCAACCATCCTCCATCATAATCAATAATGTGACCTATTTATAGATTTTTCATCTTTATATAACCAGAATGAATAGTAGCTCACAAAATTAACTAAAGACGCTTGACAGAAGCGTTATCGGAAAGCCTAGTTATTGTCTATACCGGCCCTAATAAACTAACGGCGATAGAAATCTTAATTCAAGCTTAACTAGTGCTCTCTGGTTTGTTTAAACTGTATTTCTGGCCATCTTTCTTGGATTAGATTTAAATTGACCCTAGTTGGTGCTAGATAGGTTAAATTATCACCACCATCAAACGAAAGATTCTCGCTGGCTTTGCGTTTAAAATCATCCAACATTTTTTCATCATCACATTCGACCCAACGAGCCGTATTGACCGCCACCGGCTCATAGATGCACTCCACTTTATATTCACTTTTTTAGACGGTGAGCCACCACATCAAATTGCAAGATACCAACCGCTCCTAAAACCAGATCATTGGAATTTATTGGTCTAAATACTTGAGTCGCACCTTCTTCCGAAAGTTGAATCAAGCCTTTAATAAGTGCCTTATTTTTCAGCGGATCTGCCAATCTTACGCGCCGAAAGAGTTCTGGAGCAAAATTAGGGATCCCGGTAAACTTGATGCTTTCGCCAGCGCTAAATGAGTCACCGATTTGAATGGTTCCATGATTATGCAGCCCAATAATATCACCGGCAAAGGCCTCTTCTAGACTGCTTCGATCTCCGGCTAAAAAGGTCACAGCATTTGAAATTTGTACATCTCGATTAATACGTACATGGCGCATTTTCATACCTTTGGTGTAAGCGCCAGAACAGATCCTCATAAAGGCTATTCTATCTCTGTGAGCTGGGTCCATATTGGCCTGTATCTTAAAAATGAAACCCGAAAAAACTGGGTTCATAGGGATCAATTTGTCGTTGGTCGGTTTGACGTTCTAAAGGTGATGGCGCCCACTCAACAAAACCATCGAGCATTTGGGTCACTCCGAAATTACCTAAAGCAGTACCGAAGAAGACCGGTGAAAGCCGACCAGCAAGGAACTCTTCTAGATTGAATTCGTTTGATGCGCCAACAACTAACTCTAGTTCATCCCTCAACTCGTCCGCCAGACTGCCAATTTGTTTGTCCAACTCAGGATTGTTTAAGCCATCTATACACACCTGTTGTTGAATGATATGTCCCTGACCAGTGGCATAAAGATATATCTTGTCTTCAAGCAGATGATAAATACCTTTAAATTGCTTGCCCATTCCAATCGGCCAAGTAATCGGAGCACAGGAAATGTTTAGGACTTCCTCGACTTCATCCATTAGCTCTATGGGATCTTTAATATCGCGATCGAGCTTATTCATAAAGGTCACAATGGGCGTGTCCCGAAGACGACAAACTTCCATCAGTTTGATGGTTCGCTGCTCCACGCCCTTGCTACTGTCAATCACCATCAAAGCCGAATCAACGGCGGTTAAGGTTCGGTAGGTATCTTCAGAAAAGTCTTCATGCCCGGGAGTGTCCAGCAGATTAACAATACGATCATTATAGGGAAACTGCATAACCGAAGTTGTCACCGAAATACCCCGTTCTTTCTCCATCTCCATCCAGTCGGACGTGGCATGCTTGCCGGACTTACGGCCTTTAACCGTTCCCGCTTCCTGGATCTTACGCCCCAAAAGCAGTAGCTTTTCAGTGATTGTTGTTTTACCAGCATCGGGGTGAGAGATAATAGCAAACGTGCGTCTACTCTTTATTTCATTAAGAAAATTGCTATCCGCCATACCCTAAAAACCTTATTTGTAGTTAAATTTGTACTTGTTTGTTAAATTACCTTTTGGCGTTATTCCAAAAGGGCGTATTTTATGAAAAATGATCTTTTATACCGATAATATAGCTATTTTAGAGTTGTATAAAAGGCACGCTATTCTACCGAATAATTCATGCTCTATAAATTACTATCGCAAAATATCTTCCAGCTCTGTTAATTGCTACTGGTAAACATCTGAATTATTCTTTTTGAATTTATCCAAATTCATGAGCTTCCATTTAACCGATGGAAAATTCTGGTAATCAAATATCGACCAATCAGGTGCTAAGCGATTAAAGCTTAACAGAAATGCCTGGTCATTTTCATCCAAACTGGCTCTTACTGTTTCAATGAGTTGCAGCCTTGTTGCCTCATAATCATCATAACTAAACTCAATTGCACTGATGCCTTCAAACTGGATTTCAAAGGCTGTGCGTTGATCGAGAAAATATGGGTTGAGTATTTCATGGGTTGGTCGATTAGAACTAACCAATCCAAACAAAAAACCGCGCTTAATTTCATCGGTGAAACTCGAATTTTCAAACATGAGCTTCACATAAAACAAATCTCTTGGGTGCAGCCTATTTATAGGCTTCGTTCATATCACTGCTTCCAACTCTTTGGGAACAGTTATCTGATATTTTGCAACGTAAGTTCCATCGCTTACGATACTGCGCTTACCTGAGCCTAAATCAACTTTATCCAGATCGATAAAGTTAAACCATTCATGACCTGCTTTATCAGCCAAGTATAAAAACAGTCTTTTTACTTTTATCGAGCTACATGCTTCCAATAATTTTTGCACTGTTGCTGGGCGCAAATTATTCAAGCTTTCCATTAGCTCAAACACTTCCAAGAGTGGCTGAGATTTGGGAGCTAAATACAAACATTCCATGACTGCTCTTGCTGGGCTGGAAACCTTAACCGTGAAGCTTTTATGCTCGATTTCTATCAAGCCCAAATCAGGTGGTAAAAAGGACGTAAGCTTACACTCTATACTTACACTCCAGTCCCGCTTTTTAAACCAAAGCGGCAAGCTGTCTTGCTTGCCTCCAAATAATTGTACTTTCTTAGCCGACAACTCCAAATAATGCGCTTTCCCTTGCATCGACAGAGCGGTTTTACCTGCTGGATGTACAAAAAAACCTAGCTGAGATTGCAAGGCATAGACACCACCCAGATAATCAACCTGATCGCCGTGGCGTATTAATGCGCCCGTACCGATAGAATCAAACCACTGGCTTTTTTTGTACCGCTTTTGCAAATCAAGGCTATAGCCCTGATCGGCTAGCCATGCGGAAGAGAGCACGATGTCAGAAGGCTGAGTGCTAAGTAGTGTGTTTAATTTTGTCTCTCTTACGGTACTCATAGTACCAATTTACACCATATTTTAAACCTATTCAATAAAAAGGTTTAAAATTAATTAGTTTTCGGTACTTATAGTACCAATACATTAATAAATATAAACCAGAGAACTGATATTAATTAGCTTACGCCTGAAAATCAAACCACTTGGGGCTTTTAGCCCCTGCCACCATTAATGCGCTCAGAATATATGAACCAATAAATCATGAGGCGTGTTCCATCCCACCTTGGTAAGAAGATGCCGTTTTACACCTTGTTGCACAGACAACTCGCGCCGTTCGGCGCGCTGTAGCCTGACAAGCTCTGCCTTCTTATCTTGAAGGGGTTGAATTTCATTGGCATGGCGCTTTTTAAGCAGGGCAATCCTGCTGAATATCTCAGAATTAAAGCTTAGGCGTAATTTATCCTGCGTTGCCTCAACTGTTGGCAACTGATCTGGGCTTCCCAGCCTGTTTTTAAGCTCTTTGGTTTTAATACCGCCAAAGCGTGACAGGGAGTAAACTTTACTGGAATTGTCCAAAACGACAAAACCTTAGTTTGTACATAAATTTGTACTTGTTTGTTAAAAATACCTTTTCGAGCTAATGCAATGCTCGAAAAGCACGTTATTTTACCGGATCAAAAATCTTACGCACCGACAAATTCAAACAGCTTGCTAAAATCATGCTTGTCGGCGGCTCTGAGTGCCGAAATATATTGATCACGGCGCTCATTCATTGCTTCTAATTTGTAGCCCCCTGCCCAATCAATGGCAGGTGCATCCATGAGCTTGGTGAGTATTGCATCTGCCATGATGCGTGCATGGCGACCATTTCCATTTAGAAATGGATGGATCAATACCAGCTTGTGATGAAAGCGCGCCGCAAGCTCTATTGGTGGATAGGTCTCATGCTCTATGCAGTAGCGCGTATCATCTAAAAGCTGTCGCAACTGAATTGCGATCTCGATCGGATCAACACTGATGTTCTTTTCTGTTTTACGAAATGTGCCTGCCCACTTCCACACTTGACCAAATAACCGCCTGTGCAAATCGCGCGTAAATCCTTCGCTCAATATATCTGGGTTCTTTTGCTTTTTAAGCCACTGCAACCCTTCAACGATATTAGCTTGATCTAGTTCATCAAGCTCGCCTCTGGTTGTAATATGGCTATAGCGAAGCCCCTCCATTTCGTCAGGATCAAGAGGCGTTGCGCCTTCTGGTTCATTGATAATCTTATTCATCATTCCCATAAATCAGAAGGCTTTTTTTCTACAATCTCAGAGGCTAGTTGATCAACTGCAAAGGCAATCTGTTCATCATTTAAAGATTGCGCTTCAAGTGCCATCTGACTAGATGCCGCTTTAATTTGTTCTTTTGCCTTTAAGGTTGCACGTTGCTTGATAATCTCTTCTATTTCTTGTGTCGGAATGACGGCATAAACAAAACGGCAATCCATAGCCTGCGCCATCTTTTGCATAGTTTTAAGTGTGACACTAGCTGATAACTCGCCAGATTCTGTTTGTGAAATCTGTCCCTTTGTAACGCCCAAGCGTTTAGCCAATTGTGTTCCAGACATGCCAAGCGCTTTGCGAACGGTTTTAAGCCAACCTTCGGACAAGTTTGTAGAATAATCACCAAGCTGAAAATAGGCTTGATTTACCTTATCCCTATATTGTTTTAAAACAATGTCTTGAATACTCATTGGCTTGCCTTTCTGTGAATTTCTAGACTTACTAGTTTAGTTATATATATATCTTTTTATTATTTTGTCTATATATATCTAAACTAAAAGTCTAGTTAGTTTATTTATATCTAAACCTATATTAACCGCTTTCGGCTAAATTTCAACCCGAAAGCGCGATTTTAATGCGCACAAAATATATGCATTTATTGGTATCCAATTTCAACAGTGAATATATCCCGGCACATTTCCATATGGCGCGCCAAAGAGTCATAGTCGATGTAAAATTCTAAGTGCTTGGGTATCTCGCCAGTATCCGTAGTCGGCTCCTCGGCATAGTCTGCAAGGAATGAATAACAAGCCTTCTATTTTTCTTCAAATTAGGTGCTAATTATCACCAATATTTAGTCACCGACCCAATCAAAATAGACTGGAGGGAATTATAAAAATAAAAACTATTCGTTTATCACACCAAAGCTTCGCGCTTTAATTGTTATACATTCAACAATTATCGTTTATGACTAAGTTTTTAAGATTGGATGTTCGGTCTAGAGGCTAGTATTCAGCGGGTTTAAATAATGACTTATTCGGTTTTAGGTGCAAGCATTCGCTTCATAACCAAAGCATCTTC
The DNA here is from genome assembly GCA_030949565.1 of Enterobacterales bacterium. GTDB lineage: Bacteria > Pseudomonadota > Gammaproteobacteria > Enterobacterales > Kangiellaceae. The sequence goes on from JAUZSK010000072.1 coordinate 46,241, forward strand.
CAAACTTCCATCAAAGGTGGAATAGTAGTTCTTACGGTAGCCAATTTTGCCGAATCCAGACTTTAAATAAAATTGAATTGCTATCTGATTTGAGCAGCGAACCTCTAACAAAATGCAGTTACATAGCTTTTGTGTGGCAAAGTCGGTCAAAAACGTAAGCCACTGCTTAGCCAAACCGCTGCGTTGCCACTGTGGAGCAATACAAATATTATGTAGATGAATTTCATCCAACACTTGTTGAAAAACAATATGCCCAGCTATTTTATGACCCACAAGCATTACAAAAAACTCTGACGAGCTGGTGATACTCTGCTCGACAAGATTATCGCTCCAGGGCGTTGCATAGCAGAGTTTTTCATTCACTAGAATTTGATCCAAATCTTGGATACAAGCTTTACGAATCATCCAATTGAGCGATTTTTCTTGTATCATTTTAATGGATTCAGGCAGTTTGACTAGTTAGATATTGGTATATGAAAACCAAATCCTCGTAAGCATTCACTTTTAACTTGGGGTTTTTAATTAAACTATAGGGGTGGTAGCTCACAACCGCTTTAAAACCATTCATCTCAATTAAACGTCCCCTTAATGAGGCAACAGGGATAGCATGCCCACTCAATTGAAGCATCGACTCATCACCTAACACTAGAACCAAATCAGGTTTAATCCTTTGCAAAACATCCACAAGCTGCAGATTATTATCACCTATTCCAGCTTCGGCTAAGTGAGCGAAATGAAAAGAGAAGTCATGCTCAGGCTGTGACTGTGGAGCATTAGCGGCCGACTCTGAATTAAAACGCGATAAGGCTGAAATATAGGATTGCATAAAACGGCTCGGAGAATTTTTTTGAGCAAAACTATTAGCCGGTTGATCGGTTTTATGGCGGCATATAATGAGTAGGTTTTTACTTTCCTCACTGCTTGATGATTGCCAATTGACCATTTTTAGTGATTGTTTAGTTGAAAAACACACTTGGCTGGGATCTAGCTCAATATCGATATCCAAGGTTTCAGTCGTAGAGTTAGTGGTTTGAGCTGGTACAGGTTTTTGAGCTGTATTACTATCTAGCACCTTGGCTGGTTCTTGTTTTGAGTCTAGGTCTAGGTCTTGGTTTGAGTCAGAATCGATAGCTGAAGATGAACCCGCTGATAACGGTCCTCCACTAGCTTTACCTGTTGACTCTACTTCGATTATTTTGTCTGGCGCTGAATCAACCAAACTTAGGGCTTCCATTTCAATCGCTTGGTCTTTAGGGATCCACCATTCAATCGCCATCGCAGCCAGATACTCTCGATGCTGACGGGCATTTAATACTTCTGAGGATTCAACAGGGTTATTCATGGATGCTTGGTATTGGCCCAGTTATATTTTGAAAGGTAAGATTAGCAACTAAAGCTCAAAGCCGCAATACTTACAATACTCAGCGTCGGTATCATGCCCTTCTTGCCCACAATTGGAGCAGGCAACATTTGAGACCGCGCCAGATTTAAATGCGCGCGCCAGTTCAGCGCTATAAATACCTGTCGGTACAGCGATAATGGCATAACCTAAAATCATAACGGTAGCAGCAATCATCTGCCCTATATGAGTTTGAGGTACAATATCGCCATAGCCCACCGTAGTTAATGTAATGATTGCCCAGTAGACCGATTTAGGTATGCTAGTAAAACCATTTTCAGCGCCCTCAATCAAATACATGACTGAGCCAAATACCACTACAAAAATAAAGATTGAATATAAAAAGATAGTGATTTTTTTACGGCTGGCATGAAGTGCAACCATTAGGGTATTGGCTTCGCCCAAATATTCTGCCAGTTTAAAGACTCGAAACACGCGCAAAACCCTCAATACGCGTAACACTAAAAATGTTTCAGCACCGGCATAATAAAGTGCGATAAAGCTAGGTAGTATGGAGACTAAATCGATAATCCCTAACAGGCTTACGGCGTAAAGTCTCGGCTTTCTAACACTCAACAAACGTAAAACATATTCAACCGCAAACAAGATGGTAAAAGTCCATTCAATCGTATCAAGCAAAAAACCGTATTGAAGACGAATCGATACAACACTATCCATCATAACCGCAATGACACTAATAATAATGCAGCCAATCAAAATAATATCAAAACGCTTACCCGAAGGGGTGTCTGCCTCAAAAATCACTTCATGTAATTTTTCTCGCCAAGGCGACAAAGGCTCTCCCTGACTATATTTTTTTATTTTTTTGATCTTCTTGACCATGCTTAGCATCTCTCGACATCTTGTTTAGAGACGCCATATTATCCCTAATCTTTTATTATTTCTATGATTTACTGGAACTGTTATTGCCTTTATCCGTGGTGCTAACTTTTTTTGGCCTATTTTTACGCGGTGTTTTAGTCTTTTTAGTGGGTTTATCTTTATCGGGTTTGGTGGCCGAGCTTTTTTTCTTTACCGTCGCCTTTTTTATGCCTACATTTTGAGCATAGGAATCCACTTGGATCGCATCAAGTCTTAGGGATTCAGCATCTCGGTATTGGTTTGCTTCTTGCTCGGTTATCACCTGTTGCTTCACAGCTGTTTCAACTAGAGTGAATAAATCATCGTCGGGATCTATTAGCCTTTGTTTGCTAGCAATTTTTATCTTGTTTGCAATGCGAGACGCCGCAGTAACTTGAGCAAATGCATATTCTAAACGACCGATGGGCTGATTGGCATCGCCGATATAAATATGCTGCGTCAACCTTTCACGCAGTTCATTCTGAGAGAGCATAGCTTGAACCACCAAGTGGTCAAGCTTATCGCTAGGCTTTTTATATCCCGCACCAAAAGGAAAGATAATCAATTTTAAGCTGGTGGAAAGCCACTTAGGTTTGAAATTATCAAACACCCCAAGCAATGCTTGTTGCATTAAAAATAAGTTATTTTCAAGTAACCACTGAACATACACTAAATCGGCTGCTTGTTTACCACTATCTTGATAATATTTTAAAACCGTTGAAGACATATATAAATAACTCAGCACATCACCCAGTCTTGCCGATAGTCTTTCTTTCCGTTTCAAGTCTCCACCGAGTACTGCCATACAAACATCGGATACCAAGGCAAGCGCAGAGCTCATACGTGTAAGTTGTTGATAGTATCGCCCTGTTTCATCGTCAACCGGTTTGGTCACTATTTTACCTAAGGTTAAACCCAAACTTAAACAACGAATAAAATTACTCAAGCCATAACCCAGATGACGAAAAAGTAAAGAATCAAACTCTTGTAACCCCTGCTCTTCATTCGGATTAGAAGCGGCCAACATTTCTTTAAATACAAAGGGATGGCATCGGACCGCACCTTGACCAAAAATCATTAAATTACGGGTTAATATATTGGCACCTTCCACCGTTATACTCACAGGAGAACTCATAAAACCAGTGGCCAGATAATTTCGATGGCCTTGAATAACGCCTCGTCCACCATGGATATCCATAGCGTCATTAATTAAACTACGTGCCGATTCTGTCATGTGATACTTTGCTATTGCAGTCACCACTGAAGGTTTAAACCCAGCATCTACTGCTCCCGCAGTGGTAATTCGTGTGGCTTCTAACTGATAAGTGGAAGCAGCAATTCGCGCAAGCGCTTCTTCAATACCTTCAAACTTGGCAATTTCAAGATTAAACTGTTGTCTTAGCATGGCGTATGCACCGGTCGCACGATAGGCGACTTTAGCCGCGGCGGTTGCACCTGAGGGTAAGGATATTCCTCTCCCTGCTGATAAACACTCCACCAACATCTTCCAACCTTTACCAGCAAAATCTTGACCACCGACAATCCAATCAAGTGGAATAAAAACATCCTTACCTCGAGTCGGTCCATTCATAAAGGGTGAACCTACCGGATAATGCCGCTCACCTATTTCAACGCCCGTATGCTTAGTGGGTATCAAAGCGACGGTAATTCCTATGTCTTTTTGGTCGCCTAGCAAACCTTCCGGATCATAGAGTTTAAAAGCCAAGCCGAGTACAGTCGCTATTGGCGCTAGTGTAATATAACGTTTATCCCAATTAAGACGAATACCCAAGGTTTTTTTGCCTTGATAGGTTTGATAACAGACTTGCCCGTTATCTGGCATAGCCCCAGCATCCGAACCTGCAGTGGGTCCTGTTAACGCAAAACAAGGGATATCTGCTCCACTGGCTAAGCGCGGTAAATAATAATCTTTTTGCTTGTCAGTACCATAATGGAGCAATAATTCAGCAGGCCCCAGTGAATTAGGCACCATAACACTGACACCTAAGGAGCCACAGCGAGAAGATAATTTGGTGACAATACTAGAATGAGCGAAAGCAGAAAAGCCTTTGCCACCATATCGTTTGGGGATTATAAGCCCTAAAAACCCCTCTTTCTTAAGGTATTGCCATGTTTTTTCTGGTAAATCCAAATCTTTAAATTGAACATCCCAATCGGAAACCAATTCACAAGCCGTTTCTACTTGATTATCTAGAAACGCTTTTTCTTCTTCCGAAAGCTCCGGCTTTCGATATTGCAAAAACTCTTTCCATTTGGGAGCGCCTTGAAATAGTTCACCATCCCACCAAACATCTCCGGCTTCTAGCGCATCTTTTTCAGTTTGGCTCATTGCTGGCAAAACTTTTTTGAAAAAATTAAAAAAGGGTCGTGAGATTTTATCCTTTCTTAAATCATCGGCAAAAAATAACAGCGCAATCGGTAAAAAGAATAACCAGGGTATCAGAAGGAATTCACTGGTTATAGTGATCATAACAAGCGCGGCTCCGGCACTAGCCAGCGCAGTGCCCATCCTTGCACGATGGTAGGCGGATAACCAGAGAACCGTTAGGAGTAAAAACAGTTGTAGCATTAATAACATTTCGGTTTTCCTCAGATTGTAATTAAGGGTTTGTTACAGCTGATAGGGTTGAGTCATAAGAAAATGCAGCCGCCATAAAAGGAACTAATCGTTTGACAATCTGCTCGATCGATACTTTTTGATCAAAGTCGCTTTCGGATATTTCTTGTAAGGCCTGGTGGCCCGCAAGGGTGAAAATAAAACTGCCTAGCATAAAATGTAAGCGCCAAAACATCTCATCCGGTAATAACTTTGGGCTGGTTGCATGTAATAATTGAGTAAATCGTTTTAATACATCGGCATAATGCTCCATCGCAAAGCGTCTTATATGTCCTTGAGTTTCAGCATAAGCACGCCCCAGAAGATTCATAAATACCGCAGAACCATCAGGCCTCAGCTGATCGAGATTTGTTATGGGGCCGACTAAGCCGCCAAGTACATCATCAACTTTAAAGTTTTTTTGCTTCTCAATTTTATCCATTTCAATGCCTAGATCTAGAGTGAAACGCTGCATAAAACGTTCAAATACCGCTTGGATTAAGGTCTTTTTCGAACCGAAATGATAATTGACCGATGCCAGATTAACATTGGCTTTAGCTGTAATCATGCGTAAGCTTGTTTCAGCAAAGCCATGATCGGCGAACAACTCTTCTGCTGTGTTTAAAATTTTGTCTTTTGTCGGAATCAAATTCTTGCCTATATTTGCATAATTCAAACAGATGTTTTAAACATACGTTCTAAACTCTAAAATGTCAAGATGTGAACACCTTGTTGCACAATATTTAGATATTAAACCGATAAAAGCCTAACTACTTATGTTTTATAATGTCGGTAACGATCTATCCTCCTCTAACCTGACTAAATCGGTTTGTAAAATAAAGCTAAGTGACACTTAACGGGATAATAATGCAATTCAAATTGCATTCGTATTTCTAAAAATAACATCTATACTCAATGCAACGGGAAAGAATACCACTAGCCTATTCATTTTAAGTAGCATAGCAACCAGGGAGTTTATGCTGGTTATGAGCCATAGTAATCATGTCACATTATTGCAACTAGCAGCCGCACAGCTAGCATTATCACTCAAAGAAACTGAGCAACCATTTGATAATCTATCAAAGCTCTTTATTGAGATTGTTGAAGGCTATAATCATATCGAAACACTCATCGGCTCCGAAAATAGTGAGGATATCAAGCAATTAAAATTATTACATAATCAAACCCAAGGTCGGGTAAGAAATGCCATCGTTGACTTTCAATTCTATGATCGAATGACACAGCGTTTGCAACACATTATGGCGACTATTCAAGATGCTATTTCTTGCTTAAATCCAGATAATGGTATTGACGATGCCCAGTGGCAGCATATTTTCGATAATATTGAAAAAAGCTATACCATGCGAGAAGAAATCCAGTTATTCAACAGTATTCGTAATGGTGTGGGATTTGAACAGGCTATTCAATCACTGATTCAGAAAACATTTGAAAAAGAAGCGGTAGAACCAGAAATAGAATTATTTTAGCCATAACACCTTATTTAATCAGATAGACTAGTTCTAATTGTTCCAGCCTTAATCCCTTCTCTCGGTTATAAATAGTCTAATTAACCAACTATTAGTCATTTTGCCATCGAATAACATAAATTGTTACAAACAGGAAACACCTTGACAGGTGTTTTAGTCATATAATACACCATGTCATAAGCATAAAATAAGGCGTACAAGCCTCTTTTTGAGGTTTTTGAGTATGTGGCACAGTTTCTGCAGATAGAGTTTTATCGGTGGCTAATCTTACCCACAGGATTAAAACTAGAAAACAAAATTATAGCGAGCAATCGACTGCTGACTGAATTGAGTAACCCACAAATTACGGGTTAACCAAATATAGCTTTGCTAATCACTTTGAATTTAGCAATAAAAAAAGATACAGGAAGAAATTATGAATACAAATAAAAAAGCGATTAAAAATACTAGCCTACGAGATATTTTAGTTGCAGGTCTACTAGTGTTAAGTCTCTCTCTAGTTGCTTGCAATAGCCAAAGTCAAAGTCCATCAAAAACTAAAACATCCCAGGTCGATAAAAAGAACGACAAGGATGCAGAGAACGAGAAGGATAAAAAGAAAAAGAAGGCGCCGGTTCCAGTCGAAGTTGCTACGGTTTCACGCGGAGATATTCAAAAAACTTATCGCAGTATCACCACACTTGAAGCAGAAAAAGAAGTTCAAGTAGTTGCGCGCTCTACTGGAATACTCAATGAAATAATGGTGGAAGAAGGTGACCATGTGGTAAAAGGACAGCTAATGGCACAATTAGATATCGAGCAACTAGCTTTAGAAGTTGCTCAACTACAAGCAACTAGCAGTAAGCTTAAAAAAGAGCTAGCAAGGCAAAAGCGACTATTTGCAAAGCAATTGGGGAGTAGTGATACTCTGAATCGCGCTAAATTTGAATATCAGTCACAACTCGCCCAATATAATTTATCCCAATTAAAGTTAAACTACGCCAGTATACGGGCGCCTATCAGCGGCATTATTACTGAAAGAAGTGTAAAAGCTGGAAACTTTATACGAAACAACGATCCAATGTTTCGTATAGTCGACCTCGCATCACTAAAAGCAGTTCTATATTTACCCGAAAAAGAGCTCATTAATGTAAGAAAACAACAGCAGGTTTTGCTAAAAATTGATGCACTTGGTGACAATATAATTACCGGAAAAATCGAACGGATCCGACCCAGTATTGATTCACAAACCGGTACCTTCAAAGTAGTCGCTCAGCTCGATAACAGCGAGCATCAGTTACGCGCAGGAATGTTTGGAACCATAGAACTTGTTTTTGATTTACACCAAAATAGCCTATTGATCGAGCAACAAGCGGTAATCACACAAGACAATCGTTCTCACGTTTTTGTGGTAAAGGATAATAAAGCCATACAAACACCGGTTAAAGTAGGATTTCGACACAAGGGTATTTATGAAATAGTCGAGGGATTAAGTGAAAAAGATCAGGTAATTACAACCGGACAACAAATCATTAAACATCAAACATTGGTTGAAATCGTCAATGATGACCTTCAAAATTCTGAGCCTCAAGTCGCGAGTCAAAAAGAAACCTCTAACGCAGGAACAACTCCATCGACACAAGTGAGTGCAACACCTTAACTAGAGTTATTCAAATAAGAATTAACAACCACTTTAAGTCTATCCACTGGTCCGGTTTTATAGAGAAGTGCCGGATCAATTTGCTTCCAAAGGATCATCCTTATGAAACTGATTGCTATTGCAATTCGTCGTCCCGTCACAGTTGCTATGTTTACACTCGCCGCATTAGTATTTGGCGTTGTATTACTTAACCGACTTGGGTTCAACCTATTACCTGAATTAAGTTATCCGACACTCACCGTCCGAACCGATTTTGAAGGCGCAGCGCCAGCTGAAGTGGAAAATTTGATCAGCCGACCGTTAGAAGGCGTTCTTGGTACAGTTAAAGGATTAAGGCAAGTGCGTTCAGTCTCTAAAGCAGGACGCTCAGATGTTTATCTTGAGTTTTATTGGGGAACCAACATTGATGTAGCAAGTTTAGATGTTCGAGAAAAGCTGGAGCAGGTTCAACTCCCTCTCGAAGTAACCGCTCCCTCTCTGCTAAGGTTTAATCCGAATAATGATCCGATTATTCGCATGAGCCTTAGCCAACAAATAAAAGACAACCAAGACCCACTAGCAGCGTTATCAAATTTAAGACGTTACGCCGATCTTCAATTATCAAGAAAAATGGAAACCATCCTAGGCGTAGCGGCTACCAAAGCATCTGGTGGACTTGAAGAAGAAATTCAAATCCAGTTGAATCAATCAAAACTGGCACAACTTAACCTATCCGTCGCCGATATTGCAAACCGATTGAAAAGCCAAAATATTAATATGAGCGGTGGCCAAATTAGAAATGGACAACAACAACTACTGGTAAGAACCTTTAACGAATATCGCTCTATGGATGATTTTGAAAATACCGTGATATTGGCAAAAGATCAAAAAATTGTACGACTAAAAGATATCGCCCAAGTGAAAGCGGGTTATAAGGACCTTACGGCTATTATTCGCCACAATGGTCGGCAAGCGGTGGAGCTCTCCATTTATAAAGAGGGAGATGCGAACACTGTAAAAGTGGCTGAAGCGGTTCATGCTCGCCTAGATAAAATCAAAAATAACCTGCCTGAAGGTATGCAACTGACACTACTCACTGATGCATCTGTTTTTATTGACAACGCTATTTCCGAATTAGTTAGTTCCGCTATCATCGGTGGTCTACTTGCAATGATTATCATTTACCTTTTTCTTGGACAATTTTTACCAACATTAATTATCTCTTTGACAATCCCAATATCCATCATCATTACTTTTAATTTGATGTATAGCGCAGATATTGATATGAATATTATGTCACTCGGAGGATTAGCTTTGGCGGTTGGTATGCTAGTTGATAACGCCATCGTGGTTCTGGAAAACATCGACCGAAAAAAACAGCAAGGACTAAGCTTAAAGCAAGCAGCCCTTGAAGGTGCCAGTGAAGTCTCTGGAGCAATAACCGCATCAACCTTGACCACCATTGCTGTATTCCTACCACTGGTCTTTGTGGAAGGAATCGCTGGGCAGCTTTTTCGTGACCAAGCGCTGACCATTACCTTCGCTTTGATGGTATCGCTTTTAGTCGCTTTGACGCTCATTCCTAGTATGGCGGCAAGAGGCAAGAATGCCAGAACTAAGCCATTGTTAGAACGTAGCAATAAATCTCTTTGGGCCCGTTTTCTACTGATACCATTCGAGTTTGTTGTCTATCTACTCGCCGCATTATTTTTTATTGTTAAATCGGTTTTTTTCATATTTTCAATCATTCTTGGTTTTATTTTCGGAATACTAAAAAGAGGCTTTGATAAAATTTATCGGCCTTTAGAGAAATTCTATCTCAGATTACTTAGTGGAGCTCTAAAACTACCCAGCTTCACTCTCAGTATTGCTCTAATTCTTTTTGCTTCTAGTCTCTATTTAGTTAATGGCTTAACCAAGGTCGTGCTACCGGAAATGGCCCAAGGCCAATTGATTGTAAAAGTGGAATACACACCTGGTATGGCAATTGAATTAAGTGATACTAAAATGATTTCATTATCTAAAAAATTATTAGCCATTGAGGGCGTAAAAGAAGTTTTTGCCGTGGCTGGTAGTGGCAATAAATTAACCTCCAATCCAGAACAAGAAGGAGAAAACCAAGCAGAGTTCAGCCTAATACTAGATAAAGGTATTAGTCGATCGCAAGAAGACCAAATGCTACAATCAATCCGTTTATTACTTAGCCAACAAAGCCGAGGATTAAATGCCGATGTAGAGCGACCTCAGCTATTCAGTTTTTCAACACCTTTAAGCGTGCAAATATATGGGTTTGACATAAGCCAGCTAAAAATTGCGGCAGGCCGAGTTCAAAACGCATTACAAAAAAGTGACCGTTTTGTCGACCTTCACAGCAACATGAAACAAGGTTATCCTGAAGTACAGATCACTTTTAATCAAGAAAGAATGGCGCAACTAGGGTTGTCCATTGAGCAAGCCAACCGACTGATTGTCAACTCTATTAGAGGCAACAAAGCATCTCGCTATCGGTTAAGAGATCGACAAATTGATGTCCTTATTCGATTACAAGAATCGGCAAGAGATAATCTGGATGACATACAAAACTTAATCATCAATCCCAATTCAAATCGCCCTATTCCATTGCAAGCGGTCGCTACAATTATTGAGACACAAGGGCCTAGCGAAATTATGAGAATTGACCAACAACGAGTGGTATTAGTTGAAGGACAAATCAATTATGGCGGTATTGCAGAAGCATCAGCCGAAGCGCAGAATTTGCTATCAAATATCCAAATGCCATACGGCACCAACTATTTACTTGGTGGGCAAGGTGAGGAAATGGATAGAAGCTACAAGTCATTAATTATGGCTCTGGCACTAGCAATATTCCTTGTCTATCTAGTCATGGCATCACAGTTTGAAAGCCTTTTACATCCGTTTATAATTCTACTCAGTATTCCTCTTGCTGCAATTGGAGCGATTTGGGCATTACTAATAACCAATACAGAGTTAAGCGTGGTAGTGTTCCTTGGTTTAATTATGTTAGCTGGAATAGTGGTCAATAATGCTATTGTACTTATCGACAAAATTAATCAACTTAGAATGATGGCTGTCGAAAAAACGGATGCTATTATTCAAGCTGCGGAATCACGCTTACGGCCTATCATGATGACCACCTTGACCACGACTTTAGGTATGATTCCGTTAGCAATTGGTATTGGTGAAGGCACAGAAATAAGAGCACCGATGGCGATTACAGTGATCGGCGGCCTGCTGACCTCAACGCTATTAACCTTGGTTATTATTCCTATCCTTTATCAACTAATGGATCGAAAAGATTATAGCGAATCAATCAAGCTCCAACAGCTTAATTTAAATCAATTGGAAGCCAATTTAAATGATAAGCAAGATAGCGATGGAGGGCTTTAGTCATGTGGTTTACCAAACTAGCGCTTAAACGTCCAGTGACCATTAGCATGCTATTTGTCTGCGCCTTGGTTATGGGGCTCGCTTCAAGCCGCCTATTACCTCTGGAATTTTTCCCGACTATTCAGTTTCCTATAACATTTGTGCAGGCTAATTACCCTGGCGCATCACCTGAAGAAATTGAAAAAAATATCACTCGCCCCTTAGAAGAGTCTCTAGCAACCATGGGATCGATTGATCAGATGCGTTCTTTTAGCAATCAAGATAGCGCGCAGGTGTTACTAATATTTGATTGGGGAGTCAATGCCAAGCTAAAAGGCGTAGAAGCGAGAGAAAAAATTGATGCCATTCGTGATGAACTACCGGCAGACTTGAGACGTGTATTTATTTTTACTGGCAGCACCAATAACCAGCCAATCATTCAAGCAAGGTTATCTGCAAAAACTGACCTAAGCGACTCTTTTCAGGTTCTCAACAGGCAACTAAAGCAGCGATTAGAAAGAATTCCAGGTGTTTCAAAAGTAGAAATTCATGGTGTTGCTGCAAAAACCTATCAGATACAACTTATTCCAGAAAGAATATCGGGATATCATATCGATACCAATGAGCTACTGCAAAGATTACAAAACTCTAACTCATTAATTTCCGCTGGTGAAATAAGAAATCTAGATAAGAAAATTAGGGTCACAATTAACCAAGAGTTTAAAAATTTACAAGACATCCAAAATTTTGTAGTCAATGATCGAGGTATTAAACTATCCGATATCGCTAAAGTTTCCTTTAGTAAAGAAGACATAGAAGTTGGACGCCATTTAGACCAAAAATATGCGGTTGGAATCAATGTGATTAGAGAAGCGGGATCTAACATGGTTGCAACAGCCGATGCCGTGATTGCAGAAATGAAGAAGATTGAGGAGCTTCCTGACTTTGAGGGAATTAATCTTTTTTGTGATGGAAAACCAAGCTGATGGCGTCGTAAGTTCCTTGTCAGATATTGCTAAATCTGGATTGATAGGTTTTTTACTATCTTCAATAGTATTATTTTTGTTTTTGCGGGATATTCGGCTCACCTTAATAGTATCTCTTGCGGTTCCTTTCTCATTATTAATGACTTTGGCCGCCATGTATTTTCTGGATGTGAGCATTAACCTTCTGTCCATGATGGGCCTCATGCTGGCGATCGGTATGCTAGTCGATAACGCAGTCGTCATCAGTGAAAGTATCTTTGGATACCGACAGAAAATGCCAAATCAACCCTATGAAGCAGCGCTATTAGGGGTCAAAGATGTGGGTATACCAGTCGTTGCCGGAACAATCACTACGGCGATTGTTTTTTTTACCTAATATCATTGGCGAGAAAGTCGATATAACCGTTTTCCTAAGTCACGTTGCATCCACCATTGTAATCTCACTAGCCGCATCATTATTTATTGCTATGACGATAATTCCATTGGCTTTAAGTAAAATGAAATCAGGAAATAAAGTAAAGAAGGTTGAATCCTCACCAGAAAAACTGGGGCGTTATCCAAAGTTTTTAATGTGGCTAATGAATCATCGTCTGGCCGCTAGCCTATTGGTCATTGCTTTCTTCTTGCCTGGGTTGTATTTTGCAGGACAAATAAAAAAGGATCTATTTCCTCAAGAGGAGAGTTCTCGGTTGTTTATCAGCTATCACATCAATGGCAATTATGAGCTGGATAAAGTTGAGGCAGCAGTCACCCGAATAGAAAAATTTCTTTACGCGAATATGCAACAGCTAGATATCGAGAACGTTTATTCCTATTATGTCCGAGGAGATGCTGGTTCTACACTTTTGTTAGTTCCGGATGAAAAACGAACTAAAACAAACAAAGAAATTCGTGAGTATATTGAGAAAAATATGCCCAAAATTGCTATTGGACAGCCTAGTTTTGATCGAAAACGCTCAGGGACTAATGATGCATTAACCATCGGTATCAATGGTGAAGACACCGAGACACTGATGGAAATTGCTAACCAAGTCAAACCTATTATTGCAAATATAAAAGGGGTTACTAAGGTAACGACGGGCTCCAAAAATGCCAATCAAGAAGTCCGAGTTATCCTTGATTCGCAAAAACTAAACCAATTAGGTTTATCCCCCCGCACTGTAGCCACTAATATTTCTATCGCCCTAAGAAAACAGCAATTGCGAACCTTTCGTTCACAATTAGGTGAAACTGAGATTAGTCTAACCTTTGAAGGGCAAGATCGCGCCTCGATAGCGGATTTAATGGCACTCCCCATTGAACTACCGAACCCGACGCATGGCTCTAGCCGAAACGTTAGATTGGAAGGAATGGCTAAATTCGAGGTGAGGCAATCATTACCCCAAATTACCCGCTTTGATCGAAAAACCTCCTCTCGTATTACCATTGATTATACCGATACCACCGCAGAAGAAATTAGAAAAGCCACCGACAACCTAATGGAAAATATCACTCTCCCTTCGGGTTATAGTTGGGGTTACGGGCGGAGTACTGATCGCGAACAAAAGGTTGGCCGCATTATGGGCACCAATATGCTGCTAGCGGTACTCATGATTTTCCTTGTCATGGCTGCGCTATTTGAATCACTCATGTTGCCATTGGCAGTAATAACCTCGATTGGCTATTCAATTGTTGGTGTTTTTGTTTATTTCGCCTTTACCAACACCACTCTTTCACTGATGGCGTTAATTGGGATATTGGTATTAATGGGCGTAGTGGTCAATAATGGTATCGTATTAGTCGACCGTATCAACCACTATCGAGTCGCTGGGGTCAGTAAAAAGAAGGCCATTGTACAAGCTGCTAGTGATCGAGTAAGGCCTATTTTGATGACTGTGTTAACCACCATTCTTGGTTTATTACCACTCAGTTTAGGCGAAACACAGTTAGGTGGCGGCGGTCCACCATATTTCCCGATGGCCAGAGCCGTCATTGGAGGTCTTGGCTACTCCACTATTACGACTCTAATTTGTTTACCTATCATTTATCTTTTTCTAGATTATGTGCGCAATTTTGTGTCAAAACTCTGGTGGTCTATTGCGCGGCGAGGCATTCGTTGGCATATCTTTAGTGGTCTCAACTTATCCGCATATAAACGCCGTTAATGATAAATAAACTAGCGTTTTAGCATCAGGTATATTGACTCAAGCAGTGCAAACCTCGTTTTTTGGAGCCGCGGTAATTGTAGTGCCCAGGGTAGTTGCAACAACAGAATCATAAAATGGGTATCAATGATGCTTCCACCATTTTTTTGATTTTATTGGCCGACTTGGTTTGTTGTGCTTGAAGTAATAGCTCTTTTGACAAAGCAGGAGCCAAGGCTTCAATAAATGCGAATATAAACTCCCTAAAATAAAGATTCCGATCAAACACCACATTGACTAAGGCTTTAGGGATCAGGTGCTCAATAGGAATCGCGACCAAATCGGAATCTAAATCTTCTTCATAAGCCATACTGGCAATAATTCCGATGCCCAACCCCATACGTACGTAGGACTTAATAATTTCACAATCAGTGGCTGAGAAAACAATATCGGGGGCAAATCCATTCTCCTTAAAAGCTGACTCTACACGGTTAGTTTTACCGCCTGAACTGGTGTGTGTGAGTAACGGGTATTGTGCAAGGCTGTCAAAAGAAATATCGGAACTATTGTTTAGCGGATGACCTTTTGGAACAATGACACAGCGAGTCCAATAGAAGCAAGGTAGTTGAATTTTATCTTCAAACTCTTCCTCACCACTTTGAATAAGTGCTAAATCTAACTTACCATCTTCTAGCTCTTGATTAGTATCATGGCTGCCGCCCTGATAAATATGCATTGCCACTTTACTATATTTCTTGCGATACTCATCAACAATGTGCGGGAGAAAATAGCGTGAAAAGGTGTGGGTTGATGCCAAATTTAGGCGACCTTCCTTTTGATTAACATGGCTTGCGGCTACTTGTTGTATTGTTTTTACCTGTTTTAAAATACTATCTGCAATGGGCAATATTTCTCGACCGGCCGGAGTTATATTGGTTAAATGTTTGCCACTACGAACAAAAATTTCCACTCCAAGCTCGTCTTCAAGTAATCTAATTTGCTTGCTAATACCCGGCTGGGAGGTAAAAAGAGATTCGGCGGTGGCTGAAACATTCAGATCATGGCGCGCGACTTCAAAAATATATTTGATTTGTTGGAGCTTCATTAAACGTCCGTTTGCTTGAGGCTAGCAAGTATTTTTTATTTCTGGTTACAACCAAAAAGCATAAAAAACCTTTTTTCAATAGCTTAAGCATAGTCAATTTTTGCAAATTGACAAGAATATACCCATTTTATTGGTTTCTACTACCCTAAGGGGTTTAGATGGCGACTCCTACGAGGTGGCTATTGATTTGAAACCCCGTGAGGTACATGGCCTGTCGCTACATGTTCAACCGCAGCGTCACAATGACTGGTTTGATCGTCAAAAAAGACATCGGCTTCAAACGATTTAAGAAACTCAGCCTTTTGCATTCCTCCCAAAAATAAGGCTTCATCGATACGGATATTCCACTGTCGCAAGGTTTTTATCACTCTTTCATGGGCGGGCGCCGAGCGCGCTGTAACCAACGCCGTACGAATTGGGCAATGATCGCCTGCATAATCGCTTTGTAAGCGATGAAGTGCAGCTAAAAACGTCTTAAAAGGCCCTCCAGCCAAGGGTTTATCGGCTGAATCGACCTCATTTTGAGTAAATGCTTCTAAACCATCACTTTTATAGATTTTCTCCGCTTCATCTGAAAATATGACCGCATCACCATCAAAAGCAATACGAACTTCTTCATCGGATGAGGAATAATCACCACTTTTAGGTAATATCGTCGCTGCCGCAAAACCATCATTTAAAGCCGCTTTGACGTCATCGACATCAGTTGATAGAAATAAATGGCTAGAGAAAGCTGACACGTAACTGTAGGGGCTTCTACCACTAGTGAAAGCGGCACGAGAAATATCCAACTGATAGTGACGGATTGAATTAAAGATTCTAAGCCCGGTATCCGCACTATTTCTAGATAAAAGAACCACTTCAACTACGGGGGTCTCTGGAGCGCGTTTATTTAACGCTAGTAGCTTTTTAACCAAGATAAAGGCTGGCCCCGGCTGTAGCAGTTTTTCCTCGTTATCAATCTGATATTTCGAATAGGCAGCCACACCATCCCTCTCAAAAATCTGATGGCTTTGCTCCAAATTAAACAAAGCGCGAGAGGAGATGGCTACAATTAACTTGTCTCCTAATATTTTTGACATTCATAACCTCGTTCAAAGTAAAATAAAATTCATTAAATCTCAAAAATTCTCTATACTTTTCAATAGTATTAAAAGCAAATTAGCTAAAATGCTGAGTAAAAATGGGCTCTAATAGCTAGTTGTATCGATATTATCTAACAACTGACGGCCAATAGATACTTGATTAGAGGCTATTTTATGTTTGTTTGCGATTATTTAGGCTGTTGCATAAAGATTAATTGGCAAAAATATTCGGCTGATAGAATGCGAGGATTTACCATTAGAAAAATCGGCCGCTAGAACTTAGGACTTAGATTACAAGCCTTCACCAACCTAATCACAATGTTTAAGGCTTGACTAACACTTTATGATATTTAAATAGACTATAAAATATGATGTTTAATTTAGCAAAAAAGACCACCTTGATTGTTGAGGACTTCGCAGAATTTGCACGCTCGGTTAGAGCGATGCTTCAAACCATGGGAGCGACTCAAATCGATATTGTTTATAATGCCGAAGATGCTATCGAGGCCTGTAAAAATAAAAAATATGATATTATTTTATCTGACTATAATCTGGGTCAAAAAAAAGATGGACAACAATTATTTGAAGAACTACAAAAATATGGTTGGCTAAAAAACAACTGTGTTTTTTTACTACTAACCGCTGAAAACACTCAAGCAATGGTGATGGGTGCAGTCGAATATCAACCAGACGATTATATATCTAAACCTTTCAATGGTAGCTTATTAAAAAATAGACTGCAAAAAGCCATTAGTAGAAAAGATGCCATACAGCCTATCACTTTAGCTTTAGCCAATAAAAAATGGCAAAAAGCATTAGATGCCATCGATCCTATAATCAAAGAATACCCAAAATACAAAATGTCGTGTTTAAAATTAAAATATCGCGCCTTAAAAGGGATTAAAAATTACAACAAAGCATTAGAGTTGGTTACCGAATTGGTTTCAATAAGGCCAATACCCTGGGCCATGGAAGCCGTGGGTGAAATTTATTATTTAAAAAATGACCTTCTCAAAGCAATTGAGTTGTTTCGCAATATGACCATGGAGTTTCCTATGGCTTTAGAAGGTTATGATTGGCTTGCAAAAATTCAAAAACAAGTTGGCCAAACCCATGAGGCACAAGAAACTTTACAGCAAGCATTAAAAAAATCTCCCAAGGCATTACAACGCCAAAAGAATCTTGGTGCATTAGCCGAAATCAACGATGACTTAGAGACAATGACCAAAGCCTATCGCAACGCCGTAAAATATGGTACCAACTCAGCATTTTCCTCTCCCGATGAATATATAAAACTAACTTCGGCCATATCCAAACAAATTGAAAAAAATCCAGAAGTCATTCCGGATAAACTAGTTAGGGAAGCTGAATCAGCGTTTGAAAAACTATCTCGTTCTTTTCCAGAAACACATCTAAATCAAGTGAGAAGCAATGTGGCTCAAGCTGTGTTCTATCAAACTTGCAACAATGAGAGCAAAGCCGATATTTTTCGTAAAAAATCTACGGCCATTTTAGATAAACTGGATGAGCAAATGAATGCTGACATTAGTCTTGAGTTATCCAGAAACCTTAAACAACTTGGTAGTGATGAACAGGCCGAAAAACTAATCAATGAAGCGATCAAACAACATTTAGATGATCCGGAATTTATAAAAAAAGCTTCCGAAATCACCAGTAATCAAGAGCTACTCAATCTTTGCAAGACAACCAGTGAACACAATATAAAAGCCATCAGTTATTTCAAATCCGGTAAATTTGAGCAAGCGATCGAATGGTTTGAGAAAGCCCACAAGCTGTCACCGAGTAATATTAATATCCTACTCAATTATGTTCAGAGTTTATTAAAAAATGCTCAGTCTAAAGATAACGAACCAAAATCAATTAAATTAGCAGACCAGCTAATAACGAACATGCCGAGACTAGCCTTTACAGATGGCAGATATCAAAGATATTCGGAATTGAGTAGATTGACTCAATTAATGCTTCAAAAAATTATTAATTGAGTTAAATGAATATTCAATTAAATAAATATAAGGTCTTTTACAAATGAAGGATGACAATCAAAGTATTTTCAATCTAGTATTAGCATCAACCGTGCATGATATGAAAAATTCTTTAGGTATGTTAGGCGAATCTCTAAATTCTATTTTTGAACAGTTCGAAAATAAAATATTAGAACCTAAAGTACGCGACCATTACGGCGCAGTGCAATACGAATCAGCTCGAGTTAACAACCTTCTAATGCAGCTTTTAGCGCTATATAAGCTAGAAAATGAACAGCTCCCGTTTAACCCTAATTATTATAACCTTGGCGATTTTTTAGAAGAACAATCCTGTAAATTTATACCGCTGATGAAAGCCAAAGGAATAAATTATCAAATTAAGGTGGCAGAAGATTTAGAGGCTGTATTTGATGATAACCTTATGGCTACAGTATTAGAAAATATTATAGGTAATGCGATTCGCTATACAAAATCACAAATCCATATTAGTTGTAGTTTTGACCGTTTGCTGACCATTCAGATTGCTGATGACGGCCCTGGCTATCCTAAGCAAATGATCGAACTAGCAGGCGACTATATTCAGGGTATCGACCAATCAACTGGCAGCACAGGACTCGGCCTTGTTTTTGCCAAAAAGATAGCTGAATTGCACTCTCATAAAGATGTTAAGGGTAATATTACGCTTAGCAACGGCGGTGAACTTGGTGGAGGAATATTTGAAATTAAGATTCCTTAGCATTGCATCGATTGCAACAGACTATAATTAAAGATGATCCATTATTCTAAACTCAAAGCGTTAATTGTCGAGGACTTCACTGAATTCGCGCGAGCCGTGAGCACCATGCTAAGAGACATGGGAATTAGTCACACAGATACGGTCACTTCAGCCGAGGCGGCAATTCAAGCTTGTCGTGAACACAAATACGACATTATATTATCCGACTATAATCTAGGACCACAAAAAGATGGCCAGCAATTGCTAGAAGAACTTATCGAATTTAATTTAATCAAACCTAAAACGACTTTTGTGATGGTTACCGCAGAAAAAAATGCCGCGATGGTAATGGCGGCGATTGAGTTTTTACCCGATGCTTACGTAACCAAGCCATTTAATCGACATCTATTAAAATCCAAATTAGACAAGGCTATAGCGAAAAAGCAAACCTTGGAACCTATAAAGATAGCAATGCGAAAATGTCAATGGATGAAGGCAATTGAGCTTTGCGCAAATGTTGCTAATCAGAATCCCAAATATAAGAACACCTGTAATCAGCTAAAAATGAAATGCTTAATTGCCAATGAACAACTAGATGAGGCAGGGCAATTTATTAAACAATTACAGAAGAAACGCTGTGCGCCGTGGGTGTTACGCAGTCAAGGGATCATCCTCTATAAACAGCAAGAACTTGACCAATCGATCGAATGTTTTAATCGTCTTATACACGATTATCCTATGTATCTAGAGGGTTATGACTGGTTAGCAAAGATACAGCATCAGCTAAACCGGCCTATAGAAGCCCAGAAAACATTACAAAAGGCGGTGTTACGTTCACCAAAGCTCATTAAGAGACAAAAACTTTTAGGTGGTCTGGCCGAGCAAAACAATGACATAAACTCAATGACTGAAGCCTATCGTCAAGCTGTGAAATACGGCGAACATTCAGTTTTTAGAAGTGCCGAAGAATACGTTAAATTAACCAAATCAATCGGGCTTCAATTAAAAGGTGATGCCGGTCGCCAACGAAAAACTAATCGACGAGGCTAATACAATTTTCAATAGCATTGAGCAGGTTTTTAAGGACAATCCTAACATCCAATTTAGAGGAGCCGTTGCTCATGCTGACTTTAGTACCATAATAAAAGACCGTCAGTCCACCGAAAAATATATTGAAAAAAGCTATCTTCTTTTTAATCAAGTAGAAGAGCACTTGCAACCTTACGAAAGCTTAGAAATCGCAGAATCGTTAAAATCTTTAGGGCTAAACCAATTGGCGGAGAGCGTACTTGAAGAAGCCGTAGAACAATATTTCGATGACCCGGTTTTCATTAAGCAGGCCGCGAGGTTAACTAATAATAAGCATCTGATCAAAAATGCTAGCAAAGCCAATCAACTCAATAATTTAGCTGTAGAGGCTTTTAAAGAAAAAGACCTTGAAAAAGCCATAGATAACTTTAATAAAGCTGCCAAAATAGCTCCCAACAACGTCAACATCTGCCTAAATCTTTCACAGGCTCTTTTAAAACACTACCAATCAAATGATAAAAATTCAGACCATCTTTATCGGTCTGAAGAAATCCTCACCGAGATTACACGCCTATCGGTTAACGACCCTCGATATACTCGCTATTCTGAGTTAACACGGTTAAATCAACTGATGATTCAAAAATTACATTAAGCAAAAATATTCTTAACTGTCATTACCCTAATGTCTTGTAAAACATAGCAGTCTTCGACACATGGTCTATACTTAAAAACAACTTTAATATTTTTAACAGATTTTTTAATTATCTATGGAATCACTTTCAACTTTGCTTATAATGGCGTTTGTAATCATTGCCAGCGTTGTCGGGATATCCGTCATACAGCGGCGAGAGCAGGTAAAAGCTAAACTAGCTGAACAAATATCGAAACTTCGCTTTCGCGCCAATGAAGCGGATCGCATCCTTGAAAATTTTGCGAATATACCTATCGGTGCTGAGTCTAGGGAAATATTACTTAAATTTATCCAACTAAACCTTTCAAAAATCCAGAAATTGTCACCCAACAACCAAGCAATCAACGCTAATATAGCCAGTATAAATCAAAAGCTTCAAGCACCAAGCCTAAAGATTGACCAATCAAGATTAGTCATACCAAAAAACAATGAGCAACTTAAATTATTAATTAAAAACCTCAATCAATTAGCGAGCTACTTGCAAAAATTTCAGTCGATAACAAAACTAAATCAAAAGATTCCTTTAGCCGTTAATAAGATTTCTTTTTTTGATTGTTGAAGCAAAATTTGTGCTTATATACAACAAGGAAAAAATCATTATTCGAACACAATTACGTCAATGCTCAACAAAACTTTCAAATTGCACACAAGATGCTTAATAATGTAACCAAGAAGAATTCGAGTCTATTACAACTAGAAAAAGAACTGAAAGAGTTGACCAATCAACCGGTACATAAAAGCATTCAAAAAAACCTTAACCTTGACACTATTACCCCCCCCCTTGAAAACAAACCAGAACCAAAAAATACAGAAACCGATGTCTTCGGACCTAAGAAAAAATGGTAGATGATAGTGTTTAACCGCAACTAGCGGCTTGTGTTATATCAGTAAAATAGTGGTGATTGGCATCTGATATTTCAGCTAAACTCTTATGAGCATCAATAACAAATTCCAAGACCTCTTCTTCACTTTTACTGACATCAGCTAATTCTACAAAATCAAGATCATTTTCATCTTTTGGTTTTGAAATTATATTAAATACTTGGTCAAAACAAACTCTCTTAAGAACGTGAGCAAGTTCACCATGACGTATAAAGATAGTCGGTTTTTTATTGGTACTATTCTTAAATTCAATCGATAACCGCGCAAGCAGGCCTAGAGCGGTACTATCGAGCATTTCCGCTTGTTCAAGATCAATAGCAATATCAAACTCTTCTTTTTTAGAAAACAATTTATCGATATAGCATTCTAGACCGCCACATTGAGAATAACGAATGACACCAAGAAAACGAATGTATTCAAGAGAATCAACTCTAGCTGTTAATATATTTCCGCTCATGATTTTATTCCTTTTCCACTATAAATACAGTGACATCATCTGGAGGGTTTTTCTTTTGGTACTGTTTGACCGGAGCCAGTAAAGTAGATAGTTCAATTGGTTGTTGATTTATAAATTCGAGTAAAAACTGTTCGCTGGCAGGTTTTCCTGATGCTTCATTGGGAATAGTTTCCAACCAACCGTCTGAAACCATCAATAATTGAAATTGACTATCGATATTTAATTGTTGACTTTTAAAACTCGCCCACTCAAAAAGCCCTAAAGGAAATCCGTCATCTTTTAGTAATTGGATACCACTTTTGGCTAGCAAAATTGGTGCAGGATATTGTCCCGCAACACAATAACGAAGCGTATTATCCTCGCTGTCTATCACGCCATAGAAAAGCGTAATATGTTTACCAAGATTAGCATTTATAAACTCATTATTTAAATAATCCATCAACTGCTCGGGATTGATAATTATCTCATCGGAGCCCGTCTTAAAATTTCGTAGCGGTTGATTAAACAAACTTTTAAGCATCATAGTAACAAAAGCTGCGGCAGAACCATGCCCAGAAACGTCGGCAATATAAAACCCTAGATAGCGAGAAGAAATCTCAAAATAATCAATAAAATCCCCGCTGAGATTGAGTGATGGTATTATGATATGTTGGAAATGAAAACCTTTAAGGTAGCTTTCTTTGGGAGGCAATAGTTGCATTTGAGCCTGACGCCCCGCTTCCTGATCTTTTTGCAACAAATCTAAATTTTTAGCCAATTCATGATTTGCGGTTTCAAGTTCATCTTTATAAACCTGGTTCTCTACTTCTAGATGGGTTCGATGAAGAGCATTTTTCACGGCATTTTCTAAAACGGCCATATCATTGATTGGTTTAACCAAATAATCCAAGGCTCCAAAGCGTAAAGCTTCTACGACATCATGAATTTGCCCTACACCAGATATAATAATGACAGGAGTATCAGGCGAAAGCTCACTTAGCTCCTTTAGCAATGTCATGCCGTCCATTTCAGGCATTCTCAGGTCACATAGCACAAGATCAGGGTTAAACTCACAGAACAGCACTACGCCCTGCTGCCCATCTTCTGCTTGAATTACCTTAAAACCACTATCTTCAAGGTAAATAGCCATGCTCTCCCTGACAAGTTGCTCGTCATCGATAACTAAGATGGTTTTACTAGCGAGAGATGGATCTAGCGGAGAGTGAGCTTTTTCCATTATATTACGACACTACCTTGGATTTCACATAATTTTAACAGCATAGGATACTACGCAAATAAATCTAAGCAACTGTTTTATGCTTATTTTGATTGACCAATTCTCATTTATTTCCTAATATTAGTCTTAGTAAGTCATTTTGGTTGCATTTCAATCGATAATTCGCATTATTTTAGGGGTAAGACATGGCGTCAATAGGTAGTGATTATGATGAAAAACGAAACTTCATTCGGATGTTTGTTAACGCTAACGTTCGTATAATCGATCCCGCTACGGGAAAAGAATATGAAGGGCAAGGAAAAAATCTCAGCGGTGATGGTGCTATGTTTACCTCTAAACAGTCCTTTAACGTCAACCAGAAACTAAACCTTCAGATAAGTTCTGAACTCAGCAAACTAGCCTCACTCAACGCTGATTTTGAAGTTAAAAGGGTACAAAAACTAGACAACGGTGACTATGAGGTTGGCGGAACGATGTTAGATGTAAAATAACTACTCAAAGAATAATGTAAAGTATCCTCGGCCATGTCATGGGTTCTTTACAATGAGTAATGATATGCACTGTGAGCTGAATTAAAACTCACAGTCCTCTTCATCCTCTTCTTCACAACCAAAATCATCATCCAAAGGGATATCGCCATCATAAACTTTGTATTTCCGATTTTGTAAGTAAACATCACGTACAAACGCATATTCATCCGTAGCCGATTCTAACTGGCCCTCAATTGCAATAAGCCCTGCTCGCTTGTCAACCAACTCCACGACTTTTGTTTGGTTTCTTGTTGGTATATGCCTAATTTGATTAAGTGGGTCAAGGTAAGAATTAGCTGGATAGGCCACTGAATCTCTCAGTGTTGATGGTCCTAATAGAGGTAACATGATATAGGGCCCCTTTTCAATCCCCCAAACGGCTAAAGTCTGGCCAAAATCTTCGTCATGCTTTTCAAGACCTATGCTTGAAGCCGGATCCATTAGACCCCCAATACCAAGCGTAGTATTAATAACAAATCTGGCTAGATCAGAGGCTGAATGAGCTATTTTTACCCTGCAGTAAATTATTCGCAGAATTAGGTATATCTAAAAGATTAGAAAATAAATTACTAATACCTGATTCGACAAAGTCGGGCGTTATCGCTTTGTATCCCAAGGTCATCGGTTTCGCAATGGCCTTATCAATTCCCTTATTCAAGGCATAAACCTTTCTATTCCATTTTTCCCAAGGATCTGGATTATTCGAGCTAGTCGATGCGCACCCACTAACCATTACAGTTAGAAGCAATAAGCAAAACAGAGATAAATACTTTTTAGAATCACTATTAATTATTAAGCCTACTTTTTTCAACACATTCTCCAGAAATTAGGAACTTTGGTAGCCGTAGCATATTGTGTATACCCAAAATCATTGTTGGTTATTAGCGCTAGTTAAGATTATCATTTAGTGAGATTTAAGGCAAAAAAAATCAGGCGAAAGGTTAAAACGCCTGATTTCATTGACTCAAAGTTAGCTAGCAGTAGTTATTTACCACCACACTTACTTTCGCCACATTTACCATCTTTCTTACCTTTCTTGTCGCCACATTTTTTATCTTTCTTGTCGCCACATTTTTTATCTTTCTTGTCGCCACATTTTTTATCTTTCTTGTCGCCACATTTCTTATCTTTCTTGTCGCCACATTTCTTATCTTTCTTGTCGCCACATTTTTTATCTTTCTTGTCGCCACATTTTTTATCTTTCTTGTCGCCACATTTACCATCATCTCCAGTAATATTTTGTACTTGAGTGGCTTGACTAAAGGGATTAACGTCTGCAGATGCTGAATTAAAAAACATCATTGTTAAAACTAGCGAAGCAATCAATGCCGCGATTTTTGTTAATTTTTTCATAAGTATTTATCTCCGTTTCTTAATATTTAAGTTTAAGCGTAAAAACCCAAAATGTTTTAGGTTGCTTTAAAGACTGTAATAAATCCGGATTGTTACAAGATTAATTACAAAATGTCCTTGTAAAGAACATCCGTGACGTACTGCAGATGAAATTTTAATGTCAATTTATTGCGAAAGTATCACGACATTAAAAATTACTCGTCTTAGGCTAAATATTAGTCATTATAAAGCCTAGGCATAAGATGCACTAGCGCGAGCAAATATGCAACTAAAAATTAGGTTAAACTTCACAAATTTAAAGAAATCAGTCAGTTATAAACTAATTGTACTAATAATGGCTATGCCTAACCATTACTAGCAAGCTTTGTTTCGGCCAACTCAATTTGCTCTTTTATTTTACTTGCATCATTACCAGAAGCCTCAACAATACGAACTAACTGTTTCCAAACCATAATTGCCATCCTATAATTTTGCTGCCTTAAGTAGACAAAACCAAGGGTTAGCAAAGCGCTTTGATGATTAGGCTCTATAGAAAGAGCTTTATTCAGTAATCTTAGTGATTTTGCAATGTCTTGCTCTGATGATCTAGCGGCTAAAAACTGCGCGTCAATAACGTACCAATCAGGGTTTGGATCGACCCTAATTGCTCTTTCCATAGCCGCATCCGCTTGATCGAGCATTCGAAGCTTAAAATAGCTTTCTGCCAACATCACCCACAATTTTGCATTATGCGGCTCTTTATCAATAGCGGTCCTTAAACCGAGCAGCAATGAGTGGATGTTACCTGTTTTAATCGCGGAATCACGTCCAGCCATTAAATCCTCAAACTGAACGTTAATCGTCTCCCATTTTAGCTGTTGCTCAGGTTCACCTATAAAATAGTAGCCAACAGGAGCCATTAATAAAACTATCATTGGTATAAAAAAAAGGCTTTTGGGCTCTTCTTTTTCCTCATCTGAAGCTAATTTAGCACGTACGCTAATCCAGATAAAAAACAAAGCGGCCAATAAACTTAGCCCGACGGCTAACCAAAAATCATTCATCATTCATCATCCGATTTTTACGATACCAATTAAAGAACAAGATTAAAAAAATAGTCAAAAATATAATGGGGCCTGTCCATAAAAAAGCGTTACTTTTAGTCATTTCAGGCCTAAATAAGATAAACTCACCATAGCGTTGCTTCATAAATTGAAGGATCTGCTCATCGCTTTCACCAGCAAGTAATTTTTCGTAGACTATCTGCTTCAAATCCATAGATAAAGTTGAGTTTGAATCCGCTAAGTTCTGATTTTGACACTTAGGGCAACGCAGTTCATAGGTTAAAGTATGAAATCGTTTAGCTATTTCAGGATCTTTAAACTCATAACTATCAATGGCGCCTATTACCTGGATGGAAAACAATAATAAACTACTAATTATAATTTGCTGGACTATTTTAGAAATCAAAATCAAAAGCCTCCCTTTATTTTATCAATGAGTGGTAGAAATATGGTTTTATAGACTTCAGGCGTTACCACACCGACGTGTCGATAACGAATGATACCTTGTGGGTCAATGATAAAGGTTTCGGGAGCGCCATAAACACCAAATTCGATACCTAGACGACCATTCTTGTCAAAAAGAATCCACTGATAGGAGTTGCCTTGTTGATTGATAAACTTCAATGCTTTTTTCTTGGTATCTCGATAGTTCAAGCCAACCAAGACAATATCCTTATTTTTTGCATACTGTCGCCAAAAAGGATGTTCGGCATAACAAGAGGGACACCAACTAGCCCAAACATTAAGCAAAGTGATTTTTCCTATAAAATCCTCTTCAGTATGAATGAGCTTTTCTTTCAAAAGATCAACCACTTGAAATTTAGGCGCTGGCTGGTTAATAAATTGCGAAGGTAACTCTGTTTTATCCTTACCAATTAAAAAATAAAAAAGAATCAAAAAACCAATAAAAGCAGCGATTGAAATAACTGGTTTTAATATTGATGACTGTTCACTCATTCGTTTTACCCTATTCCTGTGTAATCGTTTTATCAGTAACAGATTGTTTTTTATCTTTTAGTTTTCTATAACGCTTGTCTAAAATAGATAATATACCTCCAGCAGCCATAAATAAGGCCCCCAGCCAAACCCACCGAATAAAGCGTTTTACATAGATACGAACCGACCAAACTTGAGAGTTAGTGGTCAGTGGCTCACCAAGTGCTATGTATAGATCGCGAGATAAAGTCCAATCGATATCGGCTTCTGTCATCCATCTGCCTTCCGGCGATATAGAATCTTTTTTCTGGAGCCATAGATTTCAAAAAGACACCGTCTTTATAGACGTCAAAAGTCACTCGACTACCACGGTAATTATCTTTCTTAATATTCTCCATACGCTTCATATGGAAACGAAATCCTGCAATATCTTGAGACTCACCAACTGCCATTCTAAGGTCTTTTTCAACACTGTAATAGGAAGTTAAAACAATACCCGACAAAGTGATAACAATTCCTAAATGAGCCAATGTCATACCGATAACCGACCGGCTTAATCCTGAAATTTTATCCCTGAGAGTCTTCTTGTGTCGTGTAATTAAAGTCAAATTGTAAAAAGCCCCCAGAGCTACCCAAAGAGCAAGAGCAAGACCGACAAATACCCAAAGATAAAAAGTGCCCATTAACCACACTGCAATTAAGCTGAGCCCAGTTGCTAGACCAAATATTTTTAGCATTGGAATCTTCAATTTATTGAAATCATGTTTTTTCCAGTTAAGCAATGGACCAACACCTAACAACATAAAAAGCAGCACCATTGGTATCGGAAAAATAGCATTAAAATAAGGCGCGCCAACAGATATTTTTTTACCAAAAGCTTCAGCAAAAAGGGGATATAGCGTACCAAAAAGTACGATAAATGTAGCGCTTATAAATAAAACATTATTCAGCAACAAAAACATATCTTTTGAAAATTCAGAGAAATTTGCTTTAGTTTTTACTTTGCTTGAACGAAATAAAAATAATAGCAAAGCACTACCAACAACAATCCCTAAAAAGAACAATATAAACCTGCCACGTGAAGGGTCGTTGGTAAAAGCATGAACCGAGGTCAATACGCCGGAACGAATAAGAAAAGTACCTAACAGGCTTAATGAAAAGGTCGAAAGTGCTAAGCCTAAAGTCCACCCTTTAAAACTGTTTCGCTTATCCGTGACCGCCAAGGAGTGCATCAACGCGGTACCACTGAGCCAGGGTAGAAATGATGCATTTTCCGATGGATCCCACATCCACCAGCCACCCCAGCCAAGTTCATAATAAGCCCACCAACTACCTAGCATGATACCAATGGTCAAGCAAGACCAAGCCGCAATGGTCCAAGGTCTGGTCCAACGGGCCCAAGTGGCATTCCATTCACCTTCAATTAATGCAGTGATAGCAAATGCAAAGGATACCGCAAATCCCACATACCCCATATAGAGTAAAGGTGGGTGTATAATTAAACCAAAATCCTGAAGTAATGGATTAAGATCACTGCCATCAATAGGGTAAAAAGGCAGCGTACGTTCGAAAGGATTGGATGTAAACAATAGAAATGAAACAAAACCACAGGCAATCATTCCTAGTACGGACAATATTCGAGCATAGCTATATTTCGGTAAACTTTGACCAATAAATGAAACCGCAAGCATCCAACCAGATAATATTAAAACCCAAAGTAAAAAGGAGCCTTCATGGGCGCCCCATACCGCAGAAATTTTAAAACGATCCGGAAGCATCGAATTAGAATTCTGGGCTACATAGGCTATTGTGAAATCATCAATAAAAAAGGCATAGGCAAGGCATATAAAGCTACCTAATAATGACAGGAAAAAAAGGATCACCAAAGGCTTAGTGGTATAAACCAAAGACATGTTTTTGGTAAATGCTCCATAAAGAGGAAACACACTTAAACAAATCGACAAAATAAAAGCTAAGACTAATAGATAGTTACCAAATTCAGCATGCATGTCTAATTATTTCCATTGGTTGCGGATTCATTTTGATTATCGACAGAGTTTAATTGCTCCGCTTGTTGCTTGGCTTCTTGTGGGTGCCCGGCTCTTTCAAGAGCATCTATTACTTCCGGTGCACGATATTCTTCATCATGTTTTGCTAGTACATCGGTGGCAACAAAAACACCCTTATCATTTAAACGCCCCATGGCAACCACCCCTTGCCCTTCACGAAAAAGATCCGGCATCAATTTGTCATAGGTAATATAAACATCAGCCACCATATCTGTCACGATAAACTCGGTTAGCAAAGTGGTAGAACTCTTTTTTACGCTACCCTCTTTCACCAAACCACCTATTCTAAAAATTCTATCTTTAGGGGCGTGCCCAGCATTAACTTCTGATGGAGTAATAAACAAATTCATTTTCTGGTCACTGGCATAGAGCACTAAGCCAACTACGGTTCCTATACCGACAATACTCAACAATATAGCCGTAAGCCGTTTTTTTCTGTGGGGTTTCATAGCCATTATTCGTTTACCTCTGAACTATCATTTGTGTGATTATGTTTGGCTAATCGTTGTTCACGGTCAGTCAATTTTCGATAAAACTTAACCAGTTCCTTTTTGTTACTCTGGCTTAAGTTGTTTGAATAGATAAAATAGCCTAGCAAGCCAACAAAGCAAAAGGCGTAAGAGGTCCATACAAAAAAACCATGCCCGCCCATGTCGATAAAGTCTTGAAATGTTTGAAAATAAAGGGTCATTTTAACTACCTGATATATTGCAATCGTTATTTGTAACGATTAACTGTTGTTACCTGTCACCAGCTTTTGAACCCATCCCGATAACTTCTCGCGGACTAGGATTTCAGCTCTGACTCTTTGCATTAAAGCTGTTAAAAAATAAAATTGGTAGGCCGCTAACATCACTAATAATGCCGCCAGCATATCGGCATCCATCGATGGTTTTTCAAATTTACTGATAGTGGCTCCTTGATGTAAGGTATTCCACCATTCTACCGAAAAATGGATGATAGGTATGTTAACCAATCCTACAATTGCCAAAACAGCTGCGGCTCTATCCGCTGTTTTTTTGTCATCAAAAGCATTATGCAATGCCATAAACCCAAGATACAGAAAAAACAAGATCAAAAATGAGGTCAGCCTAGCGTCCCAAATCCAATAGGTGCCCCATGTAGGTTTACCCCATACGGCTCCAGTAATAAGCGCTAAAAGAGTAAATAGCGCGCCAACCGAAGCACAACTAACCGAAACGATATGTGCCATTTTAATGCGCCAAACAAAACCGATGGCTCCGGTAATAGCCATCACCACATAAGCAAACATCCCCATAAAGGCCGCAGGAACGTGGATATAAAGTATTCTCACAGTATTACCCTGCTGATAATCGACCTGAGAAAAAAGCAAGCCCAAAGCCAATCCCAGCAGAAAAAGCAACCCCGTAATCCATCGAAACCACGGCAGTAAACGAGTCGAAAACTGGTAGAACCACTTTGGAGAAGCGAGTTGATAAAACCATGTCCACATATAAAAAGCCTTTCTTGTTCAAACAGTTATATTACAAGCATCTATCTAGAATTATAGCTTAAAATTAGCCCTGTAGGATGCCTAAAATCAATAGTTATAAGATTGTTACAATTTTGATACTAATCTATGGCAATTTTCATTGCTGCAGCTCCAGCAAAGGGTGCTAGCATAATACTCAAAACCAATAACGCGCCTAAAATGGCCAACTGACCACTAAAATTGGTTCCTATTGCCGCTGCCTGAACAGCCGAGGCACCAAAAATTAATACAGGTATAAACAGAGGTAGAACTAAAAGAGTCAGAAGTACCCCACCGTTTCTAAGGCCAAGGGTTAAACACATACCGATGGAACCAATTAAACACAAGCTCGGAGTGCCTAAAAATAGACTCAACATTGCAATTTTATTCGCATCCCAGTTAATATCAAAAAGCACACCAATTAGCGGAGCCACAATAACCAGTGGCAAACCGGTGACTAACCAATTAGCAATGCTTTTAGCCATCACAATATCACGACCAGAAACGCCGGCTAAAAGTAATTGTTCTAACCCACCCTCTTCATAATCCAATTGATAGAAACTATTAAGCGACATTAAAATGCTCAGCAAAGCCGCCACCCAAATAACGCCTGGTGCCAAAAAAGCTAATTGTACCGGATCAGGCGTGACCGCTAATGGAAATAGACTAGTGACTATCAAAAAAAATGCTAAAGGATAGATGAATTCCGACTGGCTTCGCAACACCACCGAAATTTCACGCTTAATCAGGGCGTTTAGAGATGACCTCATGCCGACTCCTGCATTTTAAACAGTTCACTGGTTAGACTGGGTTCTTGCAATCGGTATTCAGACAAACCGTGAATACCCGTTATACGCTGATGAGAGGTCAATAAAATCATTCCCCCCTCGGCAAGGTGACTATTACAAGCCTTTTCTAACCAAGCTTGTCCATTGACATCTAAAGCCACCATAGGTTCATCTAGCACCCAAAAATTGACCGGTTCCACTAAAATACGTGCCAATGCGACTCGACGCTTTTGCCCTGCCGAAAGATTGCCAACATACTCATCAAAATAAGCACCTATTTCCAACTGTTCAAGGGCGTCAATGATGTTCTGTCGATGATAATTAGACCTTAATTGTTGATAGAAGGATAAATTTTGCTCAACCGTTAACTTCGGCTTTAAGCCTAATGAATGACCTATATAGAGTAGCTCTTGATAAAGCAACGGTTTACAATTTTCTATGGATTGTCCGGCCCAGTTAATGCTTCCTTCATAACGCTGACTCAACCCGCAAATGCAACGTAGCAACGAGGTTTTCCCTGCACCGTTAGTGCCGCTAATTTGTATGGCTTGCGAAGGTTTTAGGCTTATATCAACGGGCTTAAACAGGGGTAAGTCGGAGCGTATGACCGTTAGATTTTTAAGTTCAAGGTGTTCGATTGCATGTTTGGACAATGGGTAACTCGTTTTGCTAAGGCGTAAGGACGAAACAGCGGCTATACTTTAATAGCGACTATACTATATTAAAGTCATTCTATTTACTAACAATCTAGGACCAAACTGTGCGGATATCGACAAAAGAGCTCGGATTAAATCTGCCGCAGACAAAAACAATTGATCCAAAAATTCAAAAGCTTATCAATAGTTTAGCCGATAAACCCCTGTTGTTGGAGAAAATTGTTGCCAATCAGCAAAGTATTTCATTATTACTATCCAAGTCGTCGCAAAAACTACAACTGAAGCTACCACCTGAAGTTGCAAAAATTTTTACCCAACTTACTGAGCTACGACCAAAAATAAGCCTATCGGTTACTAAACAAAGAAGTCATTATTACCATTAATTCGCAATTAAAGCGCCTAACAGAGCAGGCAACTAAGGGTAAAAACCAAAAAATAATCGATACTGCTCATTCCAACAGGCTAACGACCACTAGTACAGACGCTCAAAACGTCGACAAAGGGCAAGTTGCCACAATCGTTTTTAGACAGGCACAATTATCCGGTCAAAACCCCATCAGCTTAACGCTTAGTCGGATCAACTATAACCCGTCAGTCAAAGAACAAGCATTAACCGCCAAGACTGCCACAATTAGCGCTAGTAGCCAAGCCACTGCAACAGATGCGATTCAGCCAAATTCGTCAACAAAACTGAATACGACTAATCCGGCCACAAATCAAAACCAATCCAAGATAGATCTTTCCAGTCTCGCCAAAAGCCTTATCCAACCCAACTATACAGCTCCCAAAAACCTTGCTTCACAGCTGACTAGTTTGTCTCAACGTGTAACACAAATTGAAAACCAATCCAAGGCAACACCCAGCCTTAACGAAGCTCTAAAACCCATCAAAAACCTGCTTCAACAGCTCTCTATTAACGGGCAGTTATCTATGAATGAACTAAAACAACGCGTTAGTCATAGTGGGCTGTTTTTTGAAAATAAAGCGCAAGCAAAGGGAGCAAGCGCAACACCATTAAACCTTGAGCGCATTAATCAATTGATTCAGCAGTCTGTGAAATCAATAAAAATGACCCCAACCAATAGTGAACCAGTAAAAACACCTAGACAAACTGAACAGAAATTGAACAGTCAAACGTCTGCAACAGCCAAAAAAAGCATGACAACTCAGTTACACAATCAGCTCGACAATCCGGCACAAGCTAAAAAGACCCAAACGACTGCCGAAGAGGTGTCCCAAAAACCGCTTCAAGCTGCTCATGCGAAAACTGAAAATCCAGATCTTAAACTGCAACTGGTTAAAATAATTCAATCCCTACAAAAGTTAATCGAATCGGGTAACGGCTTATCAAGCAATGGCATTAGACAAGAGCAAACCACACTTTCTAAAACGGCAAATAACCCAGAAATGAACCAAGCCAATGCTTCTCTGCTTAAAGAAAACCAAACAAAAGAATCAATCAGTGACCCACAATTAAAAGCAGCATTAAAAGCACTGCCTCCTGAAACAAACGTTTCCGCTAGAGGCAATCCCCAGATACTTTCGCAACAAGCCTCTTTGACTCAACAGGTACAAAATCAAATAAAAGAAATGCTAACCCAAGTTAAAACCATGCTATCGCAGATTGAAACCCATCAACTGATGAGTATTAAGAACGAGCAAACCGGAATACAGCAGTTTATGTTTGATCTTCCAATGCTTAAAAATGGTCAAATTGATTCTTTTGAAATGAGATTTGAACAGCAAGATCAAAAACAACAAAAAGCAGCTAACAAATATTGGAAGGTAGTGGTGAAGTTTGATCTCGAACCTCTCGGGCCCATGTTTGCACAGGTTGAGCTTAAAAATGATCGTATATCCACCCATATTTTTGCTCAATCGGCTGATACCGCACAACTAATAGACAGTCACCTACATGTTCTTAAAGATTCGCTAACATCTGCAGGCATCAATACCGACAGCTTGGCTGCCAATCAAGGACATGTCCCTGAAACTCTGATCCAACAACAGCATCAAGGGGTTGATTTACGAATATGACGAGGTATTTCTCCGATAAAAATAACCCTAAAAAGGCGCCAAGGGTTAAAGCTAAGGCTGCAGCATTAAAATATGATGGTATCAATGCGCCTAAGGTGATTGCTAAGGGTGAAGGTGATGCTGCAGAAGAGATCATAAAAATAGCTCAACAAAATGAAGTGCATATTCACTATGATCCACTACTTTTAGAAGTTTTAAGTCGCTTAGAGCTTAATCAAGAAATCCCCGAAACCCTGTATCAAGCAGTCGCAAAAATCATTGCTTTTGCCTACTATTTACAGGGTAAATGTCCCAAAGGTTTCGACCTGTCCACATCGAAGGATACATTCGCGAAACAATCAAATTTAGTGGAATCGAGAGAACATGTCTATTTAGACGGCTCGAACACCACTAGCGCAGGCTCTACTTTACGGGCCTTGCCAGCTCCTACAAAGAGCCTTGATAACCAAAAAGAAGTGCTTTATTATCAAACTCAACAGGACACAGATTCAGAGATGTAAGCTGACTTTAGGCACAAGAGCCATATAACATGCAAAATAGCCTAGGCAAAAATTATAAGGATTCAAGCGCCTGTCGAATATCCTCTAATAGATCTTCAGCATCTTCAATACCCACTGATAAACGAACTAAATTATCGACAATTCCAAGTCGTTTACGCGTATCTTTAGGCACCGATGCGTGAGTCATGCTAGCGGGATGATTTACCAAACTTTCAACACCACCTAAACTTTCTGCTAAAGTAAAAATCTGCAAACGCTGCATAAATAAGCTGGCTTTTTTAAACCCACCTTTAACTACAATTGAGATCATACCGCCAAAACCTTGCATCTGTTTTGCCGCAAGTTCGGCTTGAGGATGACTATCCAAGCCAGGATAATACACCGCGTCAATTAGAGGATGAGCGGTTAGCCACTGAGCTATTCGCATACCATTTTCATTGTGCGCCTTCATTCTTAAGGCTAAGGTTTTTAAACCTCTTAAGGCTAAATAACTATCAAAAGGTCCCGCGATAGCTCCACAAGAATTTTGTAAAAAAGCTAAGTCTTCAGCCAATTTTGAGTTATCCCCTACCACCGCCATACCACCGACCATATCAGAATGACCATTAATATATTTAGTAGCGGAATGCATCACAAT
Source organism: Enterobacterales bacterium (assembly GCA_030949565.1). Taxonomy (GTDB): domain Bacteria; phylum Pseudomonadota; class Gammaproteobacteria; order Enterobacterales; family Kangiellaceae. The sequence continues at coordinate 81,943 of JAUZSK010000072.1, forward strand.
GTCAATCCCAAGACTGATCGGCTTTTGATTAAATGGTGAGGCAAAGGTGTTATCGGCTACCGTGATTAAACCAAATTCTTTAGCAATGGCAGCGACGGCTTGCAAATCTACCAATTTCAACATCGGGTTGGTTGGCGTTTCGATCCATATCATCTTAGTGTTTGGTTTAATCGCTTCTTTTAATTGCCCAATATCTGATAAATCCACAAAACTAAATTCAACGCCAGCACTACGCTTTCGAACCTTGTCGAATAGACGAAAAGTACCACCGTAAAGGTCATCCATAGCAATCACGTGTTCACCCGAATCAACCAATTCTAAAAGAGTGGAAGTTGCTGCCATTCCAGAAGCAAAGGCAAAGCCTCGAGTGCCTTGCTCTAATGCGGCAACACAACGTTCATAGGCAAAACGTGTAGGATTTTGCGAGCGGGAGTATTCAAAACCACTATGCTCACCTGGTGCTTTTTGCACATAGGTGGAAGTTTGATAGATCGGAGGCATAACAGCGCCCGTAGTCGGATCGGGGGCTTGTCCCGCATGGATCACTTGACTGGCAAATTTTAAATTGATTGGCTGCATTTTGTTATCTGACATAAAAATCTCTTAAAAGTGATGCATTTAAGCTTTTATTGGTTTAAGTACTTCTACTAACTAAAGACTAGCACAGACTTGCAGCAATGAATAATTGCAATTATCCCGCTTGAGAAGTAAAAGCCTTAAATAAATAGACTAATGATGATGTCCACCGACACCATGGGCGTGCCCGTGGGTCAGCTCTTCAGCAGTGGCTGCTCGAATATCAATAATTTTAACTGAAAAAGTGAGGGTCAATCCGGCAAAAGGATGATTAAAATCCACCAACACCATAAATTTTCCTGGTTTGATGACTGTCACCCGTTTTTTACCTTGCTCCGTATGCACCACACCAAGCATACCCTTTTTCCATCGTTTGGCACCCTGCAAGTGTTTCATAGGGATCTTCTGTTCGGCATCGTCACTTTTTAAGCCATAGGCGTCCATCGGTTCAAGGGTGACACTAAATTCATCGCCCTTGTGGCGCCCCGTCATGGCTTTTTCAAGCCCTTTTAACAGTCCACCATGGCCATGCAAATAAGCCATCGGTAGCTTGTCAGTCATGTCTTCTAGCAGGTTATCGTTGGTATCTGTCATCTGATACACAAACTGCACCACGCTATCTTTTTCTATCTTCAAATTTTCCATCACTTAATTACTGGTAATCGTTAATAAGGTGTAGTATAAATCATTGAGCTAATAAATGGATCAAGTCTAATCAATATGCCTATTTTAATTCATCGACAAAACGATATCGCGATCAACAAATATGAGATCCCTGACACGGGATTAACCATTGGGCGTTCGATTAAAAACGATATATTTCTGGAAGACCCATCGGTCAGCCAATTTCACGCTAAAATCGAAGGTAAAGAACTAAAAGATGGTAGTCATATATACTTTGTTATTGACCTTGATAGCACTAATCAGACCTTTGTTAACCAGCAGCCTATTTCAGAACATTTACTGTGTGATCAGGATGTCATTGAAATTGGCATGGGGCACTTTAAGTACATCGATGAAGATAAAGAATCCCTTGCAACCACCAAGCAATTCAAGAAGAGCTGGATCCCTGGAATTTTGATTTTAAAGGACTAACCTTATATTAGAACCCTCTAATATTGCTTCCCTTCACTTGACGTAGATCAAGGTGTTTCCAAATAATTTCGCTATTATTGCAGCCTAAACACAGATAAAGACAGTTTTATCTAAAAAATCGCCTCAATGGGAGCAAGAAATGGAACTATTAATCCAATTATTTAGCAGTGCCGAAGGCATAATGAGTTTAATTGTTATTCTTTTTATGCTTGGAATGGCATTTTACCTTGGCCGAATGTTTATCAACAAGATGAACGATGATCAATAGCAAACACTCAATTATCTAGTCCATTCGATTGTTTATTTAACCGTGAGGAAGTGGTGTTATTACCCTAACTAAAGGAGGCTATTTTCACCTCAATAAAGCCTATCCTTTTCATCCTGTTTTACTATGTGATGCATTTGCTCTACGCTGGTCTCTAGTTTCCCCGTATCCACCATGGTTTCGGCTAATCGAGGTAACCCCGTTAAATCGGGCGAAGACTCGGCTTGCTCACCAGCCCCAGCGACAACATCAAGTAGTCGCTGCCCCAGTTGCTAATGGCATTGATCAAACATCATTTCCGTCGCAGGTACCAACCAACGACTTAGCAAACCACCCCATCGATTACAAGCTTCAGCATCCCATTGTTGTTGTGTGGTTTTCTTAAACGCGATAAAGCAGATCGTGCGCTTTATCTATCGAAAGAAACCGGTAAGAATAAATATACTCTAATATAACAATCGGTATGTGTTAGTTGTTTTTTTCAAATGCTCGCAGTATTTTAGGACCTGAACTTTTCGGATTTAAATGCTTCAATTAGCGGACCTAAAAACTTGGAAAAAGCTTTCCACTGGTCTGAACTTCCTCGATAAATACCTTCTCGTACTTGAATGGCACTAGCTGTTTTCACCGGCCGCTTTGACTGGTGAAAATCTAAGCATTTATCCTCCCAGCCAAGATCACAATAACTGAGCAACGCCTTTGTTTCTTGTAATTGATTTTCTGTCAACTTTTCGTAACAAACATCATGAATCCTGTTGGGAAATTTATTGTGCCAAAATACCATTAAATCACGATATAGTTTGTAGTACTCTTTCAAATCATTCAAATCGTAGGCAAAGCCTATCCCTGCATTGCTAAAGTTCAATCTATAATTAGACCAACAGGTAGCAATGGGATTTCTTTTTACATGAATAATTTTTGCATTGGGAAACATCCTAAAAATATAGCCTATCCAGCGAAAATTTAATGGCATTTTATCAGTAACAAAAGTCTCTTTCTTTTTTAGTTGCGCTAGATAATTAAGATAGTCTCGACCAAGCTCTTCTAGTCCATTGAAAGAAATCTGATTACTTGGCATTTGATTCGTTAAGTCCATCTGAGAGCCAATTTTAGACGACAAATTCGCTTCTAAGAAAGATAATTCCTCAGCGCCATGCACAAGGCTATGGGATGCTAGAATTTGTTCGACAAGAGTTGTTCCTGATCGTGGCATACCGACAATGAATATTGGTTGCACAAGATCCGAAACATCACCCTTTGCAGAAGCGGAAACATTCGATAGCTGTTCATAACAACGTCGAATATTCTTAAACAACTGGATATCGTTATCTAGCAAGTATTTGAGTTCCATTTTTTTTTGCTTGTTTGCGATTTCTAAATAGCCGATGCTTCGCTCAATATTTCCAAGATCACTATGGGCTTTGGATAGACAGAAGCCCATACTAATAGATTCATCTATAGTCGTCTGATGGTTTAGATAAATACGTTCCATATCTTGCATTTGTAGGTCTTCACTGTCATATTTTTTAATCGCGCATAAATTACTATGTGCTTTCACATAATCAGGTTTTATTTTTAATGCTTGTTGATATCTCATCCTCGCTTTGTCTTTTTGACCAATCTCAATATATAAATTTCCGAGATTGTTATAGGCCTCTACAAAATCCGGGTTGATTTTAATCGCTTGGTGATAACTACTTTCAGCTTTACCTATAAAACCTAACTCTTTAAAGGCATTGCCTAAATGGTTGAAGGCCTCAAAATAATTGGCTTTAAGTTTTGTGGCTAGTTCAAGGTGTCTAACGGCCAAAGAAAACTCTTCAAGTTGGATGAAAGTGTATCCTAGATTACTGTGTGCTTCGGAAAAATTGGGATCTAGTTCAAGAGTTCGTTCAAAACTACTTTGGGCAGCGGTAAGCCTCCCTTGTTGCCAAAAGGTATAGCCAAGATAGTAGTGTGCTTTTACCGATTTTGGATTAAGAGAAACTGACCGCTGAAAACTAGAAATAGCTTCATCTAAATGACTAAGTAACCGAAAGGAATTACCTAATTCAAAATAGGCAATGGGATTATTGGGTTCAGAGTCGACAACTTTTTTAAAATGCTCAACAGAGTCTTCTATTCTCCCTAAATTAAGATAACAACTTCCGGCAAGTCTATCTAGTAGAGTAATATTAGGGTGTTGCTTTAGCATTACAGTCGCTTTTTGCAATGACTCTTCAATCATTCCCTGAGAATAGAGCTTAACTATGTTATTTATTTGATTTTGAATTGTAGACAAGCTTAAATATCCCAGTAAAAAATAATAACAGATAAATAATAACAGACACCCACTATCTGGCTAATATCCTACAACAATCCGGGTCAATTTCCTACAAACATTGCAGAAATGGCTTACAAAGTGAATGGCTGATTGCTGTTATTATTAGCTTTATGGAGTTTTCTTCAAGGATGAAGCATGGCAATCAAGCGCAGTGAATTAATAGATGATGAAAATGCAGGTTATTATCACCTGATGAGCCGTTGTGTTCGGCGGACTTTTCTGTGCGGTAAAGATAAAGAGTCTGGACGCTCTTATGAGCATCGTCGGCAGTGGATTGAAAACCGTATATTAGAGCTGGCGAATGTATTTTCCATTGAGGTTTATGCTTATGCGGTTATGTCCGCCGGTTTTCGCTCCTGCAAAACCGGCAACCGTCCATCCATGGACATAAATCACTATCACCTTGTCGTTTACTTTGACCCAAAAGCGCCCAATCAATGGACTGATTTAGAGGTCGCTGAGCGATGGCTAAAGGCTTATCCTGGTAAGCTGGATAAACCTAAATATCAACAGCAACGAGATTTAAAGCTGCAAGCCATTATCAATAACCCTAAACAGTTAAAGACCATAAGAAACAGGCTCGGTAGCTTGTCTTGGCTAATGAGTCGAATTAATGAGCCCATTGCAAAAATGAGTAATCAAGAAGATTTTGTCAGCGGTCATTTCTGGGAGTCTAGATTTAAGTCACAAGCATTATTAGATGAAGCTGCCCTACTAACCTGCATGGCCTATGTCGACCTAAACCCCATTCGTGCCAACATGACTAAAACGCTGGAAGAAAGCGACCATACCAGTATTCAAAAACGAGTTAAAAACATGACGGAGGAGCAACTCAATCAAGCCGTCAAAAGCCTTTCCGGTGAAATTAAAAACCGCTCTATGGTTTTGAAACTGAAAGACTATATCGAGCTGGTGGAATGGAGCGGAAAATCCATAGCCTACCCTAACAAATCAAAAATGCCCACCACGATTGAATCCACCCTTGCTCATCTCAATCTACAACCCAATCAATGGCTCGGACAAGTACAACACTTTGCTACGCATCAAGGTTATTTCGTTGGTAAACTGATTTTATTGCAACAAAAAGCTGAAGAATTAAAGAAAAAATGGTTGAAAGGGTTTAAAACCTCTCGGAAATTAACGATTTAACAACACAAAAAGTAAAACCCATCATCGTAATCCCTTTCTTAGCTCTTAGGAGATTAAACCTCGCCTGAGATTCGAATATTTAAGCCATATTCAAACAAAACGCCTTCCGTCCTGAAAAAATAATTAATTTCATCACCAAACTTCAAAAAAAACGCTATTCAAGGAAGGTATCTTCTGATTTCTGCCTGTCTATTATTTATTTTTTCTTAGCTATTAAGAGATTGAACCTTGCTTGAAATTCGGATAATTAAGCGATATTAAAACAAAATGCCTTCCTGAACAAATAATTAATTTCATCACCAAACTTCAAAAAAAAACGCTATTCAAGGAAGATATCTTCTGATTTCTGCCTGTCCATTATTTTTATTTCCAACCATTTTATTAGTTTCCTCCATCGCCCTGGTTCAATCTGTTGGCGTATTTTATTAATGGCGTAATGATATAAGACAGTCACACCATAGTCATTGACGGATTTGGCTTCTTTATTTGTAAACCGACTTGACCTTGATAATTGTTGAAAAGCGCTCAACATAGTAAAATCGGCTTGACCCCCATTATTTTAAAATTTCATCCATCTAATCTCGTCTACTTACAGAGTCACGATCATTTAAGATTGACATCATCCCGGTAGATTCTTGATGGATGACGTAGGTGACAAGAGCGGCATTTCAAGAACCGAGTTAATCTTGCGATAACGGACCCCCATAGCCACACTCTTGTCAATTCTTAGTGTAGTATAATACCGGCCTAACAACTACTAATTTCAATGGTAGACCCCCAACGTTGTAAAACCTCTCGGAAATTAACGATTTAACGATAAAACAAATAAAATCATTCTTACGATACCTTTCTTAGCTCTTAGGAGATTGAATCTTGCCTGAAATTCAACTATTTAAACGATTATCAAACAAAACAGCTCTCTTCCTAAAAAAATAATTAATTTCATCGCCGAGCCCCGTCAAAAGCGCTATTTAAAGAGGATACTTTCTGATTTCTGCCTGTCTATTTTTTTTTACATTTCAATCAACAACCAAATCAGTGAAGCAAAGGAAATAGACCATATTATAAAAGCTGAAACAGTAAGAACAAATGATTTATTATTAGAACTTTTAGAGTTGAACCATTTTTCTGCTTGGTTATAGCGAGTTGAATTATTTGTTACCCATAACAAAAAGGCAATAATAACAAAAAATGTTATGCCTACTACTATTTTTAATTTTTGATCTCCAAAAGCAAAATGACCATTGTAGTTAGGTAGTCTTATGTAAATCAGATAAAAAATACTTTGGCTAACTATAGTTAACCAAAGAGAAATAAATACAATTGGAAAAAAACGCTCTTCTTGCCCTCACATGACGGGCCATGTATTTAACTACGACATGACTTCGACATATCATTTTGTAATATTCTATCCATCTGTCATTCCGCACCTAGTTAATCGAATAAGTCCCATCAAAAATACCCTTAAAGGATCTCGATTTGCGATATAATGCCAATTAAATCAAATAGTTATTGACACAGCCTGCTTGATTTGATCTATTGTTTCTTTTGAACGTCGGAAACACTATGTCAACGTCTTATTCAACAAAAGGACTCGATCATTTAGGTCTCGTCGCTGGTATGTGCAAAGAGTTAGGGGTTGCCCAATTCTTCGATCAAGCTCATCCTAATCAAAGCGAATACCGCAATATCTCTTGCGGAGAATTGGTCGTTTCTATGCTGTTAAATGGCTTGGGATTTGTTGGTCGAACACTGCATATGTATCCCGAATATTTTGCAGAAAAACCGGTTGAGCGGTTGATTAGAAAGGGGATCAAGGCTGAGCATATTAATGATGATGCGCTTGGACGTTGTCTTGATCAGCTCTATGAAACCGGTGTATCAAAACTCTATCAGGGATTGTCGGAGAAAGTCGTCACTTACCTCGGCTTACCTTGCGAGGGGTTAATCTTGACTCCACTAGCTTACATGTAGACGGTCAATATCATACCGACGGCTCAGAGATCAATGCTATCAAACTTGTCCGAGGCTATAGCCGCGATCATCGTCCTGAGCTTAACCAAGTGGTGCTCAATTTGATCACTGAAAATCAAGCGGGTATTCCGGTTTATATGCAAGCTGCCAGCGGTAATGTTAATGATGCAGAGGGCTTCAAAAAAATCGTTAAATCACATATTAAAAGCCTAAAAGCCGCTCAGAAAAGTCGATACTTTATTGCAGACGCAGCCCTTTATGTGGCAGAAACCATTCAATCGTTAGAGCAACAAAAACAATTGTTTATCACCCGTGTGCCACAAAAGATCACCCAAGCCAAACAGTTAATTGCCGAACATGATCCCGCCACATTTCGAACCGATCAGCGAAGGCTACAGCGGCAAATGGTTTGACTCAGATTATGGCGGAGTTCAACAACGCTGGCTACTCATTCGCAGTGAACAAGCCACTAAACGAGAGCAAAAAACACTCGACAAAAAAATACTAAAAACCACCGAGCAATCAATCAAAGCTTTTAAAAAACTCTGCCAGCAACGTTTTGCCTGCACCACCGATGCAAACAAAGCGTTAAACGACTGGGAAAAACAACAAAACATGATCACGGTTCATAACTCAGCGATCATCAGTATCGATGTGTATAAAAATAGCGGTCGCCCCAAACGCGAGCAAACGCCCATTCGAATAGATTACCAGATCAGCGGGGATCTGGCTTGTGACTTACAAAAAAGAGCAACATTACTCGCCCAAAAAGGTCTGTTTATTCTTGCCACGAATGACTGCTCAAAAACACTCACTATGAACAAAATGTTGAGCCTTTACAAATCGCAACAAAGTGTTGAAAAAGGCTTTCGTTTCTTAAAAAGCCCCGACTTTTTAACCTCATCACTTTACCTAAAAAAGCCAGAGCGAATTGAAGCGTTATTAATGATCATGACTTGCTGCTTGATGATTTATGCGGCATTGGAGCATAAGATCAGAGAAGAGTTAAAAACAAAAAAAGTGTATTTTCCTGACATGAAGAAGAAGCCCAGCCAACGCCCCACCGCTCGTTGGGTGTTCTTTTGTTTTCAGGGAATTCATGTCTTGACCATTGATGATAGCGAACGACATGTGGTTAATTTACAGCCTAGACACCAGACGATTATTAACTGCCTAGGAGATATTTATCAGCAGATTTATTCCTAAAACTGGGTGCGGAATGTCGGATCCATCTTATTGCGCCACATTAGAATCATCGGGAATAAAATTCCTTATAAAACTATCTATCCAAGTTTTTCTAATTTTATTGTCAACTTTGATGATATTTTGTCTCAATTTCTCTGGAGCTTTTGCCAACTCCCGCGCTGTGGATAATGGGGGTCAAGCCGATTTTACTATGTTGAGCGATTTTTTCAACCATTTCATTAGTTTCTTCCAATGCCCTTGTTCAATCTGCTGGAGACGAGATATCGACGAGATATCAGACACTCACTCCATGGTCAATTTCCTACAAAGACTCGGGTCAATGTCTTACAAAACCGAGTAATTCCAAGATTTTTTGTAAGCGGTCAACCCGGCTTGGTGTGCGAGATATCTCAAAGTCGGCTATCTAATATTTTTGGTCTAATATTTCTGGTCTAGCATTTATGGTCTAGTATTTTTAAAATAAAAAAGCGAAAAGGGATCCCTCCTCACTTTGTTTCAAGCATTTATTTACCTAATCCATTAACGTTATTTTCTTCTTGCCGGTGGTAGATCGGTACAAGTTCCTTCGAAGGCTTCCGCTGAAAAGGCAAAGGACTCCGATAGCGTTGGATGAGGATGGATGGTTAATGCGATATCTTCCGCTTCACAGCCCATTTCAATTGCTAACGACATTTCGGCTATCAATTCGCCAGCGTTAACGCCAACGGCTGCGGCACCTAGTATTCGGTTGGTCTTTCTATCATAAATACTTTTACTAAAACCTTCGGTTCGACCGACGCCGATGGCGCGTCCACTGGCCGCCCAAGGGAAAACGCCTACACCGTAATCAATCCCCTGCTGTTTAGCTTCTTTTTCGGTTAAACCAACCCAAGCAATTTCTGGATCGGTGTAGGCTACGCTAGGAATACAGCGAGGTTCAAAGGCATGTTTTTTACCGGCAATCACTTCGGCCGCTACATGCGCTTCATGGGTGGCTTTATGCGCTAACATGGGTTGTCCTACCAGATCACCAATGGCATAAATATGTGCCACATTGGTTTTTAGTTGACTATCTACTTTAATAAAGCCCTTGTCATCCAATGCAACGCCGGTGTTCGCGAGGTCGAGTTTATCGGCGTTTGGTCGTCGCCCAACGGCTGATAGGATTAAATCATATTTTTGTGGTTCTTTAGGTGCTTTTTTACCTTCAAAAGTCACCCACAATCCATCCTCTTTGGCTTCAACTTTGGTCACGCTGGTTTCAAGTAATATAGATTCATATTGTTTTTTGACAAAACGATGCAGTACCTTAACCACATCTTTGTCAGCGGCGGGAATAAGCTGATCGAACATTTCAACAATGGTAATTTTAGCACCTAAAGCACGATATACGGTCGCCATTTCCAAACCAATAATACCGCCACCGATGACCAACATTTTTTCAGGAACTTGTTTTAATTCAAGCGCACCGGTGGAGTCAATAATTCTGGGGTCATCGGGTAAAAAGGGTAAATCCACCACACGCGAACCGGCGGCAATAATACAATCATCAAAGGTAATACTCTGTTTACCTTCGGCGGTCTTTACTTCAATCGAATTGTCTGAAATAAATTTAGCATCACCCTGCACCACCTGAACCTTTCGCATTTTAGCCATGCCCGCTAAGCCTTTGGTGAGTTGCCCGACTACGCCATCCTTGTAGCTGCGGATCTTATCAATATCAATTTCTGGCTCACCAAAACTGACGCCATGTTTCGACATACTTTCGGCTTCATCAATCACTTTGGCAGAATGCAACAAGGCTTTTGATGGAATACAGCCGACATTTAAACAAACGCCGCCAAGGGTGGCGTGTTTTTCAACTAAAACAACCTTTAACCCAAGATCAGCGGCTCGAAAAGCGGCGGTATAGCCGCCGGGTCCTGCGCCAATGACTAAAACTTGTGCGTGAATATCTTGACTCATATTTTTCTCTCTTTTTTAATCTCAGTGGCTCTGTATCAGCTTGACTCTACTTTACTCTGCTGAAGAACGCGCCACGGAATGTCCCTAAAATAAAATTTTTAACTAAATTAGCACCCGGCGAATGTCTTTTAATGTGGCTGCTAAATGCACTACAAAACGGGCGGCATCGGCACCATCGATCACTCGGTGATCATAGGACAAGGACATGGGTAACATTAATCGTGGTTCAAAGTCCTTTCCATTCCAAACCGGTTGCATTTTATTGCGAGACAATCCGAGAATGGCAACATCTGGCCATTTTACTATGGGAGAGAAGGCAGTGCCACCAATTCCGCCTAAAGAGGAGATGGTAAAACTACTACCCTGCATATCATTGGCGCCGAGTTTTTTGTCTCTTGCTTTGGCACTGATTTCACCGAGTTCATCGGCCAATTGATAAATACCTTTTTGATCCACATCACGAATAACCGGAACGGTTAAACCATCAGGCGTTTCCACCGCCACCCCAATATGGTAATAATGCTTGATGGTGAGATTTTCGCCATCATTTTCTAAACTGGCGTTAAATTTAGGAAAAGCTTTTAGAGTATGAACCAATCCTTTCATTATAAATGCCAAAGGTGTTAATCGAGTACCGGCTTTAAGAGCTTCATCTTTCATGGATTTTCTAAAAGCATCCAACTCAGTAATATCAGCATCTTCATGTTGGGTAACATGGGGAATAGTCACCCAATTGCGGTGTAGATTAACACTGCTGATTTTTTGGATGCGGGTCAAGGGCTTGCTTTCCACCGAGCCCCATTTCGCATGATCGATTTCTGGCAAGGGTGATAAACCGAGACCACCGCTAGCCGCCACCGGTTTTGGACGTGACAGTTCAAATTTAATAAAACTTTGTACATCATCTTTCAAGATCCGACCTTTAGGACCACTGCCACTAACCTTGGATAAATCCGCACCGAGTTCTCGAGCAAAACGCCTTACCGAAGGACTGGCATGGATTACACCCTCAGACTTACGCTTTTTCATGTGCGGATGATCGGGCACCGGTGCAACACGATCGCCGGTTCGGCTGCTTGATTTTACTGGCGCAATGCTGGTATGACTGGCTGATTTTTCAGCGGCTTTATCGGGTTCTTGTTCTAATAAGCCCTGATTAGCGCTGGCACTGACGACATTGGTTTTGATTTTTCCTAGCACATCACCCTGTGAAACTTTATCGCCGACTTTAACTGAAACTTCGAGCACCTCACCGGCAAATGAACTAGGCACTTCCATAGTCGCCTTATCGGTTTCTAGAACGATTAATCCTTGTTCTTGTTCTATGCTATCGCCGCTAGAAATCAACACCTCAATCACATCGACATCACTGGCGTCACCGATGTCGGGAACCACTAGATCTTGAGTTTCGGATGCTGCTGATAGGCTTGCCACAGAAGCCGATGCTACAGGCTCCGATGCGACAGGCTCCGATGCTACAGGCTCTGCTTCAATTTGATCGACGGCTGTGTTTGAATCACTTTCAGCATTACTTTCAACTGGCTGTTCGGTTTCAGCAGTAGCGGTAACGGATGGCTCAGCCGAAGATTCCAACTGCAAAATAATGTCACCATTGGATACTTGATCACCCACTTTGACTTCAATACTTTTAACCACACCAGCATCACTTGAAGGCACTTCCATGGTCGCTTTATCAGTTTCTAGCGTGATCAACGGCGTTTCCGCTTCAATTACATCGCCCACGGCAACCAATATTTCGATAATATCCGCACCCTCAGCATCGCCAATATCGGGAACTTTTACTGCTATTAAATCTGTCAATTTATCTGCTCCTAGGGTTGCTCGTATGCTTGTCGAAAAACCCAGTATTTGTTCTGTCTATTCTTGATAGTCTTTAATTCTCTGACCGGTTAAACCATTAATCCACAATTTTCATTAACTCAAAATCGGATTAGGTTTGTTAATGTCGATCTTGTATTGTTTGATCGCTTTGGTAACCAATATAGCATCCACAGTACCATCATCGGCAAGTGCTTTTAGTGCTGCAACCACCACAAAATATCGGTCAATTTCAAAGAAACGACGAAGATTTTCACGGCTATCACTACGCCCAAAGCCGTCGGTACCTAACACCTTATAATTGGCCGGGATGTAGGCTCTGATCTGTTCAGCATAGGCGCGAATATGATCGGTTGAAGCTATCACCGGCCCTTCCTGTCCCGATAGACATTGGGTGACATAGCATTCTTTCGCTTTTGCTTCAGGGTTAAGTAGATTATGACGGGCAGTCGCCATACCATCACGAGCCAATTCATTAAAAGAGGTCACACTCCAAATATCGGAATTGATTTTAAAATCTTTTTCCAACAATTCTGCCGCTGCGATCACTTCATTTAGAATGGAGCCACAACCGAGCAATTGCACACGGGGTATTTTATTTTTACCCTTGGAAGCCTTGCCTTTTTTCAGTAGATACATGCCGCTAATAATGCCATCTTCGCAATTCTTTGGCATTTCAGGGTGCACATAATTTTCATTAAGGCTGGTGACATAATAGAAAACATTCTCCTGTTCCTGATACATTCGTCGCATACCATCACGTAAAATAACCGCCATTTCATAACCATAGGTCGGGTCATAGCTAACACAATTAGGAATGGTCGAAGCAAACACATGGCTATGACCATCCTGATGTTGCAGCCCCTCTCCATTGAGCGTGGTTTTACCGTAGGTCGCTCCAATTAAAAAGCCTCGCGCTTGCATATCACCTGCCGCCCACGCTAAATCGCCGATCCGCTGAAATCCGAACATCGAGTAAAAGATGTAAAAGGGAATCATGGGTAAATTATTAGAAGAATAACTGGTTGCCGCGGCAATCCAAGACGACATGGCTCCCGCTTCATTGATGCCTTCTTCAAGAATTTGACCTTTCTTATCCTCTCGGTAATACATTAATTGGTCCGAATCAACAGGCTCATAAAGCTGCCCCACCGACGAATAAATGCCTATTTGGCGAAACAATCCTTCCATACCAAAGGTTCGCGCTTCATCGGGAATAATCGGTACGATATGTTGATTAATGGCTTTGTCTTTTAATAGAACATTAAGCACCCGTACAAAAGCCATGGTAGTGGAAATAGGACGCCCATTGGATCCTTTAGTGACCGATTCAAACGCTTTTAAAGTTGGAATGGGTAAACTATCAGATTCTTTACGACGAGCCGGTAAATAACCACCGAGCGCTACCCGCCTTTCACGCATATATTTAATTTCTGGGCTATCTTCACCAGGGTGATAAAAAGGTGCTGCCTCTAAGTCTTTATCTTCAATTGGGACGTTAAAACGGTTTCTAAAATGCTTTAATGCTTCTAAATCCATCTTTTTTACTTGGTGAGAAATATTCTTACCTTCACCGCTTTCACCCATACCATAACCCTTAACGGTTTTGGCAAGGATCACTGTGGGTTGGCCTTCATGATGCACCGCTTCATGGTAAGCCGCATATACCTTGGTTGGATCGTGACCACCGCGATTTAAACGCCAAACATCGGCATCGGACATATTGGCAACCATTTCTAGCAACGCTGGATCTTTACCGAAAAAATTGTCACGGGTAAATTTACCGCCTTTTGACTTATAGTTTTGGTATTCACCATCAACGGTATCCTCCATTATTTTCAATAGCTTGCCATCAACATCACGGGCTAGCAAAGGGTCCCAATACTGTCCCCATATGACTTTAATCACATTCCAACCAGCGCCACGGAACACGCCTTCAAGTTCCTGAATGATTTTGCCATTGCCTCGTACTGGTCCGTCTAATCGCTGTAAATTACAGTTAATCACAAAAACCAGATTATCCAGTTTTTCACGACCGGCTAGCGAAATAGCACCTAAGGATTCAGGCTCATCGGTCTCTCCATCGCCCATAAACGCCCAAACTTTACGCTGCCTAGTATCGGATAGTTCTCGATCTTTCAAATATTTAAGAAAACGGGCTTGGTAGATCGCCTGGATAGGACCTAAACCCATAGAAACGGTTGGAAATTGCCAAAAATCAGGCATTAGCCAAGGATGTGGATAGGAGGATAAGCCCTTACCGTCCACTTCTTGGCGGAAATTTTTCATTTGGTCTTCAGAAATACGGCCTTCAAGAAAGGCTCTAGCGTAAATACCCGGCGAGGAGTGTCCTTGGAAATAGATTAAATCACCCTCTTGCTGCTCATTAGCGGCTTTAAAGAAATGGTTAAAACCCACATCATAAAGGGTTGCTGAAGAGGCGAAACTAGATAGATGACCTCCCAGCTCTTTATCTTTTTTACTTGCTTGCAGCACCAAAGCAATAGCATTCCAACGAATAATTGAGCGTAAACGCTGCTCCATAGCCAAATCACCAGGAATACGCGCTTCTTTAGCCGTCGGTATTGAGTTCAAGTACGCGGTGGTTGCGGTGTAGGGTAAGTGAGCACCTGATCGCCTTGCAACATCAATTAATTTTTCGAGTAAATAGTGCGCTCGATCGGTACCCTCTTCTTCTAAAACAGCTTCTAATGCTTCAAGCCATTCTTTAGTTTCAACGGGGTCGATATCCTGAATTTTTTTATTGGTCATATGAGATCTCGTTTAACAATAATAATGCTAACAATAAAAAGCTTTCTAAAAGCTTGTTTGGAGCCGGCCTTAAACTGCCCGGTAAATGAGTTATTTACTTTTCAATCGATTTTAGATGTGTCAATATTTTAAAAGTATAGCAGCAAATGGTTATTCTGCTCTTTTGTTTAAGCTTCAGCGTCGGAAATGCTATTTAAGTCTTAAATATCAATAGATTAACTCTAATTCATCATACCCTCCTGAGCTTTATCGACATTCCTTTGAGATCTAGAATAACAGTATCATCAGTAGGTTTCAATTGTTAGCATGGCTAACTTTAAATTGTACCAACAATCTATTAAAAATCAATTTTTTAAGGCTCGTAATATTGTAATATATTTGCACAAAAAAGCAACTGGATAACGTTCATCATAATTAGCCAGGCTATTTATATTTAGCCAAGCTCAAATTAACGTCTAGATAGATATGAAGGATGTTTAGAGAGATGGTTATTGAGCACTAATTGAGACGTGAAAAAAGGTGTTTTTGCAGTTCTCCTGCAGTATCGATAAACAGTTCCGGTTTATGCACTCCATAACTTGAATATAATCAACACCCATTGACTTTAATAGCGTGATAATTTCATCATTTTCAACGAATTCCGCCACGGTTTTAAGCCCCATAACATGGCCTACCTGATTGATTGAGCTGACCATCGCTTCATCAATAGGATCAATATGCATATCTTTTACGAATGCGCCGTCAATTTTTAAGCTATCTACAGGAAGGTTTTTAAGATAAGCAAAGGATGATAGTCCACTGCCGAAGTCGTCCAAGGATAAGCTACAGCCTAGCGCCTTTACTTTTTGTATAAAATGATTGGCCGACGTTAGGTTGGTTATGGCTGCAGTTTCGGTTATTTCAAAACGAATCATGCTAGCAGGAACTTTGTATTGTTTGAAGCACTGGACGATAAAATTTAGAGTCTCTTTACTGGCCAGAGAAGTACCCGATAAATTAATCGCTAACTGGCATCCTTCATGTTCAAAAAATTGGCGATGACTCTTTATGGTTTGCAAGACCTTCTCGATTACCCAGCGATCAACCGCTCCGATTAAGCCAAACCTTTCTGCGGCTGGAATAAATGCACCCGGCGGAATAATAGAATTATCTTCATCCACCAATCGTATCAAAACTTCAAAGTAGTCTCTATCACCGTTACCAGAAATTGCTACAATCGGTTGTGCATAAAGTATAAAACGATCGTTATCAAGAGCCTTTTGGATACGACTAATCCATGTCATTTCACCATGTCTTTCTGCTGCTATGTTATCTTTTTGTTGGTACAGATGAAGTGTATTTCTTCCGGAATCTTTGGCTACATAACAGGCCGCATCGGCCTTTCCTAAAACGTACTTTGCACTTTCACAGTGCTGGTTAATTTCTACTAGACCAATACTAGCTGACACGCAAAAAGATTTGTCTTGCCAACCGAATCTGAAATCCTGAATTGATAGACGAATTTTTTCCGCTATTCTTAATCCACTTTTTACATTACAGTTAAAAAATAGAATACCAAATTCATCGCCTCCGAGACGAGCCAAGAAATCTCTTTCTCTTACTTGGTTTCGCAGTAAGTCTGAAACTTGTTTTAAAAGTTCATCACCAGCAACATGACCACAGGTGTCATTGACTATTTTAAATTGATCGAGGTCGAGATAAACCAAAACATGAACTTGATTTTCAACTGTCGCTTGTTCAACCATTTGAGCTAGTTTAAGATCAAACGAATAGCGGTTATTGAGGCGAGTTAGTTCGTCATGGGAAGCTTGCCAAGATATTTTTTCATTCAGAATATTTTCTTTGGTAACATCTCTAAAGATTACCACTAGACCTTTACTTTCTTGTTTCGAATTGCGGATAACGTTGAGCGAATGCTCTATCATTATTCGCTTTTTATTCAGTCCTATTAACGCTAACGCCTTGCCTTTAGACGTTGTAGCTGGTCCATTTTCTAAACAGGCCAGTATTTCTTTTTCTGATAGACCTGAGTTATCACCAGATAAATTAAAAATTTGATCCAAAGACTTGCCCTTTGCCTTTTCGAAAGTCCAACCGGTTATATTCTCTGCTACGCCATTCATATAATCTATATTGGCACTTTCATCGGTGGTCACTACCGCATCTACGATTGAAGAAAGTATTGCTTTAGTATGAAGTGCCTGCTGCCTTGAATGAGCCGCTTGGCTACGTAACATACCGTCTCTGGTCACCGCAGAACTGACATCAATAATTTGAATTACGCACTGTTTACGGCTAGTTTGGTAGGGTTTTACGGTGACCATTTGGCTCATTAATTTACTGTTTTGACGATCTCTTTCAGTGCTGTATAAGGGCAAAACATTAGGGTTAAATTTTTGCGATAGCACTGAAGGAATTCCGTGATTGATAGCATCTTTTATCGCTTGCTTTAAACGGAATGAAGTAATGTTTTCGAAGATTTTATCCAGCTGTTCGCCGATTGCTTCTTTTTGGCTAACTGCCGAACATCGCGCAATCCACTGATTCCAAACGGTGATGCGTTCATCGGAATCTAAAACAATGATACCAACTTCGCAGAGATCGACTAACGCCTTGGCTAAAAAAGCCTGAGATTCTGTGACCAAATTTGAACACCCATTCGTTTTGGCTAAAGTTGTTGAACCAGTTTCATTTTTGGCTATTAGCTGTTTAGTTGTTTTTCGCCCCATTGTTTTACCAAATAATTTTTTGCTGTTTAATAATCGCTTTGTTTATGAAATGACTTGTCTGTCATAAGTTTGCTTTAAGTGCTGGTCCCAAAATAGTTTTCCAATTCTTTCGAAAGCTCATTGAGTGACGCAACGTCCATCAAAATTATGAAGTAGCCATCTATATTGGTTTCTTTCATTAGAAAATGCATGTTAAGTAATAATATTCCCTCGGACTCTCGTTCCAACCGCGTTTGTTGAGACAGTAGCTCTTTGAAACTACCTTGTGCATAGGTCGGCAATTGATAATTAAGGCTTCGGTTAAATATATTGGCTAAACTGCCCAAACAAGCATTTAAAATAACGTTACCGACTTCAATTAATGCCTCTTGCTCCATTTCAGACAATACTTCAAGTGCCATATCCTCGTCCTTTAATAAAGCACGGACTAATACAAGGCTTTGAGATTCAGGGAAAATCAGCATGGCGTCACCACTAAACGCACCATCGAAGGATTCAATAACCGCCGAAAGATTTTCACTGGCTATGTCTTTAATTTTACTGGCGGCTTTTTGTTGACTCAGTAATTCTACCGCGGGAACTGACAAGTAAACCGGTTCTTGAACCATTTCGCTTAACGATGCGGCGGCAACACCCATACCAATATTCAGGATTTCTGCAATAGCATCTTTTTGAAATTCCGTTAATTTTTCCATAAAGTACTTTTAACCTACAAAACTTATTATTTTCTCTTCCGTTATAGGTTTACTAATAAAAGAAACACCCATTTCTTCAGATTCACTTTTCAAGGTGTTTTGAATATTTGCGGTTATTAAGGCAATTTTTGCGTCAGGGAACTTATTTTTAAGCAAACCAATAAGGTCAATCCCGTTCATACCAGGCATGTTGTAATCGACGGTTATATGGGAGTAATCTTTATTGACGCTAACCTCAATTGCGTCATTTGCGTCCGCGGCTTCATCGATTTCCCAAGTCGGATGGCACTTCTCAGTGAAGCTTTTTACCATTAAACGTGACAGGCGACTATCATCGACCACCAGCATTGACTGTTTTGACATATTGAGTTTTGACATAATGATTACCTAAATTGCATTAAACGAGCAGAAGAGATAATTCTGCAAAGGCTTGCAATAATTGTAGTCTATATTTCAGAATGAAATATATTTTTCTAGATTTAGGGTCGATGGACCCTTAAAAGGTGAAATAAAGTGCGGGCTGATAAAAGTTGCTTGTTACTACTCAAATAAAAGAAATCATCCAATGACTGTGCGGGCTTAGGAACTGCCATTAATTCACAAAAGAGTTGAAACGATGGCTGCTAAAACTAAATAAAAGATCACCGTGCGAGTCACTATTTCTGATGCACGGTAGTTTTCCTCATTAGTGTCATCGCTGATCCCTCGATCAAGGCCGAGGGCGGCGATACCAGTTTCAGACACTAGACGGTTGCTATCAGCCTCTGCATCTAGCGCATAATCTTGGATTGGGTGAAAGCCTTTGACAAAATCGCCTGTGAGCAAAAAGAGTAGGCTTGTCAGGCGCGAAGGAATCCACTCGATCCAATGAATAACCTTTTGAGTAAGACGATGTTGCTCCTGAAGCTTGTTTTTTTGGCAATAATTGCCATATTGATGACATAATCGATAAAAAAGAGCACCAAAAGGTCCTACAAATATAAACCAAGCAATCGGTCCAAAATAGCGTTTTTGAGCTTCGGTAAGAATTTTTTGAGTTGCATGCCTGACGAGCTCGTCTTTTTCTAAGACTGCTGCATCATCAGTTTCCGATGCCGAACCGATTTGAGTAAGATGCAAAAGTGCGGCTTCGGTGTCATCTCTCTCCATTGCCGCAAAATACTCAGCAAAAGACTGTTCTAGAGAATTTGGTCCCAGACTGAAAAATAGCAAAGGAATAGCGACTAGTAAAATGATTAGTTCATACATAAATCCATCAAACGGATTAGTGATAGCAATTAACGCGACAAGAGGAGTGAGCAAAACAATACCCACTTGCCACCAAGACTGATAGAATTCTTTATCCTCTAACCACCCCTTGAAAAAACCAATCATTTTTTCAAACCAGTCAAATTTACGATATTCGCTGCCTAATTTAAAATGAAACTCTATCGCTAAAACAATCAATAAAGCAAATAATGTCATGGGGTTTTCCAGTTTTTAGTCGTTATTAGTCATGTATCATAGCGCAATTGTGCAGGTCCAAGCCAGCCCAATTAAGCCGGAAGGCCTGCATTCATTAGCTTTCGGTAATATCCCCAATCAAAAAAAGGGCCCGGGTCGGTTTTTCTGCCCCGAGCAATATCACTATGACCACAGATCCGATGGTTAGTTATCTTTGGGTAGTTATGCATGATTTCAAGGGTGACTTGAGATAATTTTTTGTATTGGAGTTCAGTAAAAGCCTCAAAATCAGTACCTTCAAGCTCAATGCCAATAGAATAATCATTGCAATTTTCTCGTCCTTCAAACTCAGATACCCCCGCGTGCCAAGCTCTGTCATTTAGGTTGACGAATTGAATAAGCTCCCCATCACGGCGGATAAAGAGGTGTGAAGACACCTTTAAATTCTCAAGATCGGCAAAACTGGGATGACTTGCAAAATCGAGCTTGCCACAGAAAAATTGCTCTACAAATTGACCATTAAAATCGCCCGGTGGTAGACTAATGTTATGAATAACCAGTAAAGAAATGTCTTCAGGATTGGGCCGTTGATTATAATGTGATGAGGCAGTAGATTTAGCCTGGCTTAATATTCCGTCAATAATAGCCATTTGATCGCCATAGAGTGATTAGGTATATCTGATTTGTATATTCTAACCACTCGCGAAGCTTAAACCAATGATTTTTATTAATTTAATCGATCTTTGCCAGTTCTATCCTTGTCCAAGAGACGACTAGGCCTTCATTGACCGAAGGTTAGAAATCACAGACTCTAATGCTCTATCAAACAAGGCATCATCATCCAAAATTTTCATATCACCTTTTTGATAGGCCTGGCAAAGTTCTATGGTGAGCATTTCTGCCATCTTCATACCACTACGATTGACAAAGATATACTTGCCGGTTGAGGCAATTCTGGCGGCTAATTTACAACGCTTAAATTCACCATCAACTTTTAGTTCGATCCAACTACCGGCTCGCAATTGCTCAATAATTTGCATGGCTTTATTGTCAATTGGAATGGGCTCAACAGGCTCTTGTCTAAATATCTCTCCGGTTTGAACGGCGGTAAAACCGATATCTTCTATGACGATTTCTTCGGATAGTGTTTGTTTTAATTGAGACTCTCCTAGTTCAAAACTTAAATCAGCTTTCTCTGACGCAAACTCAGCACCACTTGGGTGATCTAAATCGATGGCTGGTAAACGTAATAGTTCTTCATTTTTATTGTCATTTATAGCCTGTTTGGTACTCTCAATGATGTTTCGATGCTCGTCTTCTAATTGTTCCAGTAAATGTGTTACTTCAATAGGCGAAAAAGAAATAAGCTCAGCACCGGTATTGATACTTTTTACCAAAAGAGGCACTTTGCTGACCAGTTTATCCAGTCTATCCGCTGTTTCAAACGGCTGCACACTCCACACCAGTAGTTTTGCCACTTTTACCCGACTAGCCCAACCTTTTTGATGACCCTTTAGCTTTTCTAGCAACATGACATGGGACCAAATGTTCTTGAGAATTGATTTAACCACATCGGGCAAATGTTTTTTCGCGCAAAGTTGAGTCAAGCATCGATTAACCTCTGCTCTTGCCGTTTCGGCTTTTGCTTTGCCCTCTTCCGCTTCTTTAATACGCTTTTCAAAGATATTGGTTTTCTGCAAAAACTTAGATTTAAACCCATTGAAATCCTCTAACAACTGCTCAAACAAGGTCATGTCGTTATCAAAGTCTTGTATTATTTTATCCGTCACCTGTTCGATTTTATCGACCATAGGTTTTGAAGCGACATCATTCATATCACAGGAAAGACCAGCATGAGCCAACTCATTAAGCAATAATCTCGCAGGATGTCGCCGGTTAGAAATAAACTTGGGATCAACCAATCCAACTTTTAGCATTGGGATCTGCAATCGGCCTATCACACTTTTAACTTCCGGTTGAATGCTGGCATCTTCAAGAATAAAATCAAAGAGCATAGATACAATATCAATCATATCTTCATTTAGCGCGCCGATAGAACCACTGAGATCTTGTACTTCTAACTGGGGGACTGCGACCGTTAATGATTGCTTAATTTCACCGGCTGGAATAACCTTTTGTTGACTCGTTGAATGGTTTGCCTGCAATTGAGATAAAATTTCAACCAATTGCTGCGTATTTAACTGCGTCGGATGATTGGAGGTAGATCGCTGCAAGATCGGATCTTGAGGTATAGACACATTACTCGCTGCGGGTCGAGAGTTGGCTAGCAAACGGTGGATTTCATTCAGTACTTCATTTTGTCCAGTATCGATATTAGCCTCAGCGGAATGAGCACTCTGTGAAACATTAACCTGCTCAGTGCGATTAATGGCTAATTGATCAACCATATCCTGCGTGCTAGGAATAGCGAGATTAAGGCTCCCTCCATTTAAGCTTGGGCTGGAAGTATTTGAAGAAGATAAAGGATTATCATTGAGCTGAGGAAGCACCGAATGTTGCACAAAAAATTGGTTTAACTTTAGATACACTTGCTGCATATTTTGCATCACGCTTCGATCAAATAACTTATAGATGACTAATAAAGAAGCGATATCTAAGTCTAGCGTTTTAGATGCATTTTTAAACGCCTGGCACACTTGTAATGGCGCTATCGGATTGTCGTCACTAGCAATGATTTTATCATCAATGAGCTGATTAAATCGTTGCTGAATATGTTCCAAAGCTAAGTGGTTAGCAACTTCTGTCTTTTTTACCATCGTGTCAATGGCAATTTTTTCCTCTAAATCATCGTTTTTCACTAGGCTGATATTATCCAGTGATAAATGCTCAACATTTTCCGATTTGTTTGGCTCATTTTCAGGGCGAGATAACAGGTTGCGAAAATTATTCGATATTTCTTGTCTAAAACGACAAATTAAGCCTTCACGCTTAACTCTCAATAAACGCATGGCATCAAATTGAGCATTGTTATAGCTATTTTCTGCCATATCAAATAATCGATCGTCAGCAGTATTTAGCATGACGATTAATTGCGCTTCAAGTGCATCAATACAGATTCCTTGTATTTTTTTCATTATAGGTAACATAGGTCGATACTCCTTCAACGGCTCTTTATTAGACGAGAGGGTTGAAATGCGAACTACTGGGTCAATGGGATCTAGCATAGTCACTCCGGAACCATAAACAACAAGTAGAGGGTTTAAACGCCCCCACCAATCTAATTATTCAATTAGTAAACAGCCTGTTCAATATAGTCTTCGACCAATTAAGCAAGAACTAAACGTTCAAAGGGCAAAGGGTCGCTAATATCCGATAAACGGTCATTGATTGAATAATAAAATAGTCCATTAATTGGTTCGCAAGCTAAACCGGTCGACAAGCATACCTTTAGAAGTAAAAACTTGTTAATATATCCGCTAGAATATACAGCAGTGGTTTGGAATAATTAAATCCTATGAAGCAAAGACGACAAAAGCTCCTCTATTTAGATCAACTAAACCAAGAAATAGAAAATCAATGTGGCTTAGCCGTAGAGGAAGATCTCAAAGGTTCTCCCCTTTTCGATATCAGCGCATCGCTTATAGCGCCTTCTACAGATGCAAAAGCGACCATTATTTCACGCGAAAACGCGATTGTATGTGGTCAACAGTGGGTGGAACGGATATTTAAGCAGCTGGATAAACAAATCACTCTTTTTTGGCATAAAAAGGACGGTGAAGTGGTTAATGCCGAGCAAGTAATTTGTGAAATAAGTGGCAATGCACGCGCCATGCTGACCGCAGAAAGAAGTGCGATGAATTTTCTGCAAACCCTCTCTGCCACCGCCACCACAACCAATGTCTACGTAAAAGCTATGGCAAATGACCATTGCCAGCTTTTAGATACCAGAAAAACCATTCCGGGAATGCGTTTTGGGCAAAAATATGCGGTCCTCTGTGGAGGTGGTAAAAATCACCGTTTAACTTTAACCGACCGTTTCTTAATTAAAGAAAACCATATTGTTGCCTGCGGCGGTATTGCCTCAGCTTTACACAAGGCGAAAGCAATGGGGTTAAGTCAGCTTATTGAAATTGAAGTCGAGTCAATTAAGGAACTAGAACAAGCCATTGATGGGAAGCCCGATATCATTATGCTGGATAATTTTACCAATGATCAACTTTTAGAAGCTGTCAGATTAAAGCAAAAACACAGCCACAATGCAATTCTGGAAGCCTCCGGCAATGTTAACCTCAAAACCATTGCTAAAATCGCTGAAACAGGGGTTGACTGCATATCCGTGGGAGCTATCACTAAAAATATTGCCGCCATTGATCTATCTATGCGAATTAAGTTGGTTAGATAGTGGTTGGATGATCGAATCATCAATGAGCACACGCTAATTGAGCAGTACCCCCTTAAAATTGACCTATTTTGTCATTGAATGTGACATCCTACGCACTTCAAGTGACGCAAATTGTCATGTTTTGACAGTTTAAGTCCAATATTGTTTCATCACCCGGCCTTTATTACAGCATGAGATTATTTATATTCATTGCTAACTGGAAAAATCGATAGCAATGTTCTTTATATTCTATCTAACTGTATTTAAAGCGATTATTGACCACAAGACTGGCATCTACATTATCCTTTCATTGCCTGAATTTGCCGATACCTTCTCAAAACAAAAATATTAATTAAAAGCTGGCATCCCGATTGCATTATGCTAAATACTAAGATTCTTTCTTGATGTTTCAAGGAAATGGTCTAAGTTTTACAAAGGAAACTATTTCCTTGAAACAGTTTGTTTGAACTATTTTTTTAACTTACATTTTATTTATTATTAAACAGAGGGCGTTCCCATGAAAAAAGTACAATCAGGTTTTACACTTATAGAATTAATGATCGTTGTGGCGATTATCGGTATTTTAGCGGCAGTTGCATTACCAGCTTATCAAGATTACACCAAGCGTGCTAAGTTCTCGGAAGTGGTTATTGGGACTTCAGGTCTTAAGACAGCGGTTGAAATTTGTGCTCAAGATTTAGCAACAGCAACAGGTTGTACAGATGCGCAAAATGGTCCTGGTTGGGCAATTGACGCAGTGGGTGCAACCGGTTATATCGCGTCTATCAGCACCACAGATGGTGTCATCACAGCGACCGCTGTAGCAACCAACGGACTTGGTGGTGAGACTTATGTTTTGACACCCACGTTTGCCAATGGAAAAGTTACTTGGGCCAAATCCGGAACTTGCGTAGCAAGCCAATATCTGTTAATCTAGAGTCTCCATGAAAAAAAGACCGATTTTATCGGTCTTTTTTTTGCCTAATATTTGTTTTGCCCTTATAACTCCGATAATTTTACTGAACTTTAGGCTCTAGTTTCCCTTTGATAAAATCACACAGATAGCAAATTTCCCTCGATTAATGTCGAAAAAACATTACCATTTCTCATTATCTAACTGTTTAATAACAAAAAATCCAGATTTCTATAAAATAAAAGGCTATATTATAGTATTATTGGATTTAAACTCATGGATTAGAGAACTTAAAACTAAAAGTAGTGGATAGTTAGCCACTATTAAACTGACAGTTATCTCAATAACATCGAGACAAATAAGCATGGCAACAGTAACTCAATCTAATGTTGTGATCAGTGGTCTAGCGAGAAAACTGATCTTAGACGGTTTATTAGATGAACCTACAGCCGTTGATTCAATCAACGCTGTACAAAAGAACAAGCATAATCTGGTATCTTACCTCGTTGAAAATAATCTTGTTGATTCTAAATCCATCGCTAATTCAGCCTCCGGTGAGTTTGGTGTCCCTCTTTTTGATGTTGACGCCATTGATTTTGAACAAATAGCCACCAGTCTCGTTAGTGAAGCTCTAATTAAGAAACATCACGCTATACCTTTATTTAAAAGAGGTAAGCGGCTCTATGTCGGATTGTCCGATCCGACCAATTTATCAGCTCTGGATGAATTTAAGTTTCACTCGGGCCTCACCACTGAAGCAGTATTATTAGAAGAATCCAAATTAACCTCTTTAATCGATAAAATCCTCGAAGAAAAAGAAAGCGAGGAAATGGGTAATTTTGATGACGATGATTTTGATGATATGAATCTTGAAACCATCGATGAAGAAGCCAATAATGAGGATGACGCGGCCGGTGCCGATGAAGCGCCTATTGTCCGATTTGTTAATAAAATCCTTCTCGATGCGATTAAAAAAGGTGCATCCGATTTACACTTTGAACCCTATGAAAAACGCTATCGGGTGAGATTAAGAATAGACGGTATATTATCTGAAGTGGCTAGCCCACCCATTAATCTTGCCACCCGAATATCAGCCCGCCTTAAAGTTATGTCTAAACTGGATATATCTGAGAAGCGGGTCCCTCAAGATGGACGGATAAAACTTAAGATTTCCAAAAACAAATCCATCGATTTTCGTGTGAGTACCTTGCCGACACTGTTTGGCGAGAAAATCGTTATGCGTATTTTAGACTCTGCTGCGGCACAACTTGGTATAGATGTACTTGGTTACGAGCCAGAGCAAAAAGAGCTGTTTATGGATGCCATCCAAAAACCGCAAGGGATGGTCTTGGTTACAGGGCCAACCGGTAGTGGTAAAACGGTTTCGCTTTATACCGCAGTAAACATTATTAATACGGTTGAAACTAATATTTCAACGGCAGAAGACCCGGTGGAAATTAATCTTGAAGGGGTCAATCAGGTCAATGTTAATCCCAAACAAGGGCTTACCTTTGCTGGTGCATTAAGATCCTTCCTTCGTCAAGATCCCGACGTGGTGCTAGTGGGGGAAATCCGAGATTTAGAAACAGCAGAAATCGCTATCAAGGCGGCGCAAACCGGTCACTTGGTTTTATCTACTCTACATACTAATAGTGCTCCAGAAACTATCACGCGAATGGTGAATATGGGCGTTCCGGCTTTTAATATTGCCACTAGTGTTAATCTAGTGATTGCACAACGCCTGGCAAGGCGACTCTGTGAAGTGTGTAAATCGGTGGTAAAATTACCTGAATCAGTCTATTTAGAAGCCGGTTTTAAACAAGATGAAATCGGAAGCTTCACTTGTTATGAACCCGTCGGTTGTGATAAATGTACCAACGGCTACAAGGGTCGAGTGGGTGTTTATCAAGTTATGAAATTTTCTAAGGAAATAGGCCAGATTTTAATGGAAGGTGGAAATGCGTTAGATATCGCGACACAGGCTGAAAAAGAAGGGGTCAATGATCTGCATCGCTCAGCTTTAATGAAGGTGATGCAGGGTGTCACTTCACTTGAAGAAGTTAACCGTGTTACTCAGCATTAAACATCATAGCGCGTCCATATCCATTATATAAAAGTTGGTTTCTTATATTTAAACAGGCTAAAGCTGATTAAGTCACAAATAAGCGAATAAATTCAGTAATCTCCACCAATTAAGGCTAAAATAGTCTTAATACTAGGCAATTAACCGTTAGTTTTGATCAGGATTCACTCAAATGGCAGTTCAAACCGTTAATAAGAATAGAAGTAGCAGTTTAAAGCGCAGAAAGGCGACTAAAGCCCCGAAGCAGCACAATTTTAAATGGGAAGGTGCCGACAAAAAAGGCCAACGCATTAAAGGTGAAATGAGCGCTGAAACACCGGCCATTATTAAAGCGCAACTAAGAAAACAGGGTATTAGCCCAATAAAAGTCAGTAAAGTGGCTCAACCTTTATTTGGTGGCAGCGCGGGTAAGCCGATCGTTGCATCCGATGTTGCTATGTTTTCTCGCCAAATTGCCACCATGATGAAGGCCGGTGTGCCATTAGTCCAATCTTTTGATATTATTGGTCGAGGTAACGAAAAACCGGCGGTTCAAGATTTATTATTAAGCGTCAAAGCAGATATCGAATCAGGTCAAACCATGGCAGATTCGCTACGCAAACATCCTAAACATTTTGATGATCTATTTTGTGATTTAGTCGATGCTGGTGAACAATCGGGTTCGCTAGAAGGAATGCTAGATCGTATCGCAACTTATAAAGAGAAAACAGAAGCCCTTAAGTCAAAAATTAAAAAAGCCTTAAACTACCCAATCGCGGTTGTTGCCATAGCGGTAATAGTGACCTCCATATTGTTGATTAAAGTGGTTCCTCAATTTCAAGAGATCTTTGAAGGTTTTGGCGCGGAATTACCCGCTTTTACCATGATGGTCATCCATATTTCAGAGTTTATGGTTTCCTACTGGTGGATCTTTTTATTTGGTGCTATCGGCTTTGTTGTCACTTATAAAAAAATGTTAGCCAGTTCCAAAAGTATGCGCGATAGGCAGGATAAGGTGTTACTCAAAGCACCTGTCATCGGTGAGTTATTGCACAAAGCGGCAATTGCGCGTTACACACGAACACTGGCAACCACTTTTGCTGCTGGTGTTCCCTTAGTCGAGGCGCTTACTTCTGCTGCTGGCGCGTCCGGAAACGCACTTTATCGTGATGCTATTTATCAAATTAGAAATGACGTTACGACTGGAATGCAAATGAATATGGCAATGCAATCTACTGGTGTTTTTCCTAATATGGTGGTACAAATGGTTGCGATTGGTGAAGAATCAGGTTCAATAGATGCGATGCTCAGTAAAGTGGCGGATATTTATGAACAGCAGGTTGATGATGCGGTTGATGGCTTAAGTGCCTTACTAGAACCGTTAATTATGTCAGTATTAGGTGTATTGGTCGGCGGTCTCATTATTGCGATGTATCTACCAATATTCCAGATGGGTAACGTCGTTAATTAATGTCCGATTGATTAACATGAATTGACTCTGTCTTCAAAAGGCTAGAAACACTTATTTTCTGGCCTTTTGTATTTAGCTAATTTAATTAATGACTGAGCAAACTATCTTTTTCAAAACGAACAACTAATAAGAAAATAAAACGATGCAAGCAATTATTCAAACACTGCAAGACAACCTTCTAATCCTCACCATCATCTGCGGTATTTTTGGTCTTTTATTAGGTAGCTTTCTTAATGTCGTCATATTCCGTTATCCGATCATGTTATTTCGTGAATGGGAAACCATGGCGAAGGAAATCTTGCAAGATCGCGGTTTTAAAATAAGCGCACCAGCAAAAGTATTTGACCAACAACCTGAAAAATTTAATCTTGTGGTGCCCCGCTCTGCCTGCCCTAACTGTGAACGTTCCATTTCTAGTTTTGAAAATATTCCGGTGATCAGTTATTTGTTGCTGAAGGGAAGATGTAAAGGCTGTAACAGCCCTATTTCAATACGCTATCCTTTCATCGAAATTATAACTGCTGCGTCTTTTGCTATGGTTGCATGGCATTTCGGTTTATGGCTGGCAATTATCGGTCGCTCTACTATTGACCGGCTATTTTATTGCCATGAGCATGATTGATATCGATCATCAAATACTACCCGATCTCATGACCTTGCCGTTAGTCTGGTTGGGCTTATTTTGTGCTTACTTTTCTGTATTTATTCCTCTACAAGATGCCGTGATTGGCGCTATTGCAGGGTATTTGATTTTATGGAGTATCTACTGGATATTTAAGCTGTTAACCGGAAAAGAAGGTATGGGCTACGGTGACTTCAAACTTCTGGCGGCTATTGGTGCCTTTGTCGGCTGGCAGCAATTGCCATTGGTAATCATTCTATCGGCGGGTGTTGGGGCGATTCTTGGTGGTAGTCTTTTGCTACTTCAGAAAAAAGGTAAAGAAAGTAAAATTCCTTTTGGACCCTACCTTGCAATCGCGGGTTGGATTGCCTTATTATGGGGTGAACCAATTTTAAACTGGTATTTAGATTACGCCGGTCTTTAATATCCCATTGAAGGATATTTATGCAAACCAAGCCATTCATTATTGCCCTCACCGGCGGTATTGCTTCAGGAAAAACTCAGGCCTCTCATTTTTTTGCGGATCACGCGATCCAAATAATCGATGCGGATCAAATTGCGCGTGATCTGTTCGATGAAAACTCAATTTATCTCAAGGATTTAAAGCAACTTTTCGGCAACTCGATATTTTATTCTTCGGGTAAACAACTAGGCCAATTAAACAGACAAGCTTTGGCCTCCATGGTTTTTTAGAGATCAACAAAAACTCGACCAATTGAACCAACTAACCCACCCTCTAATTTTTAAACAAATCAAACAAAACACGCAAGAAATCACCTCACCTTATGCGGTGATTGATATTCCCTTACTTGTGGATCGAGAAGGAAACATTAGCTCTCATTACCGTCAATTAATAGACCGAATATTAGTCGTTGAAGCCCCTCCTAAATTGCAGATTAAAAGACTCGTTCAGCGAAATGGATTAAGCCCTGATGAAGCCAAATTAAGGCTCAAAGCTCAGGCCTCCAATGAGCAAAGACGACGGCTAGCCGATGACCTACTAGTCAATGACCAATCAATACTACATCTCAACCAATGCTTACATGATTTACACAATCGTTATTTGGATTTGGCGAATAAAGTCTAGCTGGATAAGAGTTTAAACCCAAAAAACGCCAGTGATAAAATCACTGGCGTTTTTTCTCTAACTGATTACTCTCTAGTTTGACATTGTCATTTATAAAATTTTAGCCTTGGTTAATTTCACCTGATATCGTCTGGCTAGCAGCAAACTTAACATTAATAATATCGTTAACCCCATTGATCCGCCACCAACAATAACGATATCGACACCACCATGATTAGGGCTATCAAACAAAGAATCATTGTCCAGCGATTCCAAGGGTAGACCTGAAAGAGATAGAAAACCCGAACCCGCTGTCGCAATCAGCTCACCCGTAAAAGCATTGTATAGGTTAATTTGCATATCATACCATTCCGCTGGATAACCGGAATTAAGTGCCAGGTCAACAAACTCTGTTTGGTTGCCTAAAATAAAGTTGTCAGTCGATAAATATTGGCTCCAGCCTGCATAGGGATTTGTCAGAACAATTTCAGCATAAACCGTATCACCAGAATAAGCGGTATCGATATCATATTCCAGTGTTATGTTAGTAAAAAAGCCATCACCATCAGCATCACCAAATAAAGTCGTTGCGGCATAGCTTATTTGACTCAAATTATTACTGCGTTCATGTTCCAAGTCTTCTAAGGGTAAACGACTTAAATTAGTGGTTTCTGTCGGGCTGATAGTCGCAACAATACCCGGTATACCATCTTCATAAAGATCGATCAGAATGTCGTATTCATTGGTTGGAAAATCAAAGTTTAATTGACTTGTCACAGTTTGTTCATCACTAGCGTTGTTATTAATGATATTAAAAACACCTGTTACCAACAATTCAGTCCAAGCTTCACCATTTTTACTGGTGTAAACAACCGCATAAACAT
This sequence comes from Enterobacterales bacterium, assembly GCA_030949565.1. Lineage (GTDB taxonomy): Bacteria > Pseudomonadota > Gammaproteobacteria > Enterobacterales > Kangiellaceae. The sequence goes on from JAUZSK010000072.1 coordinate 113,313, forward strand.
TAGCAGAGCCATTAGCGTAATCCGCATCGAAACTAAGTGAGAAATCACTGTAATAGCCATCGCCATCCAGATCAGTATTGAAATAGCTATTGGCCGAGTAAAAACTAAAACCGAAAGCATTAGACGCTTTAGCTGTACTATCTCTAAGTTTTGAGTTTCCCTCTAAAGGCGATAGCTTGGCGCTTAAAAGGTTTTCTTTTTGGCTACTTCGGTCAACCTTATCATGAGTTGAACGCTTGATGCTCACTACTGCGTCAGACTGAATATTCATTTCCAACACATTATTGGCGGCGCGCTGTTTTACCGAGACGGCTGGTTGAAACGCGCCCATACGATCCGCGGCAGCCATTGGATTTTTGTCGCTACCATTGTCATCATTTGCAACCGCTAAGGTTGAAAAACTATTTAATGCAACCAATAAAATTGCTAACTTATTCATATCATTCTCCTAACAAACCAAAAAATTAAAGCTGAGAATTGCTCCTTTTAGCTCGGCTAGCAGAGCATAAATATCAATGCTCCGTCAGCATATGCTCATTACAACATATCCATACTGAACCCAAACTGAATTCAGGGACCAATGATATTTTTTAAATCGAGTCTTTCCCGAAGTGTCTTATTGGGGCGACAACAATGTTTAACCGAGTCAATGGACGTTTTGTTAGAAAATCCATCTCAAATGGCATGGACCCCAATAAAATAACTCGGGAATAACGGTTTTTGACATCTATTCTTTTGAAACCATAGATTAATCCAGCCCTGAAACTGGATTAAACGCCATGATGACTGTAGACGATAGTTTTTAACCAAGCAGCTTTGGTGCTATAATTGACGACTATTTAGAACCAGTCATTTGCATAGGAAAACCCACAATCATGATGATAATTAAGCGCCTCATACTACCCCTTTTCACTCTTACCCTGCTACTAGCGTGCGATACCAATGATCATAAGGGAAGTGTGACTGAAGCAACGCAATATTCTCCGTCTATAGCTAATAATGCTCGGTTTGATATCTATAAAAAAGTTACGCTAAACGCAGACCTCAGCCATCTAGATGCAAATCAAAAAAAGATGCTTGCACGACTTATCGATGCTGCAAAAATAATGGATGATTTATTTTGGCTGCAAGCCTATGGCGATAAAACGGAGCTTTTGTCCAGTATTAGTGACCCAAAAGCCAAGCAATTTGCCGATATTAATTATGGTCCGTGGGATCGACTAGCTGGTGATAAACCCTTTTTAACCGAATTTAAACAAAAACCCTTGGGTGCCAATTTCTACCCCGAGGATATGAGTAAAGAAGAATTTGAACAATCTGATTTTGATGATAAACGTGGGCTTTACTCTTTGGTCAAGCGCGATCCACAAGGAAATCTATATAGCCTTCCATTCCATCAAGCCTATGCCGAACCTCTCAAACAAGCAGCCGCCTTATTGATTGAAGCTTCGAAGTTTGCTAAGGATCCTGAGTTTAAATCTTATCTTTCAATGCGCGCAGAAGCTTTAACCACGGATAATTTTCAAACCAGTGATTTTGCATGGATGGATATGAAAAACAACCCTATTGAGCTGGTAATCGGTCCTATAGAAACCTATGAGGACCAGTTATTCGGTTATCGGGCAGCCTATGAAGCCTATGTATTGATAAAAGACTTAAAATGGAGTGAAAAACTCTCACGTTTCGCGGCCTTTCTGCCGCAACTGCAAAAAGGCTTACCGGTGGATGATGCCTATAAGCAGGAAAAACCCGGTACCGATTCCGACCTCAATGCCTACGATGTTATCTATTATGCAGGACATAGCAATGCGGGATCAAAAACCATCGCAATCAATCTACCTAATGATGAGAAAGTACAACTTGAAAAAGGGACTCGTCGATTGCAGCTGAAAAATGCCATGAAGGCTAAATTTGAGCATATTTTGGTACCTATTTCACAACAATTGATCGCTGAAGATCAACGCCAATACATCACCTTTGACGCTTTTTTTGCTAACACCATGTTTCATGAAGTGGCTCATGGACTCGGCATAAAAAATACTTTAAATGGTACAGGAACTGTTCGCTCGATCCTTAAAGAAACAGCCTCAGCACTCGAGGAAGGAAAAGCCGACATCCTTGGTTTATATATGATTTCTGAACTTTATAAGTCCAACGATCTTAAACAAGGCAAAATCATGGATAACTATGTCACCTTTTTAGCCGGTATTTTTCGTTCAGTGCGTTTCGGCGCATCGAGCGCTCATGGCAAAGCCAATATGATACGGTTTAATTTCTTTAAACAAATGGGTGCCTTTAGTCGCGATCAAAATAACGGAAAATATCGTGTTAATTTTGATAAAATGACCCTGGCCATGAATGCTTTATCAAAACTAATCCTGACTATTCAGGGTGACGGCGATCATCAACGTGCGGTTAATCTATTAAAAAATCAAGGAATTTTAACGGAGCAATTGGCTAAAGATCTCCAAACTTTAGAGCAAGCTCAAATACCTGTGGATATTATTTTTGAGCAAGGAAAACAAAGTTTAGGGCTTTGATTTTAATTGCTTATTGAGTTAAATCAGCTTCGGCTGCAAAGCCAAGCAAGTTGTTACTTTAAAGGTTGTATTATCCTATGCAGTTAGAAAACAAAGTCATTGTTATTACCGGCGCCGCGCAAGGCTTAGGTGCTGCCATGGCATCTCGATTAGGTGTAAAAAGTTGTAAAGTTATCCTGATCGACATTAATCTGGATAAATTACAGTCTCAAAAACTGGAATTATCTAAGCGAGGTATCGAAGCTGATTGTTTTAGCTGTGATATATCCGACGAATCAAAAGTCTCCGAATTATTTGAACAGCTAATTGAGCAATATAATCAGATCGATGCATTAATCAATAATGCGGGGATTATTCGAGATTCATTTTTGAATAAACCCAATGCAAATGGTGGTTTTGATTCGCTGAGTCTAAACCAGTGGCAATCGGTCATTGATGTTAATTTAACCGGTGTGTTTCTATGTACACGAGAAGCATCCAAACACATGATTGCTACAAAAACCAAAGGCGTTATTATTAATATCTCCTCAATCTCTAGAGCCGGTAACATTGGCCAAAGCAATTACTCTGCAGCAAAAGCCGGCGTGGTCGCCTTAACCGTTACCTGGGCAAAAGAACTCGCTAGAGCGGGTATTAGAGTGGGTGCTATTGCTCCAGGATTTATTGCAACGGAGATGACCCAACAAATTAAACCGGCAATTCTTAAACAAGTTGCGGCCAGCGTACCGCTAGGTAGAATGGGAGATGCCGATGAAATCGCCCATGGCGTAGAGTTTATTTTAGAAAATGATTATTTCTCTGGACGAGTTTTGGAAATCGATGGCGGATTAAGAATTTAGCCTCTGATTTAACTGAAAAATCACCATAAACCAAGTAAGCCCTACCGCCATAGTTTTATCTGAATCGAGTCCAACCAACTCTTCACGCCATTGGTTTGCTTCGGAAATATCTTGTTTAAATTGATCAAAAATATTGGCGACCATGACGGGATCTTTTAAATCAGCTGGCAGCCATTTATTATTAAAGGCAAATTGGGCTGCTTCAGCTTCTTTTGGAAAACTGTCTTTTAAATCACGAGCCAGTAACTGCCTAACTTTGTCGGCAAATGGTGTCTGTAAAAGATCTAATGACTCTGGAGTATTGCTGTTTGCCTGTAGGTTTTCCTGGTCGCTAGAGAAATCCTGAACTGTCAAAACGTCTCCATTATTGACCGCTGAAAACTGCTCTGCATATTTTTGCTCCATCTGTTGAATAGTTGTCAATTCAGAGGCAGATAACTGATTGATATCACCATTGATATCTTTTAATTTTGAAGCTAGCTGAGCAAATATAGCCCGATCATCTTCAGAAAGAAGCTTCATTAATTGATCGAGAGTTATTTTTTCTTGCATATTGATTATATCTTTTTGAAATGATTTATAGTGGGATTATAAATTAGTGTCTTAAATTAAGACAGAATAATTTGATTACAAAGGATTTTTATTTTATAAACTGAACGCCGGTATGCGAAAGTGGTAATAAATAGGTAAGATTTAACTGAGTGGTTATTAAGAAATCATGGGTTAATTACAAGCCCCTTCTCGACATATTCTTGAATATCAATTCCGTATGCTGAATTTTCAAAAGCTTGAATAATACGAAAGCCTGAATTGTGCATTTCCGGTTGTAATCGACTCAAGTCGATAATGGTCTCTTTACAAGGCTCCTTATATTCATCGAGTACTAGCATAATTCTTGGTTTAAGACGATTGGTTTCTTTTGAGCCGATAACGATCCCTACCTCTCCATTGGACAATTCAACAATGGTGCCGGGTGGGTAAATACTTCGCCATTTAATAAATTTTAAAAGCAACTCTAGATCAAACCGGCTGCCCTTGCCTTTCATCATTTCTCGATAAGCATCCTTAATCGACATAATCTTGGCATAAACCTGATAGTTTGTGATGGTGTCATACACATCAATGATTGAAATAATTTTTACTACTTTTGTAATTCTATTGGATACCAGCCCCCTAGGATATCCTTTTCCATCCGCCTGCTCGTGGTGAGCCATCGCAACGTCGATGCAAGAAGGCGTTAGACCGCGTCTTCCCGACAAAATATCGAATCCAAATTGGCAGTGTTTTTGTACTTGCGACATTTCTTCTTCATTCAGTTTGGAGGGTTTGTGTATCAGACGTTTTTCGACTTTAACTAATCCGATATCATGCAGCATTGCGGCCATTCCAATATCCTCTAGTTCGGCTTTTAAAAAGCCTAGATGGTGAGCAAAACCGATGGAAAGTATACTCACATTTAAACTGTGTTGCGCCAAATCTTCACTTTGAGATTTTAACATGCTCATCATAAGCATGGCTTCTGGGTTGGCTAAAATCTGCTTAACATTATCTTTTACATTGCTTCTTACCGTCGCAATATCAAACTCCTGACCCAATGCGATTCGGTCAAATAGTGTTTTTACTAGACGGTTACTTCTACGGTGAGTTAAAAACAGCCGAAATTAAACTTTTCTTAGTTTCAGCAACCGAACTGCTTTTAGAGGTCAGTTTCCTTCGGTAGGTCTCGGATCGTGTAGTTTGGATTTTAAACGCTCTATATTGTTCGACACTCTTAAAATCAACGTAAACATATTCACACTGGCGGCGCAGACTGATCACATCAAAAGGTGATTCAATGGGTAAAGCCCTGCATGATAAAACTGGTTTCAGTCCAAGCTCGATCGAGCTTGGTGACGGTTAATCCAGGGATTAAATCACTGGTGTAAACTTTGACGTTTTTAAAATGCTCCATATTAAAAAGTCTAGTTCAAAATAACCTGTTTTGAGATTTATTTTGAGGTTCAGCTAATTATCAATTGAGTGGAGATATTGGTTATTTATCAAGGTATCGTTTAAATAACTGAAAAAGTTCGGATAAGCGTTTTTGTACTCGTTCGGCTTTATCTTGGTCATAAGTTAAATTATCTTCATGCATATAGGTCGCTTGTGATAATTCCAACTGAATTGCATCAATATTGGACTCTGGAACACCATAATTACGGGTAATAAACCCGCCTTTAAACCGACCGTTAATTACACAGCTATAAGGAGTGGTGGAAAAATTTTCGATGCGCTGCATTAAATCGGATGAACTACTTTCACCCTTATTATTTCCAAAATTAAAATCAGCTAATTGACCATCAAAAAAGCGCGGCACTAGGGACGCGATTGAATGCGCTTCAAACAATAAGCATTTGCCATGTTCACCCACAAGGCGACCAATTTCATGCTGCAGTGCTCGATGATAAGGTTGCCAGTATTGTTCAACTCGCTGATTGATTTCATTTTGGCTTGGAAGCTGCCCTTGTAAGTAGATAGGAGACAGGTCAAATTGCGTCGTTGGACAGAGTTCAGTGGTATTTTGTCCCGGATAAAGATCTTGGTTATCACTTGGACGGTTGAGATCGATTACATAACGACTGTATATAGGTTTAATAATACTTAATCCCATCGTCTGAGTAAATTGATACAAACGATCCAAATACCAATCGGTATCCTTCACTAGCTTAGCTGAAGTGGTCATCCGGTGTTGCAAATTCACTGGTATCAAAGTTCCATTATGTGGCATGGAAACCAAAATAGGTAAATCGCCGTGGTTTAATTCATAAGTTTTCACATTGATTGTCCATCCAATTATTTAACGAGGTCTAGTCTAGCTTGCTTAACCGTGACTAACCTTCTTATCTTAACATAGATTTTTTTGGTCACCCCTGATAGCAACATGAGTATTGACACTATGTGTGGATTATTAGTGTCACTTTCTAGATTTAATTTTATCAACAATGCAACTTGTATATACAGGTTAAAGACTGCATAATAGCACAATGCAAGCATCTACTCACCGCTATCAACAGGTCAAACTATTCCTGATCAAGGGAATTGGCAATGGCACGTGGAAAAGTGGCGATCAACTACCTTCAGAAAATCAACTGGCTGACTCGTGCCAAGTCAGTAGAATGACAGCGAGAAAAGCATTGCAAGAGCTTGCAAAGCAAGGTGTTTTAGTGACTATAAAAGGCAAAGGTAGTTTTGTCACCCAAGAAAAACAGCAGTTTTCGATGCTCCAAATAAACAGTATTGCAGCTGAGGTGAAACAACAAGGGCTAAGCTACCACTGTGAATTATTAGCCTTAGAAAAACAGAAGGCAGGCGAAGATCTAGCTCATAAAATGAATATCAAACAACAGCAAGATATTTTTTATTCCGAATTGCTCCATTTTAAACAGGATAAACCAATCCAGCTCGAGCAACGCTAGGTAACACCTAACACGGCGCAGGATTATTTAAAGCAAGATTTTTCTCAAACAACTCCGGGAGAGTATTTAACTCAAATAGCGCCCTTAACCGAGGCAGAACACCAGATTGAAGCAATTATTGGTGACCAAGCAATTCGTGACCGGCTACAAATTGAAACGGGTGAAGCCATTATTCTTCTAAAACGCAAAACTTGGTGTAATGAGCAATTGGTTAGCTATGCCAAACTCTATCATCCAGGAAAACGCTATCGTTTTGGTAATAAATTTAAACCTAAAAACAACTGATTAATTAAATAACATTATTGACTGACACAATAAAACCAGGAGCAAGCCATGAACCAGATAAATCATGACGACCTAAAGTTTGATGCTAGCCGAAATATAAAAGCCCCGACCGGCACTAAGCTCAGCGCGAAATCTTGGCTAACCGAAGCGCCATTGCGTATGCTGATGAATAACCTTGATCCCGAGGTCGCAGAAAACCCTAATGCATTGGTTGTTTATGGTGGAATTGGGCGTGCCGCCAGAAACTGGCAATGTTATGACGCAATTATCGAACAACTAAAGAAGCTTAATGAAGATGAAACGCTATTGATTCAATCAGGCAAACCGGTCGGAGTTTTTAAGACTCATAGCGAGGCTCCGCGTGTATTGATTGCCAATTCTAATCTGGTTCCTCATTGGGCTAATTGGGAACATTTTAACGAACTGGATAAGAAAGGTTTGATGATGTATGGACAAATGACCGCCGGCTCTTGGATTTATATTGGCAGTCAGGGTATTGTACAAGGGACTTATGAGACCTTTGTTGAAGCTGGACGCCAACACTTTAGTGGAAATACCCAGGGCAAGTGGATTCTAACCGGTGGTCTTGGTGGCATGGGTGGCGCACAACCACTAGCCGCGGCAATGGCAGGTTATTGCATGATCGCGGTAGAATGTGATGAAACCCGTATCGACTTTCGAATTAAAAACCGCTATTTAGATAAAAAAGCAACCAGTTTAGAACAAGCCATGCAAATGCTTAATCAAGCATTAGATAAGGGTGAAGCCATTTCCATTGGTTTGTTAGGCAATGCCGCGGACGTTTTTCCGGCCATGGTTAAAGCGGGCATCAAACCCGATCTAGTCACCGACCAAACCTCTGCCCATGATCCAATTAACGGTTATTTGCCCCTTGGTTGGTCACTTGAACAATGGCACCAAGAAATTAAAAACAATCCTAATCATGTCGCGGTAGAAGCCAGAAAATCCATGTCGATCCAAGTTCAAGCCATGTTGGATTTTTTCCATCAAGGCATTCCGACGGTGGACTATGGTAATAATATTAGACAAGAAGCATTTAATGTTGGACTCAAAAATGCATTTGATTTCCCCGGCTTCGTACCAGCCTATATCCGACCATTATTTTGTCGCGGTGTGGGTCCTTTCCGCTGGGTCGCGCTATCCGGTGATGCTGAAGATATCTATAAAACCGATCAGAAAGTTAAGGAAATCATTGCCGATGACCCCCATCTACATAACTGGTTAGATATGGCCAAACAGCGTATTGAATTTCAGGGACTACCGGCTAGAATCTGTTGGGTGGGTTTAGGATTACGCCATAAATTAGGTTTAGCTTTTAATAAGATGGTGCGTGATGGCGAACTGCAAGCGCCGGTGGTTATCGGTCGTGATCATCTGGATTCGGGTTCCGTAGCGAGTCCAAACCGGGAAACCGAAAGTATGCAAGATGGCTCCGACGCGGTATCTGATTGGCCATTACTAAATGCCATGCTCAATGTCGCGAGCGGTGCAACCTGGGTTTCGCTGCATCATGGAGGTGGTGTTGGTATGGGCTATTCCCAGCACTCAGGCATTGTTATTTGTTGCGATGGTAGTGTAGAGGCTGATAAACGAATCGAACGAGTATTATGGAATGATCCGGGAACTGGTGTTATGCGCCATGCCGATGCTGGCTATGACATCGCCAAACAATGTGCCAAAGAAAATAATCTAAACCTGCCGATGGTTAATTGATAAGTCGGTTTGATCTGTCTATGAAGCAATATAGAAAATTAATTTATTAGGAAATACTATGCAAAAATTCATCATTAATGCCGCACAACTAACGCTTAAAGAATGTCGTTTTGTGTTTGAAAACCAAGTTCAATTTGAGCTCGCACAATCCTACGAGCAGGCGATCAATGAATCCGCGCATTGCGTTCAAGAAGTGATTGATGAAAAACGCACAGTTTATGGTATTAATACTGGATTTGGGTTGCTCGCCTCCACCAGTATTGCCGACAATAAGCTGCAACTATTACAAGAAAGCCTGGTACTTTCTCATGCCGCTGGAGTTGGCAAGCCGCTGGAGAATAACCTTGTACGACTTTTAATCCTGTTAAAAATAAGTAGTTTGGCACAAGGTTTTTCTGGTATTCGACTATCCACCATTAAACGATTAATTCAATTAATTAATCTAGGTGTTTACCCGTTTATTCCAGAAAAAGGATCGGTCGGAGCCTCAGGCGATCTCGCACCTTTGGCACATATGAGCTGTATGTTAATTGGTGTTGGCGATGTGTTCTACAAAGGACACAAAATGACCGCTAAGCGGGCGTTGGAGCAAGTTAATTTGCAACCACTTCAACTAGCCGCCAAAGAAGGTTTGGCTCTACTAAATGGTACTCAAGTTTCAACCGCGATAGCGCTTAAAGGACTTTTTGTTGCAGAGCAAGCATTTGCAGCCGCAATGGTCGCTGGTGCCTTATCGGTCGATGCCGCTTTAGGTAGTGTTGCGCCATTTGATGCGCGTATTCACCAAGTGAGAGGTCACTTAGGTCAACAACAAACAGCCGCCTGTTATCGCAATCTACTAGAAGGCAGCGAACTATTAAATTCCCACCAAAACTGCGAAAAGGTGCAAGATCCCTATTCCCTAAGATGTCAGCCGCAGGTGATGGGCGCTATTTTAGATCAGATTCGATTTCAAGCGTCCATTTTGCTGATTGAAGCCAATGCTGTGTCTGATAATCCACTCGTTTTTAGCGACTCAGGCGATATTATTTCCGGTGGTAATTTTCATGCAGAGCCCGTTGCTTTAGCGGCTGACGCATTATCTATTGCGATTTCTGAAATTGGAGCGATCAGCGAAAGACGCATTGCTTTGCTTCTAGACCGGCATTTGAGCGCGTTACCACCTTTTCTAGTAAACGATAGTGGAGTGAATTCCGGTTTTATGATTGCGCAGGTGACCGCTGCGGCGCTGGCTAGTGAAAATAAAACTCTCGCTCATCCGGCATCGGTGGATAGTCTACCGACCTCAGCTAACCAAGAAGATCATGTCAGTATGGCAACCTTTGCCGCTAGAAAAATGCATGAAATTGCCGACAATGTGGCCAATATTATTGCGATTGAATTACTTTGTGCTGCGCAGGGGGTTGAATTGAGAGCACCGCTTAAAACATCCGAAAAAGCACAAAAAGCCATTGATATTATTCGAACCAAAGCAGCGTTTTATGAAAGAGATCGCTATATGGCGAGTGATATCAATGGTATTCAATCCTTGATATTAACCGGTGAACTTAACCCACTGATTGCAGAATGCCATTTGCCGTCACATTAAACATTTGAGTAAACCAGTCGTCTTTAACTAAATTATTTTGCTTTAATTAAATGCTCTGCTATCTGGATCGCATTTAATGCGGCACCTTTCCATAGTTGATCGGCAACCACCCAAAGTGCCAGACCATTGTCACAAGATATATCCTCACGAATTCTACCGACATAGGTGTACATACTTTCGCTGGCGTCTATCGGTGTCGGATAACCGGCATTTTCGCGCTGGTCGATCACTCGAATTTCCTTACAATCATCAAGCAGTTCTCTTGCCTTTTGTTCCCCGACATAGTCCTCGGTTTCGATATTTATTGCTTCAGAATGAGCACGAATAACCGGTACTCTAACGCAGTTTGCTGATATTTTAATGTTAGGATCAGAAAGAATTTTAAGCGTTTCACCCACCATTTTCATTTCTTCTTTGGTATAACCATTATCCAAGAAGACATCAATATGAGGGATCACATTGAAGGCGATTTGCTTGGTGAAATTTTTGACCTCGAAGGGTTGGTCATCAAGTATCTTTCTTGTTTGTTCGTTCAGCTCAGCGATAGCCGCTTCTCCTGCTCCAGAAACCGCTTGATAAGTGGATACCACGATGCGTTTTATCGGAGAATACTGATGAATAGGATTAAGTGCAGCCACCATCTGTATGGTCGAACAATTGGGATTAGCAATAATTCCTTGATGCCCTTTTAGGGCTTCAGGATTAACTTCTGGTACGACTAAGGGTACATCATCATCTAGACGAAATGCACTTGAATTATCTATCACTACGGCACCTTTACTGACCGCTATAGGCGCATATTGTTTGCTATGATCTCCATTAGTCGCAAAAAATACATAGTCCTGCCCTTCTAGTCGCTCTTCGGAAAAAGCCTGAACTTGGATATCGCCAAACCTGGTGGTTATTTGACGTCCAGCTGACCGCTCAGTTCCTAGTAGAGTTAATTGCCTGACAGGGAAATCACGTAAAGCCAACAGTCTAATTAATTCTTTGCCAACCGCTCCGGTAGCACCGGCAATAGCAATATTATAAATCACTTAAAACCTCTCAATTCTTTGGCTATTTCTCGTCTATTAGAGAAAAGCAATATAATCTTAAAACCGAAAAAATATAATCCATTATAGCCTTCCCAATACACGATTAAATAATCCTATAATAATACAACAACTTAGATAGTATTAACGAATACTAATTAGTTATGTAATCGGTACATTGTACAAACAAAGGCCCAATATAACCGATTGTTATATAAAAATAACTTGACCTGTTAAAATAGGCCATGTTATAAATGTATCTTACTTTTTGGAAATATTCCGATGAGTACTATTTTTTCAACTTTTTTTTGTTGAATTATTTACCTAATTAATTATTTAAAAGAGCAACTCAACCGAAAACAATACGATGAACTTAGCATTTAATACCAATCATACTTCAGCCAAAGCAATGGGTTATCTCATGCTCTCGCTCGCGTGTGCTTGGTGTGTCCCAATGTTTAAAAAAGTACGCGTATCAATTAAACATTATAACCGGGTGGTGTTCTAGAAAATTTGTATTAAAAAATTATTCCAGAAAAACCACCCAGCCAAAAGCTCGGTGGTTTTTTTTTAGCTTCAATTTAACCGGCGTACAAGCAAAGAGAACCAAAAGAGGAAAAGACCATGAAATTACAACAATTAAGATTTATTTTAGCAATCGCTGAAAATGGCTTAAATATTACTCAAGCATCAGAACGACTTTACACGTCGCAACCAGGCGTTAGCAAACAACTTCGACTTTTAGAAGAAGAGCTAGATATACAAATATTTGAGCGAAATGGGAAAAATTTAGCCGGAATTACCCCACAAGGTCAAGTGGTGCTTGAAAAAGCAGCATCAATAATGGCTGAAATTAATGATATTAAACTCTATTCGAATAAGCAGAACCCAAATAGACGACCGCTACCAATTCAAGAGAATTTAGCAGCCGCTTAAATGCCTTTGAAATTGATGGTTTTCTTAGGATGGTGATAGCTATCAGGCTCTCATCATTACTGCAAAAAATTTAAGGCTTTTTGTTTTCGTTTACCTTGTGCAAATTCAAGGTAATCAGTATGCTTGATAAAATAAAGCTCTCCTTTGGTATCGGGTTGCCCCGATAAAAAATAGTTTTTTATTTTTTTATTTCTTCGAAATCTCTCGCTGAGAAGTTTAATGCTCTGGGTCTCAGGGCATCGATGGACAAGTACCCAAGGCGCCTTGGGTAAATTAAAACTAGCGCGAGCTCTCGCCTTAGCGCCCAATTGAATGGCTACCTTTTTCCAACTTTTGCCGTGCCCGGTTTCCCCATACAGATGATAAGCAATAGCATGCGCAAACTCATGTCTTATCGTATCTTCAATAGTTTCTATGGAATTGTTATTGATATGGTTGCGGCTAATAGCAATCTTTTTTTCATTGATACGACAGATACCTGCGCGTTTTTTTGCATTATCAAAACCTATATCCCATTGACTTAGGAAGGGATATTGCTCCGTCAACTGGCCTTGTATTTCCTTTGTTAACTGCTTAACGGCTTCTAACATAGGGCGCCTTCGTTTAGTAATTTCGCTGAAAACAAATGTTTTTAAGCTGGTTTTGGTCGGACTTAATCAAACTCTTTTTTTCAGTTGGGGATAATGATTTTACCTCACATTCTTGCTTAGTTGCGCTAGAACGATCGCTATGAGTTTTTACATATTCAAGTGACCTAGGATGGCGTCCTCTAAAAAATTTAGCACCCTTTTTCCCGCCTAAAGACATCGCCTGATGTTCAGACCAACGCCGCAAAACATCTGTAGTAATACCCGTGTAAAGTAATCCATCAGATGTTTTAATGATATAAAGATACCATAAATTGTTAGACATAAATTTTAGGAGTTTGCAGCTAGTAGTGAGATATTACCATTAACTCAGGGTTAAATTCTATGATAGATGTCATAAAAACAGTTGATGCACTTTTGCTATAAGTCATTTATACTATCTTTTTTAATTTAGCACCGAGATAATATAATGGAACAACAACTACCTGATATAAAAATTGATGAAACATCATTAGTTAAAGAGGATGTTTATTCAGACCAAAAAGTAGGCAGCGTTAGAGTTTTAACACCTGTAACAGCGGATGGAGTAACCGATTCAACAAGAGATGTTAGCTATTTTGGTCAAACTCAAGTTATGACACCAAGTGGTCCGATACCACTTAATTTTGAGTTAGAAGTCGATTCACTAAGTGCCGCTTTTACCGCATTTGGCGATGCCGCCAAAGCGTCGATGGAAAAAACCATGAAAGAAATACAAGAGTATCAAAGAGCACAGGCTTCTAAGATTGTTGTTCCTGGTCAGCCTGAATCACAAATACAAATGCCTTAATTAACATAAATATCATATTGACCTGTTGTTATTGCAAGAGCAGCCAATTTAAAGGCTGCTCTTTTTTATACCAATCTAAACCAGTGTTTTTTCCCAAAATAGAGCACTACCCTTGTTCGGATCGAGTTCATAATCTTTAAAGCCAAATTTGCGATAAGCCGATTTAGCAACTTCATTACCAGACAGAACTTCCAAAGTGATTTTGCAACAGCCTAAACCTGTCGCGATTTTAACAACCTTTTCAAGCATTTGCTGACTGATACCTCGCCCCCGAAACTTATTTAAAACCACCAGATCATGAATATTTATAATAGGTTTACAAGAAAATGTTGAAAATAACTGAAAACAGTTAGCTAAACCTGCTATTTGATTGTCAGCATAGGCCAAAAGACTAAAAGCATGAGGAAGGTTTTGCAGCTGACCTATTAAATGTTGTTTTACGTTAGTAGTCAGAGCTGTTGATCCGCCCATTGGATCTTGTGCGTAAGAATCTAATGCTAATATTAGGTCCTTGGCATGATTCGGATTATGGTAATCCGCTCTAACTATTTGAATTGTCATTTTGTGTCTACCTTCATTATTTTTAAAATAAAGAGAATTTATATTAGATCTATTATATTCGCTTATACTCAACGAACAAGCTTAAAAATGGAGTATTAATTCTATTCTATTTTGGCATTCCCAAAACCATCATCCCAAAAAAAAGCCCCACCGTTTCCGGAGGGGCTTTTTTCCTTAATAAGAGCCTGGCAATGACCTACTTTCACATGGGGAAACCCCACACTATCATCGGCGCTGAACGTTTTCACTTCTGAGTTCGAGATGGGATCAGGTGGTTCCCGTTCGCTAAGGTTACCAGGCAAAACTGAGGTGAATAAAGCAGTGCTCTATTCACTTTAAAATTTAAGTCACAACGAGCGCAAGCGCAAAGGGTGGATTAACTAAAATCCTGATTTATCAATTCTCTTTATCGAATCATTCAGTTGGCAAAACTATCAATACAGCAGCCATTCATTTTTATCGTTCAAAAATGCTTGGGTGTTATATGGTCAAGCCTCTCGGATCATTAGTACCAGTTAGCTCAATAGATCACTCTACTTACACACCTGGCCTATCAACGTCGTAGTCTTCAACGTTCCTTATGAGAGCTTAAAGCTCTAGGGAAATCTTATCTCGGAGGGGGCTTCCCGCTTAGATGCTTTCAGCGGTTATCCTGTCCAGATGTAGCTACCGGGCAATGCCACTGGCGTGACAACCCGAACACCAGAGATCTGTCCACTTCGGTCCTCTCGTACTAGAAGCAGCTCTCCTCAAATTTCCAACGCCCACGGCAGATAGGGACCGAACTGTCTCACGACGTTCTAAACCCAGCTCGCGTACCACTTTAAATGGCGAACAGCCATACCCTTGGGACCGGCTACAGCCCCAGGATGTGATGAGCCGACATCGAGGTGCCAAACACCGCCGTCGATATGAACTCTTGGGCGGTATCAGCCTGTTATCCCCGGAGTACCTTTTTATCCGTTGAGCGATGGCCCTTCCATACAGAACCACCGGATCACTATGACCTACTTTCGTACCTGCTCGACACGTCCGTCTCCGCAGTCAAGCACCCTTATGCCATTGCACTAAACTCCCGATTTCCGACCGGGATTAGGGTACCTTCGTGCTCCTCCGTTACTCTTTGGGAGGAGACCGCCCCAGTCAAACTACCCACCACACAATGTCCTCGACCCGGATAACGGGCCTGAGTTAGAACTCAAAAACTACCAGGCTGGTATTTCAAGGTTGGCTCCATGATGACTAGCGTCACCACTTCAAAGCCTCCCAGCTATCCTACACAGGCAGGTTCTAAGTCCACTGTGAAGCTATAGTAAAGGTTCACGGGGTCTTTCCGTCTAGCCGCGGGTATACGGCATCTTCACCGCAATTTCAATTTCACTGAGTCTCGGGTGGAGACAGTATGGCCGTCGTTACGCCATTCGTGCAGGTCGGAACTTACCCGACAAGGAATTTCGCTACCTTAGGACCGTTATAGTTACGGCCGCCGTTTACCGGGGCTTCGATCATGAGCTTCTCCGAAGATAACCCAATCAATTAACCTTCCGGCACCGGGCAGGCGTCACACCCTATACGTCCACTTTCGTGTTTGCAGAGTGCTGTGTTTTTAATAAACAGTCGCAGCCATCTGGTTTCTTAGACCGACCTCAGCTTAGGGAGCAAGTCCCATCACCATGGTCGGCGTACCTTCTCCCGAAGTTACGGTACCATTTTGCCTAGTTCCTTCACCCGAGTTCTCTCAAGCGCCTTGGTATTCTCTACCTTCCCACCTGTGTCGGTTTGGGGTACGGTCTCATGTAGTCTGGAAGCTTAGAAGATTTTCCTGGAAGCAGGGCATCAACAACTTCCGAACCTTAGTTCGTCGTCATCAGCTCTCAGCATTCTTAATTAAAAGGGCAACCCGGATTTACCTAAGTCACCTGCCTACAGCCTTAAACCAGGACAACCATCGCCTGGCTCGTTTAGCCTTCTCCGTCTCTCCATCGCAACTACATCAGGTACAGGAATATTAACCTGTTTCCCATCGACTACGCATTTCTGCCTCGCCTTAGGGGCCGACTCACCCTGCTCTGATTAGCATAGAACAGGAAACCTTGGGTTTTCGGCGGGGGAGTTTTTCACTCCCCTTATCGTTACTCATGTCAGCATTCGCACTTGTGATACCTCCAGCAAACCTCTCGGTTCACCTTCACAGGCTTACACAACGCTCTCTCTACCATGCGTGTATAAATACACGCATCCGCAGCTTCGGTGTATAGTTTTAGCCCCGTTACATCTTCCGCGCAGGCCGACTCGACTAG
>JAUZSK010000072.1:135000-170542 GCA_030949565.1 Enterobacterales bacterium
AGTAGAGACATCCCCTACAACCGCGTTAGATCCAATATCGACGCCACCATTAACGCTAGAAAGATCCCCCACTTTAGCTCCTTTATGGATATCTATTCCCCCAAATACACGGCTAATATCGCCTTCTTCTTCATGCGCCGTGACGCTAACAGCACAAGCAGCCAATAGACTAACAAAACTGACCAATACCAATGTTTTTAAGCATTTCATTATTATCTTCCTCGATGGTTTATTAAATAGTTTGCTCATGATGTAGCAAGATGCTTGCCAATTCGCTTAGTTTAATTATTTCAATGAGTTAGAGTTTAAAAGGAAGCAGACAAAACCAACAATTGGTTAATTTAACAACTATTAAGGCATTTTCACAACGTGCAGGTATCGCTATTAAGCTAACCTACCATTAGAGTAGTAGAAGGTTTGCACAGAATATTTTTCAAAGAAAGGCGCTGCGCCATATACAAGTTAGCTGCGTATTCTTCGTAAATCATTTAACAATCTTTTTCTAATATTTTATTTAGCTAATTTCAATTAACTGTTTTCTGTATTAATCTGCACTTTGATTTAGATAAATCTGAATTTTTTTGTTGATAAACAATAATACCTTAGAAAAATAACTACTTGCTGAATTTAGATCTTAAATACAGTTAAGCAGAGTCTTATAATTTATAAAAAAGATATAGCCAGATTAAAATAGAATACGGTGGATGGAGATATGCTATTATTTTAACCCAGCTATTAAGATGTGATTTAATTAGCGACAAACATCTACATTTTACTTCTAATTGCTACATTTATATCATCACCATTTGCTTTAAAAACCTGTCGAGTTTTTCTGATTTTTTTTGTATCATTATTACCACCAGTCGGTGCGACTGACCTACATTGTGCTGTTTGACCAGTAATAGTACCATGACAGGAGTAAGCAACTCCTGAGGCCGTTTGGGTTAAATGCCACTCACCGGAACAGGTCTTACTGCAACCGCCGAGGAAATGCAGAGTGTCTGCCGCTTGCGCAGTTCCCATTCCTAGCATGATGGTTGATAACGCAAATGCAACTAGGCTAATTTTCTGTTTAGATTTCATCTTTTTTTCTCCTAATGGTTATTTATATTAGTTTGCAGGATCTAGACTAGTCCCAAACAACTTAACCGAAACTGAATATAGAAAACGATGGTTTTATAGTGTGAAGTGGTCGCGAATTTTATTCTAATTCATAAAGAGGAATTCAATCAAAAATATTGAGTACGTTTTCTAAGACATTAAATCAAATTGATTAGCCTATGAGTTTTGCGAGAGTATGAGTATTACGGGTAGTAAAATGCAGTGAAGTGAAGTTGATTGAATCATTTCATTGGTAAATTGATTTCATTGTAACAAAAATCTGAAGAATTAAAAAATAAATAGTTAAAGGACTTTTCTAGCTGTAAAAAACTAACCATTTAAAATCCACTCTAACGAAAATAACTTTTTCATTGGTATCTTAGCTTCTAAGAGATAGAACTTCGCTTGGAACTCAGGTATTTAAGCGTCTTTCAAACAAAACTAAGCCCTTCCTAAAAAATATTTAATTTTATCAGCAAACGAAAAAAAACATTATTCAAGGAGGGCGCTTCCTGATTCCTGCCTGTCCATTGTTTTTTTTATTTCTGCGTTAGGATCTACTGGGAACAAATAAGTATTCAAGTCGACTTTTAGATAATTTATAATGACAACAGATAGTTTTCTTGCCATTTCTGGGGTAAAACTGTTAGATGAATTAAACCCCAAGACTAATTGGTTAGGCGAGCCTACGTTGCTTATCCACATAACCTCAATTTCTTCATTCTCCTTGTAATACGAAATATAGAACGCGTCTTTATTATGAGAAAGGAAACTCATTTCCCCATGATCTTTCTCAAATAATAGAAAGTTTTCTTCGTTGGCCAGAGCTCTTATAAATGTCTGCAAGACGTTCACGTGTTTAGGTTCAATTTCCCCTTTAAAATATAAAATAGGTTCTACATATCGATTATTGCACGAGAAAATGATGAATAGGCTAAAAAAACAAAAAATTTTCTTCAAAAAAAATACCAGACAGTCAAGCTATAGCCAATATCCTACAACAATCCGTGTCAATTTCCTACAAGCATTGCAGAAATGGTTTACAAAGTGAGCTAATCGATAATGAAAATGCAGGTTATTATCACCTGATGAGTCTAATTAATGAGCCCTTCTTAATTTAAGAACAATATAAAATGATAAGTGGATAGATGGTAACACTTGATATACAAAGCGCATCAGTCAAACTAATAATTTGGATGGGCGAGTAATAAGATATATTTACTGCGCCTTTTTTCTAGCAAAATAAGCACGAATAGAAAATAAAGACACAAGCCAAATAAAATAAATTAATGGCTCATTCAGATCCGACTTGCTTTGCCAAATAAAATGAATACAACCCAGTATCGCTATAAGGTAAACCAATTGATGTAGTTTTTTCCAGCGCTTACCGAGCTTTCTTTGCATAGCGCGAGTTGAAGTAAGTACCAGCGGTAACATTAATAGCGTGGCGAGCATACCTAAGGTGACATAAGGGCGCTTGATAACCTCATCGAACAGTTCCGCTAGATTAGCATCCAAATAAAACCAGAAAAATACCAGTATATGCAAAACCAGGTAGAAAAAGGCGTAAAGCCCAAGCATTCGGCGATATTGGATAAGCTTAGGGATTGAGAAAATACGATTTAAAGGCGTTAAGGATAACCCACTGAGCAACAAAATCAGTGTCCATAGACCGAGTTGATGCAACATTTCTTCTTGCGGATCAGCACCTAATAGTCGAAAAATCGCTGCGTAGACCAGATAAGACAAGGGTATCCAGCAGCCAACATGAGCTGCTAGTTTTAAGGGCTTGAAATTCACTTGGTTAAAAGTCCCGCGCTAAATCCATACCGCTATAAAGCGAAGCCACTTGCTCGCCATAACCATTAAACATCTTGGTATCAATACGCTTAGTACCAAAAAATGAGTCGTCAGTGATACGCCGCTCGGTTGCCTGACTCCAACGAGGATGATCAACCTTCGGATTTACATTGGCGTAAAAACCATATTCTCTAGGACCACTTTTACGCCAAGTGTTATAGGGTTGCTGTTCGACAAAGCGTATTTTAACAATCGATTTAATACTTTTAAATCCGTACTTCCAAGGCACAACCAATCTCAAAGGTGCGCCATTTTGTCCGGGTAGCGGTTTACCATAGACACCAGTGGCGAGAAAAGCGAGCGGATTCATGGCTTCATCCATCCTTAAACCTTCCCGATAAGGCCAAGGTAAAACATGAAAACCGAGCACACCACGTTTTTGCCCAGGAAAGACAGAACGCGACTCCAAGGTTTCAAATGCTACAAACTTGGCTTTAGAGGTCGGTTTAACTAGGTTAATAAGTTGGCTAAGCTGAAAACCCTGCCAAGGCACAACCA
This sequence comes from Enterobacterales bacterium, assembly GCA_030949565.1. Taxonomy (GTDB): domain Bacteria; phylum Pseudomonadota; class Gammaproteobacteria; order Enterobacterales; family Kangiellaceae. Next base: position 138,460 of record JAUZSK010000072.1, read on the forward strand.
TCGACCAAGCCTCTACACAGCGCAATCGGTAGATTCTTTCTTCAACACGGGTCCAAGAGAGAATATCTTCAAGGGTATAGTTGCCAGGTTTTTCGATTTCTCCACTAATTTCAACCTTCCAATCATTGCCCGGTTTAAAATTAACCGCCATTTCAGCCGGTTTTCTTTTACTTGTAGAAAACTCATAAAAATTATTATAATGGGTCACTACATTTTCTGTGGATAAGGGTTCAGCGGTATTAAACCCGCTATTAACCGGACGATCTATTGTCGCCATCAGTGCTGATGAAGACATTGAGCCAGCGGCTAATCCAGAAAGACCTAAGTTTTTGATAAAATCACGACGATTCCAATAACTGTCTTCAGGTGTCACTTGGTTATCTTTATACTGAGTATAGGCACCACGTATTTTTCTGTTTTTCATACATCTCACATTTTTAAATAAGTTCAAGCTTTACGAAAACGATTGATAGCCAGGGGTTTAGCGATTAATCCTTGGCTATTGCTAATACTAAGCTTAGGCGAGTATTAAATTGAGATCATCACAAAAGTATCATTTTTTCACTTTATTTCAGATATCTCGTTATTCTTTGCTAAACTTAAGGATAAAGGGGTTTGATGTAATATAGATACCTCAGCGTCACCTTTTAAAAGCCGTAATCGTTTTATTTTAGAATTCTTGCCAAATCAGTGCTCAATGTCTATTGACAAAGGCCCTCAATCTGGCATTATTCGCGGCGCCGATTCAGCAGTATTAATGAGATTAAAACTATGAGCCAAGTCGATTTTAATCGATTGATTTTAAAGGGGATAACCCCTGAAGGTCATAAATTCCGCCCCAGCGATTGGGCCGAAAGATTATGCGGAAATTTATGCACCTTTCGAAATAGACGTATGTATTACTCGCCCTTATTGCGCCCGGCAGTCATTGATGGCGTAAAATGTGTGATCGTCGACTCCAAGTTACATGCGGAGCACCCAGCCATTTTGCAGGATGTGATACATTTTGCGGACAAAAATAATCTGCAAACAGAAAAAGAAAGTGCTTAATCCATAGTTTTTACGTTTTTTGTGTACAAAGCACTTAACTTTTACCCTCGTTTACCGTTATATTAGGCAGATGAAGTCACTAACAGGAATTTGTATGAGATTTAACCTAATAATCACATTACTTTTAGCATTGAGCGTCAGCGCTGTGCAGGCTAAATTAGTCGAAAGAATCATGTACAAGTGGACCGATGAAAAGGGTCAGATTCACTATACAGAAAGAGCACCGAAAGACATAGAATATACGGTTATCCGAACCCATGTAGAAACCGGCTCGCTGTCTAAGAAAGATACCCGAGTTAGCGATACCAATGCTAGTATCGATCAACAAGATCAAGCTAAATCCTATAAAAACTGGCGTAGTGAAAACTGCACCATTGCTCAACAAAACCTAGAGGTTTTAAGCAATGCAAAACGAATCGGTGTCAGTGATGGGCAAGGTGGTAAGCGCTTAATGAGTGATGAAGAAAAAGCTGAAAAAATTGCCGCTATGACGAAACAAAAAGATAAATACTGTAGCGCAGAAGCAGCAAAGAACTAAACTCTAATGCTTGTTTCTACAGCCACCTTTCTCGAGTAGATTGTAAGATCTCTATATCAAGCTATCGAAATATTGATAATGTCAATTCGCTAGCTGCTGATTTAGCCAGGATTCCAAGGCTGACATTTCAAAAGGCCAAGCGAGTTCGCTAGTGCCAATCAAAAGGACTGGTATCCTGACCCCAAACTGCTCCATCAAACTGTCTGAATCACTGATTTCAACCAATTCAAGCTCAAATAGATTTTGATATTTAGTCCGCGTATCGAATAAATACTGCAACATGCCTAATGCCTGCTCACAAAGATGGCAACCATCGGTAGTCATTAACTTGATTAGCTGTCTATTCATTGCTTTTCAATCTTCCAGCATCGATGCAAAGGTCTTCTGAAAAAATCTTGGCTGGTGGTTTGTTTGGTAATTTCAGTCACCCTAACTTGCTCATCGCCTATATATTCCATTTTAAACTGGTGAAAATTATTGGAGAAAAAGAGCACACCTTGAGGGTGTAATAATTCAAGACAAGAATTAATGAGATTGATGTGATCTTGCTGAACATCAAAATGGGACAGCATCTTTTTTGAATTTGAAAATGTCGGAGGATCAAGCAAAATGACATGATACCTTTCCTTTTTCTGAATCGCATCTTGAAGCCACTGTAAAGTATCATCTCTTGCAAAATGGTGTTTCTCAAGATTAATATTATTCAATGCAAAATTATCCTTTGCCCAGCTAAGATAGGTATTGGACATATCCACATTAGTCGTTGATTTAGCGCCCATTTTTGCAGCATAAATTGAAAATGCGGCGGTATAACAAAACAAATTTAAAAAATCTTTACCACAACAGACTTCACCGACCAGCTTTCTGGTTTTACGATGGTCTAGAAATAATCCAGTATCTAAATAATCCATTAAATTTACTTTAAATTTTAGTCCACTCTCGGTAACCGTAAAATTATTGCTATCAGCCTTAGATTGTTGCTTATCACCTGAGTTGGAAGAAGCTTGATATTGCCAATCACCCTTTTGCTGACGTCTTTGCTTAAGATGAACCTTAGCCAGGGGTAATTTAAAGACTCCTGCGACCACTCTTTCAAGCTCTTTTATTCGCCGCAAAGCAATTTGTGGGTCAATCGTTTTTGGGGCTTTATATTCTTGAATATGCAAGGATTGGTTATAAACATCAATAGCCGCATTGTACTCAGGTAAATCGGCATCATAAATTCGGTAACAACTGATGTCTTCTCGTTGCAGATATTTTTTTAGTCCTTTACGATTTTTTTCTAGCCGATTAGATAACTCTAATGCCGAGCCATCTAATTTTTGTTTAAAACCGGTATCAACTTGTTGTGTAGTACGCTCAGCTAAAAAATGACTTTCTGAAATATCAAGGTTAAGCAATTCACAGGCGATGCTCCCATTATTAAACTTGTAGATTTTTTTTGCACGAATTTTTAATTGATGACCAAATTGTTTATCGGGTGATATCACACTAGCATTCCAACCATCAAAGTGTTGCTTCAATAGATTTCCAAGCTCGTGATAGATGCCTAGCACCTGTTCAGTATCACCGAGACGCAGCGCATAGGGTGGATTAACGATTAACAATCCCTTTTTCGCCACCGATATTTGATCCAGTTGGTCAAGTGCAGCTATCGATACCGAGATAACATCCTGCAAGCCAATATTTTCAATGTTAGCCGTGGCGTTAAAAATAGCTTTGGGGTTAATATCGCTGCCGCCGAGGCTAATCTGACGGTCTTGAGCCTGTTGTCTTTTTAGCTCTGCTTTTTCATTACTCGCCTGCCATAATTCTGGTTGAAACTGACGCCAACCAAATAGCCCTAAATAGTCGCGAAAAATACCAGGTGCTATGTCCAATGCCATCATTGCGGCCTCTATTAAAAAGGTTCCCGAACCACACATGGGATCATAAAGCACTAGATCCCTTTGTGTTTTACAACGCTGTAACCAACCAGCACGAGTCAATAAGGCACAGGCTAAGTTTTCCTTAATGGGTGCAATACCACCTTGTTGTCGATAAGAGCGGCGGTGTAAACCAACTCCCGCTAAATCAATCGATAAGGTCACTTGATTCTGTCTTATGCGACACTGGATCACCACATCCGGCTGGTTAAATTCGACATCGGGACGCTGCTCATCCATATCCGTAAAATGATCAACAACCGCATCTTTAATTCTTTGAGAAATAAACTGTGTATGAGACATTTCAGAACGGAAACTTTGCGCATGAACTAAAAAACTATTATCAGATTTAATATGTTGAGACCAGTCGATGATAGCGACTTGATCGTAAAGTGTCTGATCATCTTTTGCCTCAAAATGAGCAATTGGATAAAGTACACGACTGGCGATTCGACTCCACATTAAAATATCGTAAACTTGAGGCCAACTCGCTTCAAAATTAACTAAAGAAAGTCCTTCCTTAACATTTTCGGCGCCTAATTCGGTTAGCTCATCGACTAACAAGTATTCAAGACTTGTGGCGCAGGTTGCAAAAAACTGTGGCATATTTAGATTCTCTTTAGTATCAAGTTGACACTCTATTGGTTGGCATTCTTAATTTTAAGATATTCTGCAACGTCTGATATTAAGCTTGGTCCTTCATAGATAAATCCTGAATAGATTTGTACCAGAGAAGCACCCGCATCAATTTTTGCTTGCGCTTTATCGGCTGAGTCTATTCCACCAACACCGATTACAGGAAATGCACCATCGACTTGTTTACAGAATTTTTCAAGTAGTTTTGTACTGGCGTCAAAAAGAGGCGCACCACTTAGGCCACCTATTTCTTCTGCAAATTCTTGTCCTTCTACTCCTTTTCTAGAAAAGGTAGTATTAGTAGCTATAACGCCATCAACCTCATATTTTTTGAAGGTCGCAACAAGACTTGTAATTTCTTCATCACTCAAATCCGGCGCGATTTTTATTAATATTGGTACTTTCATATGATATTGCGTTGACAATGCTTGCTGCTGCTTTTTTATTTCACTCAGCAGATGTTGCAATGCTTCACCAAATTGAAGTTGACGAAGATCTGCGGTATTTGGGGAGGATATATTTACCGTAATATAACTCGCGTAAGGATATACTTTTTGTAAACAACTGATATAGTCGTCAGTTGCTTTTTCCACAGGAGTATCAAAATTTTTGCCTATATTAATGCCTAGAATACCATCAAAATTTGTGTTCTTTATATTTTCAATAAGATAATCGACCCCACGATTATTAAATCCAAATCGATTAATAAGAGCGTTAACCTTTGTCAGCCGAAATAGTCGGGGTTTTGGATTGCCTGGCTGTGCTCTTGGTGTCACTGTCCCGACTTCGATATGACCAAATCCAAGAGCTGCTAATGCATCAATACATTCTCCATTTTTATCTAAACCGGCCGCCAAACCAAGCCTATTCGGGAATGTTAGACCGAGCAGTTGAATAGGATCGGACACTGTAGCTTGAGTTAATAAGCACTTTAGGGGCGAACGCTCTATTTTCTTTAACCAAGAAAGCGTCAGATCATGCGTTTTCTCAGCATCAATGGTAAATAGCAGTGATCGCATGATGGGATATAACAATTTAAACATTTAATTCTGTTGCCTAGTTTATATGCAAATTTTGATGGGCGGTATTATATACCCATATTCCTATTACTTAAAAAAACACAGCCAATCTTGACCAAAATATTGTGCTGATTCAACTGAATCGATTATATCATGGTGCAACATTGCCTCTAAAGCTAGGCAATTGTCCCTCGCAACGAGAAGGCTAACCAGCCCTGATGTCGGTTTTTTAAGCAGTTGGTAACAGAAGTCTTGTGTGGAAGCGACATTATCTTCCAATTTTTTATCCAAAGAGACAATATGTCTTTCTAAATTATTCGAAACCGAATCTAGCCAATCCAAACAATTCGGACGACCTATAATACTGATTATCGATAGGTTATTTCGAAAGCTAACTTGCCCAGTGTTATCCGTGTTACATGAGTCTAATAATGCTTGAATTTGTCTTATGCTAGGCTCTTGTATATCACTATTGGTATATTTTAATACCCATATTTTCTGCTCTTGGTTTTCTATATCTGATTGGAGGAGCAAATCGAATCCTATGGAGGAGAGTGTTTTTAAATACGGATGATTTTCTTGTGCCTCAGGTATATCAGAGACACCGGTTATACTCACCGCAAGCACCTTTGTCTCGCTAACCACGGCTTTCATTTTGGTCCTTTTTGAAACGGTTGAATTGATGATAGTACCTTTTTCGCTGGGTAATTGGGTGCTTTTAACGCGGATGGGAATTGAATGCCTTTGAGCGGGATCGATGGCTCGTGGATGCAGAACTTTCGCCCCCATTTTAGCCATTTGCATGGCTTCCAAATAGTGCAACTGTTGCAACTGTTTTGCCTTAGGGTTGTTTTGAGGATTGCAGCTAAAAACACCTGGTACATCTGTCCAGATTTGTATTTCTTTAGCACCTATCTTAGCGGCCAAATATGCGGCAGAAGTATCGGAACCCTCACGACCTAGTAAAACTGTCGAATGATTGCGATCTGATGCAATGAAACCTTGAGTCACAAGCGCTGAATTATTTTCAGCCAGTCTTGCTAATTTCTTGCACAGGCTATCATCATATCGATAACGACATTCTGCACTCATATAATGATGCCATGAGTCATCATCAAAATCAGCACTGTGATGGCTCTTTAGCAGTTGTCTAGCATCAATCCAACAACTGGATAATTCATCTGATTGGTTAAGATATATTGCGCCGATTGTAGAGGACAATAATTCGCCAATTGCCAGTACACTTGCGTGCATCTTTGGACTTATCCGTTGTTGTTGAAAGATCGCTTGACAGTTGCTCTCTAATTGATGAAACCAAGGCTCGAGTTGCTCTGCGGCATTAATTGTTAGTTTTGAGGCTAGATTAAAATGAAACTCTTTTAAATGAAAAATAGCATTAGAATAGACACCTGCAAGCGCTTGGTGTAGCAAAGACTCCAGTAAATTCGATACATTCTTAAGCGCTGACAAGACGATCAAAGGTCGATTGCCCTGCTGAAGCTGAGACTGAACTTGTTTTGAAATCGTTTCCCAATGTTTCGGTTCACTAACGCTACTCCCCCCAAACTTCATTAGGATCCAAGGTTTATCAGCCGCATGATTAGGATTGTCTTTTAATTTCGAATTTAGCATAACCAATGCTTGTTTTTACCTGCTCATATTAATATTTAGCAATTTTACCTTTTGTTAGTAGAATAAGCTATTATTGACTCAAGCAAAACAACCAAGTAGCTCACAGCCTGTGATGGATAAATTTGATGAAATCATATTTGAGTTTATATCCTCAAAAAAGGATATAAAAGAGTTTGAACTCCTGACCTTTATCAATAATAATCATGCCGACTTTTTCAATTCACTAGAAGCGGGTGCTAGTCTTTATAAGAAACATTTTTATCTATTTAATTTTTTGTATCGACTCAATCAAAAAATTGCCTGCAAAAAGCTTGGTTTAGCGATATCGGCAATGTCGATTAGATTAGTCCCTATTAATGAACTATCCACAGAGTTAGTAGATACCAATCTACTAACAAGTTTTTATCTAGATCAAAACAACCTTCATTTGCCTGAACAACAAGTGAAGGATATGATGGATCACTTTTGGACTAAATATTTAGCATTAGGGGAAAAATCAGAGGCTTTGAAAATTCTCGGACTTGAAAAAGTTAATAATCTTAAACTTTCCATCCTAAAAAAACGATACAATGAATTAGCGAATAAACACCACCCGGATAAGGGTGGTGAGGTGGCGCGGTTTGTTAAAATAAAAACCGCATATGAGCAATTAAAAAGGATACTTAAGTAGAACGATAAAAATACAGCCTATTTTTGTTTACCGTTTTTTTCTTTTTTTGCTGTTGTTTTTCTTTTTAACCGTCTTCTTTTTAGCCACTTTTTTCTTTAAAAGTCTCCTGCCAAACACCATCAACATAATGAGCCGACCAACCGCTGGCTTTACCATCAACCTCACTCATAACGTACTGTTCTTTAAATTTACGACTGTAGCGATACATTGCTTTGTTACCATCGGGATCTTGAGTAGGCGCTTTTGTTAGGTACTCAAATTTTGGATCAAGTAGCTGTTTAACACTCAATACTTCCTCAACTAATGGTGCTCGCGTTTCTCGATTTCTGGGAAATTGACTAGCGGCTAAAAGATCCCTGATGCACCGTCACGTAAAATATAATGATCATCAACTTTTAAACATTTTAAACCCGGCATTGGAATAGGATCTGCCTTTGGCGGCGCCGCTTCACCGCTACGAAGTAGTTTTCTAGTATTTTTGCAATCTTCATTGTTGCAGCCAAAATATTTTCCGAAGCGACCCACTTTAAGCTCCATATTGTCGCCACACTTGTCACATTCAATCACCGGACCATCATAGCCCTTGATCTTGAAACTGCCTTTTTCGATTAAATAGCCTTTACATTTTGGGTTATCACCACAAACATGGAGCTTACGATCTTCATCAATCAGATAGCCGTCCATTGCAGATTCACAAAGAGGGCAGCGCTTTTTGAGCATAAGATTACGGCTTTCAGCTTCTTCGTCCTTATCCACAGCCTCGATTTCATCATCGGTTATCAGGTTCATGGTGTGCTTGCAGCGTTCATCCGGTGGAAGCGAGAAGCCACTACAACCCAAAAAAGTTCCCATCGAAGAGTTACGAATCATCATGCTATTGGTCTTACATTTAGGACAAATCATATCGGTATCCACCGATTTTTGATTTTCCATTCCCCCCTCTTCCACCGATAACTCGGCTTTTTCGAGTCGTTTGGTTAAATCTTGGTAGAACTTAGTGAGGGTATCTTTCCAATATTGTTTACCATTGGCAATAACATCCAAAGTCTCTTCCATTTTGGCGGTAAAAGAATAATCCATAAGATTATCAAAACTTTCACTCAGTCGGTCAGTGACTATCTCACCCATTTTATTAGCATAAAAACGACGGTTTTTAACGATAACATAACCACGATCTTGGATGGTTGAAATAATGGAAGCGTAGGTTGATGGTCGACCTATACCTCGCTTTTCCAATTCTTTAACTAATGCTGCCTCACTAAATCGGGGAGAAGGCTTGGTGAAATGTTGTTTAGGTAACAACTGCTCAAGCTTTAAAATTTCACCAACTTTGACTTCTGGTAAAATAGTATCGTCATCATTCTTTCCCTTGCGCGGTGGCTGTACCGAGGTCCAACCATCAAATTTTACTACGCGCCCTTTAGCCGCTAGCTTAAAATCTCCAGCGGTTACGATAAGATTAGTAACATCGTAAATAGCATCGGTCATTTGGCAGGCAATAAATTGCGCCCAAATCATGTTGTAAAGTTTTATGGCGTCATCATCGACATTTTTTAAATGTTTGCTACGAGTGCGTGCATTGGATGGACGAATAGCCTCATGCGCTTCTTGTGCCCCGTCCTTATTAGAATAATACTTAGGCGCGTCAGGTAAATATTTATCGCCATGATTTTCCTTAATATAGTCGCGACACATGGCTAAAGCATCTTGGCTCAACATGGTCGAATCTGTTCGCATATAAGTGATATAACCGGCTTCATAAAGCCGCTGTGCTAGCATCATGGTTTTTTTGACGTTGTAACCTAAACGTGTGCTAGCAGCCTGTTGTAACGTGGAAGTGATATAAGGCGCACTGGCACGACTTTTTGTCGGCTTGGAGTCGCAACTGACAACCTTTAAATCGGCTTGATTTAGTTTGGCTTGGGCGTCATCACTTTGCGCTTTACTGACAGGACGATATTTTTTATCCTGAAAACGACGTACCTCAAGCTCTAGAGATTCATTACCCTGAGTTTTGGTATCGGCATAGAGTGTCCAGTATTCTTCCGGAATAAATGCACGAATTTCTCTTTCACGTTCAACAATTAATTTGACCGCAACCGACTGAACTCTTCCCGCAGACAAACCTCGAGAAACCTTTTTCCAGAGTAGTGGCGAGACCATAAAACCAACGACTCGATCAAGAAAGCGCCTTGTTTGCTGAGCATTGACAAAATCCATATCGAGTTCTGTTGGCTTAGAAAAAGCTTCGGTTATGGCTTTTTTGGTGATCTCGTTAAAGACAACACGCTGATACTTGTCCTCACTACCGCCAATTTCCTCTCTTAAATGCCAAGCGATGGCCTCACCTTCTCTATCCAAATCCGTTGCGAGATAGATTTTGTCGGCTTGTTTCGCCCATTTTTTTAGTTCGTTAACAACCTTTTCTTTACCAGGCAAAGTAGCATAATCGGCTGCCCAGTCTTTTTCGGGATATAATCCCATGCGCTTAAAAAGACCTTCCTTCGCCATTTTAGCTTTATGCTTGACCTTGGCCTCGGGAGAGAGTTTTCTCGTTGCAGCAGCCTTTCTAGCACGCTCTTTAGGGTCACTGGACCCTGCTGATGCTTTAGTCGGTAGATCGCGAACGTGTCCCACACTGGATTTAACGATATAATCGTTTCCGAGATATTTATTAATCGTTTTCGCTTTTGCCGGAGACTCAACAATAACTAATGACTTGCTCATGAATACCTAATATTCCCAAATAGATTAATAATCTTGACTTCACTGCAATAGTGAATGACCCCAAGCTGAGGATGGTTACTCCTCAATCTAACCCTATTGACGCTCCGAGTTAATTGTTAAACCCATAAACTCGATCAACACCAAGCTATCAAATTTTTATTTTGCAAAGTCCAACTTCGCACTCTCGCTTATTCCTTTTTATTTTAGGATGATTTATGGTGCCTTAGTCAACTGTTTTTTTAATTTTTATTCATTTATCCTAACAAACTCAGTGGCGGTGGTCGCGTTAATCGATTAATTCCTCGCCATGAAGAGACCAATATCATCAGCAAAAGTGCTGAGGGTAATTCCCACCAAAGCTGATAATGAAGTTCATATTCAACATCAAAAACTAATTTATAGAGTCCATAACTCGAAATTTCAACCGCACTTAACGCAATTAATACCGAAATAACCGTTAACCAGGCAAACTCAAAGCGTAAACTCGATGCTATAAAACCTCGGCTAGCGCCCAATGTTCTCAGTATCGCAGACTGTCGCATTTTCTCACTATAGGTATATTCCATACTTGCCCACAATAGCACTAAACCAGCCGAAAAAACAAACACCATGATCATTTCAATGGCTTGACTCGCTTTGCTTATGATAGCTTTAATCTGTTCAAACACCTTATCCAATTCAATAATAATGGCATTGGGATAATCCTTGGTTAGCTGTTTTACTAAACCTTTTTTAGCAGGGTTCAAGCGAAACGCTTTGATATAGGTGGGTGAAAAAGCATCGAGTGAGTTAGGATTTGCGATAATGTAAAAATTGGGGGTTAATGTTTGCCAATCAATGCTTCGAATATTAACAATTGTTGCCGTCCATTGTTGACCACCAATGCTAAAAGTTAACTGATCATCAATGTTAATTCCAAGACGTTTGGCCATTTTAGCATCAACTGAAATTTGAGCATTTTGAGAGCCTACAGTCCAACCCCACTGACCTCGCTCAATCCTATTTCCTTTTGGTAGGTGATTGGTCCAAGTGATGTTTAACTCCCGACGAAGCGAATTATGACTCAGCGCGTCTTTGCTTAGCACTTGTTTAATCGGTTGCTGATTAATCTGAACTAATCGGCCTCGCACCATTGGATAGGTTTCAGTGGCTAAAACACTTTTCTTGGTTAACAATTGTTCAAGCGGTATTTTTTGTTCAGCGGAAATATTGACCATAAAATGATTCGGCGCATCCGGCGACAAACTCTGCTGCCACTTAGTAATAAGTTCTGTTTTAATAATAAAAATAAGAGCCATAACAAAAAGGCTACTAGCAAATGCTAAGATACGGATCAATGTCACACTTCTATTAGCATATAGTTGTTTTAGACTAAAGTTAATCGCTGCTTGGCCAGTAAAGCTCCAGCGTCTTAAACGAGACAAGAGAATTGTAGAAACCAAGGCTAAGAGTATGAGCATTATTAAAATAACCGCTGAAACAATTGCAACTAATTTAAGGTCGCCTATCTGTAAATATAATATAAGCGCTAAGGTGGTTACGGCTACTAAATAGATTAAACCGCCAGAAATTTTAAGAGGCTCTAGCTGTCTCCTTAAAACTCGCATCGGTGACACTTTTTTTAAGCGCATCAGTGCTGGCAGAGAAAACCCATATAAAAGAATAAAACTACTCAAAGCAGGAATAGCCATGACTGTCCAATCTGCAACACCAATACTGCTAGGAAATAGATCCGCATAATAGACTAACAATAGATATTGAAATAAATATCCCAGCAAACCACCTGATACAATCGCCAACAAAGCGACAAAAAAGAGAACCCATATAAATATTTTTAAAACTTGATTTGAATTGAGTCCAAAACAGCGCATCAAAGCGCTCATATCAAACTGTTTTTGGGTATAACGATTCACGGACATGGCAATAGCAACCGATAATAATAAAAGGGTTAGAATACTGGTCAAATTAATGTACTTTCTGCTTTTATCGATACTGCTACCTAATGCACGCGACTGATCGTAAAGACTAACCAACCGTTGACTGGAATCCAAACGTTGATGAATCCATTGGCGATAAGATTTAATATCACTTTTACTGCCTACAAAAAGATAACGATAGGTCACTCGGCTTCCTGGCTGCAATATTTTTGTTTTAGCCAAATCTTTTCCCAGAATAATCGCAGACGGAGCAATATTAAATAGGCTAGAATTTTGATTGGGTTGGTTTTTTATGATCCCTTCAAACTGTAAATCGGCATAGCCAAGCTCGATAGACAGCTCGCCGTTAACCTCCAGCAACGTTGCTAATCGAGGCTCCAGCCAAATTCTGCCGCTCGTTAAATGATTAAGCTTTATTGGCCTTAAAGCTTGCTGCTTGTCTTTCATCGATGGCGGCTCAATCAGTATTTGACCTTTCAGCGGATAATTGGCTGATATCGCTTTGACCGAAGCCAACTGTAATTTTTCCGCAACCACTAATACGCTTGGAAATTCAACCACTTTAGCCATGGTTAATGAGAGTTTTTGTGATTGTTCTTGCCACTCTTCTGCAATGCTATGAGGCGAAGTAATGACTAAATCGGCTCCAAGCACTTCGGCAACTTGCTGGCTATTAGCGGCGTCTAAACGGTCAAGAATAAGATAGATAACACTTGCCGACAGCATCGACAAATGGATAGCTAAAACCAAATTTAACAAACTTCCGCGAGTAAAATCTCGGCCAAATAAATTAAGCGCAAAGCGCCACAAGGACAAGGTTTTATTCATCGGCAATTTTCTTCGCTAACAATAAGATTTAACTCAATCATAGGTTTAGTTGTTTTCAATGATTTTACCCGCACTAAGTCGTATTTGTTGGTCGCAAAGTGTTGCTAAACGATGGTCATGTGTGACTAGTAGCATGGTGGTATTTTGCTCTTTATTGATAGCGAAAATAAGGTCAATAATTTTCTGTCCTGTCACCGTATCTAGGTTGCCAGTGGGTTCGTCCGCAAGCATCAGTTTCGGCTCTGTGACATAAGCTCTGGCAATCGCCACCCTTTGTTGTTCGCCACCGGATAATTGGTTACTAAAATGATTAAGTCTTGCGCTTAATCCGACTTTATCCAGCATGTTGATTGCTTTTTCTTTAGCTTTTCGATCACCTTTAAGCTCTAAAGGTAACATAACATTCTCTAACGCAGTCAAGCCCTCAAGTAACTGAAAATTTTGGAAAACAAAACCCAAATTTTGTTTTCGAAACTCAGCTCGCTGCTCTTCGCTTAATTCAAAAAGAGACTGATTATCAAATATCACATCACCTTCTGTAGGATGATCGAGGCTGGCCAACAATCCCAACAAGGTGGTTTTTCCTGAACCTGATTCTCCAACAATGGCTAAACTTTGTCCTTCGGCCAACTCAAGATTAATATTATCGAGAAGAGTTAAGTTGGTGTCAGATGTTTTTACTCGTTTGGTGAGATGTCTGGTGCAAATCATGAATCACTCTTTAGTATATTAACATTGTGGGAGTTAAACGAAATAGCAGGTAGGATACTAAAGGTATTGGAAAAATATAGCTAGGGGATTTCTTGGAAATCTTGGCTATACAGGGTTATTAATGGCAAACAGCGTTTAAAACTATTGCTCGGAAGCCTGTGGTATCAGTGCCACTTTTACTTGATTTCGCCCTTCTCGTTTAGCGAGATAGAGCGCGTTATCACATCGTTCAAACCAGTTAAGTTTAGACTCTTGTTCCTGATAACTCGCGACTCCTAAGGAGATTGTCACTAAACGTTCCTTGACCAACTGCGTTCGTTGTACCAGTTCTCTAACATCCTCTGCGACTTTAATTGCTTTTTCAATGGTTGATCGAGTCAAAATAATTGCAAACTCTTCTCCGCCAATTCTATAGAGTCTATCCGATTTCCTTATTCGACTATTGACGGCAATCCCTAGCTCCTTGAGTAGCTGATCACCGACCTGGTGACCAAATTGGTCATTAATCTTTTTAAAATGGTCTATATCAAAGACGATTAAACAGGCGCTATATTCTTCTCTTGCTCCGCCAATAAACTCTTCTAACTTGTAGTCAAATACTCTACGATTTCTCAAACCTGTTAAGGCGTCTCGTCGAGCGAGTTTAATTAATTCATTTTTTTGGCGAGCGGTTAAATTAGCAAAAACATAGACAAAAAGACAGGTAAAGAAAAGGCTAACTAGCTAAGTCGTAAAGCTAAAAGTGTCCATTAGCGGATAAACGAAGGTACCTAAGAATAAAATACAAAGGGCGCAGAATAACGCCGCTAAGTTAGGTCTCACAGCGAAAAATATGGCAACCAGCCCGGGATAAGACCAGGGAAAATGTGAAACCCCCTTTAAATAAAATCCGTTTAAAGCAAATAGTAGTCCAAGCAGAAGATCGAAGATGACTTGAGGCCATTCATGAGCAAAACTTCTTAATACAACAAAGGGTATTAGACCGACAAAAGTAGTCCAAGACAAGATCATCAATATTAACTCAGATTGAGTAAATTTAACTGTTTGTTTAATTGGTTTAGAAACCAAGGATGGTTCTTTATCTCAAATAATAGTATAAGCCTGCATGGTCTTGTTTCAAGTATAGCTAATAGTTTGAATTTAATCGCTTTTTTGACTCGTTTAATATCATCGTCAAGGATGATGGTATAGCTTTATTCCGTCTCAAGGTTATTTAATTCATTGAGCAAAAACATTTGACCCAGATCTGGAATCTGGGTTACCGTAACCTTATCCAAACTTCATTCTGAGTCTTATTAAATAAGGTCCTATTTTATGCCGCTACTGCGACTGCCAATTTGGCAAAGCTTTGTTTTAGTTTTAGCTTTAGTGCTACTAAGTTCACCTATTTCAGCAAAAAACACAAGGATTTTGGTGTTTGGTGATAGTCTGAGCTCCGCTTACAATATGCCTATTGAAAAGGGCTGGGTGAGATTGTTACAAAGGCATTTATCGGATCAAACGATAGCAGCGACTATTGTTAATGCAAGTATCAGCGGAGAAACTTCCACTGGCGGACTTGCCCGGTTTGCCAAAGAATTGCGCTTGTCCAAACCTGATATAGTTATTTTACAACTAGGCGCCAATGACGGATTACGTGGTAGTAGCCTGGCTCAACTAGAAAAGAATCTGGCTACAATGATATCCCTAAGCCTGAAGCGAAAGATTAAGGTCCTACTTGCTGGAATACATATACCACCTAATTATGGTCGCACCTATACCAAAACTTTTGACCAGGTCTATGTCACACTGGCTAGGGATTACCCTGTCACTTTTATACCTTTTCTTCTGGTTGACGTAGCAACCAAACCAGAAATGATTCAATCTGATGGGTTACACCCCAATGAAACTGCCCAACCGGTTATTGTTAACAATATTCTACCCTTCGTTCTAGCACTTTTGGATGACTAAAAGAAAAAAAACTCCACAATTTTCGTCTCTTTGATTAATCCTTTATTGACGACAAAGCCATTTTTATTGAATAATTCGTATTTTCCAGATTGAAATTTGGCTCAAACTATTCAATAATTAACCTGTTCTTATCTTGAGGATCTTCCCTTCTCTCCTCAAGCTAAGTCTGTGGTATTAGTTTTCATGAATTTCTAATTCCAGTTATCAAAGTAAGGGTACGACTTATTAAATAATAAGGAGCCTCCTATGCACTCTGATCCAAAAATAACCACTTATGAAGTCAACTTTGACGGCATCGTTGGACCAACCCACAATTATGCCGGTTTATCGGTAGGTAATGTTGCGTCATTAAAAAATGCGGCACTCGCCTCTAACCCTAAACAAGGTGCATTGCAAGGCCTTGCTAAAATGAAGGCGTTAGCCGACTTAGGTTTAAAGCAAGCCGTTTTACCCCCTTTAGAACGCCCTGACCTCCATGTGTTACGACAATTGGGGTTTGCCGGAACGGATGAAAATGTCATCCGAAAGGCCTCGCGTGAAGCCCCTGCTATTTTTTCAGCCACCTGTTCCGCGTCGAGTATGTGGACAGCCAATGCATGCACCATATCGCCTAGTAGCGATACCGCTAACGGTAAAGTCCATTTTACGGCAGCCAACCTCGCTAACAAATTTCATCGTTCCATTGAAGCGCCCACCACTTCTCGAGTCTTGGCGTCTATTTTTACTGACGATCAACATTTCTCACACCATGAAGCCCTACCACTCGGAGATCATTTTGGTGATGAAGGCGCCGCTAATCACACTCGTTTTTGCCAGCAATATGGCGATAAAGGTGTCGAGTTCTTTGTATTTGGAAAATATGCTTTTGATAATAGCAAACCCTTCCCAAAAAAATATCCGGCTCGGCAGACCTTTGAAGCTTCACAAGCCATTGCCCGTCTGCATCAATTGGACAACCAAAGAACGGTTTACGCGCAGCAAAACCCGGCAGTCATTGACGCAGGTGTTTTTCATAATGACGTCATCGCAGTAGGTAACCAAAACTGCCTGTTTTATCATCAACAGGCATTCTTAGATACAGCAAAAGTGTTAGCTGACTTACAACAGGCCTTTGGCGATCAGCCAATGCATTTTATCCAAGTCCCTGAATCGCAAGTATCGATCGATGATGCGGTCCACACCTACCTTTTCAATAGCCAGCTTGTGACCTTAGCAGATAATAAAATGGCGATCATTGCTCCCGCTGAATGTCAGGAAAATCAGCGGGTTAAAGATTATTTAGACTCAGTAATAGCGGCTGACAACCCCATTAATCAGGTCAAAATATATGATGTGAAACAAAGTATGCAAAATGGCGGAGGTCCCGCTTGTTTAAGGCAAAGAGTGGTGCTTTCAGAGGTCGAAATTGCAGCTAGCAATAGCGCGGTATACATGAACGAAACACTGTTTGAGACACTTAATCAATGGGTCAATAAACATTATCGTGACTCGTTAACTGAACAAGATTTAGCCGATCCACAGTTATTGGTGGAATCTCGTCAAGCACTGGATGAATTGACACAAATACTCAATTTGGGTTCGGTTTATCCTTTTCAGCTATAATTTCGCGTTTGATATTAAGCCAATAAAAAAGTCCGATAGGTCATCACACCTTTCGGACTTTTTGCAGCATTTTAATCTTTAGTGAACAAAAATACTAAGCCTTGTGCCCTAAATCATGTTCATGACTATTCACGTCAATCGCATCAAATATTCCAGCTTCAGGGTCATTGTAGGTCTCTAAATTCAGCTTCTTTTCGGTCTTAGCGACGACCACGGTTACCGCTGCATCGCCCGTGACATTTACCGCTGTACGCATCATATCGAGTAATCTATCCACTCCGATAATTAAGGCAATACCTTCTACCGGTAAATTAACCTGCGCAAAGACCATTGCTAACATGATTAAACCAACCCCAGGAACACCAGCAGTACCGATTGATGCTAATACCGACATACCGATCACCGTTAAATAATCGATAAAAGTGAGTTCAATGCCATAAGCATTAGCCACAAATACCGTTGCTACACCCTGCATAATGGCGGTTCCATTCATATTGATCGTCGCCCCTAGTGGGATAACAAAAGAAGCTATTGAGTTATCAACACCTAATCTTTCCTCCGCGGTACGCATGGTAATCGGAATAGTGGCATTTGAACTGGCCGTACTAAAAGCGAATAGAACCGTGCTTCTCATCTTCTTTAAGAATGTCAGCGGATTAAGTCTCGCCATAAAGAAAATACCACTAAAAGTTCCGACATAATGCATCACCAACACACCTGCCACGGTAAAGAAGTAGCCCAGTATCGGCAAGAATACTTCCAACCCTTGCTCGGCAAAGGTTTTAGCCATTAAACAAAAGACACCGTAGGGTGCAACATTCATCACAATATTAACCAAACTCATAATCACTTCATTAAAGTCGGCGATAAATTTTGCCGTTCTCTCACCTTCTTTACCTGAATGTGCAATAGAAATTCCAAACACAATACTAATAAAGATAACCGCGAGCATATTACCCTTCGCCATTTCACCTAAAATATTGTCTGGAATAATATTGGTAATCACCTGACCAAAACTGGGTGCATCTTTTACTGTAACAGCTGCTCGGTTGGCTGAATCGATGTCAAATCCTTCTCCGATACCTAAACTAGTTGCAACGGTCAAAGCAAAAGCGATTGCTATAACTGTCGTTAACATAAACAAGGCGAAAGCTTTACCGCCGGTTCGACCCAAAGTTTTCATATCATCCATACTGGCGATACCACCAATTAAGGAACAAAAAACCAAGGGCACCACTAGCATTTTTAAGGCTTTGATAAACATGGTTCCACCCACATCAAAAAAGCCCCCATTGCCTAAGATGAAACTTTTCACAAATTCATTATCTAACAGAAACTTGTTCATAAAAACGCCAACCACCGCAGCGATTAACATGGATACAAGAATTTTTACCGATAAATTCATAGATTTCTCCGCTTTTACATTTTTATTATATTCGACCAATTATAGTTATAAATGAGAATATTTATCATTGACAGGTTATTCTCTAAAAAGGGTTTCAAATCGGTATTCAAGTGATTCGAAATTCTGTTTCCAACAGGCGGATTTTGCTTGAATCTCACACATCGGTTCAGACCGTTATCGAGTATAACGGCTTGGCGACTGATCGCAAGCTTTTTCCTTTGGGTATAAAACCTAAGACTAGGCACTAAATACTTGTTGTCCTAGTGGGGGATAAACTGGTAATCTGGTGGTTATTACCTCTCTCACCGCCAATTGGAGCTATCTATGTTTAAAGCCTTTCGTCAAATGAGCTTGAGTAGCCAGATTTTTGCCGGGCTTTTTGCTGGACTAATTTTTGGTTTGATTTTAGTCTTTTTAGCCAGTATAAACAGTAGCATAGCTCACTTCATTGATACCTATATAGTGGTCGGATTTACAGTTATTAAACAGCTGTTTATGAATGCCTTAAAAATGGTTGTCGTTCCACTGGTCTTTGTATCGCTTATTTGTGGTACCTGCTCTTTAACTGACCCTAAAAAACTGGGCTCACTGGCAGGAGCGAGTATTAGCCTCTATATCTTTACCACCACAGTGGCAATCACTTTGGCATTAATGTTGGCCAGTTTTTTTGAAGTGGGTGTCGGCAAAGAAGTATCACAGGCGGTATTTCAGAGTAACAATGCACCTTCTTTAGTGGAAATTCTCAGTGCATTGGTGCCCAATAATCCAGTTCAAGCCATGGCCAGCGGAAATATGTTGCAAGTGATCGTATTCGCTATTTTATTCGGTATCGCAATCTCTAGAGCCGGTGAACAGGGTAAAGCTATCGCTAACTTTTTTGAGGCGATGAACCATGTCATCTTAAAACTAGTGACTATCATTATGCATATCGCACCCTACGGTGTTTTTGGTATCATGTCATTAGTCATCTATAATACCGGTCTAGATGCCATCATCAATCTTGCATCTTACTTCGCCATCGTTATTTTAGCTTTATTGGTCCATTTTTCAGTGACCTATACTTCGCTATTAGTCTTTTTTTACTGGCCTCAACCCTCTTAAATTAATGATTAAAATGCGTCCGGCGATGCTACTCGCTTTTTCAACCGCGTCAAGCGCCGCAACCCTTCCTGTTACCATGGAAGTTGCCCGAAAAAAGACTGGGGATTGGAAAAACCACTGCCTCATTTACACTGCCAATGGGTGCGACTATCAATATGGATGGTACGGCTATCATGCAAGGTGCCGCCACCGTTTTCATTGCTCAGATTTCGGGCATTGATTTAAATATGACCCAGTATATTACTATTATACTGATGGCAACATTAGCCTCCATAGGTACAGCAGCGGTGCCCAGTGTCGGACTACTTACGCTAACAATGGTTTTAACCCAGGTTAATCTACCAACAGAGGCCATTGCGATGCTATTAGGTATCGACAGGCTACTCGATATGTTAAGAACTGTGGTTAATGTTACAGGTGATGCAACCGTATCCGTTATCGTGGCCAATCGAGAAAAAGATCTTTGCATTGAAACCTACAACAATCCTAAGGCCGGTTTAGATTTTGAAGAGTCCGGTTCTGAAGGAAATCCTTAAAATATTACGCGAAAGAAAAACGCATGAGGCGTTAAGACAAATCCATCAGTCTTTGTTCCAATTCGTGCAGCATTAAATTAGCACAACCACCGGGAGAAACTCTCGCCTTTAAGCTGTCATCCGGTTTTCTCTGCTCTAGCTCATCATAACTATTGGCGACTTGTTGATAGGCAGTTCTAAAAGGAACACCCTGGGCGCTCAGCTCAATGGCAAGATCTGTGGCGTACATTGGTGCACTCATTTTTGCTGCGCAGGCTTCCGCTATAAAATCAGTGCCTTCTATCAAGGCTGGAAACAAAGCAAAGGTATCTAACACTTTTTTGATTCCTCTTAGCATAGCAGGCTTGCTCAGTTGCAGATCCCGTTGATAGCCCGATGGTAATGACAAAAGCGATTGTAATTCTACAATCGAAGACTGCACCACCGAATAACTGGCGCGCATCAATTCCACTAGATCGGGATTATTCTTATTGGGCATAATGGAGCTACCGGTCATCATTTCGGCTGGAAGTTTAACCATGGCAAATTCTTGTGTTGTAAAAATAGAAATATCCCAGCAATAGCGGCGAATATCTAACATCGCCAAAGACATCGCATTTAGCGTTGCAATTTCAAATTTACCACGGCTATTTTGGGCGTAAATCGGATTAATTTGTAAACGCTCAAAATCCAGTTTTTGGCGCGTTAGCTCTCGGTCAAGTGGTAGGTTGACGCCATAGCCAGCAGCCGTTCCTAATGGATTGGCATCCACCAGTTGCAGAGCTGCTTTAAGAGAAATTAAATTATCGATCATGGATTCAGCAAAACCCGCAAACCACATCCCCACCGATGAAGGGACCGCTTGTTGTAAATGAGTGTAGCCCGGCATCGCGATTGCCTCGCCCTGCTTGGCTTTTTGCAAACAAGATTCAGCGCTATTTCGGGTTAAAGCGATCACCTGCTGCAACGCGTCTTTAAGATATAAACGCGTCGCCACTAGTATTTGGTCATTACGAGATCGCCCGGTATGAACCTTTTTGCCTAGCTCGCCGAGCTTGTCAATCAACCAATATTCAATCGCTGAATGACAATCCTCAAAGCGATTGTCAAGAACAAAATCACCAGTTTTTATGGCCTTTGCCAAAGCCTTTAATTGCTCAATCAATTGCTGGCTTTCAGGTTGCGTTAATAGTGATATTGAGGCTAACCCCATCACATGGGCAATGCTGGCTTGAATATCATAAAGGATCAACTCGCGGTCCAAAATCACATCTTCACCCGCCATATATTGCATCATGCTTTCATTAATACTGGTGGTTGATTTTTGCCAAAGTGGTTGAGTCATTTTAATTTTCCTCTTGATTTTTTTCTTAATGTTACGCTTGGTCGAAGGGAATTTGCATGGCTAAACAAATATTTTGCAATGCCTGACTAGCAGCTCCCTTTAATAAATTATCTAAGCAACAGACTAGACTCAGTCGAGTACCCGAAGCGTCCAAACTAAATCCGCCGACCAGTGCACTCATTTGATGCACTACTTGCGTCACATTGGGTATTGACTCGGTGACTTTAATCTGTGGACTGGTTTGATAGAATTCCGCATAATATTCAACACATTTCTGCAATGTCCAGGCTTGCTTTAATTCTACCTGTAGAGTCATATTAATCCCGCGAAAAAAACTGGCGACATGAGGGCTAAAACGAATAGCGGTTTGTAATTGATGCGCCACTTCTTTCTCATGCAGATGCTCTACTAATGCGTAAGGACGAATATTGTTTTTTAATTTATCGGGATTATTATTGTCCGAGGGATTTGTTCCCGCGCCGCTAAAACCAGAAATCCCAAAGCAATGGACCGTACCTTTTATTTGCTCTTTAATTGGCGCGATCGCGAGTTGCATGGCTGTCGCATAACAACCCGGATTACTAATGAGCATGGTTGAACGGCTTTGTAAATTTTTAATGAAAGCGGGATCAGCAAGTTCAGGTAGCAGATAGCTCCAGTGATCATCAAACCGATAATCGGCTGAAAGATCAATAATCAGTCGAGTGTTGGCGCTGGCAGTCTCTGTCGATTTTTCAATAGCACTCACATAGTCCGCCGCTAAACCATTAGGTAGCGCTAGAATCACAATATCTGTCTGTTTACTGGCAACCTGCTGTGGCGATAACTCATCAATTAAAGCGGTCTGAAAATAATGTTGCTCGGCTAATGATGGAGCAATAAATTCCGCTGCGTAGTCAGAGTCATTTTGCAACAGACTCTCAAACGTCTGCCCCTTTAGTTGACGTGAGCTGACCCAAACGACTTTAAGATCGCTTCTATTAGCTAAAAGCGCCAGTAGTTCGCGTCCGACATAGCCTCTAACTCCAACGATTCCAATACTGAGTGGTTGATTCAAGCCTGTCACCTATTGAGTTAACGTGACAGGATGATGTTTAGCCTGTTCAGCGGATTGTTTAACCTGTTCAAAATCATCCATACCATACCAAAAAATATTCCATTCAGGATCTTTAATACAGCCTTCACAATGACTAAAATAAAAGCCATTAATAGGATTGTTGGCTTTGGCCCGCCAATGAAGTTGGCTGTGTTCACTTTTAATTTTCTGCCATAACACTTTGCCTAAACCTTCACCCTTGGCCTCATCTGCCACCACAAATTTGTCTAGATAAGGGATGCCATTTTTTAAAGTCACGACTGCCGCAGCTCGATAACAGTAGGTAATATAGGCGCGATGAATTTCTGTGGTTTCAAAGTAGTCATCAGCCAGTTTTTTATTAAAACTTTTTTCAATTAATAGCTGTAGTTTGTCTTTTTTAATAGTTTCTACCGAATCATGAGTCATAATCGATTCACCTTTTCGGATCAAGGTTCCCGATCCTTTATGGGTAAATAATTCTTTGGCTAAATGCGATGGCTTGGTTATAGATACAGAAGAGGTCGAAGGCAATTGACTTAAAATTTCAGCCACCTGCTGAATTTTTAATTTCATACCTCCGTTTAGCCAGTCTTCCTGCATTAAACGATCATAATCGGTAATTAAATTGACCGATGAAATAATGTCACCTTTTTTATTTAGTAAACCGCCAGTCCCAGTCAGAAATATGATTTTATAGGGATTAAGTCCAATGGCTAATTGGTTAGTCGCCACGTCTGCATTAATATTAAGCCCTTGACCACTTTCGGTTTCAGAAAAAGAAGAGAGTATAGGTATAGCCCCAGCTTTAATAGCTATATCAATCGGCTCCAAATCAATCCGTGTAACATCGCCCACAAAGCCCAGCTCTTTTTGTTCACTCGGTTCGGCAAAAAACACGCCCGAAGTAAGCGATGCGGTTTTTACGCCCATGGCTTGCAGTCGATTGGCTAAAATTAAATTTTGTTCGACAAAGGTTTTTTTAGCAATGCCCAAAACCGCCTGACTAGTGACTCGTTGACCGTCAATAAACTCACTTTCAATGCCTTGTTTTTGTAAGTTTTCATTAAGCTGTGGTCCTGCGCCGTGGATTACAATTGGAAAAAGGCCGATCCTTTCTAAAAAAGCTAAGGAAGAACAAAGGTTTTCTAAATCATTTTGTAGAACGCTACCGCCTACTTTAATCACCGCAAAGCGAGTCTGTCCCGCTTCAACAAAGCGCGTCATATATTGATTGAATTCTTTAGGGTTGGCCAAGTTCGACAGCAGTTGAACAATGGTTTCTTTGACTTTGGTATCGGATGATTGTGGATTATGCATCTTGATTCTCGATAATTGTTATATAGTTATTCAGTACTTGCTCTAGTTGTTCAATAGCAACCCACTCGTTAGCGGTGTGTGCCTGCGCAATATCACCGGGACCATAAACCAAAGCCGTTAGCCCAGCTTCAGAAAATAAACTGGCTTCAGTCCAAAAGTTCACCGCAGGTCCCAAAGGTAAGCCACAGTTTAATGCAAAGTCTTTAGCAGTTTGCATCGCGCTTTGAAAATCTTGGTTAGCGGCCGGTAAGCTCGGACCAAAAAATCCGGCTTCAATTTTAGCGCCACCTGCTAAGTCGGAAAATAACTCTAATAGCAGGCTCGAACTTTGCCCAGGCAAGGGTCTAAAACCAAATTTAGTCTGGCAGTCTGAAGCGATCATATTAGCTTTAATGCCACCTTCTATAGTGCCAATATTAAAAGGGACACCGCTCAGATTTTCCACCTGATCGGATTGTTGTTCAATCCACTCAGTTACCTTTGCAATCCAATGGCCCGCTTTATGAATCGCATTATCTTTTAACGCTCTGGCTTCAGATGCATGACCCGAAATTCCGTTAAAATAGGCCACCGCAGTTTGAATACCACGATGAGCAACTACCGCCGCAGCTTTGGTCGGCTCGGATACGATGACTTTTTTAAAGCCGTGACAGGTTTTTAGAAAGGCTTTCACGGCGAGGCTAGTGCCAGCTTCTTCATCGGTTGAAAAGAGTAAAGCCAGGTCTCCTTGCGTTTGATTGGCTGCTACCAGCATACAAGCCGAAGCGCCTTTGATATCACAAGCGCCTAATCCAACCAAGCGATCACCCTGCTCAATTAATTCAAAGGGATCACTGCTCCAGCCTTTGGCAACGGGCACCGTATCAATATGAAAATTAAATAAAATATCCGGCTGGCCGCGTACCGCCAACAAAGCCAGACAACCATCACCGGCATCAATTATATCAAAGTGAAAGCCCGTTAGATTAGCTTTAAGATATTCAATAATCGGACTGCATGCATGAAACTCTCTAGGCGGATTTTGAGTATCAAAAGCCACCAGCTGTTTTAAATGTTTAAATATTGGATTAGTATCCATAATCTTTTTATTTTCCTTGCGATCGTTGCTTTGACGATGCCATT
This sequence comes from Enterobacterales bacterium, assembly GCA_030949565.1. Classification (GTDB taxonomy): domain Bacteria; phylum Pseudomonadota; class Gammaproteobacteria; order Enterobacterales; family Kangiellaceae. The sequence continues at coordinate 163,568 of JAUZSK010000072.1, forward strand.
ACCGTAGATTTTCCAAACAGTTTAATAAATCCCACCGCCTCGTCAATGGTCCAACTGGCTGATTGGGCATAAACCGCTCCGGTATCGAGTAAAATATTATCCGAATTAATCTCCACTGCCGTAATCTGACCGACTTTTAATTCTAAAGTTACTTCACCAGTCACTTGTGTTTGAGATGATTCCAAAAAGGCTTCCAGATCATACTTAAGAGGTTCATAGTAAAAACCTTCATACACCAGCTCAGTCCATTTTTCGGCAATGCTGGCTTTAAAACGATTTTGTGCCTTGGATAATACCGATTGCTCCAATGCCACATGAGCTTCTTTTAGTGCAACCAGCGCAGGTGCCTCAAAGGCAATGCGTCCTTTTAGGCCGATACTGGTGTCTCCGGTATAAAGGCCGCGGCCAACTCCATAGGAGCCGACCAATTGATTAAGCTGCTGCATCACTTGCTCGCCTGTATAATCTTTGTCTAGTTTCTTACCATTGAATGCCACTAAAGTTCCCTGCTCAAACTTAAAACGAATCAGTTGACTCGATTTATTGGAATCCACCTGAGCGGGGATCATTAAATAACTTTCATCGGAAGGCTTCTTCCATTGATCAATTTCGGAACCAGAAATCGTAGCGCCTAAAAGATTTTCATTCACCGAATAGGTTGAAACCTTGTCTGAAACAGAATAACCCTTGTCTAATAGATATTGCTTCTCATACTCTCTGACTTCACTAGTGAGCTTTTGAATTTCTCGAATTGGTGTGATGACTTTATAATCACCCAAACATTGAACTGCTAAATCAAAACGAACTTGATCATTGCCCATGCCCGTACAACCGTGAGCGAAAAGATTGGTATTTAATTCATCACAAAGCTTTAAACAAGCCGCAACAATTAAATAGCGATCCGAACACAACAAGGGATATTGATTTTGATACCAATGACCGCCCCAAATAAGCGGCGTGATGACATCATTCCACAATGCATCCGCGATACTCGCTTCACGATGTTCACTGGCACCTAAGGATAAAGCTCGTTGCTCAATGGCTTGCTTTTCCGATTCAGAAACACCACCGGAATCAACAAAAATAGTGACCACGCGATAGCCTTGGTCTATCAAATAGGGAACACAAAAACTGGTATCTAGACCACCAGAAAATGCTAAGACAATGGTTGGGTTACTTTCTTTGCTCATTAGATTACTCTCGTTATTTTAAGCGATTAGTTATTTGTATTTTAACTAGCATTTTGCTCAGTATTTTTAATCAAAAGACTCATGATAGCCTTTTGCACGTGAATTCGATTTTCCGCTTCTTCGATGGCGAAACAATAATCGCTATCCATCACCTCATCAGTGGCTTTGATATTACGTCTCAGCGGCAAACAGTGGGAAAATTGTCCGCCATTAGTGAGCGCCATTTTTTTCTGATCGACAATAAAATGCTGATACTCATCACGGATCGCTCTTTCCTCTTCCCAGCGACCAAAATAAGGCAGAGCACCCCAACTTTTAGCATAAACAATATCGGCATCCGCGTAAGCGCTTTCAATATCATGACTAATCTGAAAGCTTCCGCCATTTTGTTCAGCTTGTTTTTCTGCTGCTTCAATATATCGTTTATCTAAAATGTAGTCCTTTGTCGGACATAGTAAAGTCACATCCATACCAAATTTGGTGGAAATTAATAAAGAGGAATTAGCCACCGCAGTGTTTAAAGGCTTCGGATGATAAGTCCAGCTAAGCAGATATTTTTTGTTTTGTGGTTTGCCTATTAAAGACTGAATAGCTTGCATATGCGCTAGCTCTTGACAAGGATGGCTAATGGTTTCCATATTAATCACCGGTACACTTGCGTATTTGGCAAAGGCTTTGATCACTTTATCCTGCCGATCCACCTGCCAATCTTCAAATTTAGGAAACGCTCTAACACAAATAAGATCACAATAGCGTGATAGCACTTGTGCCACCTCAATAATATGTTCCTCGGTATCACCATCCATTCGGCTGCCAGCTTCAAATTCAATCGGCCAAGCCGCTTTGCCGGGTTCCAACACCACCGCATGGCCACCTAACTGCCAAGTACCTAGCTCAAAAGAGGTTCGAGTACGCAAAGAGGGATTAAAAAACAATAAGCCCACGGATTTACCCTTAAGCGCATCACTGTCTAATCCCAGTTTAAACTCATTGGCCTGATCAATTAGACCTTGTAACGAGCTTTGACTCCAATTCTGTGTGGTTAAAAAATCTTTCATATTCAGCCTTTATCTTGTTTCAATTATTTACTGCACATCACAATCCTTTGCTGCTTCAATCTCCCTCACCTTTTCTGACTGTCTAGTTTCACCTTCTCAGCTTTTCTGACTGTCTAGTTTCAGCATCCGTTTCACCTTTTAATCCCCTCTCCCTCAGGGAGAGGGTTAGGGTGAGGGTGCTTTCCAGCTCAAAAAAGAGAGTAACTTTCTGACTGTCTAGTTTCACACCCCATAAAGCCTATTTTCTGACTGTCCAGTTTCAGCATCCGTTTCACCTTTTAATCCCCTCGCCTTCAGGGAGAGGGCTAGGGTGAGGGTGCTTTCCAGCTCAAAAAAATAAAACGAACGCTCGTTTTATTACTATTGCTAATATTTAATTAATTCAATAGCTTATATAATAATAAACCTTGTTAGTAATCACTTCAAAAACAAAAAACCCGGCTTTAGCCGGGTTTATAAAATAACGTTTAATTTTTTCTAAACAACACGCTATTCCACCCAGCAAGCAACCTCGCGGCGGCGGCGATCATGGCGGTTTATGCGTGATACGTTATTTTTCATAAAAATCTCTTGTCGTTTGATGTTTGCATTTAAACATGAATATTCGAATAAATCTAACACTAATTTTAACTTATAACCAAATGCTCTATTGGTCTTAAAATGCGCCAGCGATGTTAACCAACCAAGGCTAATAAAACGCCGGCAGCTACAGCTGATCCCAAAACGCCAGCGACGTTTGGTCCCATCGCATGCATCAATAAAAAATTATGTGGATTCGCTTCAAGCCCTAGTTTGTTGGCCACTCGAGCGGCCATTGGCACTGCCGATACACCAGCAGCACCAATCAATGGATTGATTGGCTCTTTAGAAAAACGATTCATTAATTTAGCCATTAACAGACCACTGGCTGTACCGATCGAAAAAGCAATCGCGCCAAGGGCTAAAATCCCAAGCGTTTCTATATTAAGAAATTTGTCAGCGCTCAACTTAGAGCCAACGCCTAAACCAAGGAAAATAGTGACTATATTGATCAATTCATTTTGAGCGGTTGAACTTAACCTTTCAACAACGCCAGACTCCCGCATAATATTACCGAAGCAGAACATACCCACTAGCGGTGTGGCAGTCGGCAAAAATAAAATCGTCAACAATAACACCGCCAGCGGAAACAGAATTTTTTCTAACTGAGAGACCTGGCGTAGCTGCTTCATTTCAATTTTTCGTTCCGCTTCAGTCGTTAGAGCACGCATTATCGGTGGTTGAATAATCGGCACTAAAGCCATATAGGAATAGGCTGCAACGGCGATGGCGCCTAATAGATCGGGCGCTAACCGTGATGCAAGGAAAATCGCAGTAGGACCATCCGCGCCACCGATAATGGCAATAGCAGAAGCATCTTTGAGGCTAAATTCAATACCCGGAACAAAATTAAGGGCAATCGCGCCAAACAAGGTGGCGAAAATACCAAACTGAGCGGCAGCACCGAGTAAAAGCATTCTTGGATTGGCAATTAAAGCGCCAAAGTCCGTTAAAGCACCGACCCCCATGAAAATAATCAAAGGAAATACACCGGTATCAATGCCAGCATGGTAAACCAGATAGAGCAAACCGCCTTCTTGGTCAAAACCTGCCAAAGGGATATTGGTTAGTATTGCCCCCATACCAATGGGTAACAGCAGTAGCGGCTCAAATTTCTTCACGATAGCGAGGTAAATGAGTCCCCCACCCACTAGCATCATGATCAATTGACCTCCGGTAAAATTATATAATCCGGTTGACTTCCATAGGGTAACTAAATTTGCGATAATTTGATCTTGCATTTTATTTCAACGTTTAACCTTGAATTTGCAGAAGTATTTGTCCCACTGTCACAGCGTCACCTTCTTTAATCAGGATCTGGCTAATTTGCCCGTCACAATGAGCACGAATTTCGGTTTCCATCTTCATCGCTTCTAAAATAATCACCAGATCGCCTTCCCTAATCGCATCGCCTACACCCACCTTGAGTTTAAAGATGTTGCCCGCCAACGGCGCTGCCAAGGGTTTGGTGTTATTGTTAGCTGGATCAGCCGGCGGTTTAGCGCTTGAATAAATATTTTCTTCAATGCTTTGAACACGGCCACTAGGCCCCACCGTCACTTCATAAGCCTGACCATCCACCACCACTTGGTAATTAGCCGTTTCAGTGATTTCGGCTGCCTGACTAGTAACCGATGTGTCAGATAATTCTGCAATAGATGGTATGGCTTCAAAGGCCTCTGGATTATCTCGGTTTTGTAAAAACTTTAGCCCAATTTGTGGAAATAGTGCGTAGGTTAAAACATCATCTATCACCGCATCAGCCAGTTTAATTGATTTGTCTTTGGCGAGAGTTTTCAGCTCCTTGGTTAAATTTTCAACCTCTGGATCAATTTTATCGGCAGGGCGATAAGTAATGGCTTGTTCTCCCGCTAACACTTTTGCCTGTAATTTTTGATCGACTGGCGCCGCGGTTAAACCATATTGACCTTTTTAACACGCCAGCGGTTTCTTTAGTGATACTTTTGTATCTTTCTCCCGTGAGCACATTAAGCACTGCTTGAGTACCGACAATCTGAGATGTGGGAGTCACTAATGGAATATACCCAAGGTCTTTTCTGACTTTAGGGATCTCTTGTAGCACCTCATCGAGTTTATCGGCGGCCCCCTGCTCTTTCAGTTGATTTTCCATATTGGTCAACATGCCGCCCGGTACTTGTGCAGTTAAGATCCGCGCATCGACACCCTTAAGACTGCCCTCAAACTGGGCATATTTTAGTCTTACCTTTCTAAAATAGGTTGCGACCTCGATCAATTTACCCAAATCTAGCCCCGTATCACGAGGGGTGTTTTGCATCATGGCAATCACCGACTCAGTGGGTGAATGGCCATAGGTCATACTCATGGAGGAAATAGCCGTATCCACCACATCAATGCCCGCATCGATCGCCTTAATTTGAGTTGCCATACTCAGTCCCGTGGTCGCATGACAGTGCAAGGCTATCGGTAAATCCACCTGTTGTTTTAAAGCTTCGACCAACTCCTGTGCTACATAGGGTTTTAATAGCCCCGCCATATCTTTGATGCAAAGCGAATGTGCCCCTAGATCTTCAAGTTTTTTTGCCATATCTAGCCAAAGTTGCAGATTGTGCACCGGACTCACGGTGTAGCTCAGCGTCGCCTGAGCGTGTGCACCGACTTTTACCGCCGAAGCAATGGCGGTTTGCATATTACGCACATCATTCATGGCATCAAAAATACGAAACACCTCAACCCCATTGGCGAAAGCGCGCTCAACAAATTTTTCCACCAAATCGTCCGCATAGTGCCGATAGCCTAGAATATTCTGTCCCCGAAACAGCATCTGCTGCTTGGTCTTTGGCATGGCTTTTTTAAGCAATCGAATCCGTTGCCACGGATCTTCACCAAGGTAGCGAATACAGGAATCAAAAGTGGCACCACCCCATGACTCGATCGACCAAAACCCCACCTCATCCAAAATGGGTGCAATTGGTAGCATGTCTTCGATCCGCAAGCGTGTGGCAAACAAGGACTGATGAGCATCGCGTAAAACCAGCTCAGTGATCCCGAGCGGCGAACAATTATTTGGCGTCTTTTTCATAATTTTTAACCCTATTACAAGCTCGTTAAAGATTGATTGTTTGAAATTATTTAGCCTAGGTATTGCTTAAATGCTGCTGTTCGTAACGCCTAATAGCGCCGCTGATGGCGGCAACTACTGGCGCCGAAACCTGCGTTGTAACCATTTCATCAGTTTGTTTTGCTGTAGACATTTCGGACTTTTGAGTGGCCCCTAGCGGACGAATTACATAGTGAATTGTAACTATAAGCAGGGTTAAGAATAGAAATACAAATCCCATGCCAATAAGCATTAGAAAAGCCGCTTGGTAACTGTCTTGAGCAATAGATTGCATCAATCTCTCCTTACTGCGTTGCTTATGTCACTGTTTTAATAGCTGTAGCCAAATAAAAGGGTGATCTACTATCAATGTAAATAGCCCATGTAATAGCTCATAGCATAGAGGATTGAGGATATTTGATCAAATAACTGTTTGATGTTAGTAGGATTTTTTAATTAGGGCTCGGCTTGTTCGTTAAGCGATTTAGGATTGCTGCCACCGTCGTTTAAACGACTCTGCTATAGGGTTTCTCCCCTATTGAAAGCTAGCATACAAGGCTTTCGAGCCCGATTTTCTATGATTGTTCGGGGATTGAAAAGTTTGCAAGTTGACAAGTATACTTATTTCTTAATAACCGCTAATTAGGCAATAAACATTATGAAAGAAGTGCAAGTCACGGAGTTTAAAGCCAATTTTCCAGAGATTATTAAACAAGTTAAGGGGTAATGGTCAGGCTGTCGGTGAAATTGTCCCTTAATTGTCCATCTCGCGGCATGCCGAAGGGATCATAACGGTGGTGTTGCAGCAGATTGCCCTGCTCATCAAAGCTGCCAATCATGGAGCCTAGTCGGTCACGGTGAATCAGGCACCCACTCTATCAACAAGTTCCTACAAAGACTCAGGTCAGTGTCATATAAAACCGAGAAATTTCAAGATTTTTTGTAAGAGATCAACCCAACTCGGTGTGCGAGATAGGTCAAAAGCTGCCTGTCTACTAAATTTCTTTTTTTGGTTAAATCATTTATCGTAATGATAACGGCACGCGATAACAACAAGTTGATTATTATC
>JAUZSK010000073.1 GCA_030949565.1 Enterobacterales bacterium
AGTAGTTACCTCTAAAGATCGTTTTAATTACGATGTTCTTTGTCACACTGATCTCCAAAGAACTAGTGGCGAATCATTTGGAACACCATTAGATAGAATAAATTGGGGAAATTATGATCTTGTCGTTATCGATGAATCTCATAATTTCCGCAATAACGATGCATTTAAGGATAAAGAAACCCGCTATCAAAAACTCATGAACTCGGTTATTCGGGATGGCGTAAAAACAAAAGTTTTGATGCTTTCCGCTACGCCAGTAAACAACCGTTTTATGGATCTGCGTAACCAGCTTGCACTAGCATATGAAGGCGATGCTGCAAATTTAAACAAAAGGCTTCGAACAACCAAGGACATTGATGAAATATTCCGTAGAGTACAAGCTACATTTAATCTATGGGCAAAACTGCCACCCGAAGAGCGTACAACGGGTGCTATATTAAAGGCATTAGACTTTGATTTCTTCGAGTTGCTCGACAGTGTAACCATTGCACGTTCACGCAAACACATTCAAACATTCTATGACACCACAGAGATTGGTAGCTTTCCAGAGCGCAGAAAACCTATCTCATATCATAGCCCCCTGACAAATCGAAAAGATGTGATGGGATTTAATGATATTTTCAGAGAGCTTTCATTATTAAAGCTATCAATATATGCGCCTGTTAGCTACATACTCCCTAGCCGTATTGCAAAATATGAAGAACTATATGATACAGAAGTGTCTGGCGGTAAAAGTAAACTTCGACAAGCAGATCGAGAAAAAAGCCTCCAAGCACTGATGACAACAAACTTGCTTAAACGTCTTGAAAGCTCAGTAGAAGCATTTCGGATCACCTTAAATAAGCTAAAAAACAAACACACTGAGACATTATCAAAAATAGATGCCTACAATCGGCGTGGCGAAGACAAAGGGTTTGAAGACAATTCAGCTTATTTTGAAAATGCAGAACCAGATGATGATAGCTTTTTGGAAATGGAAGAAGATGTCACTGGTGGAAAAGTCCAGATTAAACTGTCTGATATGGACCTCCCATCATGGGAACATGACCTAAAAACGGATATTGCCATAGTTAACGCTCTGCTAAGTGAAATGCAGAAAATCACACCACAGGACGACACCAAGCTTCAACATTTGAAAAAACAAATTAATGATAAAATCGAAAATCCGATAAATCCTGATAATAAGAAAGTGCTGATTTTTACAGCCTTTGCCGATACAGCGAATTATCTTTACGAAAATATATCAGATAGTCTTCAGAATGAACACAACATTCACACTGGAAAAGTCACGGGAACATCATCACCCCAATCAACGTTGAAGTCTTCATTAAAGACAAACTATGATTTTGAATCATTGTTAACGCTGTTTTCGCCCCTTTCAAAAGAAAAAGATATTGTCCTGCCCGCTGAACCAAGCGAACTAGATGTTCTCATTGCAACAGACTGTATATCAGAGGGGCAAAATCTACAGGACTGTGATTACCTGATTAACTATGACATTCACTGGAATCCAGTGCGTATCATTCAGCGTTTTGGCCGGATTGACCGTATTGGCTCTATAAATACCACTATCCAGCTCATGAACTATTGGCCGGATATTTCACTTGATGAATATATCAATCTTAAAGAACGTGTAGAAAGCCGCATGGTGATTGCCGATATGTCAGCAACGGCTGATGATAATCCGCTCAATGCAAAAGCAAGTGAGGTCTCTTACCGCAAAGACCAATTAAAACGTCTCCAGGAAGAAGTGATCGAAATGGAAGATCTCAAATCAGGGGTATCAATCACCGACCTTGGCTTGAACGATTTTCGCATGGATCTCCTGGGTTACATAAAAGACCACGGTGATATGTCCAGTATCCCCAATGGAATGCATGCCGTTGTACCCGCATCACCAGATAAAGGTTTAATCCCCGGTGTTATCTTTACCCTTCGCAATCGCAATCAAAGCGTCAATATCAATCAGCATAATCGTTTGCACCCGTACTATATGGTTTATATTTCCAATGATGGGGAAATTATTGCAGATCACAGTGAGATTAAAAAACTTCTGGATTTAGTAAGAACCACCTGTAAAGGCAAGAGCAAACCAATTGATGATATTTGCCGCCTGTTTAATCAAAAAACAGATGATGGCCGAAATATGGGTGAATATTCAAATCTCCTGAAAGAGACAATAGGTTCAATCATTGATCTCAATGAAGATAAAGATATTGATAGTCTGTTTAGCGGAGAGCGCACAACTGCTCTGATTGATACTGTAGCTGGGCTTGATGATTTTGAATTGATTAACTTCCTTGTTGTGCAAGATAATGTACAGGAGGTTAATGATACATGAGCGCATTATTCGACTATCCAAAACAAGCAGAGTTTGGTCGCATAGTTGCCAAGAACAAGATTTATGAACGGGTTAAGCCAAACCGTAAGATTCAAGATGCATTCGTATCCCAAGTAGGGAAGATCATTTGGAAATATAAACTTGCACCAAAAACAACTAATTTACCTGAAACAGGTAAGGTCAAAGAAATTGAAGTTTTTGAGTTAGCTCTAAAATCGGATAAGCAAATAGAGAGTTTTGACCTAAATATATTACGATGTATCGATAAAGCGATTGCACATCCAATTATTTTTCATCTAGCATGTGCAGATAAGATAAAAGCTATTGCGACTTATAAACGTCCTAGTGATGCCGATGCAACCAAATGGGTTATTAATGATGAGTATTTTGAAACGGAATGGCTGGCGGTAGATACAGAGAGACTAAATCTTCCTATAGTGCTCAACTTATCAGGCTTGTATGAACATATTTTGCGTGAGCTGATACCGCTACAATCGAGAGAAGATGAGAGCTTGGAAAGTCATATACAGCGTATGGGGCAAGTGATAACCAAGAACAAAGAAGTTAGAAAGTTGGAAGCTCGTATGAACAAAGAAAAACAATTTAACCGAAAAGTTGAGATGAATGAAGAATTGCGAAAATTACAATCTGAAATGAAAAGACTACAAGCATGAACAGTCAAAATCAAAAACATTTAACCACGAAAGGCACGAAAAACACGAAAGAAAATCAAAAAATACTTTTCAAGGATGAGTGTTATCAGATTCAGGGGGCGATTTTCGATGTTTACCGTGAGATGGGTTGTGGTTTTTTAGAAGCTGTTTACCAGGAGTGTTTGGAGAAAGAACTAACCGCGAGAGGCATACCCTTTGTGAGTCAACCAGAATTGAATTTGCTCTATAAAGGTAAAAACTTAACTCAAAAATATAGACCTGATATTATCTGTTACAACCAAATTATAATTGAGTTGAAAGCGGTTAAGAAAATATCGCCCATACACAAGGCGCAACTAATGAATTATTTAAAAGTAACCAAACTGAAACTTGGTTTGCTAATTAATTTTTTAACGAATACCCAAAAGTATCAATAACTCGAATCGTTCTGTAATTTTTCGTGTTTTTCGTGCCTTTCGTGGTAAAAAAATAGGTTTTAAACAATGGAAAAACTGGATTTAACAACACCACATTTTACCAATGAGAATATTGCCAAGCTGGCTGAATTATTCCCCAATTGTGTAACAGAAAAGAAAAATGACAAAGGAGAGATAGAGCTCGCCATTGATTTTGATGCCTTACGCCAAGAGTTCTCAGACACCATTGTTGAAGGGCAACAAGAGCGTTATCAATTAAATTGGCCGGGCAAACGTGAAGCACTAGTGACGGCTAATACGCCTATATCAAAAACCTTGCGTCCTTGCCGTGATGAAAGTGTGGATTTTGATAATACTAAAAACATTTTTATCGAAGGCGATAACCTTGATGCGTTGAAATTGTTACAAGAAACCTACCTCAATAAAATTAAAATGATCTATATCGACCCGCCTTTATAATACGGGCAATGATTTTATCTATAACGATAATTTCACAGCCGATAAGGGCGAGGTATGACGAAGCCTCCGGTCAGCGCGATGAAGAAGGTGGTCGCCTTGTCGCCAACCTAGACAGTAATGGCCGTTACCACTCGGACTGGCTTTCAATGATATATCCTCGCTTGAAACTGGCACGAAACCTTCTTTGCGATGATGGTGCGATTTTTATATCCATCGATGAAAATGAGCAGGCTAATCTTAAGAGGTTATGCGATGAAATATTTGGAGAGAGTAATTTTTTGGTTAACTTTTCTTGGCGTACTGATGGGAACTTTGATAATCAAGCTAAATTCAAAAAATGCCATGAATATATATTGGCGTATGCAAAAAATGAATTGGAATTTAAAGCACCACCAGTTATTGACCCTAATGTTCCTAAAAGTAGCAAATTGTACAAGGCCGAAGTTAGAAATACTATTGTAAAAAATGGTCCCAAGAACCCTTTAGGTAAAGTGACGCTACCGAAAAGTTTTCCAGCGGATATGGCCAATGGTGTGGTTAAAGCAAGAACAGACTCTTGGCCTCATTATTTTAATGACGCAGTTATAGAGAAAAATTTACTAGTTAGTGAAATTGAAATTGAAAGCGGGTGGAGTTCGAAGGATTTGCTGCTAAGTTTTATTTCAAATAATTGTAAGCCCGTAGAAGATAATAAAGGACAAAAATCGAGGTTTGTAATTTCTACATCTGGAGCGATAGAAGTTATTAAAGAGAGAGGTTCCGAACAAAGCCATGTTATTTCTTCTTTGCAAAATTTAGGAGGTCCGCAAAAAGCTGTCGCGGAGATTCAATCAATTAATGTAATTTTCGATGATTATCCGAAACCCGTGGCACTAATTAAATACTTATGCCAGATGGTTCGAAATGATGATGGTTTAGTTCTCGATTTTTTTGCGGGATCTGCAACAACAGCTCATGCGGTAATGCAGCTTAATGCCGAAGATGGCGGTAATCGAAGTTGTATTTCAGTACAGTTGCCAGAACAAGTAAGTGAAAAGTCAGAAGCATTTAAAGCTGGTTATAAAAACATCGCTGAAATATCTAAAGAACGTATCCGCCGTGCAGGCAAGAAAATCAAGGAAGACAACGCCGATAAAGACGGTATTGAAAAGCTCGATATTGGTTTTCGTGTTTTCAAGATTGATAGCTCAAATATGGTTGATGTTCACCTTTCCCCTGATGAAGCACATCCTGATATGTTTGAT
>JAUZSK010000074.1 GCA_030949565.1 Enterobacterales bacterium
CAAGTTGGCAATATCAAAAAGACAGATCATCCGAAGACTTGCTGTTTCAGGTATTGCTAGATTGGGGAGTAGATTTATCTTTGCCTATCCCCCTGTGTCAGACTAGTTGTCGCCTCTAATATTTTACTTAGAGGTACAAAAAATGAGAGCAAAATTTAGTCAATCGTTTAAAATACAAGCCGTAGAGAAGGTATTGAGTCGTTCCAATGGGACAACGATGTCACAAGTAGCCAATGATTTACAGGTAAGCCTATCCTCATTGAATAAGTGGATAGTACAGTCACGAGAGCAAGCATTAGAGCCGGGAACAGAAGTTGGATTAATGAGTCAATCAAAGAAAAAAAGACCTCAAGATTGGAGTTTACAAGAACGCCTTCAAATTATCATTCAATGTGATGGGTTAAGCGATGAAGAGGCCAGTTCAATTTGTCGCGAGCAAGGTCTCCATCGACATCATTTGAGCCAGTGGAAAAGGATTTCACCTCTAGCCAAGTCGTTCAGTCCCCAACAGAAAAAGCGAAGCTGAAAGCGTTGAAAAATGAAAACAAATCGCTTAAAGAGAAGTTCATCGCAAGGATAAAGCGCTCGCTGAAACGGCGGCCTTGTTAGTCCTCCAAAAAAAGTCAATGCGATTTGGGAAACGACGAGGACAACTTACAATGAGCAGTGAGCGAGAGGCGATCCTATCATTAATAACCGAAGCGTGTGACGCTGGTGCTCGACAATCTAAAGCGTGTGATATCATTGGTATTAGTGCCAAAACATTCCAACGTTGGCGCCAATCAGCAAACCAGATTGATGGACGACTAGAGCGCAATCACGAGCCCAAAAACAAGCTAAATGAGTTAGAGCGACAGCAAATTTTAGCCATTGCGAATGAAGATAAGTATGCGGATTTACCTCCGAGTAAAATCGTACCATTGCTAGCGGACGAAGGGTGCTATATCGCTTCCGAGAGCACATTTTATCGGGTGCTTAAAGCCGCTAAACAGTTAAAGCACCGAGAAAAAAGTAAACAAAAAAACCGCCGAAGCAAGCCCCGGGCTCTCACGGCAACGAAGCCGAATCAAATCTATAGTTGGGATATCACCTACTTGCCAACTCAAGTGCGAGGCGTGTTCTTGTACCTCTATCTGGTACTGGATATTTATAGCCGGAAAATTGTTGGCTGGCAGGTTTATCAGAATGAATCGAGCGCCTTAGCGGCAGACTTAATGACGGCTATTTGTGAGCAAGAAAACATCCAGAAAAATCAAGTGGTATTGCACTCAGATAACGGCAGTCCGATGAAAGGAGCAACCCTGCTGGCAACGCTGCAAGAGTTAGGGATCATTCCATCATTTAGTCGTCCATCGGTGAGCAATGATAACCCCTATTCAGAATCTGCATTTCGAACATTAAAATACCGACCGAACTATCCAGAGAGCCCCTTCGATGGCTTACTCTCTGCAAGATGCTGGGTGGCTGAATTTATCGCTTGGTATAACAAAGAGCACTTGCATAGTGCGATCAAATTTGTGACACCGGAGCAGCGTCACAATGGCGAGGATATTAAGATACTAAAAGCCAGACATGAAGTTTATCAACGAGCTAAGAAAAACAATCCGATCCGTTGGAGTGGTGAGACAAGAAACTGGCAACCTGTCGGTGAGGTCTACTTAAATCCAGATAAGCCAAAATTAGTGGAACAAATCAACAGGGCGGCATAAATTTATAACTTTAGGCGACAACTAGCTTGAAAAACACCGTGGGTGAGTAGTTACCTTAAATGTAATATTTGAAGTGGAGGCACGAAAAAAAGAAGAGCATAAAACTTTGTCCATTATTGATGATATCGCTGATTCTTTTGATTATAAAAACAAGTACGCAATTATTGAGTATTTGAAATATATGTCGGAAGAAGAAAAGTTTAGAATGATTATTCTAACGCATAATTTCGATTTTCTCCGTACCATAGAAAGTAGAAGGGTTACTTTATGTCATCAATGCCTGATGGCTGTTAAGTATGAAGATAAAATTAAACTGGAACAATTTAGGCAATCGTATATTCGCAACCCTTTTAAAAAATGGATGAAAAGCTTAGATGATAATGCGACTCTGGTTGCTTCCATTCCATTTATAACATTGAATTCTGGGGACACAATACTTAATTATGTTACACTTTAAGCTAATGAATTCTGGGGACACAATACTTAATTATGTTACACTTTAAGCTATGGCAAGATTAGCAAGAGTGATATTACCGGGTTTTCCACACCATATAACCCAAAGAGGCAATCGGCGGCAAGACGTCTTCTTTAAGGAAGACGATTATCTATATTATCTCGAACTGCTTAAACAATGGTGTGAGCAGCAATCGGTTGAAGTCTGGTCGTATTGTTTGATGACCAATCATGTTCATTTAATCCTGGTTCCAAGGGAAAACGCCAACCTGAGTAAAGCGATAGCCGAAGTTCATCGTCGTTATACACGGATGATTAACTTTAGAGAGCAATGGCGAGGTTATTTATGGCAAGGACGATTCGCATCCTATCCCATGCAAAAAAAATGGTTAGAGAAAGCGATGGCATATGTAGAATTAAATCCAGTAAAAGCAGGAATGGTGAAACAGGCATGGGATTATCGGTGGAGCAGTGTCCATGCTCATTTGTCTGGATACGATGAAAATGGATTAGTTGAAGTCAAAAAATCTCAAAAACTGGTTGGTAACTGGAAAAATTATTTATTAAATGCGCAAGGGTTACCAATGAAGGAAATTGAAAGCCATCGTAAAACGGGGCGTCCTTTAGGCGATAAACGATTCCTAGATCATGCCGAGGCGATAACTGGCCGAGATTTAACCAAGAAAAAACCGGGCCCTAAATCAAATAAATAAGTATTGTGTCCCCAGAACTCCCCAAAAGCCATCGTAAAACGGGGCGTCCTTTAGGCGATAAACGATTCCTAGATCATGCCGAGGCGATAACTGGCCGAGATTTAACCAAGAAAAAACCGGGCCCTAAATCAAATAAATAAGTATTGTGTCCCCAGAACTCCTTTAGGCGATAAACGATTCCTAGATCATGCCGAGGCGATAACTGGCCGAGATTTAACCAAGAAAAAACCGGGCCCTAAATCAAATAAATAAGTATTGTGTCCCCAGAACTCCCCAGAACTCCCCTTAGGATTGGCAGAGCTAGAGGTCATACAAGTCGATAAAAGTTTTAATAGTCAGTATAAGATCAAAAAAACAGCGCTTTTTGATAGGGTGATACAGTTTGACCTTGATGCTTCTAAGGTCGTCAAAGCAATCCACTAAAGCATTTAAAAGCATGGGTTCTAACCATGCCTTTATCCCCTAAAAATATCGCTAGTCTTAGCATTTCAGCAAGACTAGCCTAGGACTCGCTCTGGCTGTTTTCTGGCTGTGAGATTGCGGCTGTCTTTGGCTGCTTGTCCTGTTGTATGTAACCTGCTGCTTCGGCATCATGATTCATTTGCGGATTGATATTTTGTTGATTGGGCATGGCTCTTGTCTGCTGATTAAGTTGGTGGATCTGAGAAGTGTTGCCAAGATCTCTTTCACTGGTAATGGTGGCGATGGATTCTCTATCTTTAAGGAAAGCGATAATATCTTTTTTAATTTCCGCCAACTCCATATCGGCCTTATGCAGTTCTAAAATGTACCTCGGATGTTCCAAGTTTGACATCCCGGTGGATGCAAAAGTGGTGCTAGTGATATTGGAGGCAATGATCCAAGGTGTAATACTACTTCTAACTAAGGTGTTTTCAGATTGTGTGCTATCGTAAATGCCTTTGCCGGTGGATATTTTTGATTCAGTAAAAGTGCCTTCACATTTAAAGAAAACCAGCAGTGATTTGAATTGCATTTCAGCAAAAAATAAATGGGCGAGATTGGTTAGCATGTTAGCAAAACTGGTCAACAGGTATTTGATTAAGGTTAAATGAACTAAAAACATCAATAGGGTTAAAAAAGATCGTTTATTAAACAAACTTAAAAATTGGCCGCCATTGCTAAAAGCATTTTTTGGTAGATGTTGAAAAACATCGATAATCACATTGGCTTGCCACAGCATAAAAAGACTAGCGACCACAAAAAGACTGTTGCCTAAGACTAAAGCAATAGTTCGAAAAAGAGAAAAACCTTTACCCAGTTGCATCTCTTGAAAACGAGGTTGTACCCTTGCAGCATTTGTCCTTGAAAATCACCTTTACCATTAATTTGCTGTCTTAATACGGGATCTAAAGCGCGGTAAACACGATTAGGCACTTCTTTATAACGTCGATTTGCCATCACTAGATTATCCAGATTAATAAAGATCTCGTTGGGGTGGACTGACTCTTGCCAGTTTTCTCTCAGCTCTGAAACTTGAGTCACGGGATTGGTCTTTTGCAACCGTTTATTAAGCAGAAAGAACACTATGACCGTGGCAACAATAGCTAAACTGATTAAACCTAGCAAATATAGACCTGGATTGAAATCGGGCAGTCGGTTTAACCAACGGCTTAAATGGGAAACGCTGTAATTGGATTGGTCCATCATCCAAGAGAGGCCGATCCCAATCAATACGGGTAGGATAATGGCGCGAGAAATAATTGAAGCGAGGCTGCCACCAGCAAAGGATTCAACCTGCATTTGGGCGTTACGAGAAATCGGGCGGGCGGCATTGCGCCAAGTTTTTAACAGTGAAATAACCACCATAACCGAGTAGATTGAAAATATTATGTCACCCATTTTTCCGGCAAATCCGGCCAAAGTAACAAAGGCAACCAGCCCGTAAGTCACTAAAGTCACCAGTGTTTTAACCCACGCAGCAGCAATTCTTTGTGCCATGTTTCTGATGGGGAAAGGTAAAAATAATAGTTTGGGGAAAAAGCTATGTAGAAGGCGTGCTAACATGCCCTGCGGCTCTAAAAAGGTTATGTTTTTGCGGCCGACTAGCATTTCTTCTAAATTATCATCGGTATAGGCGACATAAGGCGCCTCTTGCTGTGCGCTGCTACCCTCCGATGGACTATAATTATTGGCCAGTGAGGTCGGGTGATTACGACCAACAAAATAGCGCAAGGTGGCATAAATCCCACTCGATAGCGCTTTAATTCCAGTGGCTAAAAGCACAATGCCGAAAAACATATAGGTCCAGCCTGTAATGGGATCACGCTTAACATTTGATGCCGCAGTAACCAGCAAAAATAAGCCCAAAATCAGTTGGATCGCCCCTCTGATAGCGGTGATACGCCCTTCTAGTTTAAATGGGTTAGTGATGCCTAGGTTGATCGAGCCATAATCAAAAGCCATTGCTTATTCCTTCTTTTTATTAATCCATTGACACCAGCTTGCCGGATAAAAGTCGTGCTGAAATCACATTAAGCATAAAATAATATCTCAAAATAGCGGATAGTTCAAGAGCAACAAAATGATAGGAATTACTTTCTAGGTGGCTAAAATAAATATAATTAGATAGGAAACAATAGGTTAGTAAATATTTTTATTTCTTGGTCTTATCTTCGTGATAAAAAGCTAATTGTATAACCATAAATTATATGTTCTAAATCACACAGATGGTGTCGGTCAGTCATTTTGTCACTTGTTTGCAAACCTTTTTACTCCGAGCTGCAACTAAGTTATAAAGAGCATAATTTTTGCTAGGGAAATAGAGAATTAATTTGTCGGATCAAGAGTTTCAACTGGTTATAAAAGCGCAAAACGGCTGTGTACGGTCGTTTGAGGCATTGATCCGCCCGTTAGATCGACAGATGTTATATCGCTGGCTGCGAGCTTGTCGAATAACCCTTATGATGCGGAAGATGTTTATCAAGAGGCCATGCTCGCGGCGTTTAAAAACATCGCTTCTTTCAAAATGCAGAGTCAATTTAGTACTTGGCTTTATCGAATCGTGGTTAACACAGCGATGAGCCTGGGGCGCAAACTTAAAAATAAGATCAACTCACTTATTTTTAACCAATCGTCTTTAGCCGGTGATGACGAGTCTGCGAATCAAGCGAGTATTGAATACTACATGCCTGGCGATAGTCGAATAGAACCCGAATCAGCCTTGTTCAATAGTGAGTTATCGCTTGCCATCAGTGATGGTTTGAGCCAGCTAAGCGACAAAGAAAGATTAGCATTTACGCTGTGTCAGCAGCAGGAATTAAAAATTAAAGATACCGCTTGGATTATGGGTTGTACCGAGGGTGCAGTGAAAAACTACTT
Source organism: Enterobacterales bacterium (assembly GCA_030949565.1). Lineage (GTDB taxonomy): Bacteria > Pseudomonadota > Gammaproteobacteria > Enterobacterales > Kangiellaceae. The sequence goes on from JAUZSK010000074.1 coordinate 6,215, forward strand.
ATTTAGAGGGCGGCAAAAGATGCAACTCCATTTACAGGAATTTAGATAGATGAATTCAGATACGCCATCAGGCAATCAATCCGAGACAACGTCGGACAAAGCGGATAAGGCCACCGCAGAAATGATCGATTCTGTGGACGAGGCGCTTAGCAAAGGCGCTAAGCCCTATATCTCCAGCCAAAGACTCGAAGCCAATCGCTGGCAAGTTAGGCAAAAGCTACTATCGCTTCAAGCCAAAAGAAACGCTCCTTTGACGCGCCTTCCACAGTATTTATTTGCTCATCGAGGCGCTATTGTTGCAATGAGTTTAACCTTTGTTTTGGGTTATAGCATGGCGCTATTTAACCCTAGCTCATTAGGCGATAGCAATTATCAAGAATTAGCCGCGCAAGAATCTAGTGCGTCAATGCTGAATAATGGCCATTTCGAGAATAAAGATTTGATCAGCGATACCCAGATTATTGACTTAAAAATGAGTCCGTTCATTGCGGGACAAAAGGTCAAGCTGAGTTACACCTCAGTCACTCAGTCACAGCTCTATGCTTCCTTGACTGACGATAAAACGCTAGCGCTATTATCGCAGGCGATGAGAAATGATCTTGCTGATGAAACTCGATTGCAACTGGTTGAAGTGCTTCAACACCATCTTGATCGTCGAAGCGTGATTGATAGTTTAAGTTATAGCCTATTGAATGACCCTAACCCAGGCGTTCGTATGTTGGTGGCGAATTCCTTAGCGCGTTTATCAAACCAACCAGAAGTAAGACAGACATTAAGATATGCGCTAGCCAAGGACATTAATTCGGGTGTCAGGATCTCCGCTTTTAATGGCCTTATTCAGCATCTCGAGGATGATGAAACCATCACTCTATTAAAAAATAAAATCCTAAAGGACAGCAACCTTTACATCAGAAAAAAAACAAGGGAATTAGTCAAATCTCAAACCAATCAACCAGACAAGAATCAAATTTAATTATTTTAAAGCGAGGAATAGTATGAATATTAAAACCACAAGTCTAGCTAATTTAGGGCTAGTCATCATCTTGGCCGGTGCACCTTTAGTGGCAAACGCCGTTGAGAAAACTATCAATAAAAGTTTTGAGGTTAAAGCCGGTGGGGATCTCTATGTTAATAGCGATAGCGGAAAAATTTCAGTTCAAGCTTGGGATAAAAAGCAGGTGCAAGTTAAGGTCACTAAAAAAGCGAGAAAAGGTAGCTATGTTGAAAGCTTTAAAGTCAACCTCGAACAAAACGGCAATGATATTTCGATTGAAGGCTTCGGTGAATGGAATACACGGGTCAAAGTGAGCTATCAAATTAAGGTACCGAAAAATTTCAATCTTAATTTAGAAACCGGTGGAGGTGCGATTGAGATCGGTGATATGTCAGGAATGATTAAAGCCGAAACCAGTGGTGGCGCTATCAAAGTCGGCAACATCGCAAAAGGTTCGGTCGATGTTGATACCTCTGGTGGCAGGATTGAAATTGGCAATGTAAAAGGTAATGTTAAAGCCGAAACTTCTGGTGGTGCAATTGTGATTGGTCATGTCAGCGGTAAAACATCCCTCGATACTTCTGGCGGTAGTATCAAAGTGGCCTCTGCAGGTGATAAACTCGAAGCGGAAACTTCTGGTGGTTCGATTAAAATAGGCCCTTCAAAAAGTGATGTAAAAGTCGGTACCTCCGGTGGTAGTATTAAAATTGCGATGAGCCAAGGTAATGTTGAGGCAGAAACTTCCGGTGGACAAATACGGGTTGAAGGCGCCAAGGGCAATGTGAGTATTGATTCTTCGGGTGGTAATTTATTTGTTGGCCAAAGCGGAGGCCATGTAAAAGCCGATACTTCGGGTGGTAATATTACGATTAAAAAGGCTAAGGGCTATATCGAAGCCGACACTTCGGGTGGTAGCATTGATGTTGAAATGATCCAAACTGACAATCGGAAAGATCATCATGTGGATCTCGATTCATCCGGCGGTACTATTACTCTCTATTTACCCAAAAGCATCAAAGCGACCATTAGTGCCAAAATTAAACTTTCCCATAGTGCCAGAAGAGACTATCGCATTTATTCGGATTTTCCCTTGACCATTGAAGGTGAAAATAGCAGCCGAGTGAGTGGCAAAGGCAAGATTAATGGTGGCGGTGATAAGGTTAAAATTAATACAAGCAATGGAGATATTTACATCAAAATGCTTAAAGATTGATATTTTAGTCGTCATCACTGTGACATAGAAATGCACCATTTTGGTGCATTTTTGTATCCGAACGGGCTTCTTTGCACCATTTTGGTGCATTGTGAGAGAATTATGCTATTTTTTGCACCATTTTGGTGCAAAGGTGTTCTCTTAGATAGCTTTATACCGATGCAAGACAATAAAGGTTTGACTCTTGACCTTGGTCTAGGGTTTATACTCTTGGTCTAGGATTTATATTCTAGTACAAGGGAGTCGTCTTATGTCAACAATCACGATAGGAAAGCTAGCGAGCCAAGCGGGTGTTAAAATAGACACTATCCGTTATTATGAAAAACAGCAATTGCTTGAACCACTTGCCCGTTCTGACGCGGGTTATCGATTATACAATGAGCAAAGTATCAATCAGCTATTTTTTATTCGAAAAGCACAAGGTCTCGGCTTTACCCTACAGGAGATCAAAAATCTACTGAGTTTATCAACCGATCCTAAAGCCGATTGTGGTGATATTCGTGAACAGGCCAATCAGAAAATACGGGATATCGAAAACAGGATTGAAGATCTTACTCAGATCAAACAATCACTTGGGTCTTTAGCGGACTATTGTCCTGGTAAAGGGAAGCCTTTAGACGAATGTGGGATTTTAGCCTATTTTTATCGAGCCGAAAATGAATAATAAATACTTTATCGGATTGCTTTGGTTATTTTTTATCACCTCGATTAATGCTGCCCCTATCACCTTTAATACGGCTTTGCCTATTAGCCAAGGTGAATGGATTTGGCGCTTACAATATGTGCAAATTCAGTCGAAAGATAGCAGTCAATTGCAGCGTAACCGGCAAGAAGAATTGATCGCATCGACGTTTGTTTATGGGGTATCACCCAAGCTCGCCTTATTTGCTACACTGGGCTACAGTGACCGTACTTTTTCCGCATTCAGTTCAGCACCGCGTCAAGCCAAAGGCTTGATCGATAGCAAACTTTTGGCACGTTACACCCTTTATCAGAAAGATTTTTTGGCCGGCAGTTTTCGCATTGCTCCCTTTGTTGGTGTTAAGTTAGCTACGGCTAGAGATGATTTACAGGATCAAAATGGACGGCTCCCGAAACCTGTTCAATTAGGTAGCGGTAGCCAAGACTGGACAGGCGGTATCGTGACGACCTACGCCACCTCAAGTTGGGGGATTGATGCGCAAATCAGTTACCTTGATGCAGGGCAAAGTAATCAGTTTTCCAAGGGGGATCGTTTTTCTGCGGATTTTGCCTTTCAGTATCCTTTGTTTAAACCAAGTAATAAAAATGGAGAAGCTGATTTTTTCGACCTTCAATTAGAGTTTAATTATCGAGATCAAGCGCAATCAACCACCGCTGGGTTAAGCGATATCAACAGCGGTGGTGTAACGCTATTGGTTGCGCCGGGTCTACAGTATATTACGCGAAATTTAATTATTGAAAGCAGTGTTCAGCTACCAATACAGCAAGATCTTAACGGTCAGGCGTTGGAAATGGATTCTATTTTTCGCCTGGGTTTTCGAACTAATTTTTAATCAAAAAGGATAAGGCTTATGAAACAACGCGTATATCGAATATTTTTTACTATTTTGTTAATGACAGCAAGTCAACTTTCCTCTGCCACACAGGTACAATATAACCTGCGGGTGGACGGGATCACTTGTCCTTTTTGTGTGGCAACTTCGGCCAAAGCGTTAAAGAAGATTGACGGTGTTAACAAGGTTGAAGCAAATATTGAAGCCGGGCTTATCAAAGTTTGCGCTGATGATAAAGTTAAATTGACCGATAAGCATCTTACTCAGCTATTTGTGGATAAGGGGTTTACCTATCGAGGTATGAAGAAACTTGAAGCCTGCGAAATTCTATGATTATTTTAACCTCGGTCATTACTTGCCCCCACTGTGGACATAGTCAAAGCGAAACAATGCCGACGGATGCCTGTCAGTTTTTTTATCCTTGTGGTCAATGTGGTCAAATGCTAAAACCGAAAAGCGGTGATTGCTGTGTATTCTGCTCTTACGGTGATATTCCTTGTCCGCCGATTCAACAAAATAAAGAGGCTTGCTGTGACTGATTTAATCAAAACGCCAAAAAAATGGGGCGTTATTATATTGTTCACCTCAAGTGCCACTCTACTTTGCTGCGCGTTACCGATTTTACTAGTGAGTTTAGGCATGGGAGCAGTGGTTGCCTCGCTTTATGGTGAGTACTTACCTTGGTTGCGTTGGTTTGGCTTTGCATGAAAGCACCACCTTTGGCGTAACTGCTAGTATTTTGTGGTTGCCGGTTGGACACTTTACCGACCCAATCGGAGTTGCCCAACGGACCATGAACTAGCCAAGGCGTGTCAACAAACGCATCATTGGAACATCCGATTCTTTTGGGGATCGCTTGCCATCTGGACGATTGGTGCTTTTGCGGCTTTTATCTTACCTATTTTTGTTTAAACTCAGCAAGATCGACTAATAAACTAACAAAATAAGAGCAAACTATTAGAAATTAAGGCTAATAGTTTAATTTTAAGGCAGTTTTTGTTGGTTTGGTGTTGGAGTATTGATTAAACTACTGCTATAATTCCCGCCAGATAAAGTACGGGCTCCCTCTTAGACAACGGTTTGTCGATATCGGACAAGTTGAGCAAAGACAGTAACGTATTTTTTAGAGGTGGTTTAAAGCATCTTTAATAGTGGCTCAATTTATAGCGCTCGCAAATTCAACTCGATATAAGAGTTTTAAAAAGCCCCTTTATGGGGCTTTTTAGTTGGTCTTAGCGGCAGCTGATAGGCTTGCTTATAGGCTCATAACAGTATGATATTGGTGCGCTAATAGCGTCCCAACGTCGCAAATATTCATGGGCCTTTTGGCCCTTTTTTATGTCCAAGGATGGACGGAAATTAGATTCCCCCTCCCTTGAGGGGAGGGGGCTAGGAGGTGGGTGGTGTCCAAGGATGGACGGAAATTATTTGAAAATGGTATGTATTTAGGTTGAAACAAAACATATGGCAAAAATAGATCAGCTAGCAGAAATACTAAAACCAGCGGCAGAAGCCTTGGGTTTTGAGTTTTTGGGCATTGAGTATGTTAATCAAGGTACACACTCGGTGTTGCGTCTTTATATCGACCATGAAAATGGTATTAATGTGGACGATTGCGCGAAGGTGAGTCATCAAGCTAGCGGCATTTTAGAGGTTGAAGATCCGATTGCGAATCAATTTACGCTAGAGGTATCTTCTCCTGGGATTGACCGTCCATTATTTACTTTAGAACATTATAAGAAAGTAGTGGGCCAAACCATTAGTCTCCGATGTCACATGGGAGTAAACGGTCGTCGTAAATTTAAAGGTAAACTACTTGAGGTGGATGAAATCAAGCTAATTATTGAAGTGGATAATCAAGAGTTTGAAGTTGATTTCCAAGATAGAGATAAGGCAAATTTAGTCGCAGATATGTGACAAGCGTTTTTTTACAAGTGGCTCTAAAATGCAAGACCGGTTTTAGCAGACTTTATATAGCAGTTTGATTGAGGTTGATTGGACTATGAACAACAAAGAAATATTATTGGTAGTAGACGCGGTATCGAATGAGAAGGATATCGAGCCTGAAATTATTTTTCAGGCGATTGAAGCTGCCATTGCGACCGCGACTAAGAAGAAAAAGGGCATCGACATCGATGTTCGGATCGATATTAATCGTGAAACCGGTGACTATGAAACTTTTCGCCGTTGGTTGATCGTTGATACCAATGCCGAAGATAGCCCGGGCATTGAAAGCCCACTATCAGAAATTAGTTTAGAAGCGGTACAGCTTGATGAGCCCGAAGCCGAGGCCGGTGAATATATCGAAGAGCAGATTGAATCAATCGCCTTTGGTCGAATCGCGGCACAAACGGCAAAACAGGTTATCGTGCAAAAAGTACGTGAGGCAGAAAGAGCCAAAGTCATCGATGCCTATGAATCTCGCATTGGCGAGCTAGTCACTGGTGTGGTTAAAAAGGCTAATCGAGATTCGATTATTATCGATCTTGGCGGTAATGCCGAAGCGATTATTCATCGTGAAGAAATGATGCCGCGTGAAGCGGTTCGTGCCGGTGACCGATTGCGCGGATACCTCTACTCAGTTAACCCTGAAGTCAGAGGCCCTCAACTTTTTGTTAGTCGTGCTAATTCTGAAATGCTAATTGAGCTTTTTAGAATCGAAGTACCAGAAATTGCTGAAGAAACCATTGATCTTATGGGCGCTGCTCGTGATCCTGGGTCACGGGCAAAAATTGCCGTTAAAAGTAATGATAAGCGTATTGATCCTGTCGGTGCTTGTGTTGGTATGCGTGGTTCTCGGGTACAAGCGGTATCCGGTGAACTCGCCGGAGAGCGTATTGATATCGTTCTATATGATGATAATCCAGCACAGTTTGTGATTAATGCTATGTCGCCTGCTGAGGTTTCTTCCATTGTTGTGGATGAAGACAAGCACACCATGGATATAGCGGTTGAAGAAGATCAACTAGCGATGGCAATTGGTCGAAATGGCCAAAATGTGCGGTTAGCGAGTCAACTCACCGGTTGGTCACTTAACGTAATGACCGTTGAAGATGCCGAAAGTCAGCGCAAACAAGAAAGCAAAGGTACCATCGACATGTTCGTTAAAGAACTGGACGTGGATGCAGAGCTAGCTGAAGTACTGGCGCAAGAAGGATTTACATCGGTTGAAGAAGTGGCTTATGTGCCACTGTCTGAGATGCTCGATATTGAAGGTTTTGATGAAGACTTAGTTGAAGCATTAAAAGCCAGAGCAAAAGATGCCTTGTTAACTAAGGCCATTAAAACCGAAGAAAAATTAGGTGAAAATGAACCGGCGCAAGATCTGCTTAAGATGGATGGTATGGAACGTCATTTAGCATTTGTTATGGCGAGTCGAGGCATTGTCACCATGGAAGATTTAGCTGAACAATCGGTTGATGAGCTGATTGAGATAGAAGAAATAGATGAAACCAAGGCTGCCGAGTTGATCATGACTGCTCGCGCTCCTTGGTTTGCAGATGAGCAGTCTTAGTACTGGGGGATTTAGGTATGTCAGAGACGGTTGAACAATTTTCCAAAGTCGTTGGAACACCCGTGGGAAAACTGCTAGAGCAGTTTAAAGAAGCGGGTGTGGATGTTAAAAAAGCCGACGATGTGGTGTCTGAAGAGCAGAAAAAAGCATTATTAGCGATGTTGCAGAAAAGCCATGGCGCAACAGATGCGGGCGCCAGTCCGAAAAAAATCACGCTGAGTCGTAGCAAAAAAAGCTCATTAAAGATGTCCAGCAAGTCGGGACGAACTAAAAGTGTTGCGGTTGAAGTGCGTAAGAAGCGAACCTTTATCAAAAAGGCTGTCGTTAGCGAGCCGACCGAAGATGAGATAACGCCTGAAGTGGTTGATTCAGTGGAAGAGCCCAAGCAAGAAGTGGAACAGACCGAATATGCAGTGGTTGAAGATTTAGCCGAAGAAAAAGAAGCGAAAAGGCTCAAGGATGAAGCGCAAGCTAAAATATTAGAAGAAGAACGCTTAAAGCAAGAAGCTGAGCAAGCAATAAAGACACAGGTTGTAGCGAAAGCAAAAGATGAAGCGCATCGCATTGTCAAGGGACGAGTTGAAGCGGATATTCAAGCGCGATTAGATGCTAAGCGCCGTGAGAAAGAAGGCGCTGAAAAAGAGCGTAAAGATGCAGAAGAACAAGCAAAAGCCTCTAGACAAACTCGTTTCAAAACGGTAGAAGCGGTGGTCGAGACTGAAGGCGAAAAACGAAAAAAGAAAAAGAAGAAAAAGAAAGGCCGTAGTGACTCGGCAGGTGGAAAAGTGGATATGTTGGCAGATTTTAGACGTCCAGCACATCGCCGCAATAAAGATGAGAAACCTCTATCCGATGGACGTAAAAAAGTGTCAGCACCTAAATCCATGAAGCACGGCTTTAAATTACCGACGAATGAAGTGGCTAAGTCAGAATTAAAAATTGGTGAAGCTATCACCGTTACTGAATTAGCACAACAAATGTCAGTTAAAGGTGGCGCACTGGTAAAAACTTTGATGGGTATGGGCATTATGGCCACTATCAATCAAACCATTGATCAAGAAACAGCACAATTAGTGGCTGAAGAAATGGGTTACAACGTGAGTTTAGTGGCAGACAATGCTGCTGAAATCGAACTTTTAGAATCGGTTAAGCAAGATGGTGAAGCCAAACCACGGCCGCCTGTGGTGACTATTATGGGTCATGTTGACCATGGTAAAACGTCTCTGCTCGATTACATTCGTTCGTCTAAAGTGGCGGATGGCGAGGCCGGTGGAATTACTCAGCATATTGGTGCTTATCATGTAGAAACCAATAAAGGCATCATTTCATTTTTAGATACTCCAGGGCATGCGGCCTTTACTGCAATGCGTGCTCGTGGTGCTAACGCAACTGATATTGTGGTTATCGTAGTTGCCGCCGATGATGGCGTAATGCCACAAACGGTTGAAGCGATTCAACACGCCAAAGCTGCGGGTGTTCCAATTATTATTGCGGTCAATAAAATGGATAAGCCAGAAGCTGATCCAGAAAGAGTTAAAAATGAATTGTCACAGCATGATGTTATTTCTGAAGAGTGGGGTGGCGACACTGTTTTTGCAAATGTCTCCGCTAAAACTGGTGATGGCATAGATGCACTACTTGAAAGCATTTCACTGACTGCGGAACTACTTGAATTAACCGCTATCGATACCGGACCCGCAAAGGGCATTGTGATCGAAGCGCGATTAGACAAGGGTAGAGGAGCTGTCTGAGTCGATGCTGGTGCAGTCGGGTGAGTTGAAGGTAGGCGATATCATTCTTGCTGGTTTCCATTATGGTAAGGTGCGAGCTCTTACTCGATTTGTAGCTTGGTAATAACATTAAAACAGCTGGACCTCTCTATTCCAGCTGAAGTGCTTGGTTTGTCTGGCGTTCCTGAAGTGGGCGATGATGTTTAACAGTGGTAGACAGTGAACGTAAAGCGCGTGAAGTGGCGGCCTTTTAGAAAACTCGCAGTTCCGGTGAAACGCAAATAGCCAAACAGCAAAGCGCTAAACTTGAAAAATACGTTTGCCAATATTGGTGAAAACGAAAAAGTTAATGTGAATATCCCCGGCTAAAGCGGATGTTCAAGGATCGGCCGAAGCGATTTCTCGCTCGTTAATCGATTTATCCACCGCCGAAGCGACCGTGACGATAGTATCCTCAGGCGCTGGCGGTATCACCGAAACCGCATATAAGTCTAGCTTCTGCATCCAGTGCAATCGTCATCGGATTTTAATGCACGAGCGGATGCCAGTGGTCGAAAAGCGTGGTACAAAAAGAAGGCGTTGATCCGGCGTTATTACAGCATTATTTATGAAGTCATTGACGATGTTAAGGGCGCAGCAATGAGCGGAATGCTTTCACCTGAAATGCGACAAGAAATTGTTGGTCTAGCGGAAGTGAGAGACGTGCTTAAGTCGCCCAAGTTTGGCGCGATTGCCGGTTGTATGGTTATTGAAGGCATGGTGAAACGAAACAATCCCCATCCGTGTACTAAGAGACAACGT
>JAUZSK010000076.1 GCA_030949565.1 Enterobacterales bacterium
GGTAATAAAACGTTATTTTATCAACTATTCATTATTTTGTCCTTGTAAAAAGAGATTACTGAAACCTTATCTTTGTAAAATAGGCCCAGAATCCACCTAAAATATCTCAATAATACATATAAAACAGGGCTTCAAAGAGCAATTTTTGACCACTAACAATGGCTAATAAAAACTATGTAAGTGACCACTTTACCTTGGACAATAGATGTATCGCTTGACCTTCATTATTTCGCTGCTAAATTGAGCCTGTTAAGACACTAACCAATCCACTTGTCAATTAAAATCCACAGGGTAGTTTAAATTATTTTTTTCTGGTTTTGTCACTCCAGTTTGGTGACGGTAACCTACTGATTTAATTAAAAATAAAAATAAGCCATTGATATTTAAGGATTTAATATTAGCTGGGTAAAAAGTAACCAATCCAAGACAGAGGCTTTTATATAGCGGCTTTGCACTATTTGTGAGAGCTTTATCCCCAAAGTTATCCACAGAATTTGTGGACTAAATATTTGTATAGGCGTAGCGCTGAGGTATCGCTCGCTAGCCCTTTATTGTCGCGGAAATTGTGTAGGCAGCTCCTTGTTTTACTTTCTTATAATTACCAAAAATTTCGTTAAAACTGCGTTTACAAAAGTGGCGTAATCCGTTTACGGTGACAACAACGAATTTTCCACCTGGTTTTAGGTGATAAAAAGCGTCATATAAAAACAAATACAGCATTTCATTGCCAACTTTGGCTGGAATATTGGATACTATCAGGTCAAATTTTTGATCTTTTAAGCAAGAAAACCCATTGCTTAAGTGAGCTTTTGCGTTGTTTAGTCCATTTATAGCAATATTGCGGTTGGCGTAGTCCACAGCCACAAAATCCTTATCCAGTAGGGTCACTTGACCTTTTTTAGCCTTTTTGGCCATCCAGATGCCGATAGGGCCGTAACCACAACCCAGGTCTAGACAATCAAAAGACTCTTCAACCTCTAAATATCGAAGCAGTTGCTTAGTCCCTTGATCTATCTCTTTGGGGGAAAAAATACCATAAGTGGTTTCAAAATCAAGAGATTCATATTGAAGTTCGGTAGAAAATTTTAGTGGCTGTCTAATGATTTGTGCTTGTTTGATTGGCGAAGGGCACATAATTGAGTCGTTCCTTATGGATATTCTTGGTTGAATCTATGATAAAATATAGGCATTAGTTTAACAGAATTTGGTTTAAAGAGGATGCTAAATGAAGCAACAACCTGTTTTTAAAATTGTCTTTATCAATCAGGGTAAAACTTATGAGATTTATGCAAATCGAGTGGATCAGGGCGATCTTTATGGCTTTGTTACGGTTGAAGAGTTACTTTTTAGTCACCGTAACAGTTTGGTGGTTGATCCAAGCGAAGAGAAGCTTAAAGCAGAGTTTGAAGGGGTAAAACGTACCCAAATACCCATGCATGCGATTATTCGTATTGATGAAGTTGAAAAACAAGGTGTTGCTAAAATAAGTGATGCAAATGGCAAGGTTGTTACCGCCTTCCCTATGCCCAGCGCACCAGTTAAGCCCTAACTTATGACAGACAAAAAGAAGCTGGATATAAATAGCAGTCCGCTTGGGCAAAAAACCAGTTATGCAGATAGTTATGATCCACAGCTCTTGTTTGCGATTGAGCGCCAATCAAAACGCTTAGAGTTAGGGGTTGAGAGTGATTTACCTTTTCATGGTGAAGATATATGGAATGCTTATGAGTTGAGCTGGCTCAATCCAAATGGTTTGCCTCAAGTGGCTGTAGCTGAAATTCGGTTTGTGGCGACAAGTCCGATAATTGTGGAATCTAAGTCTTTTAAACTGTACCTTAATTCATTTAATCAGACCCATTTTAATTCCATGGATGCCATTAGTGAGTGCATTCAAAAAGACCTTAGCCAATTGACGCAGAGCCAAGTGGTGGTCAAGCTGTTTCAGCTATCTGATGTTGACTCATATATGATAAACCATTGGCAGGCTATCTGCTTGGAGCAGCAAGCAAAGGCCAAGCATCTAAAAATCGATGGTTATCAATATCAACCAGAATTACTGCAGTTGGATTGTCAGATTTTAGATTGGGCAGAAATAGACAGTCAAAATCAGACCCGCGTTAGCGAAACCCTTTGCAGTCATCTACTGAAAAGTAATTGTTTAATTACCCATCAACCGGATTGGGCCAGCCTTTATATACAATACAAAGGTCAAGCCATCAATCATCAATCCTTATTAGCCTATATTGTTTCTTTTAGGGATCATAATGAGTTTCATGAACAGTGCGTTGAACGGATTTTTGTGGATATTATGCAGCGTTGCCAGCCGCAAGAGTTGACTGTCTATGCGCGTTATACAAGACGAGGTGGGTTAGATATTAATCCGTGGCGTAGTAATCATCTCGATAGTATGGGAAATTGCCGGCTTATCCGACAATAAGATTTTATTCGACTCGCTATTCTGAGAGTTGATTGACTGCAAGTTTTACAAAATCATTGGAGGTGATTACGCCGCTGATTTTGTCGTTATCTAGAACCACCACACAACCACCTTTTCGACTGAGTAATAATTGGGCAGCGTCCAATAGTGAAGTGTTGATATCGCAAGTCAATGGTGTTTTGTTCATAATATCGGCCAGAGATAAGGATTTTTCTTCATGCTCTAGCTGCTCTAGCCCTCTTTGATTAATAATTTTTATTGCATTGGCTAATAGTGATTTTTGACTGACCAATCCTACTAGTTGATTATTTTCAACATCTTTCACCGGTATATGCCGAATAGATTTTTCAGCCATTAGCATTCTCGCTTTATGCACATCCGAATGTTGAGACAGGCAGATAGGATCAGCTGTCATGATTTGCTGTATTTTAGTCATGGGCAATTTCACGTAAAATTATTGAGTCTATTGATTATAGACCAAAATAAAAAAACCGGCTGATGCCGGTTTTTTAAACTAGGGAATTATAGAAAAACTAGTTTGCTGTACCGCTTAATTCTTCACGAACAACTTCATCTGAATCCTTATCATGTAGCGCGTCACCTTCAGCGCCGTGCATCCAATAGACTAGTTTGTCGGCCATAAAATAAAGGATAATTGCCGAAACTGTGGTTGTAATCGCAATCCCAGAAAAAATAGATATAGCGTTATTAATCATATCTGCTTCGCTATTGCCACCGTGTCCACCACCAACTAAAGACCCGACAAAGCCTGCGACGTAGTTAGCCAGCCCAGTGTAGAAAAACCATACTCCCATAAGTAAAGAGACTAATCGCAAAGGAGCTAATTTAGTTACCATGGAAAGGCCGATTGGGGATAAGCATAGTTCGCCCATGGTATGGAAAAAATAGGCTCCTACTAACCACAACATACTTGTTTTTATATTTGGGTCACCAGCCTGCTCTAAAACTGCGCCTATCATAAATAAGAAACCAACCCCTAATAAAAACAAACCTAAGGCAAACTTGACTGGAGAGTTTGGTTCTTTGGGACCCATTTTGATCCATAAGGCAGCGAAAACGGGCGCAAATATGACGATAAACATGGGGTTTAGCGATTGGAACCAAGTGGTTGGGACTTCCCAGCCGTTAAACATATCGATACTTCGGTCAGTAAATTGGTTGGTGTAGATATTCATAAGGCCGCCGGCTTGTTCAAATCCAGCCCAAAAGATAATTGTAAAAACACCTAAAATCATGATGACTTTTATACGGTCGAATTCTTCTTTGGTGAGTGGTTCTTTTATAGAACTATCAGCTTGGTTTTGTTTGCTCACTTTAGCTGAAGGTTCGACTCCAATCTCCCCTAGGAATTTTTTTGCGTAGACGAGCTGGATAATCAGGCTGGCAACCATACCTAGTCCAGCGCAAATGAAGCCCGTTTGCCAATTGCCGCCGTAAGCAGCGACAATACTACCGACCACAATTGCAGAAGCCCATGCACCGAGGTTGATTCCCATATAAAAAATAGTAAATGCGCCATCGCGTCGATGATCACCTTCAGAATAGAGATCGCCAACCATGGTTGAGATATTGGGTTTAAATAACCCGTTGCCGGCAATTAGAAGCGCTAAGCCGATGTAGAAAAATGTTTCTTCCATACCTGGAACCCATGCGTGGGGAAGCCCCAAGGTGAACTGTCCGGCAGCCATTAGGGTGCCACCAATTAAGATAGACTTTCTTTGGCCTATGACGTTATCTGCTAACCAGCCACCTATTAAAGGGGTTAAATAGACCAACATGGTAAAAGTACCATAAAGTGAGATGGCATCGGCATTTGACCATTTCAATCCTTGAGCTGTATCGGTCAAATATAAAACCAATATTGCTCGCATGGCATAATAACTAAACCTCTCCCACATTTCTGTGGTGAAAAGTAAGAATAACCCTTTTGGGTGGCCAAATAATTCACCTTTCGGAACATCGACTTGCATCTAATTTAACTCCTCTATCAATATAACGCAGAATTTATCTTTGACAGTAACTTCTTTTTACTGCCGATAAGTGTATTTTTATATCCTCTGTTTATAACCTTTTAGTATGACGAATACAAGTCTACTTTAGGCAAAATACCCTAAATCAACAACTTATCTTGAAAAATAACCAATATTACCTATTTCATTGACCCAAGCGTTAGTATCACACTGATTCTAGCGAGATTAATTGACCAATAAATCACCTAAATATGGCATAAAATAGCAATTAATTGGCATCTAACTAGGTGTTTTAAGCCAATTTGGTTGTTTTTCGGTTACAATGTGCAGAAATTATCAAGTGAGTGATTATTTTGAGCTTTTTAGCCTGTCGAATATACAAAGAAACGGATAGTAACGGCGTTAAATCAACCCTGCGCCGAATTGAACGCATGCATCTGGATGAGTTATCGCCGGGTGACCTAGTGGTGCGAGTGCATTATAGTGGCGTTAATTACAAAGACGCTTTAGCTGCCACAGGGCGTGGCGCTATTTTAAAACACTTTCCGCTTAACGCGGGGATTGATTTAGCGGGTGTGGTTGTGTCCTCTAGCGACCCACGTTTTGCTCCAGGTCAGGCCATTTTAGTGAATGGTTGTGGGCTTGGCGAATCGCACGACGGTGGGCTAGCAGAATTTGCGCGAATTCCAAGTGATTGGGCAATACCTTTACCGCAGGGTTTAAGCATGAAGCAGGCAATGATCATTGGTACTGCTGGTTTTACTGCTGGACTGGCGATCCATCGTATGTTATCTAATGGTCAAAATCATGATCTGGGACCCATTGTAGTCACTGGTGCCAGCGGCGGAGTTGGTTCAATGGCGATTAGTATATTGTCAACTCTTGGATTTGACACTATTGCGGTGAGTGGACGTGAGAATTTTTATCAGTATTTATCCGATTTAGGGGCTAATCGGGTGTGTAGTGCTGCACAGCTTGCTCTCTCTGAAAGACCTTTGGATAAAGTTGAGTTTGGGGGTGCTATTGATAATGTCGGTGGCCAACTGCTTAGTCAAATTCTTGCTCATACCCAGCTTTGGGGTAACGTAGCAAGTATTGGTTTAGCGGATACGCATCAGTTTAATAGTAGCGTTTTCCCGATGATTTTAAGGGGTGTTAGTTTGCTCGGCGTGAGTTCAACTAATTGTCCTATGCCACTTCGAAAAGAAATTTGGTCTCGTTTAGCGACCGACCTTAAGCCACTGTCGCTGGATAAAATTTTGGCGGAAGAGGTTGCTTTAAAAGATGTTAGTGCTGTTTTTAATCCGCTACTCGATCGGAAACGTTATGGACGGACTATCGTAAAATGTTTAACTTAATTATTAACTTAAATTGAGAAAATAATTCAATTATTATGCAAAATCAACTCAGTCAAATCGTTAAAAAACTAGACAGGAAACCGGCCTGGCTTCGCTATCGCATTTTAAGTTATGTGCTTGGTAAAACCATTCATTTTGTAGGAACTGCTGGCGTTAAATGTTTGTACCTGTCGCATCAAAAAGCAATTTTTAAACTGCCAGCCAAACGCCGAGTTAAAAATCATATTGGAACCATTCATGCTGCGGCTTCGGCCTTGGTAGCAGAAACAGCCAGTGGTCTAGCTTTGGCGATGCATTTACCCGATACCAAAATGCCCCTGTTAAAATCGATGCAGATTCAATATATCAAGCGCTCGACTGGTTGGCTAACTGCTGAAGCCTCTTTAACCCAACAGCAAATTGAAAGTCTGCATCGAGATCCAAAGGGAAGCTTTATTGTTACCTGCGAGGTGTTGGACGAGATATCTGAAACCCCGATCCTGTGTCAAATGGAATGGGCTTGGACAGAAAAGCGAAATCCATAAAAGAGCATAGCATGAAAGTATATTTAACCTCTCTAGGCTGTCGACTCAATGAAGCCGAATTACAAACTTGGTCAAAAGACTTCTCTAAACTGGGTATCGCGGTAACTAGCGACCGCGATGAAGCCAATTTAATGGTGATTAATACCTGCGCCGTCACTGGCGAGGCTGCAAGAAAATCGAGGCAAGCGATTAGACGTCTGCATCGCAGCAATCCTTCGGCTAAGTTGGTTGTCACTGGATGTTATGCTTCGCTTGAAAAACAACAAGCGCAAGAGATTTTAGGCGTTGACTTAATTGTTGCTAATAGTGATAAGGAAAATTTAGCAGCTAAAAGTCGGGAGCTATTGGATTGGTCGAGTATGCCGGTGGCAGCGTCCGAACCTCAAGCCGCGGCTTTGTTTGCCAGAAATCGAGAACGTGCCTTCATTAAAATTCAAGATGGTTGCCGTTATCGATGTACCTATTGCATTGTGACCATTGCAAGGGGAGAAGAGAAATCTCGTAGCATTAAAGAAATTATTGAAGAAATTCATTCAATTGAATCTCAAGGCATTCAAGAAATAGTTATTACCGGTGTCCACGTGGGTGGTTTTGGATCGGATAATGAAACCTCTCTGTATCAATTGGTACAAAGTATTTTAGAGCAAACAACCATACCGCGTATTCGGTTTGCCTCAGTAGAACCTTGGGATCTACAGGATGATTTTTTTGAATTATTTCGAAATCCTCGTCTTTTACCGCATATGCATCTTCCCATGCAAAGTGGTAGCGATAAGATATTAAAAAAAATGTCACGCCGTTGCAAAATGGATAGCTTTTTGTCTCTGATTAAAAAAGCACGTTCGGTGGTGCCCGGATTTAATATTACTTCAGATATTATTGTTGGTTTTCCATTTGAAACAGAGGAGGATTTTCAAGCTTCGATTGAATTGGTGGAACAGGCCGAATTTGGTCATGTACATACCTTCGCTTTTTCTAAAAGGGCGGGCACCAAAGCCGCAGGTTTAGAGCAGCAGGTTGAAGAATCAATAAAGAAACGTCGTAGTCAAGCCATGCATCAATGTGCAGCCAAAGTAAAGAAACAGCAACTGTTACAACTACTCGGTCAACAGGTTGATGTCTTATGGGAAGGGAGGGGTAAGAAGCTGGAAAATGGTCTTCGAAAGTTTTATGGTTATACGCCAAATTATCATAAGGTAGCAACAGAAGTTGCGGCGGAATATGCGCTTTCCAATCAAATTTTGAGCTGCCGAATTAGCAAGCTAACAGACGACGGTTGTCTTTATGCTGATATCGAGCCTAAAAAACTTGAATTAGTGACTCGTTTAGCGGTGGAAAACATTTAATTTTTTTGATGTCTAGAAATAATAGTTAAACATCTTCCAAAATCAAGCCAGCGTCTTTTTCAACTTTATCTAGTTCAAATGAAAATTCTTTGTGAGTCTCTTTTACCTGTCTACAGATGCCTTTCGTTTTTAACAGCGTTTCATACTGCTCGGCAAGATTTTTTAGCTTTGGTACGCCGCAGTAGGCGGTTGCACCATGTATGCGGTGTACTTGTGCCGTGAGATTTTCTAAATCCTCACTATCTAAATGTTTTTGAATTAGCCATTTAGCTTCATCAAAACTTTCCACTAGCATCCTTAGCATATCTTTTGCCAGATGTTCTCGGTTGCCAGCTTTTTTTAGACTCATCTGCCAATCGATAGCAAGATTAGGTGCTTTACCAGCGGCCGTTTGTTCATCACTGTCATTTGTTATGCAAAAAAAGACTTCCTTTTTAGTCCACTTCTGAATTGTTTCTTGTAGTTGGTGATGATTAATCGGTTTGGTTAAATAGTCATCCATACCGCTATTCAGCAGCCTTTCTTTTTCGCCTTTCATGGCGTGGGCGGTAAGCGCTATAATTGGTACGCTGGCGTAACTATCATTAATTCTTTTTATGCGTTTGGTAGCCTGTATTCCATCCATTTCTGGCATTTGAATATCCATAAAGATAATATCAAAACGACGTTGTTTGCAGGCTTTAATAGCCTCTCTACCACTAGCTACCACTTGAATATCAACATTAAATTCTGATAAAAAGGCTTCTATTAGTTTAAGATTAGATTCGTTGTCATCGACACATAGAATTTGTGCTCTTAATGATCCTAGCGGTTTTTTTGAAGAGTTTTGACGACCACCAGATTCTTTATTATTGATTGAAAACCAATCGTAAAGCGCATCATAGAAGGATTTTCTTGTAATGGGCTTGGATAGATGCTCATTAATCCCAATTTCAAGAAACTGATGAATTATTTTATCTTCTTGAGTGTTAATTAGAACAGCAAGTGGGGTTTTTAACTTGACTGATAGTTGCTGTAGTTTAAGCAGTGACTCTTTATCTTCAGAAACTAAATATCCACCGACTAAAATTAAATCAACCTGTTTGTTTTGTTGGTAAAAATCTTCAACTAAGACAATAAAGTCAGCCATGGAATCTGCGCTTTGAACAGCTGTGTGCCAGCGATTAAGCAGATATTTTGTGGCTAATTGTGACTGGTTACTTTTATCATGGAGTAATATAGGACGGCCAGGGAAACCCATCTCTTGACTTTCAATGGCTTCAAAATCTTTCTCCAGTTTAATCGTAAACCAAAAAGTTGAGCCGATCCCTTCTTTGCTTTCAAGGCCTATTTTTCCCTGCATGGATTCAGCAAGTTTTTTTGAGATAACTAAGCCTAAACCGGTTCCACCAAAACGTCTTGTGGTGGTTGTATCGGCTTGCGTAAATGCGTGGAATAAAACTTTTTGTTGTTCCGGTGACAATCCAACACCAGTATCAGTAATATTGATTTTCAACATCACTGCATCGGGATATTCTTCTTCAAGCATGACTCTTATTTGAATGGTGCCTTTTTGGGTAAATTTGATCGCATTGTTACATAAGTTGTTGAGTATTTGACCAATCTTTCCTGCATCACCTTTTAAAGATTGCGGAACATCCTGATAGACAATGCCAAGAATCTCAATGTTTTTCGCCTGAGCCGTTGGTGCTAACAAATTTAAGGATTCATCAACACAATTACTAATCGACAAACTTCTATTTTCGATTTCCATTTTGCCTGCTTCAATTTTTGAGAAATCCAATATGTCATCAATAATATCAAGCAGACTATTTGCCGATTTTTTTATAGTTGAAAGGTAATCCTTTTGTTTTTCAGAAAGTTCAGAGCGCAGAAGCATATTAGTAAAGCCAATAACACCGTTCATGGGTGTTCTTATTTCATGACTCATATTGGCTAAAAATTCTGATTTAACTCGGCTTGCTTCAACCGCGTGTTTTTTTGCCAAAATGAGCTCAACATTTTGTTCTTCTAAAGCGAGGTTGGTCGAATTAATATCTTCAACTGCTTGTTCAATGGCAACTTGCATTTCTTCTCTCGCTTCGTAAAGTGAAATGCTCATGTCATTAAAACCCTCGACCAATGTTTTTAAATCACCGCTACTGTTTGATTTAATTTCGACTTTTAACTGCCCTTCTTTGATACGTTTAACAGCATTGGCTAGCTGAATGATAGGTAAAGTAATGTTGCGTGCCATATTCAGCGCTAGAATTCCGCCGAGTATGAGCCCTACCATAAGTATTACAAATGCAGTGACTAGGGTTTGCATTTGTCTTAATTTAATGTTTTTATTGGTGATCATCACTGAAACATAGCCAATAATAGGCATATCGGTGATTGATTGTTGGCTTGAACGGTTAGAATGTGTCGGTTGTGATACCACGGGTGCTTTAATAATAAAGCCTTCATTAATTTCTTTAATAAATGTTTGCTGTAACAGATTATTATTGGGGTTAGCCAATTTCTTTACTAATGATTTAGTACCTGAACTGGCGAGTAACAGATTATTTTTTGTATAAACAGCTATTGCAAGAATGTCATCGTCGCCATCTCGCGCGCTGGTGACCAGCCGTGATAAAGTTTTTGAGTTTCGAGAAAGTAAACTATATTCGGAGGTCTGCGCTAAATAGTTGGCGACGGTAATGCCTCTATCTTGAACATTTATATTTAAATCTTGAACCCTTGCAGAAACAAAATAAGTTCCCATAACAATTGCAACAATCGCTGTTGGAATCAACGCAAGCATAATAACTCGTGCTTTTATACCCCATTCATTCATTGCACTTCCTTAATACGAGGCTCCAATAATTTCATTTTTGATTTTAATATTTTATTGTCGAGTGATGAATAGTTAAGTGATTGTGCGATGGCCGGATTGATCATCACTTGATAGTTATCGGAGAAGTTAGGTGCTGCTATTTTTATAGCCTTACAGAAAGAGTCAATTTTTTGGCTTACCTCGCTGGCCAATAATTCATTTGGAGTATATACGCTGGCCAAAGCGGCATTCTCTGAATCTGATAATTTATTACCAATGATCGGAATCTGTCGATTGTAACTGCTCACCAGAATAGACTGTAATTGCAAAGGTGAATAAACATCTGGATCATTAACCACCAACAAGAATGTTTTCTCGGCATTTATTTTCTCTACAAAGAGTGGCAAGTTAGACTGTAGATTAAACAGGTTAAAAATAAGTTGTAATGAATATTCATCACTCAGCGCTTGGTATTCATCTAACCAATAACGAGTTTTAAGTCCCAATGCAATAGCAATATGTTTGGCCTCGGGATTAATAGCGCGTACTAGATTTAATTGTCTAACAAAGGATTGTTCTTGATAAATACCAGAAAGTTCAATACCAAAACGAGTATAAAGTTGAATCAATTTATCCAACTCATATTTTGCCACCATAAGGCTAAAAATGCGTTTTTTAGGCCGAGTTGATAAAATCGTTTTTAGGCTTTTTTCACCGAGGGTTATGGCACACTGCTGTGAATTATTGAGTATCGTTTCTAGTTGCGCAACGGTGAAGGATTCAATATCAACCGATCGAACCATTGAAAATTGGCTAAGCTGTGGGATTTGCTGGGTCAATAAGTCGGGTAGATTGACTTGATTGCTGGTACTAAAAGGGGATGCAGATGAGTAAAAAAGGATTAACTCTTTATCTTTCGCCTGGATTATGCCCAAGTTTAAACAGAGGATCGCTACCACTAGCAATACTTTATAGATAACTTTAGTCACTGACCAGCATTGAGTAATCCTATAGCGCAAGGTGAAATGACTCCATTGTGTTTTTATCGAATGTGATTGTTTAGCCCTTGATAAACTGGCTATTAAAGCATGAAGTATAGCCTAATCTTGGAGCCCTTCACAGACCCTAAATCAACTATTTAATGACAGAAAAAGATCACTAATAGCAAAATAAATAACTGAATATCAAGCATTTGTAAAGATATCTTTCAGGCTTCCGTGTAAAATAGCGCGCCTCAAGTGTAGAGATTTATTAAGCTCTAGTAAGCCTTATACAATGAATATAGACATTAAGTAGATAATTTATGGCAAGAAGAAGACAAAGACGACGTAATAAACCGCTACCGACGGAGACAGTGCAGGTAGAAATTGAATCCCTCTCGCATGAAGGTCGAGGTGTGGCGCGAGTGGATGGTAAAACTCTTTTTGTCGATGGAGCTTTGCCGCAAGAACGGGCTGAGGTGCAATATACCTACCAACGCGGGCAGTTTGATGAAGGTCGTGCGCTCAAAATTGAGAATCCTCATACCGATCGTGTTGATCCACCTTGCCAGCATTTTTCAGTTTGCGGAGGATGTAGTTTGCAGCATCTCTCCTGTGACGCACAAATTAAGCATAAGCAGCAGATTTTAAAAGAGCAATTAGCACATTTTGCGGGCACGCAGCCGCTCACTTGGTTGCAGCCTCTGCAAGCTGATACGCTTGGTTACCGCCGGAAAGCCCGGCTCGGGGTTCGCTATGTTAGCAAAAAGCAAAAGGTTTTAATTGGTTTTAGGGAAAAGTATTCAAACTTTTTGGCAGAAATTGATGATTGTCCGGTTTTGGTGCAAGAGGTTAGCCAATTGCTAATTCCCTTGGCGGAAATGATTGCACAATTAGAGGTAAAGTTTCATATCCCTCAGATAGAAGTGTCATGTGGTGATGATCAGGTGTGCCTTATCGTTAGACATCTACAAGCCATGAGTGATGCTGACCGCCAATTATGGGTTGATTTTGCTAAACAACATGAGATTATTGTTTATTTACAGCCCAAGGGGCCTAAAACAGTTCATAGAATATGGCCACTAGAGCAAGAAAAAGCTCAAATAAGTTACAATTTGGCCGAATACCAACTAGAAATGCTGGCCGAACCGCTTGATTTTACCCAAGTCAATGCGCAAATCAATTGCAAGATGATTCCCTTGGCCCTAGGTTTACTCGATCTTCAAAAAGAAGATCGAGTGTTGGATTTATTTTGTGGAATAGGCAACTTTACCCTTCCGATCGCCACTCAAGTAAGTCATGTGGTCGGTGTAGAAGGTGTCGACGAGATGGTTAAAAGAGCCAGCAACAATGCTTTGCATAATGGCTTGGATAATGCTCATTTTTATCAGGCTGATTTAGCAGCGGATATAACTAACCTAGAATGGTCAAAGCAAAGCTACAATAAAATACTCATTGATCCAGCAAGAAGTGGAGCATTGGAAGTTATTGACAATATTATTAAAATAGCCCCAGAAAAAATAGTGTATGTATCCTGTAATCCCGCTACTTTAGCCAGGGACACCGGTGAGTTAGTTAAGGCTGGATATCGTTTAATTACTGCAGGAGTGATGGATATGTTTCCCCATACTACTCATGTGGAATCAATCGCCTTGTTTGAAAAATAACATTTAGTAAACCACTAGCGTTTAGTTATGCAACTAAGAAAATCAAATCAAGTACCAAAGGCCGCGGACCAGTCTGAATTTATCGACTGGTGCCAGCAATTAATTTTTGAACCATCGCTTTTTGAAAGACCGTTATTTGAAAACTGCGCCCGTTTGATAGATCAGCAGGTTGATTCTCCACCACAGTCACTTAAAGACATCTATCACCAAGCCTTCGAAAGCGCCTTGATATTAAGTGAGTTAAGGGTCGATTCTCATACCTTGGTCGCCGCTATTATTTATCCCTTTGTCGATCAAGCGGAACTCTCGCTAGAGGCTGTGACGGATGCTTGCGGCAATAAAGTGGTCGGCAAGATCAAGGGTGTGATTACTATGGATGCTGTACGCGGTCTGCAACAGCTCCAATTTAATGGCAACGAGTCTTCACAGGCCGATAATTTAAGAAAAATGCTACTGGCGATGGTTGACGATGTGACCGTTGTTTTAATCAAACTTGCAGAAAGATTGTATCAGCTACGTAATGCAAAAAATAAAAATGAGTCAGTTAAAAGAGCGATTGCGCTTGAAGTAAAGGATGTTTACGCACCGCTCGCTAATCGTTTGGGCGTGGGGCATATTAAATGGGAAATGGAAGATATCTCTTTTCGTTATCTTAATCCAAAGAACTATGCGCAGATAGCAGACTACTTATCAGAAAAAAGAATCACTCGAGAAAAACAAGTTGAGTCGGTTTTAGAAATCATTCAAAAATCCCTCGATCAACTTAATATCAAATCAGAACTTATGGGGCGAGCCAAGCATATTTATAGTATTTGGAAAAAAATGCAGCGTAAGCAGGTTGGCTTTGAAGAAATTTATGATGTCAGAGCGGTGCGAGTGTTAGTCCACAAAATCCAAGATTGCTATTCGGTGCTCGGTGTCGTCCATGGGCAGTGGAAGCATATCCCTAAAGAGTTTGATGACTATATTGCAACTCCCAAAGAAAATGGATATCGCTCCTTGCATACGGCTGTTATCGGGCCCGATGGCAAAACGCTAGAAATACAGATAAGAACCCATGAAATGCACCAAGAGTCTGAGCTTGGTGTTGCTGCCCATTGGAAATATAAAGAAGGTGCTGGGGTGGTCGCCGATGGTTATGAAGCCAAGATCGCATGGCTGAGGCAACTACTGGATTGGCAAGATGAGCTGGCGGATTCAGGGCAATTGATTGAAGAATTTAAAAGCCAAGTATTTGATGAACGGATTTATGTTTTTACCCCAATGGGCAAACTTATCGATTTACCCGCTGGTTCAACCGCTCTAGACTTTGCATATCGCGTGCATACTGATATTGGTCATCGTTGTCGAGGGGCTAAAGCCAATGGAAGAATTATAACCTTGACGCAGGCACTAGAAACCGGTCAGAGAATAGAAATTTTAACCAGTAAATCAGGTGGCCCAAGTCGTGATTGGTTAAGTGAACAAGAGGTTATTTAAAATCCTCTCGGGCCAGAAATAAAGTACACCAATGGTTTAAACTTCAAGATAAAGATAAGAATATTAGCGCTGGAAAAAGTATTTTAGAAAAAGAAATAAAAAATAATGGGCTTGATATTAGCGACAATAGCTCGCTAGCGAAACATTTTAATTTTAACACCAGTGAGGAGCTTTATGCGGCGATAGGAGCGGGTGATAAAGGCATTCATCAAGTGATGAATGCCTGTTTGAGTATTTTTAATCAAGCGCCCGATATAAACCGTCAAACGGTACTAAAAAGAACACCCAATGTAACCAAGCGCAGCAGTTCAAGTGATATACTCGTGGAAGGTGTTGGTAATCTTTTAACGCGCATGGCGTCGTGTTGCAAACCAGTGCCAGGGGATGAAATCTCAGGCTATGTGACACAGTCTCGCGGTATTATGGTGCATCGAAGTGATTGCCGATATTTATTAAGTAATAAAGAGAGGTCGCCACAAAAAGTGTTAGATGTCAGTTGGACTCAGCAGGTAAATCAACTTTATTTAATTGATCTTTGTATCGAAAGTTATGATCGGAAAGGTTTGTTAAGTGATATTACAGCATTGCTTAATAAAGAAAAAATTAGCTTAACCTCGTTAAATACCCAGGTTAATAAAAAGGATTTGCAGGTTAAAATAAAGATGCAAATAGAGATATCCAATCTGTCCAATGTTTCGCGATTAATCAACTTGATTGAACAGGTTAGCCATGTCATTGGTGTGGTAAGAAATTAGCAAAGCTGAACCGTTACTAAATTAATTTAAGGTGTTTAGACATGCAGTCGGACAATGAAAAATCTCTAGCTAAACTTGAAGCAATGATGCAAAAGTTGCGTGACCCACAATCCGGCTGCCCTTGGGATCTTGAGCAAGACTATGAAAGTTCTTAACTCGCCTACCCGACACGAAGAAGTTTACGAGATCATTGACGCCATTGAATCTAAAGATTTCGACGGGCTAAAAAGTGAATTAGGTGATCTATTATTCCTTGTCATTTTTTATGCCCAGTTAGCCAAAGAAGATCAATATTTTGATCTTAACGATGTGATCGAAGGCATCTGTAATAAACTAGAAACTCGTCATCCTCATGTGTTCGATCAGGACTTTATCGCTTCCGGTAAACAGTTTGATTGGGAACAACAAAAGCACCAAGAGAGACGACAAAAATCAAAACAGCATCAAGTGAGCTTGTTGGATGATATTCCGGCAACTATGCCAGAGTTAAAACGCGCACAAAAAATGCAGCTAAGAGTAGCTAAAAAAGGTTTCGACTGGCCACAGGTCGCAATGGTGTGGGAAAAATTACAAGAAGAGTCTGATGAAATTAAACAAGCTGTCGAACAAAAAGACCGAAACCATATCGAAGAAGAAATCGGTGATTTGCTGTTTGTTTGCGTTAATCTTGCGCGACACTACGGCGTAGACGCAGATAAAGCTCTGCGCATAGCCAATAAGAAATTTGAAAAACGTTTTCGCGATGTGGAAAGGCAAGCCGATTGGCAAATAGAAAATTACAGCCTTGAGCAATTGGAAATATTTTGGCAGCAAGCGAAAATTAATTTATCTGACTAATCAACGGAAACCCTTCCAAGCTCGATGATTAGAAGGGGATGTATTACTCATGTTAGATTATTTTCATCTCTACTCATTAGTTTTTTGTTTTTTATTTTTTCCCTTTTTTATTATTCCACATTTTATTTTTCATTACATTACATTTATTATA
>JAUZSK010000077.1 GCA_030949565.1 Enterobacterales bacterium
GTTTGGTGAAATATTCGATTTCAATTTGGGAAAGTGAATTTTTGTTATGATTGCAGTGTGGCAAAGCTATCATAAAACCGCTGAATCGTATGACCAATAATTTGGTAAATCATACGATAGCAATTCGGGCGGCTACACCCAACCTAGAAATTGAAGATCAGAAAGGTCGGTTGCATCAATATCGTTGGAAAAATGATGTACCACTCAACGGTAAAGTGGACGCGCTTGGGGTTAACTATATCGAATATAGTTTAATCAATGAAAAAGGGAAACGAACCTTTTACAACACTTGGGTCACCGATCTTGAGGTGACTCAAAGCAATATCGTGGCATTGGCTCAGGCGGGACGATGTCGCTGGAAAATTGAAAATGAGTGTTTTAATACACTTAAAAACCAAGGCTATTACATTGAGCATAATTACGGTCATGGGAAAAAACATTTAAGCTTTAACATGTACTTGCTGACACTTCTGGCGTTTGAGTTCCACCAAATATTTGAATTGACCGATGGGGTTTATCAGGCTTTGTCGAAAGAAATATGGGTCAAAGCGTTATATGTGGGAAAAGCTAAGAGGTCTGGTCAATCTAATAATTCATGGCTCTTGGGCAGAATTAATGGATATGATGATTAAGCCGAATGACTACCAAATTAGTGCGATAAAAAAGCAGTAGGATCAAGTTTGTAAAAATAAGCGCTTGGTTGCGTGGCTCGACCTGTGCCCGTTGATTAGAGAATGAACAGTAAAAGAGGCCGATAAATGAAGGCACTATTTTAAAAAATGATATTTTAGCTTTTTAGAGTCTTTTTTATACTTCACCGAGTTTTGCTGTTTTCCGTTACCAATTGATGACGAAATGTACCAATATATGCTAACATCGTCAACACCTATTGATATTGACCATCACCTCTAGAGGACGTAAATTAGATGAGACAACCTATTTCACAGTATTTAGATGACTCTTTGGTGATGATTATGGCAACAGAAGATAAAGGATTTGGTCATGGATTATTATCGCTCCGCAAGAAAAAGGCTGGTCTCAGCCCGAATTAAGTAAAAAGGTAGGTACATCTGGCGCAATTGTTGGACGCTATGAACGAGCAGAGATCACCCCTTCAATTGAAGTAGCTAAGAAATTAGCCGATGCTTTTAACGTCACATTAGATTATTTGGTGGGTGATAAAGAAATACCCAACATATTACAAGATCAAACCATGTTACGCCGCTGGCAAGAAATTGATACGCCTCGAACCATCAGAGCAGACGCGTATTTTATCTGTCATGGATAGTCTGGTATGTGATGCTAAGGCCCGTCAAGCCTATCAAATGAGCGCTTAAAAGGAGAAAACAACATGCAAGCACAAGTAGAGCAAATGGTCGAAAAACTCGAACACCTCTCACCTAATCGCCTCGCTGAGGTTGCTGATTTTATCGACTTTTTACAACAACGCGATCAAGATAAGCAACTAAAACACGATTACGCTCAAGCATCAGAAGCCAGTTTTAACAAGGTTTGGGATAACGAGGAAGATGCCATTTATGACACCTTATAAATTTGGGGATGTGGTATTAGTAAGCTTTCCGTTTACCAATTTGAAAGCCACTAAAAAAGACCGGCAGTGATCATCAGCAGCCAATCTTATCAACAAGAAAGACCCGATGTAATTTTGATGGCCATTACCAGCCAGATCAGAAATACACTCACAACTGGTGAAGCTATTTTACAAGATTGGCAACAAGCCGGATTACTCAAACCATCATTACTTAAACCTTTGATTGCAACGCTTGAGAAAAATCAAATTATTAAGGTGATGGGTCAGTTATCTACGGCAGATCGAAGCCGTTTAGAAAAAACAATTCAGACAATTTTGGGTGACAAGAAATAGCCATTAAAAATAATCAGTTAGAAACAAAAAAGCTCTACCATTGCTGACAGAGCTTTTAGGTGTTTTTCGCTACTATTAATCAATCAATAATCAAATTTTTCTTTTATTTAATCATTGCTGTTGGGCTAACTATTCACTAGTTATAGTTACCGCTAGATTATTTAATTCCGTCCCAACAACAACACCAATAACTTTTTTTGAAATAAATACTTTATTCCACATATCCACGATTAACTCAGCACAATTTTTAGCAACATTTAACTCCAATTCTTCACCTTGTAAAATTGATGTAATGTGTATGTGGTTCATAACTTTTTCTATTTCTGTTTTTTCAAGCCCCTTTGACTTCCACAAACCATAAACTTCTTCACTAAACTTTTCTTTAATAAAACAACAATCATCAAACCAAAGTAGCTCTGGATTAAATAGTTCAGATATTGCAAAAGCATATCAGGTGTAGCTATAAAAGTTGCAAAGTCAAACAACGTTATTCTATCGTCCGCACCTTTCCCTTGATTCCAAGATGAGTACTCTTTCAAACTATCTAGAACATCATGACTTTTTGGGACATCTTGTTTCCTCTTAGGTATTTCATCTTTTCTAGCAGGTGTTAATTCCCAATTTACTACCGTAGAATTGGTCACTTTCCACCCAAAATAGCATCTTAATTCTATCACACCCTTATAACGCTAATCTGGGAATGTGAATTTCCCCACAAAATCTTAAAATTTTATTTGAAGTTGGTTAAGGTTGTTCTGTTTAATCGACAAATGAAACGATTTTATCCTGATTTTAACGCTATTGATGCGTTTACCCTTTCTCTTGATTATCATCAAAATGAATTGGAATGCGCCCATTGCTCAAAACATGACCAGTTTGTTTCTCATGGTATTATTTACAAACAACGCTCCAGCTCCTTCGCTGAAAAAGTCGGAAAACGGATATTTTGCTCTAATCGTTATGGTCGAACAGGCTGTGGTCGCACTTTCCAGCTCTATACCGCCAATGAAATACCGTCTTTTCGATATGGCGCTGCTCATCTGTTTATTTTTATCACTGCACTAATCGCTAATCAAACCATTAGTGAAGCTTACATCAAAGCGACTGGTCAAACTGAATTTCGAAATGCGTGGCGATGGCTATCGAGAATGATGTTAAAACTCAGTCAATATCGAAGTTTTTTGAAAGTTCGCAGCGATGACTCTTTTGACCTTCCTCATTCAACGCCTAACAGCCTAAAGCATTGTCTTCCCACATTGAACCGATTATTCACTTCAAATATTAACGGCTGTTTTAATTTTCAAATAACCCAACAACAGGCCTTTTTCTAACCATGACAGCGTCATTTTAAACATGATTTATTGACTTCATTTTTCATTTTATCGTCAAACACATCATCTGATTATCTTGCTCGTTTAATGGGTTCTATCGCGCAACAGAAAAGAGCATTTCGATAAGCATTTATACTCGTTATTGTCTGAAGGATTTTAATTAACCCTAGGAAATAAAATGACTTCCCATAAAATACCGCCACTTGAATTGCGATTGCGTGTACTGAGTGCGATTGATTATGCGCCCGGCAATAGCATTCGCGCTCGCATTAAAAGCGTTAGCGAGCGGACCTTCAAAGATGAGCAAACTGATTGTGTTTATCAATTTACTTGGCGAACGATTAGTACATGGCTTTATCGATTTAAGAAACGCGGTATTACCACGCTCGACAACAAAACCCGCAGTGACAAAAATAGTTACCGAAAGGTTCAGGCGAATGAATTAGCAGAAGCCATCAATGAAATCATTCCAACCTTAAGTAAAAACAAAGGTAACTATTCAGCGTAATTACCAAAAAATAATTGCAAATTTTTCTTGACATGTTTTTCGTGCGTTTTTGTCAAAATAGGGTTAGTTCATGGTAACCCTTTAAACGTAGCTTTAAAAGATCAATTTGATCCAAGGTGATCTTAATTTTTTCTCAGAGTCGTCAGTAGAGCGCAAAAAATAATGATTGCTTAGAATGCCATTTAGAGGGCAAAAAAAGGGTCTGAAAAACCCATGATACAATCCTGACATTAAAGGTAAACAGAGATTGTTTTTAGGTGAAATTAGACGGTATCGACATCGATACAACTTTAAAGGAATTAGAGTTGACGCTTGCGCAAGAGAAAGAACTGTCTCCTGCCTTGCGTTCTATGATTGGTGTTTTGATCTTAATTGTCAAACTGTTGACCAATCGGATTGGATTAAATAGCAGTAACAGCAGCAAACCACCGTCGGGCGATCTTAATCGTAAAAAGAAAACTCGGAAAGCGTCAAATAAGAAAGCCGGTGGTCAAAAGAATCATCCGGGAACCACCTTAAAACAAATAGATGATCCTGATGAAATTGCAACCATTCAAATTGACCGAAGAAGTTTACCAAAGGGACATGATTATCAGGATGCCGGTTTTGAATCCCGACAGGTATTTGACATAGAGATCACTCGAATGGTCACCGAATATCAAGCACAGGTTCTGGTGGATGAAAACGGCAAACGATTTAAAGCCCCCTTTCCAGAAGGAGTGACCAAAGCGGTGCAATACGGCGGTGGCTTGAAAGCCCATGCCGTTTACATGTCACAGTATCAGTTATTACCTTATAACCGAATTCAGGAATACTTTGGCGAACAATTAAATATTTCGTTAAGTCAGGGAACGATTTTCAATTTTAATAAAGATGCCTTTAAACGCTTGGCCGTGTTTAACGAGATAACCAAAGAAGCCTTAATAACTTCTAACAGAGTACACGCAGACGAAACCGGCATAAACATTAACGGTAAAGGACACTGGCTGCATTGTGCGAGCAATGATTTGTGGACAGACTTCTACCCTCATAAAAAACGGGGTTGTGAGGCAATGGATAGTCGCGGGATCTTGCCTCAATTTAAAGGCGTACTTTGCCATGATCACTGGAAACCTTATTATCGCTATCAAGATTGTTTACATGCTTTGTGTAATGCCCATCATTTACGAGAACTAACCCGAGCCCATGAGCAAGATAACCAAGTCTGGGCAGAAAAAATGAAAGGTTTACTGGAAGAGATTAATAAAACAGTTATTAATGCGAATAATTCACTCAACGAGGTAGAAACCAAAAAATATTTAAGGCGATATCGCAAGCTGCTTCGGCAAGCGGAGATAGAATGCCCTCCACCGGAGGAGGTTCGAGAAAAAGGACAACGAGGACGACTAAAAAGGAGCAAAGCAAGAAATTTACTTGAACGATTAATCAACTATGAATCAGATGTCTTGAGATTTATGGATGATCCCGATGTGCCTTTTACTAATAACCTAGGTGAAAGAGATATTCGGATGACGAAAGTTCAACAAAAAATATCGGGGTGCTTTCGGAGTATGGAAGGAGCGGAAATATTTTGTCGCGTTCGAGGTTATTTATCGACTTGTCGAAAACACGGTGTAAGCTCAAGTCATGCGATGAATTTAATCTTTGAAGGAAAACTACCTAACTTTGTTGATGGACTTTCCTGAATTACGCTGAAT
>JAUZSK010000078.1 GCA_030949565.1 Enterobacterales bacterium
TTCGGCGTCAGGTGAACCAGCGCTTCAACCAGGTGCGGTGTTTCAATGGTATCTTTAAAGGGCATTTCCTAAAGTCATGGACCAAACAGTTGAATTGCTCTGCCATGTAATTAAGTTGCAGATCCTCATATCCGCGGTTCCCGGTTTTGTCGATGGGATAGCCTTTCTCCCTTTGAAAGTCCGGCAGGATTGACTCGCTCTAGATTAGAAAGTAAACGATTCCTGTAAACTCGCCATCTTATGAGTCCAATGCGGGTATACCTTCTGCGCCAGCGATAAAATTATAAGGCTTAAAACCCTTCATCTCCATGAACATCTAAACAGAAATCAACGCCGATGGTTTTCATTTTTTAAGGCCTAAATAGACTTCTGGACTTTTTTCCATGCTCGGCTTTAACCATTCACGATTAAGGTTAGAACCAACCGCATTGGTTCTTAAATGACCTCGAAAACTACCATCGGGATTCATATTAGGCGTAATATAAAAAACTGCTTTGGCTAACAAAGCTTGAGAAACAGCATCACTATCATCCAATAATCGAGATATAAATCCCTCTGCCCACCAAGAGGCTTGTGTTTCACCAGGATGTTGTCTGCCATGGATCCAAAGCTTTTTCTTTCCATCAGCTTCCTCTCCAACAATTAGCTGATCAAGGTCACGACCATCAAGTGTATGACCTAGCACATCTAGCTGCACTCTCGGATGCTCTAGCGCTGCGGCGATAAAATCATCATGTCTCTGCATTGAATAGGGTGCAAAGTAAGCGTAATAAATACTATCCATTTCTGACTTATGATTGATGCTAACCACACCATCTTGATAGCTGGTGGGTACACGAAACCAGTCTTGTCGGTCATAAGAAGCCACTGCTTGATAGCCCTTCCAGCCGTCCAGATAAGCTGCATCAGCAGTATTGGTGAACTGATATTGACAATTTTGATTGGCTACACCGCTGGCCCTAAAGTAAAACCATTGAAAAAAATTACTTTGGTTGTCTTTTTCAATATGTAGCTTAACCTGCATTGGATCGCTTGAATCAAGACAACGAACATTGCCACCGTCAAACTGACTGCTGATGATTATTTTTTGAGCCACGTAGTTCTCTCCTAGTTGTGGTGAATAAAAGCACCTTAGAATAGATTTAACCCCTTTGGGATAGCCAAGGATTTAAAGCAAATAAATGGTGTATCAGCGAATTCTACTTTACAATAGCGGTTTCTGCTATCAAAAAACGATTCTAAGCCACAAGTTGCTACAAGGAGTTTTGTTTAACTCCGATAACCCACTGAATTTGGTATACAAAATCACTGAAACAACTCTATGAATAAAGATAAAAGACAACAAATCTTCCAACGATTAAAAAATAACAACCCCAACCCAACCACTGAGCTGGAATACTCTTCACCTTTTGAACTACTAATCGCGGTTATTTTGTCCGCCCAAGCAACGGATGTAGGAGTCAATAAAGCCACTAAAAAGCTCTACCCAGTAGCCAATACACCACAGGCGATTTTTGATTTGGGTTTAGATAAGTTAAAGAGCTATGTGAAAACCATTGGTCTTTACAACACTAAAGCGGCTAACATTATAAAAACCTGCCAGATATTAATTGAGCAACATCAATCCCAAGTGCCGCAAAATCGTGAGGACTTAGAAGCCCTTCCCGGTGTGGGTCGTAAAACGGCTAATGTGGTGCTTAATACCGCCTTTGGACAGCCGACTATGGCGGTGGATACCCATATTTTTCGTGTCTCCAATCGAACCGGTATTGCAAAGGGAAAAAATGTAGTTGAGGTTGAAAAACGCCTGTTAAAATTTATTGCTGAGGAATTTATGATGGATGCTCATCATTGGTTGATTCTACATGGGCGCTATACCTGCATCGCGAGAAAGCCCCGCTGCGGTTCTTGCATTATTGAAGATCTGTGTGAATTTAAACAAAAAACCAGTGATGATTAATGGCTAACTTATGAGACTTTTACTTAACCATTAACACTTGTTAATACAATGCTTTATCCCTATTATTAACAGCAACAATAACCCGATATCTATTTACCAGTGAATTTCTATGAATAAAAGTTTTATCACCAATCTACTAGCCGCTGGGCTGACCCTGTTAGGCTTCTATTTATCACAGCCTCTTATTTTTAATATGGGACTGTTCGCGTTTTCTGGTGCCATTACCAATTGGCTAGCGATCCATATGCTATTTGAAAAAGTACCCGGTCTGTATGGTTCAGGCGTAATTCCCGCGCGGTTTGAAGAATTTAAAGCGGCCATTCGCAACCTTATGATGCAAGAGTTTTTTAATCAACAGCATCTGGATCAATTTATTCAAGATACGGCGAGTCAGGAAATCACTGGAACCCTCACACCGATAATTAATCAGATCGATCTTTCGCCCTCTTTCGACAAATTGGTAGAGGTGATTATGCAATCTTCCTTTGGTTCGATGCTAGGCATGTTTGGTGGTGTTGAGGCGCTAACGCCTTTGAAGGAGCCCTTTATTGAGAGCATGAAACAATCTTTAACCGAAATGACCGAGTCTGATGATTTTCATCAGATGATAGAACAAGAGCTAGCCAAGACCAATAATTCTGAAAAACTACAGCAGCAGATTTCAGAAGTGATTGACAGCCGTTTAGAGCAGTTAACCCCACAAATGGTCAAACAGATGGTTCAACAAATGATTAAGCAGCATTTAGGTTGGTTAGTGGTTTGGGGCGGTGTGTTTGGCGCTATGATTGGTGCATTGACCCAATTAGTTAATCTTTAACTGAATGATCGGCTTATCTGACTGGAGATCTTGCGTGATCCCAGTGAGTAGATTTCGAATTAACTGATTGCCACACTGACGGTAATTTCGGTGGGTCGGCTTTCTAAAAAAGGCACTCATCTCTCCTTTCGAAATTCGGAAATCAGCTAAAGCCAGCAATTCTATCAATGCGTCGCTGGTAAGTGTAAACGTAATTTTAAGTTTGTTAAGGATCAGATTATTGCTCAATGTCTGAGATTTTGCTTGTTTAACACGCTGTGCTTGGCTTAATTCCCTATCTTCCTTTCTAATGCCGCGGTATTTACCAATTAATCCATCTAAAAAGAGTATAAAGAGATAATCAGGAATCGGCACAAACAAAGCATCGTCTTCTTTCTTTAAATAGCCCTTCACCTCATTCAATTGCAACCGATAATTCACTAAAGCAAAGATTGAAGTTATGTCTTTATCTGAAATTTTTAAGGCGAAAGCCAGTCGCCTGACACAGTAGTTATTGATATGGCTAATCATGATGGGAACCCCACCAATTTTTCCGAGGCTTTACCTATAAGCTGCACCGATTGCGTCCCCTCCCCAAATTCAATCAGCAGATCGCCTGATTTTATCTTTTCAAGTGCCACTTTAGCCCACTGCTCTGTATCCGGCTGACTTTCTGTATCCGATAGATTGGCGATAACCCATTCTTTGGCTAATGAATAAAGGGCTTCTTGGGACAGATCTTGATAGGGAATTAACATGCAATAAAGCCTTAAGATTCGCTGTTTGGGGAGTCTGTGATCTAAGGCAACAGAATAGAAACTATTGGTTGATTTGTCAAATACAAAAAACCTCCTCACGGTGGTTTTGATTTTGGCGCGCCCGGAGAGATTGTTCCGTACATCCCTGTACTCACCCCTTCGGGGCTTTCGGCTTTAGCCGACGCGAAAATTCGTTCCTGACGAATTTTTCAAACTGTGGAGTTCAAATCTTCCGGGACACACCAAAAAAAACCACCTCACGGTGGTTTTGATTTTGGCGCGCCCGGAGAGATTGTTCCGTACGATCTCTGTACTCACCCCTTCGGGGCTTTCGGCTTTTGCCGACGCGAAAATTCGTTCCTGACGAATTTTTCAAACTGTGGAGTTCAAATCTTCCGGGACACACCAAAAAAAACCACCTCACGGTGGTTTTGATTTTGGCGCGCCCGGAGAGATTCGAACTCCCGACCAACTGGTTCGAAGCCAGTTACTCTATCCAGCTGAGCTACGGGCGCTTGGGTAACAGGCGCTAATCTACCGGATCGCGTGGATTGACTCAAGTGTTTTCTTTTAATTTCTGGGTTAATTTATTTTTAAGCCACAAAGCGATATAATAAATGACTATTAACTAACCAAGTAGACTCCTTTTGATCTCAAAAGATTCACTTTTAAAGCTGAGCATTAAAATAAAATCACTCGCCATTGAGCATGGTTTTCAGCAGGCTAGGATCAGTGATCTAAATACCAGTGACTATTTCAGCAATTACCAAAGTTGGATAGACGATGGCTATAATGGCGATATGGGTTATTTAGCTCGTAATCTTGACTTAAGGAAAGATCCATCACAATTACATTTGGGTAGTTGCCGCGTCATTAGCTTAAGTTATAACTACCTACCAAAAGATGCCAAATTTTCAGAAGTTTTATCCAATCCAGACCTAGCAAATATTTCACGTTACGCTCTCGGTCGAGATTATCACAAACTAATGCGCAACAAACTAAAAAAGCTAGCAGAGACAATTAAGACCCATTGCCAGCAACTTGATTATCGTGTTTTGGTGGATAGCGCACCCTTGCTTGAAACCTGTTTCGCCGAAAAGTCTGGACTGGGTTGGAAAGGTAAGCACACCCTACTCATTAACAAACAAGCTGGCTCTTGGTTTTTCTTAGGTGAAATATTGATTAATATTGAACTACCAACCGATGAAGCAACGGATAATTTATGCGGAGAATGTAATTCCTGCATTAACCTTTGTCCTACCGGCGCTATTATTGCACCCTACAAGCTTGACGCACGCAAATGTATTTCCTACTTAACGATTGAAAATCAAGGACCAATACCGATAGAATATCGAGATTTAATTGGTAATCGAATTTATGGGTGTGATGATTGCCAACTCGCTTGTCCTTGGAACAGACAAGCCTATTTAACAGAAGAAAGCGATTTTAAACCACGCCATCAATTGGATAGTAGTCGATTGATTGATCTTTTTAACTGGTCAGAAGATGAATTTAACCAGCGTCTAGCGGGTAACCCTATCCGCCGCATTGGATTTCAACTTTGGCAGCGTAATATTGCTGTAGGCTTAGGAAATTCGAGCTATTCGAAACAAGCTATTGAAGCGCTGGAGCGAAGGAAAACAACCGCTAGCGATCTAGTGATAGAACATATTGATTGGGCGATTATAAAGCTTAATAAACAAAAAATTAAAGCCTCCCTAACATCCGCTAAAACCACTAAGCTAATTCGCACTGTTAACAAGATGCTACCTCGTGATGCCTAGTTTTGAAGAGCTAGATTAACCAATTGCTGCTTATGCGCCGCTGTATCTTGTTCATTATTTAACACCAGTGCATTAGCCAAATATTCAACGGCACTGGATCTTAGTCCTTGCTTAAGATTTTTTTCATATTTTTTATAAAATAGCTCTTCTGGGTCAATCAAATATTCTATAAGTGAATCACCTAATTCAACTGAAATTCGTTTTGCTAACAGGTCTATTATTTTAATATCTGAAGGTAAATCAGATTCTTGATACTTTTGGTAAAATAATCCCTTTTTGAGCTCCGCAATTGATTCACCTTTAAACTCTTGTTCTTTTAATAATTCTTTAGTCAATATCACTTTAT
This sequence comes from Enterobacterales bacterium, assembly GCA_030949565.1. Classification (GTDB taxonomy): domain Bacteria; phylum Pseudomonadota; class Gammaproteobacteria; order Enterobacterales; family Kangiellaceae. The sequence continues at coordinate 5,645 of JAUZSK010000078.1, forward strand.
GACTAACAGGATCGATCACTTGGTATGATATTTCTAGCACCGCAATTTTTTTAATATATTTAACATTAAGTAATACATCTTGCATGATTTTTCGTTCTTTATAGCGTTGCGGAGCCTCGCCTTTGTTTCGCTTGCTCCATTTTGTATATTCTTCGGTCTGTATTCTTTCTATATTGGTCAATACATTTATAGTTCGTTGCCCTAAATGATAGCTTGTTTCGATTGCTGCTTGTAAAACATCACCTCGTATAGTAACTATAGCACCCTCCAGTTCCGAATATTCTTGGTCTTCTTGTCGAACAACAATAGGTTGGCTAAGAATCTGTACTTGTTGTCCTAGCCTATTAAACAAGATACTTTCTAGCTGCTTAGAAACTCGACGTCCAACAGATGCAATAACTGAATTAGTGGACGCGACCTCTTTGAAATCTGAAATATAGAGTTTGGTTGTCGCTCGTTTCGAAAGCTTTTTTAAGGTTTGGGTCAGTTGTTGATTTAAACTTGGGTATTCAGAATCAAATTGATGCACCAACATTAGCAATCCATATTTTATTCCTAAACCAACTTTAGTTGAATTAGCTTTTAACATAACCTTATCAAGAAACATTCTCTCCTGAGGAAAACCTAAATCTCCACGATCGAGTATTTTCTGAATGCTTCTTCCTTTAGTAAAAGCGATAAAGGCGTTATACAAACCATCATGAAGATAGGCGAGTCTTGCACTATTTGCAAAATACTTTGCTAAAAGATTTATACTGCTAGTCATGCGGCGTTTGATTAATTCAATGATAGGTTTATCCTTCATCGCTATCAAATATTGATAAGCCTGTTCCGGCTTCCCTTGTTCCATTGACGACCGAAATTTTTGCTCAAATAATGCTAGCTTAGATTGAGTGGATAGAGATTCAAACACTAGGTTAGCTGGGTCAATTTGCAATCCTTTTTTGGACAAATCTAAAGCTCTATCAAAATTTCGATCCGCATAGGCCGTGCGCGCTTGCTTTGCAGTAGACTGTATAAATACCTGTCGAGCTTTATCATAGATTTCGCTCTCTTTACTTGCTTCACCTGCGAGCATTGCTATTTCCCTAAGCGTTTCAAGCGCATCGCCACTAGTGGGAGCTTGTTCATTCCACTCACTCTTTAAGCTCTGTATTTTATTGCTGGTGTTTGCAATTGCGGTTAATAGCTGTTGCTTAAGTCGCTGATAGCTTGTCGGTTTTATTTTCTCTAGCGGTTTAATTTTATCTGACAATTTTTTAAGTGAGGCTAAATCAACAATTCCATTGGACTGACTGTTCTCTGTTAAACTTATCTTTAACCAGCCGCTGAATTTGACTAGACAACTTATCTGCAATGCTTGCTTGAAGCATTTCAAGCTGTTTTAATTGAGATCCACTAAGCTGGTTTTTTGTTCTCTAGGCCTTGATAAAGTTCAAACAAAGTTCCTTGTGCTTCCGCTGAAGCAATATCAGATTGGCTTAGTAACATTACCGGTTTGGTGCCGCCACAAGCGAGAAGATTAATGAGTAGAAGAACAATTAATGTGACCAGCAATCGATTTAGAGCGAGTGATTTCATGGGCAATTCTCTTTATTATTGTCATTTGAGTGATAATCATGATGCTATATACCCCTTATTGTGGCATATTTCTCTAGACTTGTGAACAACCCAACGATATACAGGAGTGGAATAATAGGTCTAGAAAGCTAAACTCAGCAGATTCCTATTGAGTGCTTTCCAGTTGATTTAATTTTTGAGTAAATTCTTGCAATTTCTTGTTATTCGAATCCAATATTTTTAATTTTTCTACCCATTGGCTAGCTTTCAGTTTATTTTTTTGGCGTAAAAATCGATCAATATTATCCAATATAATAGACTCTATTTTTGCAATACCGGCCTTGGCTTTAGTATCTAATTCATCAATAGACAAAACCACTTTATATTTATCCAGCGCACTATTGCCAACAGGAGAAACTAAATAGCCAAGAAGAATTAAATTGTTGGCGGATTCAAGATTGCTATCGATCTGCATTTTAACTAAAGGGTTACTCAATTTTTCCTGCCGTTTTTGTTCTGCTATTCTAGTGTCCTCGGCGATTTTTTCTTTTCGTTTCTGTTGTCTCTCTTTAATAGCATATCGCTGTTTGGCCTGAATGAGCTTATTCTCTAGTGTTAGAAATTGACCCTTTTTGTTTTGTAAAGACTTTAGCTTTTTGAAATAATTACTGGCTTTGGCTAGTTGCTGATTTTTAATGGAGGTGTTAACCAAATCTTTATAGCGCTTTTTAATTTTTTCCATCTGTTGAACAATACGCGGTTCATTAGGTGCGATTTCTTTAGCCTGGTTTAAATAAAATAGTACATTTTTTTTCTCTGGACTGGTTAAACGGTCTTCTTGAAAAGCCTTTTCAGCTAGCTTTAACATTAAGTTTACCTTGTTGTTTTTCTCATCCAATAATTGTTGTTCTTTTTGCTGCTGCTGAGCCTGCTTATAGGCATTTTTTTGAATAACCAAAGCTTGACGACTGGTTAAGATATCGCTATTAGCTGGATCAAGTTGAAGAGCAATTTTTAACCATTCATCTGCCTCTTTATAATTTCTATTTTGGGTTGATTTTACCGCTTGCTGAATAGATAACTGGTTGATATCGCGTTTAATTTCTTCCATTTTACTAGTGTTTTTAGAGTCATTTGACAATTGCAATAGCTGTTGTACCGCAGCGTTGAAACTTTCGAGCGTTATCGATTTAACTGATAGTTGAGCTTTAACTTTTGAAATAATTATTTGGCTTTGTTTACTACTAAACTGTTGTGTAGGTAGCTTATGACCGGCGCTAGACATTGAGTTTTTTTCAGGATTCAATTGAGAATTATTTTGTCCCTGTTCAGAAATTGTCTTTGGTTTATATTCTACAGGCTCTAACAAACCGTATTTCTGACCTAATTGCAGCATAGAATCCGGCATATTTGCAACCAGTTTTGGAAACCAAATATCTCGATTTAAATAGCCTAAAATACTAAAAACAACAATAATAATTAACCAACTAGTGGAAGTTACTCGGCTTTTCGCTTCTGGGGCAACAAAGGGTTTTTCTACATAAAAATTATCACTCAATCCGAATTCATCTTGTGGATCTTGCAGAAATTCAACTTCATCATATTCATCAGATAACAAAGGTACATCGGTGACACCTGAAATTCGAGTTTTGACATCTGAAGGTGATTCAAATCTGACCGGATGGCCATCTTTTAAATAAGAGCTGATGGCTTGGTTGACCTCCACTCCCGTTTGAAAACGTTTATCCGGGTTTTTGGCTAGTAGAGAATCAACTAACCACTGAAAATGACTGACCCGAGCGGGTAGCTTGGGAACAGGCTTGGTGACATGTTGGATACAAATTGAAACGGAATCTTTTCCGGTAAATGGTACGCTTCTGGTAAGCATTTCATAAAAGAATAATACCCAGACTATAGAGATCGGAACGACCATCAAGATCTTTCCCTCGACACTGCTCAGGGCTCATATACTCTGGCGTACCGATCAATTTTCCGGTTTGAGTCATTTGTGTGGATGAATTAGAGGCTTTTGCAATACCAAAATCCGTTAAAACAGGTTGATCATCATCATTAAAAAGAATGTTTTCAGATTTTACATCTCTATGAATATAGCCTTTTTGATGGGCAAAATGCAGCGCTTTTGCCAATTTAGCAATAATTTGTAGCGCGTCCTTTGCTTTGAGCCCTTGGCTTATTTTGGATTTTAACTCCTCACCACGCATATATTCCATGGCCAGATAATAGAAATTGTCACTTTTACCGACGTCATAAACCGTAACGATTCGATCATGTGATAGTTGTGCCACAATTTTAGCTTCACGGATAAACCGCTCGCCAAAAGAAGGGTCCGCGGCCAGCGCTGGAGACATGACTTTTAAAGCAACTTCCCGATCAAATCCCTTCTGGATCGCAAGATAAACAGTTGCCTGCCCGCCAATACCGAGGGTTTTGAGAATTTTATAACCTGGTATTTCCAGACTGATGCCAGCTGCTTTTTCCACGAATTAATTAACCTTAGGGGCTCTTAGTTTATTTTCATTATCAAAAGCTTATCTTTAATGCTACTCTATATAATGCCTAGAGGGATTACTATAGTTTATACCAATAATGAAAAAATAGGATTATTTGTGCGTTATTTGCGATATAAAACACAACAAAATTGTGGATTTTGTAGCAATATCTCAATTTTAGCCTAAACTAAAATAAATCAGCAACTAGTTTTAGAGATTGAGTCATGGAAATAAGAACAGGTGAGGCCGAACGCCCTTGGTTTAGGTCAGAACGATATTACCATACTGGCGAAGGCTGGTGGTTTACCACCCGTGAAAAAGATGAACTAGGTCCTTTTGCTACGCAAGACGACGCAAAAACAGAATTAACACATTATATACAGAGTGTTCATCAACCGAAAGGCTCTAGTCCTGCGGCCAGTTAAGGTTTTGTTACACCTAAATGACTTGTAAGTTCCGTCTGCTTTTGTTGCTGTTAAGTTATTTAAAGATCAAACCTTAGGCACTAGAGTCACGCTTTCCGCGATTGACACTCCAGCACTAAGCATGCTTACGCTAGTTAACCTCAATATTGACAATTCTATTAATCACTCTAGCGGCTGCTATCATACCAAATGTTGCAGTTACAGAGACCGCAGCACCTAGTCCTTGACTACAATCTAGCCGACTAATTTGATTATCATCAGGTTTCTGATAACTGACCTGTCCTTCTGAGTTTGGATAAAGCAATTGCTCGGTTGAATAGACACACTCGACACCAAACCGTCGTTTGGGATTTTTGCTAAAACCATAATTGCGTCTTAACTCGTTTCGAACTTTTGCCGATAAAGGATCTTGCCAGCTGCGGCTTAAATCACTGACAGTTATTTTAAGTGGATCAATTTGACCGCCAGCCCCACCAATGGTGATTACTCGGATTTTTCTTCTTTTGCAATAGGCTACAATAGCGGCTTTAACTCGAGCGTTATCGATAGCATCTACCACATAATCGGTGTCAATGATCATGTCTTCAAGATTGTTGAGAGATACAAAATCAATGACCGGTATAACTTTACACCGAGGGTTAATGCTACGGATACGCTGAGCCATAACCTCAACCTTTAACTGACCTATCGTATCTTGCATAGCATGAATTTGCCGATTAGTATTGGTTAAACAAATATCATCCAAGTCGATTAAACGGATCGAACCAACCGCGCTTCTTGCAAGAGCCTCTGCAACCCAACTACCAACACCGCCGATACCTATGACTGTTACTCGAGCTTGATCCAGCTTGTTCACTCCAGCAGAGGTATAGACACGTTGAGTACCGGAAAATATTGGTCGCATATAGCTTGATTCTATTCGATGGTTAAAGCGCTATTTTAACCCTTTTTGACTCAGTCTCTAAATAAAAATAGGCTAAATTTGGTGTATATTGAATAGTAATTTGATTAGTTACTTGACGCTACACATCAGACCAGATAAATTGTGGCTTTTACAGTCCCCTATTCGTACTAATAATTGAGAAAGCTGTTGTTTTAAAACAGTCTTTAAGACTCACCAACGGAGAATAAAATATGCCACAATATCAGGCGCCAGTGGAAGATATTCAGTTTATCCTACATGACTGGTTAAAGGTTACCGACTTATATCGTCAGTTGGGGCAGCATGAATCAGCAGACAAGGATTTAGTTAACGCCATTATTGAAGAATCAGCCAAATTTGCTGAAACTCAGCTTTCTCCGATTAATCATAGTGGCGATCAAACCGGTTGTCACTTTTCCGAAGGTCAAGTCACTTGTCCCCAAGGTTTTAAAGAAGCTTACAAAAACTATTGTGATGCTGGCTGGGCTTCACTTCGCTTCTCCCCAGAATACGGTGGACAAGGTTTACCACCTTCGGTCGCGGTTGCGGCGGCTGAAATGAACGCTGCCGCAAACACCTCTTGGAGCATGTATCCGGGTCTTACTCATGGTGTAGTTTCTGCTCTGTCGACTCATGGCAGCAAGCCACTAAAACAGCGTTACCTTCCCAATTTGATTCAAGGTCGTTGGACCGGCACTATGTGTCTCACAGAAGCTCATTGCGGTTCTGATTTAGGCTTACTAAAAACCAAAGCTGTAGCCAATGACGATGACAGTTACGCGATAACGGGGTCCAAAATATTTATTTCCGCTGGAGAGCATGACCTATCTGATAATATTATCCATTTGGTATTAGCCCGTCTACCCGATGCACCGAAAGGAACCAAAGGGATTTCACTCTTCGTAGTACCCAAAATACTCGATGATAATGCCGCTTCACCAAATAATGGTTTAGCCTCTGATAATCAGGTAACTTGTGGCTCTATCGAACATAAAATGGGGATCAAAGCATCGGCCACCTGCGTCATTAATTTTGAGCAATCAACCGGCTATCTAGTCGGAGATATCAATAACGGATTGAGCTGTATGTTTACCATGATGAATTCTGCCCGACTAGCGACCGGTATCCAGGGTTATGCGATTGCCGATCTTTCACGTAGTGCATCGCTTGACTATGCCAAAGAAAGACTTCAAATGCGTTCATTGACTGGTCCTAAGGCTCCAGACCAAGCTGCCGATCCAATTATTGTACATCCTGATGTTAAACGTATGCTACTTTCACAAAAAGCCTTGATCGAAGGCTGTCGCGGACTAGCCTATTATGTTGCCACCCTACTCGACCGTGCAAAGTTTGGTGATGATAGCGATGGCAAGATTGAAAAACGTCTCAGCCTTCTGACACCTATCTGTAAAGCCTTTATGTCAGAAGCCGGTTTTGAATCGGCTAATCATGCGGTACAACTTCTAGGTGGTCACGGTTATATTTCTGAATCCGAAGTTGAACAACAGGTCCGAGACAGCCGAATCACAATGATTTATGAAGGTACCAATGGTATCCAAGCGCTCGATCTTCTCGGTCGAAAAATCCTTAGAGACAATGGCGCAACGCTAGCAGAGTGGATAGCTGATATCCAAAAATTAGCAACAGAACAATCCGATTCAACCCTTTTTGGAACGATTGCAAAAGATTTAAACAAACTGTGCTCTGATTGGCTTCAATTAACCCAATCTATTGGCGCAAGCGCGCAAAAAAATGCTGATGAAGTGGGCGCAGCGGCTTTCGATTATCTAATGTATTCGGGCTATATTAGCGTCGCCTATATACTTCTCCAAATGGCAATCGCGGCACAACAGAACTCATCCAATGAACGTTTGAAAACCTCTAAAATGCAAGTGCTTAATTTTTACCACCAAAAAATACTTCCTCGTACTAAAACCCACAAAGCTTTAATACTCGCTGGAAATAAAAGTTTAGATTGTGTTGATTTTGAGCTATAGAGGATGACAAATTATTAAACATTGATATAGGAATATAACGGCTAAAGAACGAGAGCTGTATGCCAGTATTCGTCATCATGTCTCGTTAGTCGTTTTTTTAAATGTGTCTCACCAAGAAACGTCGTGATGGCGCTTACCAGCCTAGTTGTTTTTTGATAAAAGGGATGGTTATTTTTCGCTGATGGGCCAGAGATTCTTTATCCAGTCGTTGAATTAATTGAGTAAGATCACCGACTTCTCGATTAGCCCGTAAAAGGATATAACCGATTACCTCGTCAGACAACTCAAGCCCGCGATCAATCCCACATTGCTTTAAAAATTCCGGTTTTTCGGCTTCTAATAAAGGTTTAATCCTATATACCTCCATGGCATTTAATCGAGATTCTAGATCGGCCAATATAAAATGACTAGCTTTGGGTGTATTACAACCAAAAATAACCAAACTCTTGTTGGCCGATTTTAATAGATTAAATAAATGAAAGATGGCTTCTTCCCAAGCAGGATTAGCGGCAACCACATCAATGGCATCTAAACAAACCAAATCCGTAGACTCAAGCCCTTGTAATACTTCAGGTTCGAGTGCTGGGTAGTCAAGCGGCAAATAGGCAACGGCTAAACCTTTTTCTGAAACCTGCTTGCATAAAGATTGAGCTAAATGGGTTTTCCCACAAGCGCTCGCACCCCAAATATATAGAAATTCAGGCTGCGTTAAATCCAAATTCATTAGACGCGAAACCGCTTGTTGATTTTGTCCGGCATAGAAGGTTTGAAACTGAGCGCTAGCGTCAAGTTGAACATCAAGAGACAGCTGTAACATTTTATTGAACGTCTCTACTTTGTTTGTTATTGAGTTTGTTTTTTTGTTTTAAGGCCTTCAAATATTTTGGCCTCCAAGCGATAGTGTAATGGATCCCGCTTGAGACCACTGAAAGATATACAAGGGCGACCAAAGCATCGATGAATTGCTCAGGTAATTGGAAATAACTTACCGAAACAAGTAAACAAGTGACCAAAAGTATCTGAGCAAAAGTATTAAACTTAGACAACCAACTGGGTTGCATATCAAAAGGGCCTATATTTTTATAATAGATAGCGGCACCAATTAAGATGTAAATATCTCTGATAGCAACCAAACTAAATAGAGTGATAGCAATTTGTTGATTAAAAGTCAAAATCCCCATGGTCAAAACCAATAAGGCTTTATCCGCTATTGGGTCCAATATACTACCAATTCGACTAACCCAGCCAAACCGTTTGGCTAAGAAACCATCTAAAGCATCAGAAGAACCGGCGATAAAAAAAATCCAAACCGCTGTTTTATAGTCCTGATTAATTAAATAATAACCCAAAGGAATTAGAAGAAATAAGCGTAAACCGGTTATAACATTGGGTAAAATCTTCCAATTCATCCAATCCACCGGTAATAAAGTGTTTTAAGTGGGATTTGAATCGGTAGTTGGTCAACCACTGTCCCACCTTCTGCTTTCTCAGCCTCCAATTGCTCAGGTGATAGTTGATTAGTTTGTGGCTCGATCTCTTCTGGTATAATTGTTGTATTTTCCGAAGAATGTTTAATAGTAGAATCGGTATAGAGTGAAAAATCATCCTTGGCTGATTCAGGTTCAATAGCTTCAACGGGAATTAACCTTTGGCTTAAACTGATACCTTCCGTTACTGAATCCATTTGACCTAATAAAGTTAATTGGAATAGCACACGATCGCCCACAATACTAACCAGTCGAATACTGCGAATGGATGACATTTTGTTTAGGTAGCTTTCTAATGATTTAAAATCATTAAAATTACCAACATCGGCTATATCTATTAATATTTCATTTTTTTGCCCGGTTTCTTCAACCACACAATATTGTTCACAAAGTTTATCTGCTAACTGATTGGTTAGTTTTTGAATTAATGATGTCTTATCGTCACTTTCTATTTCAAAACGCATTTCCTTATTTTGATTAATAAAGGAAAATCGACCGACCCAGATTTGAGCCTGCTTGTTGATTCGGCCAAACACAATAGAATCGGCTGAGTATCGCTTAGATGCTTCAATAATAGGTGTGGGGAATCGTCCCCAAACATCGCTAATCGAGACAACTAATTCATCTTCAAGGTCCATCAGCGGCATAATAACAGGAATACCTCGCCGTAAACTGTTTTTGTGGATCGCTTCTACTATAGCGGGATGTTTTTCTTCAGATGTAACCAATTGTCGTTCGAAATCATCCTCTAATGCTAACCATAAAATGGTCACTGGTCGACTTGCGCCCCATAAAGGCATTTGTGAATCTTGAATAAGGCTATCAATTAATCTTGGTTCAAAATAGAGCGCGATACTATAGGCATACTCTGGTTAGGATCGTCATTACGTGTATATTCAAATTTTTGTAGATAGCTAGTGACTTTACTATAGGACTGTTGCACCAGTTCATTTCTCAAAATATCTTCTGAACCGCTTTTTCTGACTAGAACTTCCTTAAATCCAGCAAGTGCAGCCTTCCATCGCGCAGATTTGCTCTGTTCAGCCACTGGCCATTTAACCAAATAAAGATCTTTCACTTCGACAGCCCTAACAGCGGTAGATAACAGCAATAAAAGAGCAACCAAAGTGTACAAGGCAATTTTAAACATCTAATAATAACCAATAAGCTTCAAATATTAGAATGATAATCGATGTGCTTGGGCTAACCAACAAGAATTGCAGTTTTTTATGATTTATTTAACAAATCAAAGGGTATAGATTGAAATAGCTTGTGAATTAGTGAGTTGCATCGGTTAAATCGTCGGAATAACTTAATTTGCCCTCTTTATCAACGATGATGGCAGAAACACCGGGTATACGGTTAATCAGCGCAAGACCTTTTTCAGTGCCTAAAATAAAGATGCTGGTCGATAGAGCGTCGGCGTCAATGGAGTAATCAGCTAGAATAGTAACACTTTGAGATAAGCGCGCCGAATCTCCCGTGGTTGGATCAATGATATGGCGATATCGGACACCTTTTTCGGTGAAATATCTTTCATAATCGCCTGAAGTCGATATTGAGAGGTTTTCTAACGGTATATTCACAATCAGTTTATTCGCATCCCTTGGATGTCTTACCCCCACATACCATAGTCGTCCGTTCTTACGCCCGATCACTCGACTATCTCCACCAGCATTAACAAAGGCATTTTTAATACCATTCGCTTTTAAAATATCAATACATTGATCAACCGCATATCCTTTTGCTATTCCGCCAAAATCAATTTTAATCTGGGGATGTTTAAAATAGATAGTACTATCAACAGGCTTCAGAATAACCGAACGATAATCAATATACTTAACAAGTGTCTGCTTTTGTTGTTTAGTTGGTTTGGTGTGGTTACGATAGTCAAACAGGTAACCGAGGCTAGAGAAGGTGATATCAAAAGAACCTTTGGTTAGTCTTGAATAGTACAAAGATTTTTCAATCAAATGAATCATTTCTTTAGAAATTATTAGCGGCGCTTTGGCTGCCATTCGGTTGATGCGGGAAATTTCACTGGTTGTTTTAAATGGACTCATAGCCTGATCTATCCGTTGCATTTCTTGGATAGTTTGATTGATCAAGCTTTTTGCTAATTGTTCAGAGTCACTTTCAAATTCTACTTTGGCTCGAGTACCCATCACATCAAATGATTGTGAATACCATTTCGCACTAATATTTGAAGAAAGAAAAATTAGAAAGAACAAACCAATTTGTAATTTCATTTTATACTCTCAATGCTATTTTATCACTTGGCTAAGCCCACCAATTAACTGCCTTAGGAACTAGGTAAGAAATTAATAAGAAAGGTATCATTCCAGATAACTACAGGCTGAGCACCAAAATTAATACGTTTAATTTTAGAAATTAGTCGTTTTAATAAGGCCTTATCATCAATTTCGCTCGAATCTACGCTACATTTAGTCACCTTTCCATTGGGTGCAATTGTGAGACGAAATACGACCCGCCCTTGTAATGATGGATTTTTCTTAGAGCTCGGTGATAGAGAGCGAAGATTGCTGGCTTACTCTTTTCAAAAGCCAGAGCAATATTTTCATCGCTACGCCTTTGTTTACCGTCTCGCGTAGCTCGCTTGGTATTGGCTACAGCATCACCTATGCCGCTAGTGACCTTGGTATGGTTTTGACCTCGTAGAGCGCCTACTCCAGACGAGCGACTAGCTGAAGCGACTCTTATACCACCACTACCCTGAGTGGCCTTTTTAGTAATTAACGAACGAGTAACCTTAGCTGCTTGTCCATTATCATTGGACAAGGACTTATTATTCTTGAGATCATCGATATCACTCATATCTCGAAGATCGGCTAATGCATCAAATACCGCGATATGTTTTTTAGCCACTTCTTTGGCATCTTTCTTTTCGGGTTTCTTCTCCGGTTCCTTGACCTTTTCAGGCTCTTTTTCAGGTTCTGGTTCTTTTTCCTTCTCCGGCTCTGGAGGTGGTGGCGGTGGCTCTACAATTTTCTTTTGCTCTAAAACCATTTTAACCAATCTTGGCGGAATAGTGGTCGCTTTACGGCGGTCACCTTTGTTGACCGATAGAAAAGGAACAATACTGGTTACAAGAATTGCAAAAGCAACACAGATGCCAAGGATTTTAAAAAATCGTTTAGTCTCTTCGGGATTTTTTTCCCAAGGTAACACTGGGTCAAATGAAAAATTCTGATAGGTTGCCATTAGCTTTATTAATTCTCTTCAGCACTAGATTGCGAATCAGACCGTTTCATAACAGCCATGGATATATTGGTGTAATTTGCTTCACTTAAAGTCGCCAATATTTTTCTTAATAGTTTATAAGGAATATTTTTATCTCCCATTATGGTTACATCTAACCCCTCTTCTTCAGCGTTTTCCTTTAAGCTTGTCTGAGCTTGTATTTTCATCTCATCAAGCAGAGGTTGAATCATATTTCCATCAGTAGCCAAAATATCACTTACAAGAGCAATCAAACGCCCCTGCACTAGCACCTGGTCATTATTAACTAATAGAATGACGGTTTCTTCTGGCAATTGTTGCGCCGTAGAAGTCGGCAATTTAACCGCTTTACTACTGGGTAACTGGGCCACCGAAGAGGAGTTTACCAATAAGAAAAAAACCAAAATGGTAAAAATATCCATTAGTGATACAAGATTTAAACCGTTGCCACCAAAGCGCTTATGATGACGTTCCATTCTTACTGCTTTATAGGATTTTTTCATTATTTTTTCCCCGACTTCTTTCGAGTGTCAGGTGGTGCGTCACCCATTGAAATATTGGGAAAAAGCTCACCTTGTATTTGATTACCCTTCTCGTCCAGTTCAACTTCTTCTCTTTCGATTAACCTGACAGCATCCATAGTTTGTATCAGTGCATCATAGGCTGTATCAGGTTCCATTAACAAGGTAATTCCGGTATCTGTATTAAACTCTGGATGAGCCTTAACCTGCTGTAAAAAAAGATTTAAGGAAAGAAAATCATAGCCATCTTCGGTGTTTGGAATACTTTTTAACAAACCGGAATTCCGCTCCAAAACATCTAGCCTCTCGGGACGCAAAATAACCTCTAGCGCTTTTGGAGGCTCTTCCTCAGTTGGTATATCCTCTGAGGTACCCGTGGGTAGATTCATATTCAAAATCGATACTTGTGAAAAAACAGCGGTCATCAACAAAAAGGGGACTAGTACGACCATAAGGTTCATAAACGCCGTTATGTTAAGTTCGGTATTGATTTCTCTAATTTTTCGTGTCTTGTTTCGAAACATGGGCTCTTCACTAAAAGTTAAAAAATATTGGGTTACGGATAGCCGTCAATCAGTCGCTAATATAAGCGCTAACAATATAGACAGACTATCGAGGTTTAACGACAGTTTTTTTAACTTCCTTGGGCCTAGCAGCTCGTATTAAATTAACAAATTTAACCGATGCCATCTCAATACTATCGACGATTTCAGTAGTTTTAGTTTGTAAGAATGTGAACATTAATAGCAGAGGAATAGCAGCCATTAAGCCGAAAGCGGTAGTGTTCATAGCCACCGAAATACTGGCTGACAGTAGATTTGCTTTCTCGAAGGATCAACATTGGCAACTGCGGTGAAAGCGGTTATCAAACCCATAATAGTTCCTAATAAACCAAGCAATGTTGCAATATTTGCAAAAGTTGCTAAATAGGGTGTGCGCTTTTCAAGACGCGGTAATATTTCCATCATACCTTCTTCCATTGCCATTTCTAAATCATCATGACGACGGCCGTCACCCACTTTAGAAAGACCATAGGCTAAAATACGTCCAATACCAGAGTTTGAATTAGTCGCAAACTCCAGCGCTTGCCTAAAATTACCTTGATTTAATATTGGTAACAATCGGTTCCAAGCTTTCTTGTTTCGATTTTTCATATGACTTAAATAAATAAATCGTTCGATAGCGATCGCCAGACCTATCACGAAAACGAATAGAATGATGTACATAAAAGTACCGCCATCCTGCATAAAACTGACAATAGTGTCATACATGCCAGGATCCGCTTGCTCAACAGCGTTGTTAATCACTGATTGCGTGTTATTAAGTGCTTCAGATGCCATGGTTGTCCCCTGTGGCTAGTTAATACAAATGATTCTGCAAAGCAAAGCAATACAAAATCAATTAAGTTGGTAAAAATAAAGTATAGCTTCTTTTTTACATAATTAAAGTCGAATTGGTTCACAAACTAATAAAAGCTAACAATAATTCAAAGAAAAATTCTAGTTTCTTAATTTTTTTCATCTCAATCGGAATTTCAAATAAATTACAACTCTGTTTTAAACTCTAGACCAGATTAAATCTTTTAGTTCAGTTTTTATCTTCGGCTTTAATTGGTTGTTTACTGGTCAGCTCAGTATAAAATATCACTTCTTTCTCAAACACATCTGGATCAACCGTTGAGTAAACCTCATCCATTAGCCGGTTTATCTCCGGTGCTGAATTATCATTGGCATTATCCTTCCAAGGTATAATATAAAGAAGATTAGGCGCTTCTTTGTTCCCCGTTACGTTCATACCAAGGACAGCCTCTTTGATTTCTTCGCTTCGACTATTAAAGTTTAGGCTCCCAACTAAAATAACGCCTATGAGAATTAACAATTTCAATAATTTCATTTAACCACCAGCCTTAATTCGTCGTTCAATTTCGATAACCCAATTAGCAACATCTTTATCTTTATTACCGATTAATTCCATGTAACTCTGGTATTGTACCAAAGCTAACTTTAGCTCCCCTAAATAAATGTCCGCTAACACACCGAGATTTAAATGAGCATTTGGATAAGGTGGATAGATTGCTATTGCTTTTAGGTAGCTTTCTTTTGCTTGTTTGAATTTACCTTGGGATCGTAAAACCACACCTCTAAAATTAACCGAATAATAGTTACGTTGATTTTTTGCTATACTTGCATCTACCGCAACTAGCGCTTTTTCTAGGTCACCTTGCCTATAATAGACTCTTGCTAGTTGATAGTCTGGTCCCGATAACTGCGGATAACGCGTTTTTACTGTATTCAACAAAGTAATAGACTTTTTATATTTTTTTAATTTTATCAAACCGCCAATTTGACTATATAATTCTCGTATTTCAGAATTAATCTTAACCTTTGACATGGGATCTTTGCCATTAAAGACTATTAAAGGAGCTCGCTTAACAACTTCTGGCGTCTGGTCCATTGGGATAGCTTCATCATCACCTTTATCAATTTCTTCTTGCGCATATTCTGCTTGGTCTTTTTTAGACTCAGCTTACTTGCGTCTGATTTTGCTGACGACTGACCGCCGCTAATTGTTTTAATGCCTTCGTTAATCACACTACATGAAGACAATGCAATAAGGCTACACAATAACAAAAAATCGGGGTAGCAAATTGTAACTAGTGGCTGTTGAACTAAACTTAGAAAGAAACATTTTCGATAGCCTCCATCTTTTCTTGTTTGTTATATTGAGCGGGCTTTAGTTTTGCTAGCTCTTGAATACTTTCTTTAACCGAATCATTATAGATATTATCCTTGGTTCGTTGGGCGTTAATTTCAAACAAACTAATCGCTTTGTCTTCAAATGGTATTGCTTGGTCTTCGAGTAGATAGCCATATTCTTCTAACTCGTCCTCATCTAATCCTTTAGGCCTTTGTGATACCATTAGATCTTTGGATAAAATTAGGTATATGAGTCCAATTTTATGAGTTGAAGCCGAAGTGTATTCTGCTATATTGTAGGAAGCAATAAATTCATAAGCCTTTAAAGCTTTACTCATTGCTCGACGCTTTTTCTTCAAAGACTTAGCCAAAGGTAGTTTTAGCTTTATTTTTTTATATTTAGCAAACAAAGGTTCGGTTAGAACATATTTTGATTCCGCTGCCATAAAACGAGTGCGAGCATTGTTTTTTGTTTTGGCTTTGCTAAAAAACTGAAGGATCTTCTGTCGCCAAAAAAGTACCTTTTTAATTTCGCCGGATTTTTTATAAAGATTAATTAGATGATAACGACCTTCCTGAGCTAATAAATAGGGTTCAGGATAAGTCCATACATAGTGTTTAAATGCGGCAATCGCTTTAACCTCTTGACTGGCTTTTTGATAAAGCTCTGCGACGTGCCAGTAGCCTTCTCTAGCCATGTCACTGTCTTCATTAGTCGCAGCCAAAGTTTGAAATTCCGCCGCGGCTTTATCCCATAGTTTCTGCTGCTCATAAATTAAAGCTAACTTTTCTGGGATGGATGAAGATAGTTTGTTTTTTGGGTGTTTTTTTCTAAATGATTCAAAAAGTTCAGCCGCCCTATCCCATTGTTTAGTTTGCAATAATAAGGTCGCTGCATCGTAGTGGGCAGTCGTCGCAACCTGTGATCGCCCTTCTAACAAACCAACTTTGAGAAATAATTTAATTGCTTGCGCCATTTTACCATCAGTTTTTGCAGCATCAGCCTGCTTATATATAGCCTCCGCTCTACGTTTATGAAATATCGCCAATTGTTTTTTAGATAATTTAACATTGCCAAATAGATCGGAAATCGCCAGCTCGGCTTCGCTATATTTTTTCAGGTCAAATAAACCATTCGCTATAATAATTTGCGCGCGGTCGGTTTGAGCTTTGGTTGGTGGCACTTCCATAGTTAACAGCTGTTTACTGGTGGCAATAGCGGCGACAACATCATTCATACCGAGTTGCTGTTCAGCGATTCTGGATAAAATGTTGGCTGTTTCCTTATCACGCGGAAAACGCTTAGTAAATTTTTGCCCGCTCGCAATACTAGGCGCTAGTTGATCCTTAGTTGGCATTTCCTTGGGATATTTTATAGATTGATGGGCGACCAAAGCTCTATAACCAGCATCTCGAGAAAATTTAGATTGAGGATTTTTATAAGCAACTTGTTCGAATTCCATAGCAGCTTGTTCAAATTTCAAACCTGAAGCAAGCACTTCAGCGAGTGAGAAACGATATTTCGAGTCAACAGCAGGATCATCAAAGGTTTCTAATATTTCCCTATACCACTTAGCGGCAACCAAATAATCTGCTGGTTTTTTACTTTTTTGAGCCTCAGCGTGGTAATAAATCGATATGTCTACAAGATGCTCTTTTAATAACGGTTTGAGCTTATCCTTCACTGATTTATCATGAAGTCTCCAAAATTCACTTTTCTGACCGTAATTAACGACGAATTCTTCCTTCGCCGGTAGGATCAGACTCGGGAAACCACCCTGTTTGTATATATCGATAACTCTTGAATGAAAATCAGGCGCAGAAGCTATTAATGGGTTTCTCTTAATAAATCCTAGGTAGGTATCGGCAGCATCCTGAAATCTTTCTTGTTCAATATATAACTTAGCCAATGAGCTGTATATCTGATCTTCGTAGTCTTTTTGCCCATGTTTGACAAAGTAAGCTTGTACTGAATCTGCACCGTCCTGATTATAAAAAGCTAAACTGATAACTCGTTTAGTATCGGCTATGAGATCTTCGATTAAACTAGAAACGGTTTTGCTATCTTTTTTATTTTTATATAGCCGCTCAAGTAGAACGAAAAAGTCTTCCAAGGCTTCAGGGTACAAACTTTGCTTAAACAATGACCAACCACGTTTGTACAATGCCTTGTCGTAAAATTCGGTATCCACTCCTTTTAAAATAACCTGAGTATACGCTTGTTCTGAAATTTGATATTTTTTTCGTACAAAATAGGACTCACCCCGTCTAAATTGGCTTTCGATATAAGAATCTGTTTTTACTGTAGCCACCGCAATTTGATCTAATAAAACCAGAGATTTTTCTGGCTCACTATTGAGTGCGTGAGCGCGTGCTAATTGATATTTTACATCCGCAATTTTATCATAGGTAGGATATTCATTCAGTAGTTCTTGATAGAGTGCGACAGCTTTTGCAAAGCTAGCCTTCCTAACTGCTGGAGTGAGTGATTTAATTACTTCAGGATCATCCACTGAAAGTTTAGTTTCTGCTAGTCGCATTGTTAAGTCAGCTAACCGGCGTAAAGCCTCCATACGAATTTTAGGATTACCACGGGTTAATAATCGTTCATAACTAGCAATGACTTTTTCGGCTTCGATTTTTGGGAGTTCGGAAGGCGCTACCTTTGTTTTCTTTATATCGATAAATTGAACTCGTGGTTCTTGATCTTCAACTTTTATTTGAGCAAAGGGGTACATAACGTCTAAACTTGCGCAGGACGACATCAATAAAACAGCGATGAAAATAACTAATTTTCGTTTAAGTAACACTAAAAATCATCCTAAATGGAAAATAATGGAACAAAAGATAGTATTCATTACTCTATCTCCGGGATTATTACCGCTTGCTCTTGCATTCTAGCAATCGCTAAATCTGATTGTAATAAAAAATGGTCTAATGTTGCTTTTCGTTTCTGCAAAACAGCCAGTATTTGTTTTTTGATCAGTCCCGCTTGTATATTGGCTTGGCTATGGATACGTTTTTTTAAATCTTTCAAATTATTAGCACCCTGCACAATAACATCTTGGTAGCCGACAAAACGATTAAGTGCATAAAGCCTTGCGCTAGCTAACGTTAAAGTCCGTTGATTCATTTCATCGAGTATTTTTTTTTATGACATGGCTAGTTTTGGTAAGCTCCCATATTTTTTTGCATTCGATTGGTCTCTAACTGCCACTGCAAAACGCCCCAAGCGCGGCGAGGTTTATCAAGCTGGGATTCATCTAACATTTGGGATGGGATATTAGCCAAGCTATTTTCTATTCTTATAATTCGGTCATAAAATGCCTTTTGTTTAGGTGTAGCAAGTAGATAAAGCTTTTCAGAATTTTTTAAATCTTCTAAATCCTTTTGAATTCCATCATAAGCCAATCGATATTTTTCAAATGATCCGCTGGCTAAATAGGCATCAACTTTAGGTATTTTCTGCTTAAATGAGACTTGATTGGCCTCTAGCATTTCACTAAACATAGGGAGTTGTTGCTCCCAATGAACCAACATCAACTCCAATCGCCCTAGTTTTTGATAACTTCTAAAATCTTCATTGAAACTATTTTGCGCTAAGAGTTCATAAATATAATAATCAAATTTACCGCCTAACAGACCGGAATCTTTGATCCCCTTGTCACCTTTTTCTAGCTGATTATTCTGCGCTATTTTGTAAACAAGGTTCTCTATCAAATCATTATTTTGTATTTCTTGTTCAATTTGGTTGATAAATTCAATTTGTGCTTGATAAGCATCAGATGCACTTAGATATTTAGACAAAGCCGGCTGCATCGCTTTCAGTTTTTGATAGGCGTATGGAATAGCGATTAACGATTCTTGCACCGCTATATCTCTTATGTCTTTTTTACTGAGCTCAAGCCAATGAGTTAAGGCATTTTCATATAAGTCCATTTCTGCATAGGTCCAGCCTATACCCAAAAGTGCTTTATTAGTATAAATAGACCCTAAGCGAACCGATAAAAACTGTGCTTTTGCCAATTCGTACTGCTTGGCTTTAAGATAGTAAAAACCGAGTGCAATTTTAGCTTTATCTTGTAAACTACGCTGAATTTTGCTTGGCTTGTCGGTTAAAAAGACTTTTTTTAAATAGGGTAATGCCTGTTGTTCCTTTTGATCTCTAAGCCATAAAATCCCTAAGTTATAGCGACTGTAGGAAAGATATTCTGAATCTTGGGATATTAAATTGAGCCAATCTCTCGCTTTTTCAAGTTTATTTCTTTTTAACGATATATTGCTCAACATAATAAGACTTTCGTCTCTATATTTAGCAGGCAATGATGCGTATATATTAGTTAATCGCTTTTCTGCTTGAGGGTAATCTCGCTGTTTATAATGTAGCTTACCTAAATAAAATTCTATTTTTGCTAACACCTCATGTTTAAGATCTTGCTCGGTTAGTAGTCGTTTAAATATTCCTTGCGCTTTATTAAGCATTCCGAGATCTAAGTAGATGACGCCTGATAGCAATTCCGCACTATTTGAATGGTGGCTAAATTGATTTTTTTTCTGAGCGATTAATATACGAGTCAGCGCTTTAATCTTATTGCCTCGATAATAATCAAAAAGGATTTCACCATATGCCAAGTCTTGTAGCTTGACCGGGACTTTTAAATTTTCCCGATCTGCTGCCGCTAACGATTCGTTTTCAGCTTGGACAGTTCCAATCAACAATAAGTAGCTAACGATTAGCAACCTCAATCCACATCGAAGAAATATCACAGTATTATCTCTACCACTCTATTACTTTTAACTTAGGTTGCATCTTACCTTGATCATCCCTTAGCTGGATTTCAAGCGCTTTGGCTTCGGTATCTTTGTTAAACTTAAAGGATACGGCGTTTCGATATTCACGATTATGCGGGCCTCGGCCTATAATAACCGCGACTAATTCATGCTCTCCTCGACTAACATTACCTAAATAAAGTTTTTGGATGGCTCCACGGTATAGCGCATCAATATCCTTCTCAGTATACAAAAAATGGGTCACTGTTTTGTCATCAATGGTTATCTTTATGTTATCTAAGGAGAAAAAATAGCCTATATCCACAGAGAAATAAGTCGCTACCTGAGTCGATGCCGGAAATAACAAGTCTTCTTCAAGAATAAAGAGATCTCGATTAACCGCTAAAACCTCTTGCTTTAGATTCTCTAGTTTTTCAGCGGTGGTGATGTTTTCATCCTGGTAGGATGGTGAATCGGTCGCTTCATTAGCGGATGAAAAATCCGCTTCTTCAGCATCACTATCATCAAGTCCTAAGTCAAAGACTTTAGCTTCTTGTGGAGCAGCCTTTAGCACCTTCGAGTGCAATAAACCACTGCTAAAAACCAGTATCAAAGTCAAAACGGTGGACATTAATGCACCACGATGGTTCAAGGAATTAGTTTCAATAAGGTTCATAAATTACACTTTTGTTAATGAATTAGGATGATGAGTGCCTAGACGTTTCTAGCTCTATTTCGCCTGCTCTACTGCTAAAAGGCTTCCACAACAGTGACAGAACTTTGCAGACCTACATAGAACACTAGTCAGTCGTTGGTAAATGAATCAAAACATCTACTTAAGTAATAGCTTAAAATTCAAAATATCTCAGATATTTTTACCTATTTTGTGACAACTCAATCAAAATATTTGAATTATTCACTTTAAAGCTAGTGCCTTACGTAACTCGAACGCAAAATTAAGCGCCAGTTAGTATGCAAATTCGACCAAGGTTCAAACCAAGCTTCTGATCATATACTAGCGAATGTTTCCCCAGATAAACCTAGACCAGTCCACAATTCTAGGACATTACTTATAATTTTTCTTAGGTTTTTCAGTGACTTGCTAAGTGACTCAAGACTTTGCTCACCTTTTAACTTAGCAACCAATTCACCTCTAGGGTTAATAATATAGTTACCAGGGAGTTGCGTAGGTAAGACAAAAGGTAGAACAGGATTGGGGTTTGAAGCAATGACAGAATATTGAATACCCCATTTTTTCACTAATTCCATAATCCGGTCATTTTCTAGAGGGTCATAGCTGATTCCAATGATTTGCCAGTCTTCCTGCGCTGCTAAAGCGTTGAATTTATTCAGTTCAGGTATCTCAGCTAAGCAAGGTGCACACCATTCAGCCCAAAAGTTTACTACAAGCCAACTACCTTGATAATCAGATAGACGTTTGGCCTGTCCATCTAATAAATAAAAATCTGTCTTTGGTTGACAGGCGGATAAAATCAACAAAGCAATAAATAGGACTAAAGAAAAATAATATGTTATAGTTTTCATGCTTTTAGAAGGTATTTCACTTTTTTTCATAAAGGATTTTAGTCACTGGTAAAATTAGAGTCTATACTGACTAGTTAGAACATCTATACTACTATTTTATTGAGTAATTAAAAGGGGATTTTTGAATTGTTAGCTAGAAATGGTGTTTCTTTAACCCGTTTATAGTCATTTTCATTGATACACGGAACATATAGGCCTAAATACTCAGAGAAACAAGCTGCATTTGTGGACTAAGCATTTTATCCACTTAATTAATTTGATAGTTTGGCACTTGATATTATTGGATTCCCCTGAAAATAGATAACCAGCATGATAAAAGGCTGCAAATAGAGTCATATTTAAATTGATGGAAAGTTTAAAACTAACAATACCCTCTCAACAGGATGGGCAACACATACTTGTCGAAACCAATCCAGCAAAATTGGATATCTGGTTACGCTCGCTACCTTTGGCTGACATGTCAAAAACTCTGCCTGAGATAACTAGAGCCATTTCTAGTTTAAATAGAACGGAATTACCCTTTAAACTTCGTGAGGAGCTGGTATCTTCTTTTGATACAGCCTATACATTAATCCATGATTATTTTAGACCTCATTTGAATAAAACCAATCACAAAAAGGCTGGGCACAAAGCTAATCTTGAAAAGCTTCGCACTCTCACTCGAGAAATGGCATTTGCTCACAAAATAATTGTTAATGATTCTCAAAGCAAGAGACAACTTTGGGGCAAAAATAAATACAAGATAAAGGCCACAGCCTTTTCAATCTACTATCTTGGGCTTATGCTGCTAGAACAATATGAGGTTTATGCGCCTATTCCCATCTACCTTTGGCGAGAAATCAATTCACTCTATGCTAACGCGGGTAAACAAGAGATCAATGAAATTGATGTCGATACGGGGAGTAGCTATTGTATGCCTAATATTGAACAAAACTACATTCGTAATTGTTTGCTTGCCTTATCCGATCCTTACCATCTTTCCACTGGTGAACACTGGTATCTGTTTCACTACCTACACCGATGGGTTCATCTTGCTAGAATTTCTGAAAATCCCGATGAGTTTCAAAATGATGAATGCTTTATCATTGATATCACTAGCGAAAACAAGCCAAACTTTGTTACCAGTGAACTCGATGACCCTGAAGATCCAAAAATCCGCCTACTATTGACTTTCGATTTAATACGACAAATTAAATCTGAGCTTGAGACTTTAGAAGAAAAAGACACGCTGTCCGATCAGTCATTTCATCACAGCATTAACCACAATACTGCCAAATATTTATGGAATCACATATCCAAGCACTGGAGGGAACGTGTCGAGCGCAGTTCGAGGCGATATCCCATCGTATCAAAAATAGATGTTGTGTGGGGATTAATCGATATTATTCAGGTATTAGGAAGAAACTCCCTGTATAAAAACAAAGTATTGAGTCAAACTGAAATACTCGGTATGACTTCAAGTAAAAAAGAGACTCTTGCTTGGGATGCAATCAATGTCAGTAATGGTGGTATTGCGCTAAGCAGTCCCTTTTATTCGATACCGGATCTTGAATTAGGAAACATCGCTTTAATCCGTGAGTATGCTGATGACATCCCTGCCAGAAGCTGGCGATTAGCCATCTGCCGTTGGCACACAGGTGACAAAAATAATGGAACTCAATTAGGTCTAGAATATATTGACGGGCAATACTCAGCGGTCCGACTAATTCTTCATCAAGGCAATAATGAAAGAGGTGGTCAACCAGCTTTGGTTATTACAGGGGATCAGCAGCAGGGTGCAGAAGCACCAACCATTATTACCACCGAAGGCTCATACAAGAGTGGTCGAGTATATGCTATGTTAGGTTTAGATGAACCGGTCGAAGTTCGTCCCAGAATGCAAGTGGAATCTACCTCCTGTATTGACCGTTTTTACTATCAAACATTTGAATTGAGAGACGAATTAGCTGAAGAGGTGTTTGAAGAAGTTTCCGATGTTATTCCATGGACTGCCGTACCTTATGAGAAGGGCAATATAGACGGCGGATTTGAGATCGAAGAGGACGAATAATCAAGCAACGGATTAATTTAAATACCTATCACTCCACTAATGTAATGAACTCGAATCATAGAAATCTCTATGTAATTATTATCCTTTCATTTAATTGTTGTTCAACGTTATTAATTAAACTAACCATTTGGCTTTTTAATCCCGCGGGTAATTCACTTTTGTGTACTTCCGCTGCCTTTGGTAACTGACTGTCCGAAAGAATAAATAACTGATCGAAATGGATTGTGTCGTTTTTTACTAGCAGGCAATAAGATTGATCACTCAATTGCCCAACCATGGCATATTCCACTAATTGTTCCAATTGGATTATTAGTTGCTCACTTTGATGAATAGTCACCTTTTCAGCCAGTTGATGTAGCGACAGACTTTTGCCAACACTTTGCGCTCGTCCCAGCAAGACCAAAATACTTGCCATACTAATAAAAGGGTGGACTTTAGTTTCTAATATTTTATATTCATCACTGCTTAACGCGTGGCAAAATTCTGCACCGAACAATACAATATTCCAACTTAAATAAAGCCAAATTAAGAACAGTGGAATAGTTGCTAAAGCCCCAAATATAACCTGGTAAGTTGAAAAATATTCAACAAAAATTGCAAACCCGGTTTTTGCGATCTCAAATAAAAGAGTCGCTAAAACAGCAGAAAAGAAGGCTTGTTTAATCGGTATTTTCTATTTGGTATAACAAAGTACATTAAACTAAAAGTGAGGACTTCAGTCAATGCTGGTAATCCGAGGGTCAACCAGCGGCTGTTTTCCTCTACTGCATCGGAAATCAATGGTAAAGTTTGCAGGTAGGATGTCACCAGCAAACTAGTTCCAAGTAAAATAGGTCCTAGGGTTAACACGGCCCAATAGACTAAAAATGTCTGTATAACAGATTTATGCCGCTTAATTTTCCATATATTATTAAAACTTATATCAATGGTCCGCATCATTAACAAAGCCGTCACTATTAGCATCGAAAAACCAACCGCCGACATTCCTTTGGTTTTGTTTACAAACTCAATTAGGTGACTTTGAACTGACTCGCCGGTGGTAGGAACAAAATATTGAAATATTACCTGTTGAAGTTGTACGGCTAAATCCTGAAAGTCAGGAATTAAAGATAAAAGTCCAAAAATAAGTGCCGTTAATGGTACAATTGCTAGCAGACTTGTCACGGTAAGCTCTGCGGCAACCGAAGAACATTTATCTCGTTTAAATTGCCCAAATAAGTGCCAAGTAAAGGACTTCAACGCTATCCAATGGTTTGCCATGTTTTATTCAACTCCAAGCTAGGGTAAAATAGGCTATAAGCAACTAACCTAAGGACTATCAAATTATGTCTCAATTTAAGATCTATCACAACCCGCGTTGTTCTAAGTCCCGCCAAACACTAGCATTGCTAGAAGAAAATGCTGTTGATCTCGAAGTGATTGAGTATTTAAAGACACCTCCTACTGTGAAAGAACTGAAGCAGGTCATAGCGCTACTTAAAATCGAACCACTGCAACTTATGCGAAAAAACGAAGATGAGTATAAACAAGCGGGCTTAGATGACAAAAGCTTAACCAAAGATCAGCAAATTGCTTTGATGGTGGCCTATCCTAAAGTGATAGAGCGGCCTATCGTGATAGGTCAGGGGAAAGCTGCCATCGGGCGCCCACCAGAAAGTGTATTAGAGATCATTTGATGCCCTCTCAATCCTGCACAAAAATCCTTGTGGTTTACTATTCATCTTCTGGCGGCACTCGAAAACTGGCCCATCTAATTGCCAAGGGGATTGAATCCGAGGGGCTAGAAGCGGTTATCCGCCAGGTACCAAGGGTTTCCAGCCAATGCGAGCAAACTGAAAATGAGATACCCGAGCATGGCGACTGCTATGTTCAGCTTGAAGATTTGAA
Source organism: Enterobacterales bacterium (assembly GCA_030949565.1). Taxonomy (GTDB): domain Bacteria; phylum Pseudomonadota; class Gammaproteobacteria; order Enterobacterales; family Kangiellaceae. Next base: position 31,255 of record JAUZSK010000078.1, read on the forward strand.
AGATTGTGCGGGTTTAGCGGTAGGTAGCCCTAGCCGTTTTGGAAATATGGCGGCACCGTTAAAATATTTCATCGATCAAACCAGCGATATTTGGATGAATGGCATACTTACGGGAAAACCTGTCACCTTTTTTAGCTCAGCGAGTAGCCTGCATGGTGGTCATGAATCGACGTTACTCAGCATGATGATTCCATTTTTGCATCATGGTATGTTGGTTATGGGATTACCCTACGCTGAAACCGATCTTCTTCACACCTCTACCGGTGGTACACCTTATGGGGTCAGCCACTGGTCTGGACCGAATAATGATTTGCCCCTTTCTGAAAGTGAAAAGACGCTAGCGGTTGCTCAAGGGCGACGTCTAGCGACAACTGCTACTAAGCTAAGCAAGAGCTAAAACGAAAATGAATCCGACAACAAAAATAGATCAACAGGCGATACCCGATCCAACAGCTCCTATGATTATGGCACACCGCATTACTCTAATCGGTTATTGGGGCCTAGTCATTCTTATCCCTGTTTGGAACATTATCTGGTACCCGTCAAGCGCTTATTCTAACAATACCATAGCCTTCATATGGTTATTTCCTCTAATCTTTCCTATGTTTGGACTCACTAAAGGTAAAGCTTATACTCATGCCTGGTCAGGGTTTATCGCCGTTATATACCTGTGTCATGGTTTGGCATCTTTAGTAACCTCTATTGACGAATATATGGCAATTACGCTTGAAATAATATTTTCTACAATGTTTCTATTCGGCGGTATGTACTTTGCGCGGTGGCGTGGTAAACAACTTGGATTACAGGTGCCTGGGCGCGACCACCTGAACCGTCAAGCCTTTTTATACTGATCTCGCCCCTTATCCTTCAAACTAATTTTAAAATACCCCTCCTTATTGACCCAGATCAAAAAGGTGTATAACTATCTTGTTACCCTAGCCGCGAACTAAACCATTACACCTGATTAAAAAGGGGTCATCTCGTGGCGAGCCATAAATCTAAACAATATTCTGTGTTAACAATGAACACCCTGGCCTTTGCATTTAACTTTGCAGTTTGGACGATGTTTTCTATCATCGGTCTAAAAATTAAACAAGAGCTTGGGCTTAGTGATACGCAATTTGGTGTTTTAGTGGCTACACCAATCCTCACCGGATCTATTACACGCCTGCCGTTAGGCATGCTTACCGACCATTTTGGTGGTCGAAAAGTATTTTTACTGCAAATGGTACGCAGCGTGGCGAATAGTCGGCGCTTCCTGGTTTGAAGCTCTGCCCGTACCTGTTGCCGGCAATATCTATTCGCTGGTCTTTTTATTGGACTCGCTGGTGGCTCATTTGCTATCGGGATCGCTTATACCTCGGCTTGGTTTGAAAAAGACAAGCAGGGAACCGCAATGGGCATATTTGGCGCAGGTAATGCGGGTGCTGCTATTACCAACCTCGTTGCACCAATGATTGTGGTCGCTGTCGGCTGGCGCATGGTCCCGACCTACTATTCTATCGCAATGGCTGTTATGGCGGTAATTTTTTGGCTCTTTACCTATGATGAGCCCCAACAGCAAGAAAGAAAAGCTAAAGGGACTCATAAAACCATGGCTGATCAGCTAGCACCATTAAAGGAACTAAGAGTTTGGCGCTTTGGTCTTTATTATTACTTTGTTTTGCGTGGCTTTGTCGCTTTAGCCTTGTGGTTACCAAAATACTATATCGGTGAATATGGGCGATGCACAGTCTAAAAACAGCCTCTCTTATCACTATGATATTCACATTACCATCAGGAATGATACGCGCTCTTGGTGGCTACGCCTCCGATAAGCTAGGTGCCAGAACCGTTAACTGGTGGGTATTTTGGGTCTCTGCGGTTTGTTTATTCTTTTTATCCTATCCCGAAACCCATTTTGTGATTAAAGGTGTAGAGGGAAATATAGAATTTAATATAGCCCTCGATGTTTGGGTATTTACATCGCTTGTGTTCATTGTTGGTATTGCGCTCGGTTTTGGTAAAGCCAGTGTTTACAAACTACTTAATGATTATTATCCAGAAAATATGGGTTCCGTAGGCGGTATGGTAGGCGTGCTCGGCGGTTTAGGCGGTTTTACTCTACCTATATTCTTTGGATTACTTTCCGACTACACCAATATTCGCTCTTCAAACTTTATGCTGATGTTTGGCTTGGTTTCTGTATGTATGATTTGGATGAACTATTCAATTATTCACGCCAAAAAGAAAGCGAAATTCTATAAATATAGAAACAAATTTAAACCTAACTTTCAGTATTCTCTCCAATTGAAAGTTGGGCCTATTTTCTCTTTTTAGAAGAGACTCTTGGAGAGGTAACTCGTTAGGAGTAGTAGCTATGTCAGATATACAAAAATGGGATGTCGAAGATTCCACATTTTGGGAATCGGAAGGCAAGAAAATTGCCAATCGAAACCTCTGGATTTCCATCCCGAGTCTATTGTCCGGCTTCGCAGTTTGGTTGTATTGGGGAATTATTACGGTTCAAATGCTTAACCTAGGCTTTCCTTATGCCAAGTCAGAATTGTTTACCCTTATGGCCATAGCCGGTCTTACTGGCGCTACTTTAAGAATTCCCAGTAGTTTCTTTATTCGGCTTTGTGGAGGTCGAAATACCATTGTATTTACCACCGCATTACTAATGATACCTGCCATTGGTGCAGGTATAGCATTGCAAGATAAAAATACGCCACTTTGGATATTCCAAATCTTAGCGTTGCTTTCTGGTTTTGGTGGTGGCAACTTCGCCTCATCCATGTCCAATATCAGTTTCTTCTACCCTAAAAAACAACAAGGTCTTGCGCTAGGTTTAAACGCTGGACTCGGTAATTTTGGTGTGACGACTATGCAGATATTGGTGCCTTTGGTAATGACCTTTGGGATTTTTGGTGGTGATTCTATGATTCTCGAAAATACCAGTGGAACACTGATTGGTAAGATTCCGGCAGGCAGCGAAGCTTGGATTCAAAATGCGGGCTTTATTTGGTTGTTATTCCTTGTACCTTTAGCATTTGTTGGCTGGTTTGGTATGAACAATATAAAAGCCTCTCATGTTTCGCCCGATATTGGTAATCCATTTGTTTCTATATCCAAAATAAGCATGATGCTTTTAATTGGTTTCGCCACGGCTATCTTCGGCTTATGGTTACTATTACCTGAAAGTGCTAATGGCTCTGGTTTTGGTGTACCCAAAGAAATAGTATTGGCTATCGTGGTTGTATTGACAGTTTATGCGTTGAAGATATTACCCGGAGGCATCGGTGAAAGTCTAAGCCATCAGTATCAAATATTTAATAATAAACACACCTGGTCTATGAGTATTATTTATACCATGACATTCGGATCTTTTATCGGTTATTCCGCAGCTTTTGCATTAGCAATTAAGGTTATTTTCGGATACCAACATATTATGATCGAGGGTGTAATGACCCATGAAACCATCAATACCAATGGTCCTAGCGCTTTGATGTATGCTTGGATGGGACCATTCATTGGTGCACTTATTCGCCCCGTCGGTGGTTGGATTGCGGATAAAATAGGTGGCGCTAAAGTCACTCAAATAGTTTCCTTTGTTATGGTCGGCAGCGCTCTCGGTGTCGCATACTTTATGAAAGCGGCTTACGCTTCCGAAACGCCTGAAGAATTCTTTGTTCCATTTTTTGTACTATTTTTACTTTTATTTGCTGCAACCGGCATCGGCAACGGTTCGACTTTCCGAACCATTGCTATGGTGTTTAATAAAGAGCAAGCCGGTCCGGTATTAGGTTGGACATCTGCGATTGCCGCTTACGGTGCTTTTTATATTCCCAAAGTATTCGGCGAACAAATTAAAGCCACTACTCCAGAAAATGCACTCTACGGTTTCGCTATTTTCTATGCTGTTTGTATCGTAATTAATTGGTGGTTCTATTTAAGAAAAGGGGCCGAATTCCATAACCCTTAATGAAAATAATAGATTTTGAACACTGAAGGAGAAAGGCTAAAAGCCGCCTTTCTCCAGTTTTCTATTAACGCATGGGAAAGATTTATCAGTATTCCGTGCAACAGAGTCAATATATTCCAGTATACGGAGAGAATCGATGAGTCATTTTTTGGATCGCTTACAGTTTTTTAAGAAGAAAACCGGCGAATTCTCGGACGGACATGGTGAAACCACCAATGAAAGCCGCGAATGGGAAAATAGTTATCGCCAACGATGGCAGCACGATAAGGTGGTTCGCTCGACTCACGGAGTTAACTGTACTGGTTCCTGTTCATGGAAAATCTATGTTAAAAATGGATTAGTCACTTGGGAAACCCAGCAAACGGATTACCCTAGAACCAGACCCGATCTACCAAATCATGAACCGAGAGGTTGTCCAAGAGGCGCAAGCTACTCATGGTATCTCTATAGCGCTAATCGATTGAAGTATCCTAAAATACGTAAACCATTAATGAAGCTATGGCGTGAAGCAAGAAAAACGCAGTCTCCTGTTGATGCTTGGGCCTCAATTGTTGAAGACAAAGAAAAATCAAAGTCCTATAAATCCAAACGTGGACTCGGTGGATTTGTGCGTTCTAGTTGGGATGAAGCCAATGAAATGATTGCTGCTGCCAATGTGTATACGGCAAAAACATTTGGACCTGATCGTATTATCGGTTTTTCCCCCTATTCCCGCCATGTCGATGGTGTCTTACGCTGCCGGCTCTCGCTATTTATCCTTAATTGGCGGCGTTTGCCTAAGTTTTTACGATTGGTACTGCGATTTACCGCCGGCCTCGCCTATGACTTGGGGCGAACAAACCGATGTGCCGGAATCTGCCGATTGGTATAACTCGAATTATATTATTGCTTGGGGTTCTAACGTACCTCAAACTCGTACGCCTGATGCTCACTTTTTAACTGAAGTTCGATACAAGGGCGCTAAAACCGTTTCTATCACACCTGACTATGCCGAAATATCCAAGCTAACTGATGAATGGCTAAGCCCTAAACAAGGCACCGATGCAGCCTTAGGAATGGCATTTGGTCATGTGATTTTAAAGGAGTTTCATTTAGAAAACCCGAGTGAATATTTTACCGATTATGTCCGTCGCTATACCGATTTTCCGATGCTGGTTATTCTTGAGAAACATGATGATGACTCTTTCAAGTCAACCCGTTTTTTACGCGCATCTGATTTGACCAAAGATCTTGGACAAGAAAACAATCCAGAGTGGAAAACGATTGCGTTTGATGAAAATAGCAAGAGTTTAGTATCGCCTCAAGGTTCCATTGGATATCGGTGGGGCCAAAAAGGAAAATGGAATATCGAGGCGAGAGAAGGAGCAAAGGGAAAGGAAGTTAAATTGCAACTTTCATTTATTGGAAAAGATGTCACACCCGTCGCCTTCCCTCATTTTGCTGCCACCAATAGTAACGATCACTGGGCCGGCTGTAACCAAGAAGAAATTCAAGTTCGGAATGTTCCCACTCAGCTGATCAAATCGGCGACTGGCGAGAAATTAGTGGTTGCAAGCGTTTACGATTTAATGATGGCTAACTATGGAATTGATCGCGGTCTAGGTGGAAAAAGATGTTGCCTCCAGTTTTGATGATGACATTCCCTTTACCCCCGCATGGCAGGAAAAAATTACCGGCGTTCCTAGGAAACAAGTTATAAGAATTGCAAGAGAATTTGCTGATACCGCAAACAAAACCAAAGGTAAATCAATGATCATCGTTGGTGCGGCAATGAACCACTGGTATCACATGGACATGAATTATCGTGGACTAATTAATATGCTAATGATGTGTGGTTGTATAGGAAAATCTGGTGGTGGCTGGGCTCACTATGTAGGTCAAGAAAAATTAAGACCACAAACAGGTTGGTTACCCTTAGCTTTTGGCTTGGACTGGTCACGCCCTCCTCGTCAAATGAATGGTACATCTTTTTTTTCTACAACCATTCATCTCAATGGAGACATGAGAAAGTCAGCATCCATGAAGTCTTGTCACCTCTAGCAGATAAGAAAGAATTTCCAGAACATATGCTTGATTATAATATCAAAGCAGAACGCATGGGTTGGCTTCCTTCTGCGCCTCAATTAAACCAAAATCCACTACAAGTAACCAAAGATGCAGCGGCAGCTGGAATGGATGAAAAAGAGTTTCTAGTGCAAGAGCTAAAAAATGGCAACATTAAGTTTGCTTCAGAAGCGCCAGATGCGCCTGAAAATTTCCCGCGTAATATGTTTATTTGGCGTTCCAACCTACTCGGTTCATCTGGGAAAGGTCATGAGTATATGCTTAAGTATTTGCTTGGCGCAAAGCAACATGGCGTAATGAATGAAGACGTCGGCGTTACTGGCGGTATAAAGCCGGATGAAGTTGAATGGGTTGATGATGGTGCGACCGGAAAAATCGACTTGGTTACCACATTAGATTTCCGTATGTCCTCAACTTGCATGTATTCAGATATTATTTTGCCTACCGCTTGCTGGTATGAAAAAGATGATTTAAATACTTCAGATATGCATCCTTTTATTCACCCTCTTTCGACTGCGGTTGACCCTGCATGGGAAGCAAGGTCGGATTGGGATATCTATAAAGGTATTGCCAAAAAATTCTCTGAATTAACTGAAGGACATTTGGCTGTAGAAAAAGATATTGTTACCATACCGATGCTACATGATACCCCTGGAGAATTATCACAACCTTTTGATGTGAAAGATTGGAAAAAGGGCGAATGTGATTTAATCCCAGGCGTTACAGCGCCTAATATGCAGGTGGTTGAAAGGGACTATCCTAACACCTATAAAAAGTTTACCTCGTTAGGTCCATTATTAGAAAAATTAGGTAACGGTGGCAAAGGTATCAACTGGAAAGCGGATACCGAAGTGGATCTTTTAGGTGATTTAAACCATCGTCATGTCGATGAAGGTATCAACAAAGGTCGTCCAATTATAGAGTCAGCTATTGATGCTGCAGAAACTATTTTAACCCTAGCTCCGGAAACCAATGGTTCTGTTGCAGTGAAAGCATGGCGAGCAATCGGGGAATTTACCGGACGCGACCATACCCATTTAGCCTTGTCCAAGCAAGAAGAAAAAATACGTTTCAGAGATGTACAGGCACAGCCTCGTAAAATTATTTCTTCACCCACTTGGTCAGGGCTTGAAGATGAACACGTAAGCTACACTGCGGGATATACCAATGTACACGAATACATCCCTTGGCGCACGATAACCGGTCGACAACAATTTTACCAAGACCATAAGTGGATGCAGGCTTTTGGAGAACAATTTGTTTCCTACCGACCACCGATTGATACCAAAACTATCGAGCAGGTTCGAGGTAGTAAATCTAACGGTAATAAAGAAATACTCCTAAACTGGATCACACCTCATCAAAAGTGGGGAATTCACAGTACCTACTCCGACAACTTATTAATGTTAACGCTATCTCGTGGCGGACCGATTATCTGGTTAAGCGAAAAAGATGCTCAATCTGCAGACATTGTCGACAACGACTGGGTGGAAGTATTTAACGTCAATGGTGCAATAGCCTGTCGTGCAGTGGTTTCACAACGAGTAGCTCAAGGCATGGTAATGATGTACCACGCTCAGGAACGAATCGTTAATGTTCCGGGAAGTGAAATGACGGGAACTCGTGGCGGACACCATAACTCTGTGACACGCGTGGTCATGAAGCCAACCCATATGATTGGAGGTTACGCGCAGCAATCTTGGGGTTTCAATTATTATGGCACCGTCGGCTGTAATCGTGATGAAATGGTGTTGGTAAGAAAAATGAGCAAAGTTGATTGGCTAGAAGGTTCTGATGATAAAGATTCAACCGACGGTTTACCCCAAGCGTTAGCGCAAAACCCAGGTTCATGCAATCACACAGACCAAGCCTCGGAGAAGTAAAATGAAAATTAGATCACAAATCGGCATGGTACTTAACCTAGACAAATGTATCGGTTGCCACACTTGCTCAATTACTTGTAAAAATGTTTGGACTTCTCGTGAAGGGATGGAATACGCGTGGTTTAACAATGTAGAAAGTAAACCGGGCATTGGTTATCCCAAACAATGGGAAAACCAAGACAAATGGAAAGGCGGCTGGGAACGAAAAAGTAACGGAGAAATACAGCCTCGAATCGGTGGTAAATTTCGTATATTAGCCAATATATTTGCTAATCCTGATCTTCCTGAAATCGATGACTATTATGAACCTTTTGATTTTGATTATCAGCATTTGCATACCGCGCCCGAAGTAAAACATCAGCCCACCGCTCGCCCTCGTTCAGTAATCACTGGCAAGCGAATGCAGAAAATAGAATGGGGACCAAATTGGGAAGAAATTCTTGGTAGCGAGTTTGAAAAACGCAGTAAGGACAAAAATTTCGACAATATGCAAAAGGAAATGTACGGCGAGTTTGAAAATACTTTTATGATGTATCTGCCTCGCTTATGTGAACATTGCCTTAATCCTACCTGTGCTGCAGCTTGTCCTTCAGGGGCAATTTACAAACGTGAAGAAGATGGTATTGTGTTAATCGACCAAGAAAAATGTCGCGGCTGGCGAATGTGTATCAGTGGCTGCCCCTATAAAAAAATTTACTATAACTGGAAGTCCGGAAAATCTGAAAAATGTATCTTCTGTTATCCACGAATAGAATCAGGTATGCCAACGGTTTGTGCCGAAACTTGTGTAGGACGCATTCGTTATCTTGGTGTGCTTCTTTATGATGCAGATAAAATAAAAGAAGTCGCTTCTACGGAGTCTGATCAGGATCTTTATCAAAAGCAGTTAGAGATCTTTCTTGATCCAAATGATCCCGAAGTAATTAAACAAGCACGCAAAGATGGTATTGCCGATTCAGTGATCTCTGCCGCTCAAAAATCACCAGTGTATAAAATGGCCGTTGATTGGAAATTGGCTTTACCACTTCACCCTGAGTATCGCACTTTGCCAATGGTTTGGTATGTACCCACATTAAGTCCCATTCAAAATGCAGTTGAATCCGGTAAATTAGGCATGGCTGGTGTTCTACCAGACGTACGCTCTTTAAGAATACCCATGAAGTATTTAGCTAATCTGCTAACTGCTGGCGATGAAGAACCGGTGGTGCGAGCACTTGAAAGACTGCTAGCAATGCGTGCTTATAAGCGCGCTGAAAATGTCGAAGGTGTTGAAGATCTTGAAGTTCTTCGACAAGCAGGGCTTAATAAAAAGCAGGCCGATGAAATGTATCGTTATTTAGCCATAGCCAATTATGAGGATCGCTATGTTATCCCTACCGGTCATCGTGAAATGAATGTACCAGAAGCCTATGCAGAAAAAAGTGGTTGTGGTTTTAGTTTTGGTAATGGTTGTTCAAGCGGAAATAATGGCGTCAATATGTTTGGTGCAAAAAAAGTGAATAGCCGTGACATTATTAAAACATTTAACGTGGGAGAGCAATAATGAGAATTCTAAAAGTTATTGCAAGGTTGCTAGATTATCCAAGTCCCGAACTTTTCAACGCGGCACCGGATTTAATCCAAGTGGTCAATGAAGATAGCTATATTACAATTGATACAAAAAATCGACTGGTTAACTTTATTAATCAACTCACCAGTCGAGATATCTTTGACGCTCAAGAAACCTACGACCTTTTGTTTGACCGCGGTCGTTCACTTTCATTACTTTTGTTTGAGCACGTTCATGGCGAGTCGAGAGATCGTGGCCAAGCAATGGTGAATTTACTCGATGTCTATAGAGGTAAAGGTTTTGAAGTCGAATCCAGTCAACTACCCGATTATATACCGCTCTATTTAGAATTTTTAAGTGAACAAAAAAATGACTTTGCTCAACAATGGTTAGGCGATATTTGCCATTTATTAGCCATGCTATCGGAGCGGCTTATTAAGCGAAAAAATGGTTATGCTATTTTGTTTAACAGCCTAGTCCAGAGTTGTCAGGATTATCCGTTGACCGGACTGAAATAGTCGCAGCGATTAAAAAAGAAAAACCAGATAATACGCCTGAAGCTATCGATAAAGAATGGGAAGATAAAGAGATCAAATTTGATGCCGCTAGTAACCAAGATTCTAGTTGTGGTACTTCCAGTCTCCACCCTTTTGCTGGAGCTTTGGATGCGAGTAATTCTTCGCCTGAAAAATCTACTGATCAGGTGCCTATTAGCTGGCATGAAAAAAATGCCAATCAAGTCGCCGGATTGTAAGGAGAGAAAATGAATAACTTAAACCATTTATTATTTGGGGTCTATCCCTACATTGCCATCATGGTGCTTTTGGTGGCAAGTTGGATTCGTTTTGACCGAGAACCCTACACGTGGAAAGCAGATTCTAGTCAGCTACTTGATGGTAAAAATTTCCGTGTTGCCAGCAATCTATTTCATATTGGGGTTATTTTTGTCCTTATGGGACATTTTGTTGGATTACTAACACCCGAGTGGATATATCATCATGTTATTTCTAGCCCTAATAAACAATTACTCGCCATGGTAAGTGGCGGTTTTTTTGGCATTCTTTGCTTAATAGGCTTGCTTATGCTAATCAATCGGAGATTAACCAATCCTCGCGTTCGTGCCTCATCAAAGTTTTCAGATGTTTTTATTTTATTGCTACTTCTGGTTCAACTCCTACTAGGTTTAAGTACTATAGTTGCTTCACTCGATCATCTTGACGGATCTGTCATGATTGCACTGGCTGACTGGGCACAAAATATTGTCATCTTAAAACCGCAACTAGCCTCCGAGTCGATTGCTGGAGTTCCGTTAGTTTACAAACTACACGTATTTGTCGGCTTAAGTATGATTTTTGTATTTCCCTTTACTCGCCTCGTTCATATGATCAGCGCACCAATTTGGTACTTAGGTCGTCGCTATCAGGTGGTAAGAGAGCGATAGGCGCCAATAAAAAGTGTTATTCAATTTGAGTAACACTTCTACTTAGTTTATTAATTCGGTTAGTGAGAGAATATCCCATGAATTCAAATTGTAACGTAAAAACAGTTCAACCAAAGCATAAGGTTGATCTAAAAGACTTTAAATTGCCAGAAATATCAGTCAATGGATTAATCATTAGTGAAACTGAAATTGCCGAAGAACTGCAATATCATCAAGCAGACAAGTTGGAAATGGTGGTTCAGATGGCAGCCCAAGCTCTAGTCATTAAACGGCTTTTACTTGATGAAATTAAGGCTGATGCTAAAGTCCTTGAAACACAAAACGAAGAAAGCCTAATTCAAGAATTGTTGGAGTCAAAACTGGAAACAACAATAATTGAAGCTGACACTTGTCTTAACTATTTTAAGCAAAATATGGATAAATTTAAAACTCTGCCGCTTTTGGAGGTAGACCATATCCTGCTACCGGCCGCTCCCGATGATATTGGAACCCGTGATAAAGCAAAAAGCTTGGCAGCTCAAATAATCGCTCAGCTCAAATCCAATCACTCCCAATTCGCTCAATTGGCCAAAGAATATTCTGCTTGCCCTTCAAAAGCAATGGGTGGTAACTTAGGCCAAATTACTAAGGGGCAAACGGTAGCTGAATTTGAGAGTCAGATTGTACGCTTACCAATCGGCTTAGCTGAAAAACCCATCGAATCTCGTTACGGCTTTCATATCGTAAGGGTGTCTAATAAAATTGAAGGACGGCAATTAGAGTATCCGATGGTAGAATTAAAAATCAAGCAATATTTACAACATCGTCAAGACCGACTTGCGATTCAAGCCTACATTCAAAATTTAGCCGATAAGGCTGATATCAAAGGTTTTAAGCTGTCATTTGCAGAAGAAAATATACACATTTAGCTGTCTAACTAATTGCTTTAACCCGAACTACTCTCTAAAAATCCTTATTCCCTTAATCGGAATAGGGATTTTTTTATTTGATTTTACTAGCTTAAGTATCTGTTTTTGATAGATATTCACCTCCTTTATCCCATTTATTCAGCTTCACCCCTTTTAAATTCACTTTACTTTTAGTAAAAAAAATTGTAACTTTGTATGATTAATATAAGTCAATACTAATAAAGCACTGTCTAATTAAAGGGCAGATTATAAATTTATATAATTTTTAAGAGGTCGTATTTATGCAAATTACTTGGAATTGGTTAAAAGGTGGGGCGATACTTGGTGGCGTGTTTTTACTTGCCGTGATACTGGTTAAACCATTAGGAGTCTCTACTCAATTCGTCATCTTTGATGGAATCGTCGCAAACCTTGTCGATAACGATGTCGCGAAAAAAGATGATAGCGCAAAACATGGTTACACCAGTGACAATGCCTATTTGGCCAAAAGTGGTGGTAAATATGCTCATAGTATCGAAGAGCCTCTTAATTATGGATTTATCCTTGTTTTTGCGATGTTTGCCGGTGGTTTTTTTATCCTCTTGGTTACAAAAAGAAAAACTCTCGAAGGAAGAAAGCGAAGCGCCTGCCGTTTTTAAGCAAACCGGTAAAAATAATCGATTTCTTTATACATTTATAGGTGGTTTTCTAACACTTTTTGGCGCTCGTTTGGCTGGCGGTTGTACTAGCGGTCACATGATGAGCGGAATGATGCAAACCTCTATCAGCGGATATCTATTTGCATTTGGCGTATTCGCAGCGGCAATACCCGTTGCAATATTCTTTTATCGTTCTAACAAAGGAGCAGCGTAATGAGTATTATTCTAGCAATTATTGTCGGTCTCGCATTTGGCTTTGTTCTGCATCGAGTCGGTGCTGGCAATCCGCAGTACATTATTAATATGCTGAGGCTCCAAGATCTTCACTTGGCTAAAGTTATTTTGTTTGCCATTGGAACGAGTAGTTTATTATTATTTATTTTGTTAGCTACCGGCCTAATTAATGAATCGCATATCAGCATAAAAGCCGCCTATACCGGCGTTATTGTTGGCGGTCTTATTTTCGGTATCGGTTTTGCGGTTGGTGGATACTGCCCAGGCACCTGTTTGGTTGGATTTGGTGGCGGACGCAAAGATGCACTTTATTTCATTCTAGGTGGACTTATTGGAGCTGGAGCATTTACTTTAATGTACGGTTGGTTATCGGATGTTTTCCCTTCACTTTTTGAAAAAATAGCTGGTGGCAAGACTACTCTCGCAGATACAGGTATAGAAAAATATCAAGGTTTAGTTGGTGGTGATGGAGTTCCGGCCTTTGTTATTGCTGGTATCATTGCTATCATTTTTATGATTGGCGCATGGAAATTACCAAAGAAATTTAACGTCTAAATTATAGTTCTGAAAGCTATTTTCTACAGCTTTCTTAATTTTTAAATTTTAAAAAGCCAGCGACTGAAAGTTGCTGGCTTTTTTGTACGATACTAAAGCTTATAGGTAAACATTATCCAAACCTTATCTCGTGATTTATAATTAACATTATCACTTGAAAAGTTAGCCATTTTTAACATACCCGTTAAATTGCTGGTTAACTTTTTGCTTAGTACAAAGTCAAGCTCGGTACCATAGTTAAGACTTAATTCATCACTCGAAAAATCATGATAAATCGCTTTAAGTTTATATCCATTAACCTTATAACTAAAATCTACAAAACTATCATTAATTCCAGTTACAGGAGTTGCCAAGAATACGTCAGCCCAACCTTGGAATCCATGCAGCGTGGCTAGTGATGTTGTAAAACCTTGACCACCCACTGAATCTCCACCTAGAAGCTCAATACCACCACCAAAAGTAAAGTCCTTCATATGATACTTTGTATCCACAAAATAATAGTTAGCTTGATAACTGTTGGGATTATTAGTGGCTTCAGATTGAGACGCAAATTCCAAAATATAGTCTAATTGATCTATTTTACTTTCAAACCTAACACCGAGAGTATTATTTGAAAAAGTGCCTAGCCTTTGGTTATCAATCGCAAAATAATAGGCCGACAATTTGGACTTGCCTATTTTATAATCCGCATTTAATAAATGAGTATTATGAGTGTGATCTCCTGCGGCAACGGTCTCGCCAAAAATACGATTCACATTGTAGACATAAGCGTAATTAAAGTTTAAGTTTTCGGTTAGCTTGCCCTTATAAGTTAAACCATCATAAGTTTGCTCATTTTGACGCCACCCTACCCCACCGACAAAACGTTGGTTACCAATAAGTATCCTTTGACGACCTATCGCGAGCCTGTTATCTTTATTACTATATTCAATATAGGCTTGGTTAACCTCGCTTCCTTGTGGATCGGCAATAACTGGAAACTGTGTACGATTTGGTGAGGTTCCTGCCCCAGAATTATAGTCATTCCAACCAATTTCAGACACGTCATCAAATTCTATAATGGTTTTAAATGAACTATTCCATTGGGTTTTAACGGTAGCTCGGGTGCGTAGAGTTGATGCTTTAGCATTATCAATAAAGCCTACTTGATCAACAGTTTCTATACGATACCGAAAACTTAGATCTACTTTAGTATCAGGCTTGTCTTGTATTTGGTTATCCGCCACTGCTGCCATCGAAGTAAGTGCCGCAATGCTGGCCGCCAAAATATTTATTTTAAATTTTTGGTTCATTTCGTATCCCCTTTAATAGGATCGTTTTAGGTCAAAAGTCACAGTTAAAACCGCATCAGCTCTAGCTGTATTTGCACTTCTTTGTGCATTTATAATTTACACTTTCTGGCTCTTTTATTATTGATCCAAGTCACTTTAACCTAGCATTTTAGTAAGGTTTAAACGCTTTTTTTTAGCGCTAATTATTAATTAAAAACAACAAAATAATTGCAAAATACTACACCAAAAACCTCTAATAAAATGACCCAGATCAGCCTTTATAACCTTTTGTAAATTGAGTAAGTCGAATAAATAGCGTAGAATACAGACTTTATGAATGGCTTTGCTTTATTTTGACTATAATTAGAGTCATTCGCTACTCCGAGCTATATTGTGCTAAGTTTTTATGTTCTCTTCCCTAATATGATTTATAGACAGGAATTTACTAAAAAATAAGCCTCTATAGCCGTAATACCTTATAGCAATTGCTTGGTATTGCCAGGGTTAACTGAGAAATGAGTTAGCCTCCCGTATTTGGAAAGGAGCTTAATCTTGAAGCAGCACGATCCACAATTAGTTGATCCGCATGGTCGACGGTTTCCCTATTTGAGACTGTCCTTGACTGACGTTTGTAATTTCTCTTGTGATTATTGTCTACCTGACGGCTACCAATGCAGTGAGAAAAAGCAATTTTTAACCCTCAATGAAATTACTAACGCTGTTGCGGCTTTTGCCGACCTGGGTACCTATAAAATCCGCTTAACTGGTGGAGAGCCGACCCTACGCAAAGATTTTGTTGAAATCATCTCGATGATTAAAAGTACACCGGGAATCGAGCAAATTGCAGTAACGACAAATGGTTATCGATTAGAGGAAAACATTGAGAGCTGGGTAGAAGCAGGTTTAACCCACCTAAATGTCAGTGTGGACACATTAGACGCGAAGCTATTTAATAGTTTAACTGGGCATAACCGACTAAAGAAAATACTTGCCGGAATCGACAAAGCACTTAAACTCCCATTAGCCAAGGTAAAACTCAATGCGGTACTATTAAAGGGTATTAATAGTCACCAAATACTTGAATATACCGGCCTAATACGAAATAAAGCACTCAGTGTTCGTTTTATAGAACTGATGCAAACCGGCGATAACCTTGAATACTTTAAGCGCTATCACGTCAGTTCTCAAGCCTTAAAAAATGAACTTTTTTCTAACGGCTGGACTGAGAAATTAAAAGATATTGCCAGTGGCCCCGCTCAAGAATATGTCCATCCAGACTACAAAGGAAGCTTTGGTATTATCGCGCCCTACTCCAAAAGCTTTTGTGATTCTTGCAATCGATTACGCTTGTCCTCTGTGGGTAGTTTCCACCTTTGTCTATTTGGTGAAAAAGGCTACTCGGTGCGTCACCTTCTCCAATCAGCGTCTCAACTTGATATCCTGAAAGAACAACTGATAGTTGCTCTGGCAGACAAGCCAAAAGCGCATTTTTTGCACCAGCAAAATACCGGTATGACACCCAACTTGTCCACCATTGGCGGTTAATGAAGCAACCATAAATCAACAAGGAACATTGTTTGATGAATGATAATCGAGATTCCTACACCCAGCATTATATGATAGATTTCGAGCAGGCTTTTGAAATCATCAGTAATCATAGTCAAGAAGCCGAATCAGAAAATTGTCAATTAGCCAAGGCTTCTGGTCGGATCCTTGCCGCGCCAATTACGTCACCAATGAATATTCCAAGCTTTGATAATTCAGCCATGGATGGCTATGCAGTCAATGCGGATGACCTCAATCAAGCCAGCCTAGACACACCCGTCAATTTAAACATTGTTGGGCTTACTGCCGCTGGCGATGATATTAGCCAAAATCAGCTCAGCCAAAAGACGGCATGGAAAATTATGACCGGCGCCCCTATTCCGCAAGGTTACGATAGCGTTATTCCAGTCGAAAAAACCAAGCAAGATGATCAAGATAAAACAAAATTGTTGTGTTTTGCTAAAGTCATAAAAGGCGCCCATTGTAGAACCCAAGGAGAAGACTTTGTAAAAGACCAGCTGGTTTTAGAAGATAAACAGCTTATTAATTCCAACCGTATCATGGCCTTAGCATCTCTCGGCATTGCACAAGTTCCCGTAAAACGGAAAATAAAAATTGCCGTATTTTCAACCGGCAAAGAACTCATAGATGACCCTAATCAGCCTCTAAAACCCGGACAAATTAGAAATTCAAATATGCCTTATATACTCGATTATTTAAGCCACTTTCCAGTAAAGTCTATCAATGCGGGCACCAATTATGATGATGTTGATGCTTTTAAAAAAGCTCTACAACAACAGCTCGACGATAGACAAGATATTATAATAAGCACTGGCGCCGTCTCTATGGGAGACTTCGACTTTATCCCTAAATGCATACTGGCACTTGGAGGTGAAATACTCTTTCATAAGATTAAAATTCGTCCTGGCAAACCTATTTTATTTGCCAAGTTTCCAAATGGTAGTTATTATTTTGGCTTGCCAGGTAATCCTATTTCCGCAACATTAGGGCTTCGCTTTTTTGTTAGCCATCTATTGCTTCGTTTGTGGGGACTGCCAAACGAAAAACCTTTGAAAACACAATTAGAATCCGCATACATTAAGAAAAAAGGCTTCACTCTTTTATTAAAATCTAATCTACAAGTTACTCCTGAGGCGACATTAAAAGCTAGCATCTTAGACGGCCAGGAGTCATTTAAAATTCACCCAATGCTAGATGCCAATGGATGGCTAAAACTGACTCAAGATACTGAGCAATTAGCCGCTGCAACTATTTTAGATTTCTACCCGTCAATCATGGACCTAAACCAATTCTAGATTGCATATATCGACTAGAATACAATTGTGAGGCTTATTGTGTACCTTAAACTACAGGATCAATGTCTTAAATTTAGAATCAGCCAACAAGAGGCAAAATCTCTGTTAGCAGGAAAAAATATTAGAGAGCAATTCTGCTTTACACCAGAATTAAATTTACACTACTGCCTATCAGTGACTGACGCTGCTAGTAAAATAGTTTTCCCCGACGAAAGCAGCCTTAAGTTACACGTGCACCGTGACCAATTACTCAAAGAGCTTGATGGCAGACCATCAAAGAACGGAATTTCAATAATATCAATTGAAGACAAGAAAATCGAAGCTTACCTCGAAATTGATTTAAAAAATCGTTAGCTTCAGGCCTTAAATTTAACGATAATCGAGTAGGTCATTTAGGTTTTTGAAATATGTTTCCGCAATATTAAGTTGGATAATTTGACTGGAAACTAGCCGATGAAAATCAGACACTCGAGCATTGCCTTGCCTAACAAAAGTCTTTAACCTATCCAAGCAAGCGCTATCCATTAGCATTGAAAGATAGTGATTCCTTTGCTTGGTTGCTAGGTAAGCACATAAAACATCATTATTCATCACCTGCATAGCTTGCTTAATAATATCGACAGGTAACTCAGGCATATCAACTGGTTGTACCCAAAGCAATCCCTCGGCTAAGGCCAACCCTCCAACAATTCCCTGTAATGGACCATGAAAGCCTGTTAATTCATCCTCCAATACCGGGTAGCCCAGTTTCTGATAATCGGCAATATTACGATTAGCGGATATTATAATCTGGTCAACTTGAGGCTTTAACCAATTGATTTGATGCTCCACCAGACTTAACCCTTTATAGACTAGCCAACCTTTATCTTTGCCCTTTACCCGCCTACCGGCTCCGCCCGCTAAGATTAAGCCTGTTACTTTTTTGTCCATCATCTATCAGCCTGTTTTAGCATTAATATTTAAAGTTAGTCTTTTATTCCGGTTTTAAAATGGAATTATAGAATACTTATGCAGCAAAACTCCGATATATTTAATTAAATTTATTCTATGATTAAATTTTGATTTAGATCAAGTCTTCTCTAACCCATATTCATTAGTATATTTGCTCAGGTGGTTGGTTTTATCTATCACTTAGCCCCTATCGCTTTTAAAGCTATATTAAGCAATTAGCCCCTGATAACAACCTCGGTACCTGCATTATCATTAAGGGATTTTACAATGAAAACTTGTGACAGTGAGACTTCAGCGGATAATCAACAAGGCAACAAGCCGCTATCCAATAATATTGAGTTTTTAAGTCCTTATTTCCTCGGTGCTTATGGCGAAAACAATGATGTGCTTGAATCAATGCTGGTTGAATTTGTTCGCGATCACATCTATTGGCGTCGAAATTTTCATCCAGAGGATACGCCTCCAATCACCCCACAAATGATGAATCAAGCGAGCTATCTTGATTCAATGGCAAAAATACGCGAGCAGTTGCACTCATTGACGGCTAAATTAAAACGATCGGTACCCTTTTACAATCCTCGCTATATCGGTCATATGTCTTCTGATTTAATGATGCCGGCTTTATTGGCTCAATTAATCACCAATTTTTACAACCCGAACAATATAACCGGTGAATCAGGACCAATTACTTTAAAGATGGAATTGGAGGTCGGAGAACAGTTTGCGACCATGTTTGGTTTTAATACCGAGGCAAATAAATATCCCTGTGCATGGGGACATTTGACTAGCGGAGGCACCAACGCTAACTTTGAAAGCCTATGGAACTTTAGAGCGGCAAAATTTTACCCCATTGCCTTGTTCGCTGCAGCTAAACAGCTCAATTTAACCATTGATTTATCGATTGAGACCTCGGACTTCAAAGATCTTGCCGACTATAGTTGCTGGGAGCTTATAAATTTCTCAATTGATCAGGTGTTAGAAATTAGAAAACTAGCATTTAAACAAGTATCCAGCCAGCTTAATGATTTAAAACTAAATGAGTTTAAACAAGCTATTGAAGATAATCGAATTGAAACCCTAGGTCCCGCTCAGTTTTTTTGCCGAACACTGGCAGCTTAAACAATCTGTGGTGATAGTCCCAGCTACCGCACACTACTCGTGGGAAAAAGCCATGCGAGTATTAGGATTTGGCAGTGCATCGTTAATCAAAGTTCCACTAACAGATTCGATGCGTATGGATGAAAATGAATTAGAACGGATCATTACTAAACTGCATTCACAAAATATCCCTATTTTAGCGGTAATTGGTGTATTAGGCACCACGGAATATGGCACCATTGATCCGATCGATGAAATTATTCGGTTTCGAGATGAGTTTAGTCAGCGTGGTATTTATTTTTATGTTCATGTTGATGCAGCTTGGGGTGGTTATCTAATGAGCCTTTTTAGAGCACCTAATGGGCAGCTGCTTGCTAGAGAAAAGATTCAACAAGAATTAACTTATTTTCCTTCTAAAAGAGTTTACAAAGCATTTTCTACCCTTCGCCAAGTCGATAGCATCACTATCGATCCACATAAACAAGGCTATCTACCCTTTGGAACTGGCGGATTTATTAGCCGTAACAGAGATATTGTAAGATTATTAAATTCTCATGCCGACTATGTCTTTTCAGACTCTGAGGAACCTGACTTTTTACAGATAGGACAATATATACTTGAAGGCTCAAAACCTGGCGCTAACGCTGCGGCAGCTTATGTGGCTCATTCAGTTCTACCCTTAGATTGTGAAAATTTTGGTAGAGTCATTAGACAAACAATCCGTTCTAGTGAATACTTTTTTGACTGTCTAAAAATACTCAAAAAAGAGCTAGCCGGAAAAGTTTGTTTGACCGTTCCTTTTGAACCAGATAGTAATCTAGTGACGATTGCTGTAAATCCCTATGGCAATCAATCGTTAGCATTGATGAACCAGTTTTCCGAAGCTATTTACAAAGAATTAATCCATGATCCTTTAGCTCCGGTGCAATCGAAGGAGTTTTTAGGATCTAAAACCCACCTTTCGATCAATAACCTTAGTAAGGATGAACAAACCAATCTATTTAAAAAATTACATCTTTATGATAAAGAACGGTGTACTAAAGTGGGTGACAAAATATTAATTTTAAGACACACGCTAATGAATCCATGGCTTAGCGCTGAAAATAATGGAGAAAATTACCTGGATAAATACTGTCTATTTTTAAAAGCGTTACTGCTTAAAACCCTTGTCGAGTTTAATCATGAGCGCCAAAGCTAATGATGACAAGCGGTACCCGCTAAATCACTTAAAGCACTTAAATCCTTGATACACAGATAGCGATCTTTTATTTCAATTAACTCTCGTTTTTGCAACCGTGTAATTAATCGGCTAACGGTTTCAACCGCCAAACCAAGATAATTACCTATATCGCTGCGCGTCATTGACAAGTAAAACTCCTTGTCTGATAAACCACGTCGACGATATCGAGCGGAAAGGTTCATTACAAATGCGGCAAAACGTTCATCGGCATTCTTTTTACTCAGAAGCATCATTAGTTCTTGTTCATCACGTATCTCACCACTCATAACCCTAAAGAGCTGAGTTTGCAGCGCAGGAATATCACGAGCAAGAGTTTCTAAGCGATCAAAAGGAATAGTACAAACTAGAGAGGTTTCCAGCGCTTTAGCAAAACTGGGATAGGTTTCGGTACTAACGGCATTTAATCCGATCATTTCACCAGGCAAATGAAAGCCGGTGAGTTGCTCGGTACCATCGGAACTAATAGTATAAGACTTGAGGCTACCAGAGCGAATAGCATGAATAGCGCTAAAAGTATCCCCCGCTTTAAACAGAAATTCGCCCTTTTTGAGTACACGTTTTCGTTGAACAATATTATCTAGATGCTCAATTTCAGAATCAGCAAGCATCACAGGAAGGCAAAGACGCTTGATGCTGCAAGTTTGACACTTGATCTGACTGGATAAATTAATGTTGGTAGACACGTTGCACGAACCAATATCTGGGCTAGAAAGCAGAATTATATCAGCTTTAAATCAGATAGACAGCAGTTAAGTTCATTTTCAACCCTGCTAAACCCAGAAAGTTTGTATGGTTTTATGCCATTGTATAGTCTACAAACCGACCTAACAGTGAAAAATACTGTTGCTTGTTGGTTAAAATCACATCGGATTATTCTTAACCCTCGGGATAACTCAATTTTCCAGTTAATTTCTAGATAACCTTCGAAAAGCTATTGATGCTATGTAGCTCGTTAAGATAGGCATCAAATAACATACAAATATTTCTTATTAATAAACGCCCTCTGGCAGTTACTTGTAATTTAGCTTCGGTTAAAATCAACAAGTCATCCTCGATAAATGGTTGCATCATGGTAATTTCATTGGCGAAATACTGCTGAAATTGAATATCATTAGCCTGCTCAAACCTGTGAATATCCAATTCAAAATGGCAAATTAAATCAAATATGACTTTTTTACGGATTAAATCATCCTGATTGACTGCGACGCCACGCCATAAAGGCAGTTTATCCTGTTCAAGCGCAGCATAATAGCTTGGAATATCCCTCACATTTTGATGGTATTGGCCATTTACAGAGCCGATAGATGAAATACCAACACCGATTAATTGATATTCTTCGTGCGTCGTATAGCCTTGAAAATTCCGATGCAAACAGCCTTGTTGCTGTGCAATCGCCAGTTCATCATCTGGCTTGGCAAAATGATCCATCCCGATATAGATGTATCCCTGTTGCTGTAAAAAAGTAATGATGTACTGAAAGATACTTAGTTTTTCAGTCGCTGAAGGTAAATCGTCGGCATTGATCCGGCGTTGCGGTTTAAAGCGGTGCGGTAAATGCGCATAATTAAACACTGAAATACGATCGGGAGAAATATCTGTCACCAGAGCCAGTGTTTGCTCAAAGGTTTTTTTGGTTTGGAAAGGCAAGCCATATATTAAATCAATATTAATTGACTTAAAGCCATAGCGACGAGCCTCTAGAATCATATCCCGCGTCATTGCAAAAGATTGGATTCGATTAACCGCCTTTTGTACCTTCTCGTTAAAATCTTGTACCCCCATACTCATTCGATTAAAGCCTAAATTAGCAAGGTGTTTAATATCCTCAATAGGAATAGCCCGCGGGTCAATTTCGATAGAAATTTCGGTGGATTCTTCATCAGGTACATCAAATACCTCTCGAATTGCGCTCATGATCTGAGTGATTTGTTCAATACTAAGGTAGGTTGGTGTACCGCCACCCCAGTGGATTTGTCTCAGTGGATTATCGCCAAGTTGTTTCGCTAACAGCTTAATTTCTTTTACTAAATACTCGACATATTGCTCCGCTTTGGAGCGCGTTTTGGTGATTATCTTGTTGCAACCACAGTAATAACAAATGTTTTGACAAAAAGGAATATGAATGTACAAAGATAGCGATTTATCATCGCTCAACTGGTGTAAACAATGCAAATAGTCCGCCAGATGATAGTCCTCATTAAACTCGAGAGCTGTCGGGTATGAGGTATATCGAGGCCCGGAAATATTATATTTGGCTAAAAGAGACTCGTCCCACTCTAATTTTACTGCTTGCATAGCTTGCCCTTATCTAATCCTGCTGATTGGAATTGACAATAAAGATAGCAAACTTAAGATTTTTTAAACTGATCTATATCAAACGCGGGCTTTTTAATGGCTTTAATGTCTAGCTTTTATATCGATATTGAAGAGGTAAGCGACCTTTTCAATCAATTAGCTAACGTGAGCGAATTAAATCTCAAGATTTTCCGATTGATGGATATACCACTGAGAAATAGCGCTGCGGAAAGAATTTAATTGAACCTGAGCAGGACTAACCATTGGGGCAACATCCATCGTTATATGACCTCGCTTAACGATACAGGCAACCATTGTTCCGGGCGCCGAAATTCCGTTGATCCTCACCGGTAAAATACTACACTGGGTTAACGCACTGAGTTTAATAATTCCTTGTTTAATCCTCGGTCTTTGGTTTTCTTCGCAATGGATGCCACCTTGTGGAAAGATTGATACCAATTCGCCTTGATTGATTGCTCGCATAGCACTGCGAAAAGCACCTTCAACACGTCCGCCCCGATCCACCGGAATGCAGCCGGTCTTTTTAAACATCCAATTAAGAATTGGTCTTTCGTATTCTTCTTTAGCAATCATAAAACGGATGGGTCTATCGGTGGCTGCAACCAATAAAAAAGGATCGATAGAGGAAATATGATTAGCGGCTAAAATCAAGGGTGTGTTTGCCGGTAGGTCTATCTTAAAATCACCCTGTCGCTGATATTTTTTGACATACAATCTAACCCAACCATCTAATATATTGGTAGCAGGATGACCCCAATCGGCGCCATTGTATTTCTTGCCTACTCGGATAATAAACACCAATAGCAATGCCATTAGAAAAGTGCTAATCGTGATAGGATGAAAAAGATAGACTACAAATTGTTCATTACTAAGCATTATTTATCCAAATTAAACTAGCCATGCGGCCTGTATTTCCATCCCGCCGATAAGAATAAAACTGCTTGTCGCTATAACTACACCAATGCCCACCATAGGTTGTTATATTGAGTTTAGTTAAAATATCCTTACAGATCCCAATTAAATCGCAATTGTAATGAGTTTGCATAGTGGGTTCAAAAAACTTCTCCCAATCCGCATTTTGCTCAACAAACTGCTGATGAACCTCTTGCCCAACCTCAAATTGACGGGGACCGATAGCCGGTCCAATCCAAGCGATCAGCTGCCCGTAATCATCGCCGTATCGAGCGATGGTGTGCTGCAAAATACCGCCCGCTAAGCCCCTCCATCCAGCATGCACCGCAGCAACCCACTCCCCTTTCTTGTCACATAACAAGATCGGTAAACAATCGGCAGTCATAACAACACAAACTTTACTACTAGTTTGGGTATAGCTAGCATCAGCAATCAAAGGTTTATCTTGAGTTAGAGATTCATGATTAAAATGAACCACTCGATTGGTGTGCTGCTGAGACAACCATAAAGGTGTACTGGGAAGTTGTAGGCGGCGAGCTAATTCTTGTCGGTTTTTATCAACACTAGTCGCATTATCTCCCACGTGAGAGGCCAAGTTAAGGCTATCATAAGGCGCTTGACTAAAGCCTCCTAATCGACTGCTAGAAAAGGCGCTAATATGATTTGGCGCTGGCCAATTAGGTTTTATCAGAAAGCTTTGCATGAATACTAAATTCTATCGGTTAAGCATTATAATTTTTAATCACTAGCTGCAAGGTCATGCCGCTCGATGGCTTTTAACAAGTTGGTCAAATCATCAGGAAGCTCCGCTTGCCATTGCATTAATTCGCCAGTTGAGGGTAACACGATTGCTAGGGAATAAGCATGCAATGCCTGACGCTCAAATGACTCGAATACAGCGGCAAATTCCGGACTCATCCCTCTTGGTTTTAAATTTCTGACAGAATACAAAGGATCGCCAACAATAGGGTGCTTAATATGCGACAAATGAACTCTAATTTGATGGGTACGCCCGGTTTCTAGTTTTACTTTAAGCAGCGTAAAATGCTTAAATTTGCGCTCAATTCGGTAATGAGTAATGGCTTCCTTGGCTGCATGAGACTGATTGAGTACAACCGCCATTTTTTTACGTTGCTGCGGGTGGCGTCCAATGGGTAGGTCAATGCTATCACCAGCGACTAAATTATGATGCACCAAAGCCATATATTCTCTCTGAAATAAGCGTTGTTGCAATTGATCGACCAAGTAATGATGAGCCTCTGCCGTTTTAGCCACAACTAGCAATCCCGTGGTATCTTTATCTAATCGGTGGACTATTCCCGCTCTTGGTAATTTAATTAGTGATGGATAAGCATGTAATAAACCATTAACCAATGTGTCTTGATAATGCCCAGGTGCTGGGTGAACCACGAGTCCAACCGGTTTATTCACAACCAGAAGATCGTCATCTTCATACACGATGGATAAATCCATTTTAGTTGCTTGCCACTGTCCGTGATCCTCATGAATTGGTAACACGCTAAGGCTTTCTCCAGCCAAAACCTTGTGTTTAGGCTTACAAATAATAACCCCATCGAGTTTAACTTGACCATTTTTTATCCAACTCTGTAAACGAGAGCGTGATAATTCGGGGTAATAATGCACCAAAACAAAATCCAGTCGTTCACCTTGTAATGAGGGTTCAACTTGATAGCTTTCTTCAGCTTGAGCATTTTGATTTTGATTTAAGGAACTTTCTGCCACTTTTTGTGCCTTATAGTTCAGTTGGTCTGGTAGTTGATCTCGCCCTAAGGTAAAATACAGCCAACTTTGTAATGGTAGGATGCCTAGTTTATTTGGTTCGAGTCGATTAACTTGAGCTTATTTTAAACAAACTCATCTTAATTTTAACCCTTATTGGACCAAAACTAGCTTCGGTAATCTATTTTAACAAAATGTGACCGAACATGATATGACCGAGCAAGATAGAGTTTAGACAAAAATTGTTAATGTATAATTGGTAATAGATATCGGATTAACCCTCTTTGCTTAATTCTGTCGTTTATACAGTGACGTTTATGTTCGTCAATCGGTTGTAGGTTTTATTCATTTCAACGATTTTGAGAAATAATGAAAAAAGTCAAAAGTATTGTTTTTATTTTATTGGTATCAGTTTTAGCTGCTTGTTCTGCCACAAAGGACGAGTATACCGAAGCAGCTAAAATCAATAATGCCTTTAAGTTGTTCGAAAAAGCACAATATTCCATGTATTCTGGCAATTACAGAAATGCGGTTGAATATTTGGAGCGTCTCGATGGGCTCTACCCTTTTGGGCCATATTCACATCAAGCACAACTTAACCTTATCTATTCCTATTATCAATTGAGTGACTACGCCTCGGGCATTGCTGCAGCCGAGCGTTTTATAAGACAAAATCCACGCCACAAGGA
Organism: Enterobacterales bacterium; assembly: GCA_030949565.1. GTDB lineage: Bacteria > Pseudomonadota > Gammaproteobacteria > Enterobacterales > Kangiellaceae. The sequence continues at coordinate 57,569 of JAUZSK010000078.1, forward strand.
TTTAGATTATGCTTATTACATGAAAGGACTAATTAATTTTTCGACTGAGACCAGCTTCGGTAAAGAAATATTTTCAGCGCCTATGTCCGAAAGAGATGCCAGCACTGCGCGTCAATCATTTGATGATTTTGCTGAATTATTACGTTTATTCCCAAACAGCAAGTACGCAAAAGATACTCAATACCGGCTAATATACTTAAGAAACCGATTAGCTGACTATGAACTCCATGTGGCCAATTATTACCTTAAACGTTCCGCCTATCTTGCTGCGGCAAATCGTGCGAAATATGTGGTAGACCACTATCCGAGAACTCCTGCAGTGCCAAAAGCTTTAGAGATGATGGTTATTACGTACAAGCTTCTCGACTTGCCAGATCTGGCCGAAAATAGCCGTAGAATTCTACTATTAAATTATCCTGATTTTAAAATTTAGCTAAAACGCCGCTTTTAATACGCAGTATAGCGGTCTATATAATGTGAAATAAACCTGAACAATAGCGCTTAAATTTAGTGCTATTGTTGGGCAGTTAGATAGCGCTTTCGTTTTCCTCGCCAGTTCTAATTCGAATTATTTTCTCAATGTCAGAAATAAATATTTTACCATCGCCGATTTTTCCTGTTTTAGCAACTTCCATGATGGTATCAACACAAATATCAACCAGATCGCTACCAATCACAATTTCAATCTTTATTTTGGGTAAGAAATCCACCATATATTCAGCACCACGGTACAATTCGGTATGGCCTTTCTGCCGCCCAAAACCCTTGACCTCTGTGACAGTCATACCCGATATCCCCGCTTCGCTCAGGGCTTCACGGACATCATCCAGTTTAAATGGTTTTATAATCGCTTCAATTTTTTTCATCTTTCTTCCCATATTTACAAGTAAAGCCATTCTAGTCTGAACGAATATCGCCAGCTAAGGGCTAAGAGGATTAATAAAACGCTGATAATAAGACATTTATAAAATCAGGCTGCGTCCTATCATAACATAGGCGAACAATTAGGAAAAATAATGCTAAGACCCTTTTTTAATAAGAGTCTGATCCGACACTCATCAATAATACCGATTTATCACAAACTCTGGTGAAAACAACTCTCTCTAAAAATCAAATCGCTAATTAGTAAGCGTTTGATTATTATAGGATTGTGTAATCGTCTTCTTTAGCCTAAAATAGCTCTAATTAGTCTATATTAAAGCTTTAAAAATATGCAAAAAGATCAAGTAATACGGGAAATGCGTGTAAAGCCAACCATCGATCCAAACTCCGAAATCACCCAACGGGTCGATTTTATAAAAAAGATCCTAAAAACCTCTGGTTGCCATTGTTTAGTTTTAGGCATAAGTGGCGGTATCGATTCAGCGACTTTGGGTAAATTAGCTCAGCTAGCGGTGGAGTCTCTTAATAATGAGCGAAAACTCGAAACTGGATCAAGCAACCAATACCAATTTATCGCCATTCGCCTGCCCTACGGCAAACAAGCCGATGAAATCGATGCAAAATTAGCTTTAGATTTTATCCAACCTAGTCAGCAAATCAGTATCGATATTAAACCTGCTGTTGATTCCTTACATCAATGCGTTATCCAAGCTCTCGATAAACAGCAATTATCTGACACTGGACAAGTAAAGATTGATTTCGTAAAGGGTAATGTCAAAGCACGCCAAAGGATGGTCGCTCAATACGAAGTCGCGGGACTAAATAATGGACTAGTTCTCGGTACCGACCATTCTGCTGAAAATATCACTGGGTTTTATACGAAATGGGGAGATGGTGCCTGTGACCTTGCGCCACTGTTTGGTTTAAGTAAACGCCAAGTTAAACATATCGCAGGACACTTAAATTGCCCACAAAAATTAATTGAAAAAGCGCCCACCGCTGATCTTGAATGCCTTAATCCTAGTAAAAAAGATGAAGATGCATTGGGTTGTAGCTACGATCAAATCGATGATTTTCTTGAAGGTAAATCCAATGACTCAACAGTTGATCAATTGATACTCAGTATTTACCAGAAAACACAACATAAAAGACTTACCATTCCGACTATTTACGATGAAGAAGATGCTCTTGTTTCTCACTAGTTTGCTAAAGGCACAAGCCGCCTATGTTAACGTCATAGAATATTGTAGAAGCTAATCTATGAGCGATGATACTCGTCCGTTACAAATTATTAATAACCCTTTGCCGGTAAAAAATGCCTCATGGCGAGCCCTGCAAATATTCTCTCTTTATCGGCTATTGCTGGCAATCAGCTTGGTCGCAATGGTTCAATTTCAACCCAGCGCCACCAGTCTCGGCTCACATCAACCTAAGATTTTTGATATGGTGTCCTTTGTTTTTTTGGCGCTTGCCTTCGCTAACCAAATTACTACTTATTATCGGGCGCACTTTGCATTACAGATCCAATTTCAAGTATTGTCGGATATTATACTGCTTACTTTGTTGATGCATGCTAGCGGCGGAGTTTCTAGTGGTCTAGGAACCTTAATAGCTGTTAGTACCACGGCAGTCAGTATCCTTATAAATAAAACCTCAGCGCTTGTTTATTCCATCATTGCCTCTTTGGTTGTTTTAGCGGAAGAAATCTACTCCAATTACTATGGTATACGACCCAACAGCGGCATTACACAGGTTGGGATTTTGGATGTCACAATACTTGGTACCGGATTAACTGCTTTCTACCTATCTCGCCGAATTAGAGAAACAGAACATAAAGCGGAGCAATCCATCCGTGGGCTAGCGAGTATGGAAAAGCTGAATGAAGAAATCATTCAGTATATGTCCACTGGCGTCATCGTTATTGATGAATTCCAAAAAATTAGGCTCATCAACCGCTCGGCTTGGGCTCACCTAGGTATGCCAGAGTCGACTCAAAGTAAAAGTTTAGATCAAGTCGCCAGTCCATTAGCACGTCAGCTAAGCCTTTGGAGAAGAAAAAACCATTATCGCGCAAAACCTTTCAGGAATACAACAACCGGACCGAATCTTTTACCTCATTTTTCACCCATCGGTGAAAGCAAAGAGAATGCCATTATCTTTTTAGACGACACTTCTGTACTTACCCAACAAGCACAAAATTTAAAATTAGCTTCTCTCGGACGATTAACCGCATCAATAGCACACGAAATTAGAAATCCTTTAGGTGCATTAAGCCATGCTGCACAGCTGCTTAAAGAAAGTGAGTTACATTCAAAAGGTAATTTAGACCTTGTCGAAATCGTCGAAAAAAATGCTTTGCGGGTCAATGAAATTATTGAAAATGTTATGCAATTATCCATTCGAAAACCAGGTCAAGTAAAGCAAATTAATTTAATTGATTATCTCAATAAAATGATCGAGGAATACTTGATAACAAAAAAACATAAACCAAAAATCAGTTTGCAATATCAAGTAGATAATATTCTAATCCAATTTGATGTCACACAACTAAGCCAAATACTTTCTAACCTTATGGACAATGGTTTACGTTATAGTGAACTCAATTGCGGTTCACCCGAATTAACCATTATGGTCGGCGTGGAACCCAATAACCGCATGCCCTTTATTGATGTAATTGATAAAGGAGAAGGCATTCCACCTAAACAAGCGGAAAATATTTTCGAACCATTTTATACCACCCATAATGCAGGAACCGGATTAGGTTTATACATTTCAAGAGAATTATGTGAAGCTAATCGTGCTAGACTAGATTATATAGCTCTAACCTCTGGCGGCTCTTGTTTCCGCATTAGTTTTTCAACCTTAAAATCAACGGCTAGTTAAATTGGGGATACCATGTCAAAATTACCTTTAGCTTTAATTGTTGATGATGAACCAGATATCTTACAACTTCTAGGTATCACTTTGTCTAGAATGAATATTGAAACGCTAAAAGCTGAAACGATTACACAAGCGAAAGAGCTGTTGACACAAAAGGAATTTGATTTTTGCCTAACTGATATGCGCCTGCCTGATGGTGATGGCATTGATCTTATAAAACTCATACAAAGAGACTACAACCAAATGCCAGTTGCTCTCATCACAGCCCATGGTAATATGGAAACAGCTATCGACGCAATGAAGGCTGGTGCTTTTGATTTTTTGTCAAAACCTGTCGAACTTAATTCGCTTCGGACACTGATTAAAAATGCGTTGCAATTAAACTCAGCCCATTCTATGGGGCCCGAACAGAAAAAAGATAAAAAATCCAAATTAAAAAAACAACTTATCGGCGATACGCCAGTAATGTTGGAACTGAAACAAACCATATTAAAACTAGCCAGAAGCCAAGCTCCCGTTTATGTTAGCGGAGAATCTGGAACAGGAAAAGAATTAGTGGCCAAACTCATTCACTTTAAGAGTCCAAGGCATGACAAACCATTTATTGCCGTAAACTGTGGCGCGATACCCACTGAATTAATGGAAAGTGAGTTTTTTGGTCACCTAAAAGGAAGCTTTACTGGCGCAGTTGCCGATAAAAAAGGACTATTTCAAGCGGCTGAAGGTGGCACTCTATTTTTAGATGAAGTCGCTGATTTACCATTAGCCATGCAAGTAAAACTACTTAGGGCTTTACAAGAGAAAAGCGTTCGACCGGTTGGTGGCGATAAAGAAATCCCCGTGGATATTAGAGTTTTGAGCGCTAGTCATAAAGATCTTTTGCTACAAGTGGAACAAGGTTTATTTAGAAAAGATTTATATTATCGAATCAATGTTATTGAAGTCCATGTCCCAGCATTAAGAAACAGAAAGGATGACATAAAAAAGCTCACTGAATACCTACTAGACCAACTCTGTGAAGGACAAAAAAAGGACAAAATAAATATATCGGATCAAGCTATTGAAAGGCTAAGCCTTTACTCGTTTCCGGGAAACATACGTGAACTTGAAAACATTTTAGAAAGAGCGATAACTTTAGCATCAAATGATCACATTGAAAGTGATGATCTATTACTTCCTGTCAGCAATACCGATACTGGTATAAATTCAACGCAGGCTTCCTCAAGGCAGAACATACCGCTAGGCGAATACCTAGCATCCATCGAGAAAACTGAAATTGAAAAGGCACTGTTAGAATGTCGAGGTAATAAAACTAAAGCGGCAAAAAAATTGGGTATCAGTTTTAGAGCAATGCGTTACAAACTAGATAAACTAGAGATAGACACTGACTAAAAGTCTCTAAACACGCTAGATTACGCTAATCTCCTAGATGGTCGCCCCCTTCACTAGTTAAATTCTTATAGCAAATCAGCAACATGCATTACCACTAGGCTTAAAGCCCTACTTACAGTTTTAAGTCTGACATAATTCTTGTTTTATCGCTAGAAAAGCACTCTTTTCTGTCTCACGCAGTCATTAACTACTCCAGCAATGGTGAATATCCTACAAGCTTCTGGGTAAAATACGCTAGTCATTTACAGAAATATCTCACAGCGCCTTAAGAGATTGCCCCTAGTAGGGCTTAATTACCACGCATATAATAGACAAGGTTAAAGCACACAAAATCTTTATCTAATGGAATTAATAACAATTAAAGGAATACTATCATGTTAATTAAAAAAGATGCATTCACACTCATAGAATTACTTATAAGCTTAAGTATAATCATCATTTTAGCGGCCATCGCGATACCATCATTTGACCGACTGGTCGAGAGAAAATCAATTCAAGCGCATGTTGAAAATGTGGTTAAAACATTAAGTGCCGCTCGCCTCACCGCTGTTTCTTTAAATCAAAAAGTGACGCTTTGCCCCACAGATTCTAATAATAACTGTTCAAAAAACTGGTCTCAAGGCTTTATCGCTTTTGTTGACCATAATGGTGACCGACAACTTAATGATAAAGACGAAGTGCTAATTAATCATCAATTTAGTGATCGAAAGCTCACCTTGAAATGGCGTGCGTTTGGTTATAAACGCTCGTTGCAATGGTTAGAAACGGGAATTACTAATCACCAGAATGGAACCTTTGAATTTTGTTATGGCAAAGATCCAACCAATGGTCGAGGGATTTTTATTACCAAAGCGGGTCGAGTTCGATATTCTAAAGATTCTGATGGTGATGGTATTCATGAGAACGCCACCGGAAAACCTATCGTCTGCTTACCCACCAGCTAACTAGGGAGTAAAAACTAATTATGGTTGATAAACTTTAACCTTATATCCTTTATCAACCATCTCTTCTGCTTGAAGCTGGCTCATTATGCCTTTATCGCAATACAGAAGGTAGTTTTCTTCTTTATTTAAACTATCAATACTTTGTAATTTAAAAAAAGGGATTTTTAATACCTTATTGGCTGTCAACTGCAAAGGCTTTAATGCCAGTTCTTGTGGATGCCTAATATCAATAACAATATCGGTTGTGCTAGGCAAATTCACTGTTTCGACGGCGGACAGGCTTTCCTTACTAGTAAATAGTTGGTCAATATTCTCTACTTTACGATCATTAAATGCTTGCTCTAAACAAGCAGAATCAAATCGTGTTTCTTCACGCTCTATTTTATCCAGTTTTGCACGTGTGGTTGGTTTGTTAGAGATAACACCACAATATTCTGGCATTACAGCGGCAAATTCCTCAGTACCAATTTGACGGGAAAGTGAAATAATTTCTGGTTTATCCATAACAATCAGCGGTCTCATCACGAGTCCCGGACAAACTTGGTCAATAACAGCCAAATTAGTCAGTGTTTGACTAGAAACCTGCCCTACCGCTTCGCCAGTGACAATTGCTGGTGCGTTAAACTCTTTTGCAACCCTATCGGCAACTCGAAGCATCATGCGTTTAAGCACCACTCCCATTTGGCTATGGTCAACTTTCTCAAGTATTTCCGTAACCACCTTTTCAAAGGGAATGCTAATAAAAAGCACTCTATGAGAAGCCGAATATTTTTGCCATAGAAAGTGCGATACTTGTTTAACGCCAACTTCATGGGCTTTCCCGCCCAAGTTAAAAAAACAAAAATGCGTTCTAATACCTCGCTTCATCATAAGATAGCTTGCGACCGAAGAATCAAATCCACCAGAAATCAAACTCATACAGGACTCTTGCTGCCCCATGGGGAATCCACCTAAGCCTTCAATCCGTTTAACCACTGTATATAAAATATCGTCTTTGATTTCAAGTTGAACGGTTACCTCAGGATCTTTTAGCTTAACCCCGTTAGATTCACTATTATGTAAAAGAGCGCCGCCCACCTGTCTTTCGATCTCAGTGGATTTGAAATTGTGTCGCCCGCTTCTTTTGACTCTCACACAAAAACTCTTTGCTTTTACTTCAGCACCAAATTCCTTGATGACAATTTCTGCCATATCTTCGATAGTTTCAAAAACGTGCTGATTAACTCGCAGTATAAAGTCGATGCCGGGAGTTGTTTTTAGCCTTTCAATGATTGCCTGATTTTTATTTTCATCCTGACAATGAGTGTTAACCTCCAGTCTATCCCAGCTACCATTGATAACGGTCTCTGGAACAATAGGGGTCAAAAGCTTTTTAGATTCTTGCGTAATTGTGAAATAAACTGTTTACGAACCGGTCTGCTTTTGACAATAATTTCAGGAAATAATTTAATAGTTAAGATCATAGGTGCTATGCGCTATCAATAAAGGCGGCTATTTTATAGCAATTACTGGTTGAGGTCACCCTAGCTAGCCTTTTTGTGACGGAATTAAAGTACTTTCCACCAATAGATTCCGCACTAGCCCTTCTCTACTGGTATAATATTGGTATTAAGGAGATTCTAGGAACAAGAGTTTTGATAAATATTACTCAGTTAACGAATCTCGATGGCGACGATTAACCCGGATCATTCCAGAAAATAGGCAAAGTCTTAAAAATATGAAGCTTTTTATTTCCTTACCCCTCTTACTACTTTCGTTTCTAACCTACTCAGCAGAACAATGTAACGATCAGCAATGGATTGTCAGCAAAATCGATTATCAAGTGAAACAACCGCATCAAATAATTACAGACTATATGGAAAAACCCTGGTTTTCCTTTGTTTATCAGCCAACAAAAGTCACTACTATTAATAAATACCTCACTTTCCAAGTTGGAGACCCACTTGACTTAGTTCGTGTCGCTGAATCCATAAGAAAACTCCGCGCACAGAAATTTATTTGGGATGCAAAATATGAGATCACAAAACTTGATAACTGTCAGGCTAAAATCCTAGTCACAGTACACGATACTTTCCCTTTCAAGCCTAAAATTTCCGTTAGCCGTCGGAGCGGAGCTAATAAGTCATCTATCGGTATCACCCATACCAACTTATTCGGCAGCGGATCTAAACTGCAATTTGATTACAAACAAGGTAAACTACGTGACCAGAAGGTTTTACAGTATGTTAACCCCAATTTTGGTGATAAACACTATTATTTTAGCGGTCTCTATTCCGATAATTCAGATGGTAAAGAAAGTAACCTACTGATCGAAATGCCGTTTAATGAATTTGACTCTGAATACCAATATGGATTAAGTTATCAGGATTTTCAGGGTGATTTATCGGTTTACAATCGGTCTGTTGTAGAGCAGCTTATTTCCTACCAAAAACAAGATAATCGTATCGAATTTGCGACGGGCAGTTCAGGTGATTTTGGTATGCAGCAAAAACGCCACTACTGGACAATCAGTCAGGACCGCGCTAATTATCAAGGTTTAAGTCAACTAGACCGAGATGTCATTAGAATTGGTGGAAAGTATCAACTTTATGATGTTGACTATATTGAAGTAAAAAACATCAGGAATCTGGCTAAAACGGAAGACTACAACCAAGGTCTAACAATTTCGTTTGAAGCGGCTTATCTTTATGACAAGGTCAGCAAATCAAAAGGTGAGTTGATTGGTTTTAGTTATAATCAAAACTTTCTTTATGACCAGTGGACACTGCTACAAACCGATTTATTGTTTGAAAAACAGCTCTTTAATAACCACCTGGCGCAACAACAAACTAAGGGTCGGTTACAATTTAATGCTTTTGACAAAGGCTTTTCAACCAGCTGGAACGTTAAACTAGAGTTTGAACTCAATCAATCACCTAAATTAGAAAACTACATAATCATGGATGAGGAATTCCCCATTCGAGGATTTCCCTATGGTTATCGACTAGGTGATTCTTATGCTAGCATCAATATTGAAAAACGCTGGTTTAATCTTGCCCATTATTTTGGTGTCATCGATATTGCAATGATTGCCTTTTATGATGCGGGCTTTATCTCGGTTAAAGATTCAGCCATATCCAATTATAATAAGGAATCACTTCAAAGCGCAGGGATTGGACTAAGAGTTTCACCAACCAAACTAACACACAATACGATTATACATATTGATCTTGCCTATCCGATCAACGAAAACAATCTAGACCAAAACTACCAACTCAATATTTTTGGCGTTGGCTATTTTTAAGCCCGGATTAAACCCACAAAATGCCCTTCAATGGCTAATTGCTCAGCCGGCAATATGATGGGGTCATAATGTTCGTTAGCAGGCTGTAGAACAGCATTAGCACCTTGTCGCTCCAGTCGTTTTACTGTCACTTCATCATCAATTCTAGCCACAATAATCTCCCCTACATTGGCCGTATTGGATTTACGCACTGCAATCAAATCACCGTCTAAAATACCCGCATCAATCATACTATCACCTCGAACCCTTAGTAAAAAGGTAGGCTTTTTATGGCGCATGACTTCCGGAATAGTGACATAGGATTCTACATTCTCGATAGCTTCTATCGGCATACCAGCGGCAACCGATCCAACAAGAGGCAATTCAAATTCATTGTTTTGGTTTAGAAGACGAATACCTCTAGGTTTATCAGGGTATATTTCAATAACATTTTTACGTTCTAGGGCTTTTAAATGATCTGCAGCCGCTTTTGACGACTTAACCCCAATTAATTCTGCCAGTTCGACGTGTGATGGTGCTATTCCAAAGTCTTCAATATAGCCAGTTAAGGCTTTGAGTACTTCTTCTTGCCTTTGGGTGAGTTCTTTACTCATAAAATGCCCCTTGTTTAGTGTAAATTATATAACCGCCAAAACGCTAGAATCAGTAATCGGACGATAGTTAAAGCTTAAGTCAGTTATAAGCACTGTCTGCATAGGTAGTAGTTTAAACCTGAACATTCCAAAAGTAAAGCAACTATAGACAATTCTTTAACTTATTAAGAATGCCCGCCCATATTGAATCCACCCTTGCTCATCTCAATCTACAACCCAATCAATGGCTCGGACAAGTACAACACTTTGGTACGCATCAAGGTTATTTCGTTGGTAAACTGATTTTATTGCAGCAAAAAGCCGAAGAATTAAAGAAAAAATGGTTAAAAGGCTTTAAAACCTGCCGGAAATTAATGATTTAACAACACAAAAAGTAAAATCCATCATCGTAATGCCTTTCTTAGCTCTTAGGAGATTGAACCTCGCCTGAAATTCGGATAATTAAGCGATATTCAAACAAAACGCCTTCCGTCCTGAAAAAATAATCAATTTCATCACCAAGCCTCAAAAAAAACGCTATTCTAGGAGGATACTTTCTGATTTCTGCCTGTCCATTATTATTGCTTGCTTAATCAAGCCGTCAAAAGCCTTTCTGGTGAAATTAAAAACCGGTCCATGGTTTTAAAACTGAAAGACTATATTGAACTGGTGGAATGGGCAGGAAAATCCATAGCCTACCCCAACAAATCAAAAATGCCCACCACGATTGAATCCACCCTTGCTCATCTCAATCTACAACCCAATCAATGGCTCGGACAAGTACAACACTTTGGAACTCATCAAGGTTATTTCGTTGGTAAACTGATTTTACTTCAGAAAAAAGCCGAAGAGTTAAAGAAAAAATGGTTGAAAGGGTTTAAAACCTGCCGAAAATTAATGATTTAACAACACAAAAAGTAAAACCCATCATCGTAATGCCTTTCTTAGCTATTAAGAGATTGAACCTCGCTTGAGATTCGGATAATTAAGCGATATTCAAACAAAACCCCTTCCGTCCTGCAAAAATAATTAATTTCATCACAAAAACTCAGAAAAGACGATATTAAAACAAGATACCTTCTGATTTCTGCCTGTCTATTATTTTGTAAGCGTCTGCCCAAAGGCACCTATCAATCATCGGTAAGCGGGTTACAATCAATCTCTGATATTTAAATTGGAGACTGATATGAAGTACCGAACGAAAACCGATTGGCTGGCTCTCATTGAAAAACAATTACAAAGTGGGCTATCTGTTTCTGAATTTTGTCGTCAAGAAGGCTTAGGGCGTACCTATTTTCAAAAGAAGTTAAATGACTTTAGAGCGGGTAAGGAAACCTCATCCCCTGTTTTTATTAAGGCTCAACCCATCAAGCCGCGCAATAGTGATCGGATGATCCGAGATCCAATACCACCATTCTCAGATAGCCTTACCCACCTCGTTACCTCCCAGCTGGCTAGCGGATTTCGTCAGGGCACTGGCATGACTCAGTTAGCGGGTATGACGGAAATCTATCTGCACCGGGATGTGGTTGATTTTAGAAAGTCGATCAACGGTTTAATGATAATTGTTGAATCGGAAATGAAGCTGTCACCTTTTAGTGGCGGTCTGTTTATCTTCTGCAATCGCTCGCGGGACAAAATCAAAGCCTTGTACTGGGATGAGACCGGTTTTTGCCTGTGGTACAAGCGCCTTGAAAAAGATAAATTCAAGTGGCCTCGAAAGTTTAATCAATCGCTGATCCACTTATCTGAGCAGCAATGGCAGTGGCTATTATCGGGGCTCGATGTGATGAAAATGCAAACCCACCAGCCGTTATTGTATGAAGCGATCCGTTGATCGCTTTAATTCGACCGTTGATCGCAAAGTGATGTTTTAGACGCCTTTACTGGCTGAATCTTTGGTATAATCTTGCCCATGGAAACGGCGACCAAATCACTTGCCTAACGATACAGAAACAGCTGAAAACGTTGCTGTTGTCCGAGCGCCTGTCTTCCGCTCAGAAAGATTCGGAAATCAAAAACTTAGAAGAAAAATATCAATTCCTTCTAGAGCAATTCAGACTTGCTCAACAGAAACAATTTGGCAAAAGCTCAGAAGCTCATCCTGGTCAAGGGGAGTTGTTCAATGAAGCCGAAGCCATTCAGGAAGCGATTAAAGCGCCTGAAAAAGAAACGATTGCTTACACCCGCAATAAACCCAAACGAAAGCCTCTTCCAAAAGATTTACCCCGAGAAGTTCGGGTGATTGATATTCGGATGAAGACAAAGTCTGTGATTGCTGTGGCCATGATTTACATCCCATGGGTGAAAAGAAAAGTGAGCAGCTCGAGTTCATCCCCGCACAAGTGAAAGTCATTGAAACGGTCAGACCGCAGTACAGTTGTCGTCATTGCGAAAAGACAACAACAAAGGTTCAAATCAAGATTGCACCGGTGCCATTAAGTCCTATCCCCAAGAGTATTGCCACTCCCTCATTACTGGCTCAAATCATTACCAGCAAATACCAATACAGCTTGCCGCTGTATCGGCAAGAGTCAATGTTTAAACAGCATGGCATTAGCATTAATCGCAAAACGTCCAGCGAATGGGTGATTAAATGCAGCACCTTATTTAAACCGATTGTTGATTATCTACAGCAGGAACTACGCAAGCAACCCGCCATTCAAGCGGATGAGACGCCTGTGAAGGTCATTCATGAGGATAAAGCCAAATGCCATATGTGGGTTTATTGCTCAGGCACTGATTCGCCCGTTGATAATGGCAGCAAAAATATCGTCCTCTATGACTACCAACCCAGCCGGGCGGGACAATGTGCGGTGGATTATCTTCAGGGATTTAATGGCATTGTACAAGCCGATGGTCATAAAGGTTACGATAAATTGAAGACTCCGTTGATTGGTTGTATGGCACATGCCAGACGAAAATTCACCGATGCCAAAAAAGCGCAACCGAAAAACAAAAGCGGCCGTGCGGACATGGCGATTAAAAAAATCGCTCAACTTTACCGCATTGAAAAAGCAATCAAGGACTTATCCAGCGCTGAAAAACACCGCGCCAGACAAGAAAAAGCCGTGCCCTTATTAAAGGACTTTAAAAAATGGCTCGATAAATCAGCGATGCAAGTGCTACCAAAATCGGCCATCGGTGTCGCCATTCGTTACAGCCTTAATCAATGGCATAAACTCATCGGTTATGTCGACAGTGGCGATACGAATATCGATAATAACCGAGCTGAACGCGCCGTAAAACCTTTCGTGATTGGCAGAAAAAACTGGCTCTTTAGTAACACCGCTAACGGCGCGAATGCGAGTGCTGTACTCTACAGCATTATCGAAACAGCGAAAGCCAATGGCCTCACACCTTTCAATTACCTGATGTTCTTACTGGAAGAGTTACCGAAGAAGCCTGACAATCTTGAGTACTTGATGCCTTGGAATGTTAAACTAGAAGCCATCATTTAAAAGACAAGGTGTCTTTCTCCGGACGCTTACGATTTAGTAACAGGCTCTCTCGCTTATGATTAAACACAGTACTAATAAGAAGTAAAAGGGTTAAAAGGCTGAGTGCAGTTTTCAGAAAAAACTTCATGACTATAACTGTATCTTTTTCATGCTAATCTTTTCAAACCAATCTTCAAAAGAATTTTTAACAATTGGAAATTAGTCGAAATATTCATACTTTACTTTCCAACACGCTGAAGGTTTATGTGGAAATTTACTTTTTCAAGGCTCTTCTCGACCAATTGAAAACTTCGAGCAGACCCTGCAATTAACTTCGGCGCATATGGCTTACTATCTTTGTTGACTAAGAATTGTATGACTGCGTATCGACCAGCAAACTCTTCCGGAAAAGTTCTTGGTGAAACAACAACCCATGCTGCTTTGGGTTTTCCATCACAACTTGTGTATGTAGAGCGAACGTTTTCGTATTCTTGAATGTTGTTTATTACAGTCGTAGCTATCCGTTTTTTCTCTGTAGTGTCTTCTTTTGATTTAAATACTCTTGATGTCGAGCAACCACATAACATAGCAATAAAGATTAACGCAATGATTAGTCTCATTTTTCAGTACCAATGATTCTTTCTCTAGTAAAGACATTATTTCTAAAACGAATTAATGAAGACTCGATTTCTTGTTTTCCAGTTGCAGAAAGCCTTTGATTTTTAACTAAGATTGTATCATCAGTTAATTCTATACTTCTAATATTGCTAGCAATAATAAGGTCTGACACTTTAATTAGAACGCCTTCTTTTGCTGTGTAAATTTCCAGTATATATTGATTCCCACCAGCGAAATAATACAAGAATAAAAACTCAATACCGTCTATAGTTGCCACTTCTATAGAAGGAGTATGACCATCGATTGACGCTAATATCGTCGGATAATCATCTTTCGCGTAACTTATCAGATATGTCTCGTTCGTAGGCACACAGTACCCAGAGGATTCCTTAAAGAAGAGCTTTGCCTCGACAACAGAACTGAGTTCATCAAAAAAAACCGGCAAGGCGTTTTCGGTCTGCTAGTACCTTGACTTTCTTCAACCTGAAACAGTCATCGTTATTCGATGCAGAACCGTCTCCCGTTACTATTAAGATGAAAAAAAAGACTAAGAATATTATTTTACTTTTGAATAATGTACTCATTTAGTTTCCTGTATAGGATTTCCAGTTTTGAATGTATTGTGCAGTAGTGTTAATTCCCAAATTACAGCCGTAAAATAGGCTGTTTCCCGACCAAATTGGCATCCTAATCATACCACATCCTTATAACGCTAATCTGGGAATGTGAATTCCCCCACAGAATTTCTAAATTTCTCTTGAAGTCCTTTTGGTGTTTTTTGTTTAATGCCCAGATGAAACGATTTTATCCCGATTTTTGCACCATTAATGCCTTTACCCTTTCTCTTGATTATCATCAAAATGAATTGGAATGCGCGCATTGCTCAAAACATGACCAGTTTGTTTCTCATGGCATTATTTACAAACAACGCTCTAGCGCCTTCGCTGAAAAAGTCGGTAAACGAATTTCTGCTCCAATCGGTATGGTCGAACAGGCTGTGGTCGCACTTTCCAATTCTATACCGCTAACGAAGTCCCATCTTTTCGATATGGCGCGGCTCATCTGTTTATTTTTATCAACGCGCTAATCGCCAATCAAACCATCAGTGGATCCTACATTAAAGCGACCGGTCAAACTGAATACCGAAATGCGTGGCGATGGCTGTCACGATTAGTGTTAAAGCTCAGTGAATACCGAAGTTTTTTGAAAGTTCGCAACGATGACTCTTTCGACCTTTCTCATTCAACGCCTAGCAGCCTAAAGCATTGTCTACCCACATTGAATCGATTATTCACTTCAAACAATAACGGCTGTTTTAATTTTCAAACAACCCAACAACAGGCCTTTTTCTAATCAATTTCGTGCCATTTTGTTCATGTTTTTTTGTTCTTTTTTCATTTTATCGTCAAACACATCAACAATCTAACTTGTTCGTTTAAATAGTTATGTCGCGCAACAGAAAAGAACATTCCGGTAGGCATTAAAACTCATTATTGTCCGAAAGATTTTCAGTAACCCAAGGAACAACTATGACGACGAATAAAATACCACCACTTGAATTACGATTGCGCGTTCTCAGCGCGATTGATTATGCGCCCGGCAACAGCATCCAAACTCGCATAAAAAACGTGAGTGAGCGAAGCTTTAAAGATGAGCAAACTGACTGTGTTTATCAATTTACCTGGCGAACCATTAGCACCTGGCTTTATCGGTTTAAGAAAAACGGTGTGACCACGTTGGATAATAAAACTCGCAGTGATAAAAATTGCTATCGTAAGGTTCAAGTGAATGAATTAGCCGAAGCCATTAATGAGATTATTCCCACCTTAAGTAAAAACAAAGTGGGCGTTATCCCAAAGATGGCGCTTTACAGGAAACTAATGCAACAGAATTATTTTCAACGTAGCCAACTCTCACAAACCTCGTTTTATCGCATGGTGAGAGAAAACGATTTACTTAATTTAGAAACAACTAAGAAACTTCGCCAATCATTCTGCATGCAGTTTGGTAATGAACTTTGGCAAGCCGATACCATGTATGGCCCGTCTATTAAACAACTCGATGGTTCATGGAAAAAGACCTTTCTCATTGCCTTCATTGATGATGCGAGTCGGGTCATTACTCATGGTCAGTTCTTCTACAATGACAATACTGAGAATATGGTCGACGCCTTTCGGACGGCGTTATTCAAACGAGGTAAGCCAGACAGACTCTACTTTGATAATGGCTCCAACTATAAATCGAAGGAGATCTTAAACGCTTGCGTCAGACTTGATATTCTACTCTCCCATGCACCGGTTCGTGACGGCGCCGCGAAAGGTAAGATCGAACGCTTTTTTAGAGGATTTAGAGATCGTTTCTTGGTTCAACATCTTGAGTTTAAGTCACTCGAAGAACTCAATCATAAAACCCATGACTGGATTGAAAACAAATACAATCATCAAAAGCACAGCAGTATTCAGATGACGCCGATTGATCGGTTTGCGCTCGATCACAGCCGTATCAAATTCCTAACGGACGATGAATATACCGAAGAAGTCTTCTTTGTTGAAGAAAAACGAAAAGTCTCAAAGACGAATCTGTTCTCGATCAATTCAAACAAATGGGAATGCCCCGTCGATCTCAGAGAGAAAACCGTTCAAGTCCGTTTTGATCGAAACAATAAAACACGTTTCATTGTTTACTTTAATGACAATCGAATGGGCGAAGCAAGTCCTGTCAACCTTGTTTACAACGCTAACTTACGCAAAGCTAAGCAAGGAGATGAATTATGATAAAGTCCATTCATGCGCTGATAAAGGAGCCATTTAATCGAGCCAGCTTGAATTTATCAGTCAACAAAAACAGATTTTTGATATCATTAAAATTCATTCACAACAAGGTGGGTTTTCCGTTGTTATTGGTGAGCCTGGTGTCGGTAAAAGTGTTCTTCGAGAGCACATCGAAGCACTCGAAAAAGAACGCGATATAACGGTTGTTTCTTGCTCTCGAACGATGCATACTTATATGAACATTTTGAAACAGTTGGCTGAATCCTTTAAGCTTGATGTGCCGACCAAAGATATCGAAAAGGAATTGATTGCTTGTGCTTACAATCATATTAAAGAGCGTAAGACGCTTTATATACTGATTGATGAGGCGCACCTATTGGATATGCATGTGTTAAGGAAATTGCGATTATTGTTTGAGCGATTTCCAAAAAAGCATAACCTGGTATTGTTTGGTCAACGTGATTTACTGCACTATTTATCGCTTAATGTGAATAAGGATATCAAGAGCCGCATTACTTATTCAGCTAATATTAAACGGCAGAATGATGACGATATGGCGCGTTATATTGTTAAAGAGCTAGAAGCCGCCAGAATGGGTATTAACACCTTCAATGAAGGCGCGGTGGAACTTATCATAAGAAGTGCGCAAGGCAACTTAAGGCTGTGCAGGAATTTGTGTTACGGCAGTTTAATTGATGCCGCTAGAGAGGCTCAGAAAATCGTTACCATCGCCCATGTGAATAGTGTTTTAATTCAGCCACATTGGCGAAGCCATGAGGAGTTGATAAAACAACAAATATCCTAACCACACAATCTAGTTTTTAGTGAGCCAAAATCATCGTGAAAAATGGTTTTGGCTTTTATGATTCAAAACTTATGATGGTAAAATTTACGATGCAGTTTGGTAAATCTTCAGATTTCAATTTGGGAAAGTGAAAAAACCTTATGATTGCAGTGTGGAAAAATCATCATGAAACGGTCAAATCATACGATGAATAATTTGGTTAATCTTACGATAGCAGTTTGGACGGCTACATCTCTACTATCTTTTATATTTCTAAAGAAATATAATCAAGTGTTTTAACTCCATCAACATGCCAAATCACTTCTATATTGATTCCATTTTTTTCGAATTCAGCGCACTGTTCAACACCGTCATTCCAAGTATCTTTTGGTTCGCCAAAAATAGCCACAACTTCATCGTAAGAAGAATTACTATTTAAATTAAACTTCTTTTTGTTTACTGTTACAGCACCTTTAAAATTCTTAAAATCCTCATAGCCTTCTCTGAAACAAACAAATATCGACGATATAGAGTCTTCAAAAATATTGATTGAATATCCAGCCTCCAACATAGAGTAATTCTCACGACCAAAACCAGCTGGAATAGGAGCCCCAACTCTGTACGTCAATAGAGTACCGTCATCTATATTCAGCGTTAAATCATTCACCAATTTAACCTTACAATCTTGTTATTTAGTCTTATCATCAATTTTAATCTCTCTTGGAACAACTGGTTTTCCTTTTTCAGCTGCAGCTCTAGCTGCTGACTTGGGTGACCCGCCTGGATTCCCAGGTTTCATAGGAACGATAACCTTGTCAACACCACTATCAGCCAATTTTGGTGCACAACTTGAACAGGGCTTTTGATCCACTGCGACAGTATGCGGCTTAGGTGTACCAGCTAAATCATCCAAAACTTGAGGCTCTGCATGGACTCCACCATCGGGTACACTTTCCCGAATCTGAGTAAGGTTTCCATCACCATCACGACCTTGAGCAAATGTCGCATCACCAGAAGCATTTGTATCACGGCGGTGGTCAAAAAATACCGGACAGTCAAACTATGGCTAATATCCTACAACAATCCGGGTCAATTTCCTACAAGCATTGCAGAAATAGCTTACAGGGTGAGGCGCTGATTGCTGTTATTATTGGCTTTATGGAATTTTCTACAAGGATGAAGCATGGCAATCAAACGCTGTGAATAAATTGATGATGAAAATGCAGGTTATTATCACCTGATGAGCCGTTGTGTTCGGCGGACTTTTCTGTGTGGTCTAGATAAAGAAACGGGCAGGAGTTACGGCAGATTTTTGCGTCCTGCAAAATCTGCATACAATACGTCCCTGTACATAAGCATCGTCGGCAGTGGATTGAAAACCGTATATTGGAACTGGCAAATGTATTTGCCATTGAGGTTTACATTTATGCTGTCATGCCCACCGGTGTTTTCGCCTGCAAAACCGGCATACATTACATCCTTGTAAATAACAGGTTATTTCGCCTGAAAAACCGGTATGCATCACGACCCTGTGAACAAACATCTCGGACAATCAAACCATGATCAATATCTAACGCCTTTCAAGAGACTCTATCCTTTCAAACATCTTTTGTAATTTTTTAGCGGAAATAGAAATTTTAGTTTTTACACTGGGTGCAAACAGGCTTAATCGATATTCTTCTAGATCCCAAAACACGGACTTTAATAATTCATGTCCTGGGTCGATGAGCTGCAAATCTTGTAGATCTTGCCACCACTCAAACCAATCTAGCCAGATTGAGAGCGCTTGGGTTTCTTTGGGGAAATTTTCAGTGATCCTTTTTATACGCCGGTAAATTCCTTCTAAATAGCGCGAATAATGACTTTCAAGGTCATCACCTAAATATAGGAAATGCTCCAATTGCCATAAGCATTTTAACTGTTGTCTAATATCCTTTATTGATGGCATACAAAACCCTGCCTCGATGCTATCTAATTGTTGATAAACATTCGCTTGAGCTTTTAACAATGCCTTTATATTGGTTAAGCGCTCTGCAATGTTTTCCGTTAGGCTTTGGCATTGTTTGCAAAAATCATTAAAGACCTGTTCTGATTCAATTGGTAGACTATATTTAGACACTAAATCAAACGCAACGGAAATGGAAATCCAATCAAATAGTTGATTGAATCCACCGGCTCGCAAATTTAACCTTTCTAAATGCTGTCTATCGGGCCAGCCATTTTTTATCGACTTAACCGCTTGCAATTGGTCAATCAATAGCAATCTTGCGATACCCTGTTGATGCGCTTGCTCTGCAAGTCGTAGCGATGAAAAGTCTTGTAGTGTGACATGATGCTGACAATCAACAATGGCATGAAAAGTTCGGATCTGCATCCCTTTTTGTTGTTGATTATACTCTAATGAAACAAATTCACTGGGCCAGGAATAATACTTTTGCTTGCTTCTGACTGTTTGATTCTGATTGTTATTTTTATTGGCCTCCTCTGGCCTTTTAAGATCAATCAATGCATGGGTGATTTTATATTTCTTGTTGTCGACCTTATTAGTGACAAACTTCATCTTCAGATGATTGTCGATGTTATCTAAATCGATATCCTTTTCCTGCAAATTAATACCTTTTATTTGTCTAATACATTGACAAATAGTTTGCCTAAAATCAAGTGCGGAGTAATCGATGGATAAAACTTCTTTAGTGATAGCATCCGCAGTTTCCGCCAAAGGAATCAATTGTTTACGCTTAGCTTTAACTAGATTTTTTAGAGTGGCTAAAATCTTCTGATTTAGATAACCTGGAACCAACCAATCAAAATCCGATTGATTAAACTGTTGTAGCATTGGTGTTGGAATAGTGACGGTTACACCATCCGATGCCTCGCCCGGTGAGAACTGATAACTGAGATTAAGTTCAACGCCACGGACATTAATCTGACCGGGATATTGTTCGATACTCTGAGACTCATTTTGTGAAAGTTGTTGGCGATCAAAAGATAAGATTTTATTTCGCTTTTTCCAGTCCTTTTTTAGCCATCGACTCAGTGAACGATGACTGTTAATCGAGTCAGGTAAACGCTCCGCAAAGAGCTCGACAAAAGTGGAATCATCAATCCGGATACTTCGGTTACGCTGCTTTTGTTCCTCTAAATCAATTTCTTGTATTAGTTCTCGGTTATTGAGTATAAAAGGAAAATCCTGAGCTAACTGATCTTTAACTAATGCTTCCGATAGAAAAATTTGTCTTGCTTGTTGCGGCTCTTGCTTTGAATAGTCCACAGGCTTCTTAACAATAACCGGCAAACCCAATAGTGTCTGATTCAGAAAAGCAGTCACCTGCCCTTTCTTTTTACGCCAATGTGGATCGTAATAGTTAGATTTGATTACATGTGGCGCAATTTTAGATAACCATTCTGGTTCAATTGGAAAATTCCCCCGCGCATATACCTTTTCAGTCTCGAGCATTTCGGACGATACCAACCAAGTATTAGGTTTTTTGAAAAACTGAGATGATGGATGTATCCAAACTTTTACACCTCTAGCACCTTGATAATGTGCTTCGTTAGTTTTTATCATGACATGACTAATAAAGCCGCTTACAAGACTATAATGTACCTGAGCTGACTCGGCCTCGGTTGAACTAATGCTAATCCCTATACCTTGCACCGCTTCTTTTATTTGAAAATAGATATTGCGCCACTCAAGCCAACCTATAAAATTGATAAAATGTTTTTGGCACCAGCGCCTAAAGGCGGAAGATGAGCTAGACTCTCTTTGCGCTTTTAAAATGCGCCACATCTTTACAATCGTCATAATATCTGAGGAATGCTCAACGAATTGCAAGTGACATTGATCCGCTTTTTGTTGCTTATCCTGTGGTCTTAGTCGAACATCTCTAACACTCAAAAAACTGGCTATAATAATGCATTCATCCAGTAGTGATTTATCTGCATTGATCATAATTCTAGCAAGCTGTGGATCGAGCGGCAACTGCGACATTTGTTTTGCGATGCTTGTTAATTTTTGTTGACCATCCATCGCTCCTAGTTCAAATAATTGATTAAAGGCCGCGCGCCATTGTTTTTCATCCGGTGAGTCTATAAAAGGAAATTTTTCGACTTGGTCAACCGCCAGGGACTTTAATCTTAAAACAACAGAGGACAAATTGGTGCGTTTAATTTCAGGCGATGTATATTCAGCCCTTTGATTATAATCATCTTCTGAATAAAGTCGAAAACAAACGCCTGCCGAAACTCTCCCACAACGCCCTTTACGTTGCTCTGCACTGGCTTGAGAAATCTTTTCTATCGGTAGCTGCTGAATTTTATTGCGATGACTGTATCGACTAATTCTTGCTGTGCCGGTATCAATAACAAAAACGATATTAGGAATGGTGAGCGAAGTTTCTGCCACATTGGTAGCGATAATTATTTTTCTTTTAGCGTGAGGTTTAAATATTCTTTGCTGTTCCTTAATCCCTAGCCTGGCATAAAGAGGCATAATCACAACATTGGGATATTTTTGTTGTTCAAGATATTTGCTGATCGCTTTTATTTCAGCCTCACCATTAGAAAAGATTAAAATATCGCCTGAGGACCGCGCAATGGCTTCGTCAATTGCTTGGTTGATTTTTGCTAGCATCGGATCTTGATCATTATTATTTGAAACCAATCCCTTGCTATTATTGCCTGAAGGACTTTTTTCTAACTCTTCCTCTAGGGGTAAGTAGTGTAACTCTACTGGAAAAGTTCTTCCCTTCAACGGTTAATATTGGTGCTTGATTAAAGTATTTTGAAAAACTTTCTGGATCAATGGTGGCAGAGGTGACAATGACTTTTAAATCCTTACGCTTAACGCAGATTTGTTTCAAGAAGCCGAGCAGAAAATCGATATTTAAACTTCTCTCATGAGCTTCATCAATTATCACAACTTCGTATTGCTTTAATAGTGGGTCGCTTTGTAATTCTGATAACAAAATTCCATCGGTCATTAACTTAATGCGGGTGTTAGAACTAATCTTCTGTGAAAACCTCACTGCATAGCCGACACAATCTCCAATGCCCTGCCCCATTTCTTCAGCGATTCGATTTGCTACACTGGTTGCCGCGACTCTTCGTGGTTGAGTATGCGCTATTTTGCCAGCCACACCCAACCCTGCTAGCAAACAGAGTTTAGGCAGCTGGGTAGTTTTACCACAACCCGTTTCTCCGGCAAGGATAACGATCTGATTCTCTTTTAGAAGTTTAATTATTTCTTCTTGTTTACCACTAATAGGGAGATCCGGATTTAGCTTGATAGTCGGTAATTTTCGCAGAATATCTGCGCTCTTTTGGCAAGATTTTTTGATAATGAGATCAATTTTTGCTTTTAATTGTTCAATTGGTAAATTTTTCTTTTCTCGAATGGTTAGTTTTTTTCTAGGCTCGAGACTAGACCTGAGTCACTAGTTTGAATGGTTACTTGGTATGAATTTTCAGGATTTGACTTCATAGAATGGTCTATTAAATACTGTTACTAGTCGATGGCGTATAATAATTATACGAATTCAGGATTTAGCAATAAATAGTAGAATAAAAATAAAAGCCTGCAAATTGCAGGCTTCTTGATTTAACAAATATGGCTAAAATGCTAGTCCCAAAATGAGTGTGGGGCTCTTAGCTCTCCAATAAACTCAGCGACAGGCTTATAAAAATCTTTATCTTCCCAATAGCCGGTATGACAGGCCGGATTCCAAGAGGTTGCTGGGCTACCGACATTAATTTCAAAATCAGCATCAACATTAGCCTCAAAATCAGCCGACAATCCTTTTAAAGGGTACGCAACAATATCATCCTTATCGTAGAAGTTATACCAGCGAGAGCGTTTAGCTAAATCTTCCGGTAATGCCGACCCTGTAATTTTGCAAGACTTACCCAACTCAGAATCAATTCCTTGTAATGAATACATTCCCATAGGATTGCCAAAGGTGACATAGCCAGCAAGTGTTTTCATGGTTTCAAAATTACTGAGATCTGATTCACTATTTTGCATCGTTCGAATAAAATGTGTCATCATGACACCACCGTACGAATGTGCAAGGACCACCAAAGGTGTTTCATTTGGGTCAACACGACGATGCGAAGAAAACTTGCGCATCCCATCCTTTATGCGATTATTGATGGCTTCGTAAATTTCCGTACCCGGTGAGTATAGTAAAGCTAACGCCTGAGTGTCTGTCATTATTTGACGAAGATTCTGATAGGCTAAATCGCCCTTGTAATTAGCCTTATTTCTAAAGCTTTCCAGCTCTTCTTTAACTAAATCAGCCCAGTATATTTCAAAAAATAGTAAATCATCTTCTAAACGCCCCTCAGCGCCTTTTATGTATTCTTCGGTAATTCGATGTTTGAGTTCAACTGAATAGAACTCGTCTTCACTACCTAGTCCATGAATTACAGCTATTGCAAGTCTTTTCATTGGTTTTCCTCTTTATTTTTGTGATGTTCAATTGGGATTTAATAGATTTCCAAGTCCTTGTTAAGACGAACTACCACCGGAAAATATTTCAATTGGCTTATCAGTGTCTTTCTGAACCCAATAATATGCTAATCAAACCTAATTTACTAGTCGAGATAGGTTTAACAAGCTCGACGAACTTCTTTTATAGATGTAAATGGTCCTTTATTAATGAATTTTAACATTTTCTAGCTATTGGTGCTCTTTGAGTAAATTGTCCAGTGGTTTAAATAAAAAAACCGGTATCAGAGATACCGGTTTAAAGGTTGAATATAGGTCAACTTTTTTGGGTTAACGCTTACTTAGGGATTCCAAGTAGTGTTGAGACTCACCCCTGAATAGCTGCTGTATGCTCGGATACTAATGTACCAAGTACCAGCGGCGGGGTTATTGAAGCTACAGGTTTCACTATTACCTGTTTTGTAAGGGCGACAATCATATTTTGTGGTGGTTGGTTGACCAGCTTGTCGAACATAAAGATCGGCGTCACCAGAACCACCAGACATGTTGACATTAAGTGTTGCCATACCAGCGGGCAGAGTTACCGAATAATGGTCCCAAGCGCCGGTAGAACCGCTTAGATTAGTTTGTGACATGCTACCACCGTTACCACCGCCACCAGAACCAGGCGCCGTATAGCTGGCTGTCAAACTAACACCACTATAAGCTGAATAAGCCCGAATCATAACGTGGTATGTACCAGCCTGAATATTATTAATGTTACAGGTTTCAGAGTTACCACCGATATAAGGTCGGCAATCATAACTTGCAGTGGTAGGAGCAGAACCAAACTTAACGTATAAATCCGCATCTCCCGTACCACCATTAATAACAAACTTCAGATTTGTCGCACCAGCGGGAACATCCATAGTGTAGAAAACTTCACCATTTCTTGCGTCTGAAAGGTTAGTCACTACTACACCATTTTGTAGCTGATTAGTTCCACCTGGTGGCGCCGTAACAGTGACCACATTGGTAATATTTGAGGTAGCGCCAAGATCATCAGTTACCGTGAGAATCACATTATAACTTCCTGCATTGACGAAGCTATGACTCGAAGTTACGCCAGTACCGGTCGTTCCATCACCATAGTTCCATGCATAAGACGCGATGCTACCATCGGCATCATTACTTGCTGAAGCATCGAAGTTACAAGCAAGATCGGTACAGGAATTAGTGAAACTGGCACTCGGCGCTTGGTTTGCTGCTGCCGTCACAGTTAACGCACTACTGCTAGTGGCACTAGCACCTTGGTTATCAGTTACTGTCAGTTGCACTGTATAGGTTCCTGCTGAAGCATAGGTATGTGATGGATTAAATCCACTACCGGTGCTGCCATCACCAAAACTCCAAGCGTAGGAAGCAATTGAACCATCGGCATCAGAGCTAGCAGAAGCATCGAAACTACAGCCTAAATCAATACAAGTTTGAGTAAAGCTAGCGGTTGGCGCCTGATTGGCAGGTGCCGTTACCACAACACTGGTTGAAGTGCTATTGGTCGCTCCCTGATTATCAGTAACAGTTAAACCAACGGTATAGGTTCCAGCCGCGGCATAACTATGGCTTGCGGTGACACCACTTGCACTAGAACCATCACCAAAACTCCATGCGTAACTAGCGACTGTACCATCGGAATCGCTACTGGCTGAAGCATCAAAACTACAACTAAGGTTACTACAGTTATTTGTGAAACTAGCCATCGGTGGTTGATTTACTGGTGCTGAAACTGTCACCGAACTAGTTGCGGTGTTAGTCGCTCCCTGATCGTCGGTAACGGTTAAGCTGATACCATAAGTACCGGCCGCAGCATAAGTATGACTTGCGGTGACACCACTACCGGTAGAACCGTCACCAAAGTCCCATGCGTAGGAGACTAGTGTACCATCGGCATCAGCGCTGGTTGAACCATCGAATGAACAAGATAAATCAGTACAACTGCTAGTTAATGCTGCCGTCGGAGGTTGATTAACTACCGCTGCAGCGACCGTCACCACGCTACTCGAGGTATTAGTCGCGCCTTGATTGTCAGTCACCGTTAACTGAACCGTATAACTACCATCCAGCGTATAGTTATGACTTGCTGTTACGCCGGTAGCTGTCGCGCCGTCACCAAAGTCCCATGCATAACTTGCAATAGAACCGTCTGCATCGGAACTGGCTGATGCATCAAAATTACAGGCTAAATCGGTACAGCTATTGGTAAAAGCAGCGGTTGGCGCTTGGTTAGTCGCAACTGTATAAGAACCAGTTAAACTAACACCCGAATAGGCGGCATAAGCACGGATCATAATGTGATAGGTGCCGGTCTGTGGGTTTGACACACTACAGGTCTCCGAATTGCCATTAAGATAAGGACGGCAATCATAGGTTGATGTGTTTGGTTGTTGACCAAATCGCATATAGAGATCCGCATCACCCGAGCCGCCGTTAATCACAAACGACAAATTTGAGGCCCCTGCAGGAACATCCATAGTGAAAAATTGCTCGTCTAAACGCGGTCCCGATAAGTTGCTCACCGCAACACCATTTTGTAGCACATTACCACCACCGCCACCGGCTGATGTAACGCTCACAATCGAAGAACTAGCGGAGGACGCATTGGCATTATCGGTGACGGTTAGAGTCGTAGTATAACTGCCAGCGGTTGCATAAGTATGCGTAGCCGTAACCCCTGTCGCGGTAGAGCCGTCGCCAAAATTCCAACTATAACTGCTGATGCTACCATCGGGATCAGTTGAAGCGGAAGCATCAAAACTACAGCTCAAATTGGTACAATTATTAGTAAACGAAGCTATTGGTGATACATTGCCACCACCCCCGCCGCCGGTTCCACAAGAGTCAAACTTAAACTTAGAGATATGGGTTCCCCATTGCCCACCTGATTTTCCATACTCACCAGTGAACCAAAAGGTACATTCATCCACAGGATCGACCGCCAAATGACTGTAATCACCCCAGCGATTGCTAGAAACTCCTGAAGTA
This sequence comes from Enterobacterales bacterium, assembly GCA_030949565.1. Taxonomy (GTDB): domain Bacteria; phylum Pseudomonadota; class Gammaproteobacteria; order Enterobacterales; family Kangiellaceae. The sequence goes on from JAUZSK010000078.1 coordinate 84,604, forward strand.
CCATTTACTAGAATAGTTTCAGGTTGATTCATACTTCCGTTTGCATCATTGGCTAGACGACCGGTATAGCGGATACCTGGGAAATCATTGGCGCTGCCCCAACTGTAAGCTAAAGCGACATTACCGTCTTTATCCATCGCGACCGAGCCCATCCAGCGATTCTTAGAATCGGGAGCATAGGTGCCTTCTTGATATAGACTCCAGGAACCACCACCAGAACGGCGTAATTCAAACCATCGAATACCACCTTGATCATTGCCATTGACATCAGTAACAAAATTACCTAGTAATGTTTCATAGCTACCAAAGTTGCGATATTGAACCCGGAACATGGGTTCTCTTAAAGGATCAAGGTTAGAGCTAGAGCCGGATTGAGCAAAACATGAAAATGCGGTTAAACCACAGAGTGTTGAATCAAATTCTGCAATGCCTATATCTGAAACTTTAGAAAATGTGGAATTTCCTGTATTCGCGAAATCCGCGTTGAGCTTCCATAATTCGATATAATCTTGATTTGGATTATTACTATTCGAGTTATGCACCTCATCATCTCTATGTCTTAAAAAATATCCAGAGGATGCTAGCGGCATATTTGTACTACCATCATGATCCACAGGCGTTATCATCTGAAAACCAAATCCGGCTAGTTTGGTTGCCGTTAAACGGATAAAATTAGCCGAAGCTCCGGTTAACATAGCACTGCGATTGAATGCGTAAACCGTCGGGTTGGTTTCATTAGTACCAACATAATAGGCATCCGCTCCAACACCATATTTTGGATAATCAGGAAATGTTGGCGAGGCAAAAGCGTACGCCCACCAGCCACCAGATACCGGATCGGACGTTTTGGAAATATACACGCATAGATTGTTGCCAGAAGTAGAAAACTCACTGAGCATCCAACGATTGGCGGCTTCATCAAAAAGAATAATCGGATCGCCCGCCCCAGTGGCACATTGACCACTACCCAGCGTTTCCATATTGATAGGACCAGCAACCAAACTCCCATCGGTTTTGTTGTACACAGAAAAAATCGAACCGCTATTTCCGTTAATTGACTGAATATAGTAATTGAGACCAACGTCTCCCGTCGGATCAGGTGGGTTAACCCCAGTAAATCCACTTCCATCAAACACCTGCTGCACAATTCGAGAATTTTCAGCTGGCGTGTTATTAGACGCTGTTTTCTGTTGCATCATTAGTTTATCAAAAGGACTCTTTACTTGATTTTTAGGTGCTCCCGGTAGCACAAAATCGGCTGCAAACCGGCGTCTAGGCATATCTTTAATTGCGTCGCCCGCTTGCCAAGCACTGGCCGTTGGTATGCTCCTTAAATCAATATCCAGACTTTTAGGCGTCACCATAGGTGATGCCCAAACATTTCCGGTTGGGATTGTTATATTAGGTTCATTCTCTGACATTGTTACTGCTTGCGCTCCGATACTGCTCGTTAGTATCGCTATTGCAGAGAACTTCAAAAAGGAATAGGACTTATTTGTATTTTTTGTCACGTTAGCACCCTTTTAAGTTAGTGAGTTTAATGCTACAAAATATTTTGCTAGCAGCCCTTCTTAGGCATAAAATTCATAGCAAAAAAATATCGAGCATTAATGTTTTGTGTTTTCTCCACTAAACAGTGGAAATTAGCAGAATAAAAATACAACATTCATTAAATAATAGTAGGGAAATATTACCGAAAAATTGAGATATCAACTGGATTGGTTAAATCTTGTTCACAAAATAGGATTAATAGATTAAATTAAAATGATTGATCGATTTTTCGTTGATAAAATCTTAATAAACTAGCGTTTAATGGTTCTTTTTATCATCTCGATTATAAATAGGATCGCCTGGTTTCCAAGGAGTTGATTTTTTAATTTGCCTTAGATCAATATCCACTGAAGTGGCATTTACAGGTTTTACCGAGTGAACCAATTCTGGCGGTTTAACGGTAAGAATAGTGATATTGCCGGAATGAGAAACTAATGAAATGTCAGACTCTCCATCGCCTAGTATTAAAGGCGGTAGTTTTGAAACCACTTGACCATTTAGTGATATTTCACCTTGCGTTTCAGCTTTGAGTGATATCGACATATCATTAAATATTTCAGCCTTAATGGTACCGCTATCGCTGCTTATTTTAGACAGTCCGCGCAACTTTTGGCCACGTAATTTCAGCTTGATATTACCGGACTCAGTCGCTATTTTTAATAGTCCACGAGTATCAATCTGAATATCACCGGAATGTGAGGATGCTTCAACATGACTAGCTGATTTGTCTATCTTAATTAAGCCTTTATCTGTTTTAGCTAAAATACTGACATCATCTGGAAACAATACCGATACATCGGTACGACCTCTTAATTGACCCTGTTGATCATGTATAGACTCTGGATATTTGACGCTTATTTTTACAAACTGTTCATTCTCCTCGGTCTCAAAGCTTGGGGTCAAAGCATGATCGCCAATTAATTGAAAGGTAGCATGTAGATAAACCATTCGGTCCGAGTGATTTCTGGAACGGATACTGCCATATGGGTTTTCAATAATCACTAATTTTGAGGCCGGGATTTCACCCTGCCAATCATAACTTTTTATCTCTAGGTGAGGTGCTTGAGTCGCTTGGTTATCACTAGGCAGGTTAGATTGAGATATTAAAGTGGTTGGAGTTGAATCATTGCAAGCAAATAGAATCAAACCAATGAAACAATAAATGATAAACAAAACAAACTTTGAATAACTGCTCATAATTTTAAAACGGGCCTTATTTTGCTAGCAATTTATTTTTAGGAAAAAAGTAATGCAATTCTTTCTAGCATAATATGTCACTTATATAAACATTGTAAAGCCGATAAAATAATTTTAACAGGGCATTAGGTCATTAACTGGCATTAACTGGCATTAAAAGAATATACTAATTAAAGATCATACAAACAAAAACGCCCGAGCATAAGCTCAGGCGTTTTCTATTTCTGTTTGCGAGTAAGGCAAAACCAATACTCTTCAAATAGTGGCGGAGTGGACGGGACTCGAACCCGCGACCCCCGGCGTGACAGGCCGGTATTCTAACCAGCTGAACTACCACTCCGCAATGCAAAAAGGTGTGAGAATTAACTCACTAAAAAACCCGTTCAGGGAGGCTTTTTAGTTGCGCCTTTCAGCGAGGCGCAATAATACGTAGGCTATTTAGACCTGTCAACAAGAAACTACAATCTTTGTCTAAATAACCTAATTAGGCGACAGATTTTGCGAAAATCATTAGATTATGATTAATTTTTGAACGATTAAGCTCGTTTTACGGCGCTTGTTGCTAATCCTTCTTCTCTGAATCCATCACATCGCCAGATTCAGCAAAAGCGTCTCCCCAGTCGGGCTCATCATCACTGGCATCGAGTTCTAACTCATCTAATGCGCTATCGATATCATCTAGGGCACTATCTAAGCTATCATTAACTTCTTCCCCAAGCGCGGTATCATCAACACCCATATCTTTAAGAGACTGCTCAAGCTGTGTATCTAGCGTTTCCTCTTTAGTCTCGTCAGCGACGGACTCCGAGGCAGACTCAGTTTCTTCAGAGAGGTCAGGCGTCGATTCATTATCTTTATCAGATTCAGTTTCAGTTTCAGTTTCAGTAATATTGGCATCACTCGCCTGTTGTTGCGAGTCATCGTCGGTTGCCGCAGCGCCAGAAAAGGATTCCATAGCGGTAATTATTTGTTCTACCGACATTTGCTCTTTAGACACATCGTCTTCACCGAACATCGAGCTAAATTCTTTAAAAATATTATTTAATGTGGTTAAAGTGATATGTACTTCTTGCTTGAGGGATTTAATGTCTTTGTTTAACTGTTTTACTTGTTCTTCGTCGCCGGCCACAGGCTCTTCGACGACTTCCTCTTCAACAACGGGCGCTTCAGGTAATGTGGGTTTTAACTTATGATAAGTAGCTGATACACGCCCTAAATCTTGGTTAAGATCAGCTATTGCATCAATATTTTTATCCAACAATCCACTAACCAAATTACGAATGAGAAATTTTCGCTCATTCATTATTTTTTTAACCTGCTTTTTAGCTAGTTTTTTATCCATTAATAGATTGTCAGTCAAGAAAGTATAAACGGCCTTTTTTTCATCCACTTCATTATTTTTTACAGCTAGAATGAGACGTCTCGCGGCTAATTTAAATTTCTTGCGACCAGCAGTAATGGTAAATATAAGAATTAATGATAAGATAACAAAGGGCAATACCGCTTCCAACACCAAAATCCATGAAAAATCATCAAATTTCATTGTTCATCCCCTTTCCATTGGCTTATGGCTGCACAGAGCTTTAAGCACCAAAAATCGATATTATTCACTTTTATTAGCCTCGGTTTTACTTTCTATTTCTGCTTGGTCTTCATCGCTGTCAACTTCATCATCGTCATCATCTTCTTCTTCTTCAATACTTAATTCGTTAGCAACGGCCGAATGCCGCTTTGCTACTACGTTTTTTTATCACACGCCAAATAATAAAGCCGAAAATAGCGAGAACGAAATTAACGCCTAGTCCAATAATTATCCAACTAACGCCAAATAAGCCTTCAACCGGTGGCTCAGTTTCAGTCTCTTCCTCTTGTGGCTGTTGTGGGGTAACCACTTCAGGTTTTACCTCTGGCTCAGATATTTCTGCTGCTTGCTCTGGTTCGGTCTGCTGCGGTTCAAGTTCAGGCACCTCTTGCGTAACCTTGTCAGAGCTCTCTGCAGGCGCTGACTGGCTGATAGGTTCAGCAACCGCTTGTTCTACTACTTCCGTTGCTGAGCCCTCTACATCAAATTCTAAACTTTCAGGGGTAACAGAAAACTCCCGGCCTAGCTGTGATTTACCGGCTATTTTAAAATCAACCTTATAGTGTCCGCCTTTTACCTCCGCTGCAATTTCAGTTAACGAGTCAGCCTCATCGATAACATGAAACTTTTTAATGCCCGATGGTTGAGTAATGGTGAGGCTGATTTTTAAACTCGATTTATCAACAATATCTTCCTTAGCACTAATTTTTAACTGATGAGGCAGAATATTGTCTTCAGATAGAATCACCTCGGCATCGATAGGTGAACCATAAATATTAATCGCGTGAGTTCGCTCTCTTTCAAAGGTTGGACTGGTAACTTTTAGAGTTAACTTTAATTCTCCCTCAAAGCTATCGGTAAAGAAATTCTGTTTAAAGGTCTTAGAAGTAGTGTCATAAAACATTGCTAGCTTACTGCTTTGCCCTGCTTTATCCTGCACAAGAATCGCGTCGACCAAATTTAAAAAATCAGTATTTTTTATTGGTTTGCCTTCTTCAAGTAGCTGCAATTGATAGTCAATCGCCTCCCCGGCGAGAAGATTATTAGGCAAAGGTTTAATCGATAAACCTAATTTACTCACAACCATCACTCGATTATCAGGGTCAACCTTAGCGTCGATGCTCCAATTGCCGGTTTCTGGTTTCTCGATGGTAATTAAATCGTAACCTTTGGTGGCAAACCAACGAATTTTGCTATCAGAACTAGCACTATCATACACCTTGTCAGAAGGAGATATTAATCGAGTGGGAGCTGAATCGGTTTGGCGAAAAACCAATACGGTCATTTCGTCAATACTTTTATCCACAGGAAATTGATTGTCAATGATCGGTAACGCATCGCGCTGTGCTGCCTGTTCAAATATTTTTAAAAACACCTTTTGTAATTCATCAGCATTATTGACTTCTTGATACCAACCATCGGTTTGAGTAGAAAGTTGTTTTAATAATGCATGATCGGCATTTTTTGATAACGCGATGGTATGTATAGCAACGCCCGCGCGTTTTAATTTAGGCAAAATAACATTAACAATACGATTTCGTTCTTTTTCATTCACCGCGGGGTCTTTCGAGATATCCACCATTCCATCGGTTAATAATAAGAAACTTCGTTTTTCATTCGGGTTGGGTCTGGTCCATCCGTATGAGGCCTTTTCTAGTACACTGCCAATATTGGTATATAAACCGCGAGAATTGATACTTTTAGCGGATAAGGTGGCTTTTTTCTGCCAAGCAAAGCATCCACCTTGGATAAAGGGACCATCATGTTAACGTAGCGACCAAATGCCCAAACACCCGCATCAGCACCTTTAGGCAACAGGTTGGTTACCAACTGCAAAGCAGGTATCCTTAGATTATTAGGATCATTTTTCTTCATGCTTCCAGATATATCAATCAGAAGTCTAACATCTGATTTTTGCAACGCTGGATCTTGCGATTGACTCATCGCTAGTGGAACAAAACAGATCAACGCGAACGCGATTACAGTGAAAATATCCAGTGATTTGCTAAAATTGCGGTCGCCCATGTTGAATGGTCCTTCAATATTGATGAATTACCCTATAAGTTTAGACTAATTTTAATTAATTATATAACTTTCAGACAGATAGATTCTGTTATTAAAGTCAGTCTAACAATACCTTGCACTTATTTAGCACCGATTTTGTCACATAATTGAGTAAAATAGTCAGATCCACCACGATTAAAGTCTTGCCATCATCTTCGCTGATATCGGCTTGGCTGAAGCAACTTCTACCCGGAAACGCTTACATTGGCTAGTCTGGCGGAATCAGGTTTACCGGTTATTAATGGGTGCCACTGGGGCAGCGGTTGCCCGTTGGCTAATCGCTTATAAGCACAAGTTGCAGGGATCCAACTCAACGAACCTGCATTTTGCGGCGTGATTTGGATGCAGTCTGGAACTTTTTGTTGTCTTTTGGGATACACGCTACAACGGCATTGTTGGCTATCTAAATATTGGCACACGATATTGGTGTAAAATATTTCACCACTCTCTTCATCTTCGAGCTTATGGGCGCAACATTGCGCACAACCATCACACAAAGACTCCCACTGCTCTTGTGTCATATCGTCTAATGTAGTTGTTTGCCAAAACGGCAAAGGCGAGTTCATAGTTAAATCCTGGTCAATGGTATGAGTGACAATTAAACAATCAAGGCTGTCGCTTGCGTTTGTTGTTGCAGGCATAACTCGATTTGGTCGCCCTTTACAAGAGGGCCTACACCCGCCGGTGTTCCGGTTAATATAATATCACCAGCTTGCAAGGTAAAAGCCTCTGAAATATTAGACATAAGATAAGGGATGTCAAAGATCATATCACGACTATCGCCTTGCTGAACGGTTTTCTTATTGATCAACAAACAAAAATTGATTGACTGCTTGGAGTCAATTTGCTCAAGGCTAGAAAATTCACTAACAGGGCAAGCAGCATCAAAACATTTAGCTCTTTCCCCACGGCTGCCCCTTGTTGTTTCAGGTTTTGCTGCAGATTCTCTTAATGTTAGATCAATGGCTAAACCAACCCCAGCAATGGCGGAGCTACATTGTTTAACTGAAGCATGACTAAGTTCATTGCCGACCAATATCGCTATTTCAACTTCATGATGACACTCGCCTAATCCTTTGGGCAATACTAGTTCAAGCGGTATTTGTTGAGGATTAGTCATTTGAACCAGTGTATTAACTGATTTGATAAACAGCAGAGGTGACTTAGGCACTGGATTATTAAGCTCTTTGGCATGATCAAGGTAATTACGCCCCACGCAAACCACCTTACTGGTCGGATATTCAAATGCCTGACTCGGTTGATCGCTATTTTGTTTAAGGCGCGGATAAAACATATTATTCTCTATAATTAAAAAATTAATTTAATAATGGAGGACCGAGTCCAATTATTTCTTAATAGGCGGATAAGCGATTCGATCGGCCAAATAGCCAACTCCGGTGGCAAAATAATAGGACCGATTCCAGCGCATAATAATATCAAAATTAGGGTAAACCAAATAAATTCGCCCCTTAGGCCCACCGGGAGCAATCAAATATGCCTTTAAATCGACCTGCGGCAGCGCTTGACCATTCATACGTCGCACTCCCTGCTTTTGCCAATCAGCTAATAACTGAGCATTTTTTTTTCCAAACGCATATTGCTTAAACGGTTTGCTAAGGATAACTTGTCGTCCCCATGTTTTACTCTTATCCCAACCATATTTAGCCAAATAATTACCCATAGAAGCAAAGATATCTTCTTTATCTGACCAGATATTTTTACGACCATCATTATTGGCATCTAGTGCAAATTGTAAGAAACTGCTTGGCATAAACTGGCTATTGCCCATGGCGCCAGCCCACGATCCTTTCATTTCATTGAGACTTATATGACCCTCTGC
>JAUZSK010000079.1 GCA_030949565.1 Enterobacterales bacterium
CTATTCAAGGAAGATACCTTCTGATTTCTGCCTGTCCATTATTTTTGGCAATGCCACAGAAATTATCAATAATGAGCGCATAAATCCTCCTTAGAAACATAACGTTTAGTTAACCTGCGTTTGTTTTAGTGTGCTTTTTTGTGCAATTATGAGCGTAGCGAAGCACAAAAACGCGCGCTGAAACAAATGACAGTGTTTAACTGATTGTTATGTTGTTGATTCAATTGTAAATCCTGCATATACATTTCCCATTCTTTTGGAAAGGTTAGCGCAATAGCCAAAGTATTTAATTGTTTCAGGCTTGCTCATATTCTCTGTTCCGGGATAACACAAAGAAATAAAATATACTTTTGTATCTGGAAGAATAGCTATACGAGAAACAAACTTTTTGGCCACTTGATCGGCTCGATGCTTATCTAATTCTATCGCAACTACTGCGGATTCATTTCTGCCAAATATATCAATAGAATCTCTACTTGATGAACTTGGACAGTGCTCCATTTGCCATTGCCCATTAGGAATACTTACTGCTAGCGATTCACAAACAGCTTGCTGAAATTTACTAACTATAACTCTTTGCTCACGTTGATTTTCTTCTAGGTGTCCTAAAAAAAATTTCTGGCAGTTTACGCTTTCAATTGATTTAATAATAGTTTCCAGAAACTGGTCACGCTCTATAGATTTAACTTGTAAATGTGGGTGCATATTTCTCACTTAGAAAACATAACTTTAAAGCCTTTATCTTGATTTTTAATCAACATAAATCTCTGTTGCGCTGAACCTGATGGGTTCAAGGCTTCTTTTTGGAAGGTTTTTTGATATCTTTCGCCTTCCATCGCACTGCTAATCGGTTGCTAACCGTTGGTTTTAATCTCAATATAGTCTTATTTCCATACGTTTTGCAAGCAATTACCCACAATCGGTGAAAGTGTTTAGTCGATTGAACAAAAATTACCGTGCAGCTGTACGATGGAAAAGGCCCTATAAGAAGTCAGTGTATTTACTCTCAAGAATTGCCACAATGATTATTTTTTGAATCTATGATAACAGCGCTCCTTTCTGATACAAGGAAAGCAATAATACCTTTCTTAACTTGACTAAGACTTATTAAAGACCCTTCTTGCAGCCCTTCTCAATGCCCTTGTAAAAAATAAGTAACTAGCTTATTCTGGTATTTATAATAGTTAATAATCCTACGAGGCGGTTATGCAATCCAACAAGCTAAAAATAGTGCTGCCATTGATGTTAGTGATCATCACACTGGGATTTATTTACCCAGAAAACCTTGTGATTCCGGTTAAAGATGCGACTATTTCTGACTGGAACAAAAATTCCTTTTGGTATGAGCCTTGGGGAAAGTCGGTGACACATAAAGGCATTGACGTTTTTGCAAACAAAGGGTCACCGGCTTTATCCGCAAGCGATGGCATAGTCCTTTATACTGGAAAGTTAAAATATGGAGGCAAGGTTGTTATAATATTAGGACCTAAATGGCGAGTCCATTATTTTTGCCCACTTAGAAAGCATTTCCGTTAGTGGGTTTGTCCTGCTTAACGGCAAAGATGTTATTGGCACCGTGGGAAACAGCGGTAACGCAGTTGGCAAACCAGCTCATTTACACTACTCGATTATCACCCTATTCCCGTATTTTTGGCGCATAGACACTTCAACCCAAAGGTTGGAAAAAGCCTTTTATCTAAACCCTACCGAAAAACTCACTGGCTAATGGATATTTGTAATCAACAAAATAAAGAGTTTTACCAGCAAGAATTCAAAAGTTTGGATCTTAATGGACAGATACTCAGTGGAAAAACATTTGATAAATGTCAATTGATTGAATGTGACTTTACCCAAGCACAATTAATCGATTGTCAGTTTATTGATTGCCAATTCATCAAGAGCAATCTCAGCGTCGTAAAGCTAAATCAAAGCCGTTTTCTCGATGTTATCTTTGAATCCTGTAAAACCATTGGAATCGACTGGACAATTGCCTCTTGGCCCAATATAGCTCTTTGCTCGCCAATTAAATTCCATAACTCAATTCTCAACGACTCGATATTCTTTGGCCTTGAACTTGCTGAGTTAGTGATTAAAGATTGTAAAGTATATGAAGTCGATTTTCGTGAAGCCAATTTAGAAAGAGCCGATTTTAGTGGTTGTGATTTAAACGGTAGCTTATTTAATGAAACCAATCTCTCAGCAGCCGATTTTACAGATGCCACCAATTATGCGATAGATTTTAAATACAACAGGATTAGCGGTGCAAAATTTAATCGCTATGAGGCTATTAGACTGCTTGATAGCCTTGATATAACCTTGGTTGATTAACACTGAATCAAAAAAAATGCCCAACACCCAATTAATGGGAGTTAGGCATTGTTAAATTTTCCTGATTAAACCGCTATCAGGTTTCAATAATTACTTTTTCTTCGACTTCTTCTTTTTAGCTTTTGACTTGCTATCTTTTTTCGCTTTACCTTTGCTATCCGTATCATCTTTTTTATCACCGTCTTTGTTAGCGGCGCTTTCGATGGCTTCTAGTAGGTCTTCATCAAGCTTAGGTGTTTTATCGAGTTTTTTAGGATCTTCGACAAGCTCTTTGAGTTGGTCATATTGCGCTTCACTGAATTTCTTCAATTCTCTCACTGAAGTCACGAGCTCTGCACATTTTTCAAGATTAGCTTCGAGATCTTTAAGCTGTTGCTCAGTCTTTTGCTTTTCTTTCTTTTGACGTCTCGCTTCGTCTTCGGCCTTTTTACGCGCGTTAGACTCATCCATTTTTTCTTTCTTAAGTGCTTTTAACTTTTTTATCACATTTTCAGGTGAATCAGCTAAAACTTTTTTAATTTGTTTTAATGCTTTATCTTTTTCAGCATTCTGCTGGTTGGCTTTTTTCAAAGCTACCGCATTAGCACCACGACCTGCATCAACGCGCAAGTCGGCAGCTATTCTCGCCTTTTCGGCTTCGGCAGCTTTTTCTTCAGCTTGAACACGAGCTAATTCACTCGCTTTGACGGTTTTTTCCATTGCAGCAACAGCGTCGGTCGCTTCGCTTTTAGCTTTAGCAACAATTTCATCCGCTTGTTTAGCTCTTTGGGTGGCACTCTCGAATGCGGACTTGATTTCATCCATACTGCATTCTGAATTAATACCAAGAGCCTCAGCCGCGGCGCCAATTAGCATCTGTTTACTAATCGCCAAATCTTTCCAAACCTCTAACTGTAACTCTAATTCCTCACGATCCACTCAATTGCCCTCTTTTGCTCAAAATTTAGGCGCGGATGATACCAAAAGAGGGCTTAGGATACTACCTCCAAACGGCTAAGAATTAGGGTTTTTGCAAAGAAATTGATATTTTATCGGTTTATCACCGATTTTGCTCAATTTGGCAAGCCGATTCACTTAATATTTTGCTCAAATCGCTGGAACGTCATTCGAAATTCCACTCCCTTTTGATGGTTAATGGCCTCGATTTTAGCAGACATAGCGCTTAAAAACTCCTTAACTAAGGCTAAACCGATACCTGTACCGCTCACTTCACGCGTTAGTTCATTGCCGCTGCGGTAAAATAGCTGAAAAATAGATTTCAATTGGCTTAGTTCAATACCGGGTCCATAGTCTCTAACCGAAATAATCACAGACTTTTTATTAGGCTTGGTGAAGTGGATATCAATCACTCGATGCTCAGCTTTGGCCGCATATTTTAGTGAGTTATCCACCAAATTAATCATAATTTGGACAAAGGCATCACTATCTATGTATAGAGAAGTATGATCTAACTCAGAATCAATGATTAAATTGAGCTCAAATTGATTTTGCTCAACTTGTGATTGCAGTTTGGAATGAATCAAGCTCACCAATTCCGTAACCTCAACCCAATCTAACTTTAGATCCAACGCGTTATGACTGACTTTAGAAATTTGCAGTACATTATTGATCAGACGTGCCAATCTTTCAGATTCAGTATAGATAAATTCATAATACTCTAGCCGTTTTTGTTCGCTCGCCCATCCTTGTTTCAGGATCTCTCCATACATTCTAATGGAAGTCAACGGAGTTTTTAGTTCATGACTAACGGAAGACACAAAATCTTGTTGTTGTTGTGCTACCTGCGCTTGCCTAATGGTTAGCCGATAAAGTATGAAGGTCCCTAAAATTAGCACTAAAAATAACAACCCTGTGACTATCTTAATAAAATTAGCACTGCTATTTTCTGGCATTTGAACCAGATGTAGCACCAACTCCAATTGGTTAAAAGGCTCCGCTAAATGCGATTGGTAAAGCAGAGTCGGCTCCGCCAGGCTAGCGCTGGAGACTTTTAAAGCAGAAGAATGCTCGACCTTTGGTGTTAATGAAGAAAGTAAACGTTTACCAAAATAAACATCCATTTGGCTAATCTGTGACAAGGCCGATGGATAGAAATAACTGGCCAAGCCCTGTTCGATAAATTTCTGACTATCTATGATTGCGCCTTGAATTAGTAGCTTGTTATTACGCCAAACTTGTCGATAGGCGATAAGGTGACCACTTTCCAATAAAGCGATTTTAAAGGGCTCCAATTCGCTGGAAAAAAGACTGATGGTTGAAGAAGCCGGATTTAATGTTTGCTCGCTATCAGATAGGGAATCAGCGACATTATTTTGTAAACTGGGGACGGGGTCAGATGCATTATAATAGGTTTCGGTTCGATTTCTGCGACTGGTTTTAGAGTTAGCACGCGAAATCGAAATCTCGTTTGGATTTTCCTGTTTTTTAATTCCTCGCGCGGTATCAAAAAGATTCTCCTGCTGACTATTTTTTTCAATGCTTCTTGATTGCTGACTTGTGGATAGTTTTCTCTTAAATTGATTGGATTTTTTCTGCATCAGTAAGCGCTGATTAGCGAGTTTACTTTGCTTTTCGTAGACCGGTTTTGACCTGCTAACCCGAGTCGAATTGCTAGAAACCAATTTATTGTTTAATAAGATTGATTTTATTTGTTGTTCAATGGCCTTTCTCTGGTTTTTCTGCTCCAAACTTATGCCATAAAGTCGTGATTTAACACTTTTTTGAACCTGGAGTTCGGGCAATAAAGGTGAACTAAAATTATCATTTTGATCAATCTGAAAATAACCGACAACACCTTCTAGCTCCGATTCCACCGGTAATTTAGATAAGGGAGAGCGCTGCACCAAACGTGACTGCGTATCACCGGTAACTACAAAAAAACTATAATCAGTGTCCGAACGATTTTCTTCTTTGCTTATTATCTGCTGCAAACGTAGGTCAATTTGAGTGACTAAAGCCTTGGCATCTAATTGGTATTGCTGCATCACCTGCCAGTCTAACTGGCGGTGTGCTTGCTGACTTAAAAAAGCCGCGGGAATTATTAAGGCAGCTAAAAATAGTCCAAAAAACCAACGTATTTTTACTACCGAGAATCGTCTAATCACCGTTTACCGGCTCCTGCAGTGTTAGAGGTGAGTATTGATTCAGAGGCCGTTGTAACATCATTTGATTTGGTTCCCTCACATACGAGTTTGTAGCCGGCACCTCTCACCGTTAAGAGGAAAGCTGGTTGCTTCGCATCCACTTCGATTTTTTTACGAATTTTAGCGATATGAATATCCACCGTTCGAGTTTCAATATCACTATTTTTGGGATAACCCCAGACCTGGTGCAATAGCTCGTCTCGAGTTGCCGGTACATCGGGATGATGATACAAATATTCAATCACTTGTATTTCTCGTTTGGTAAAAGAGCTAACCTGATCGCCAATCCAAATTTGCAAGTTTTTTAGGTCGATTTTTCGGTTTTGATCAAGTTGAATAATCTCGGTCTCTGTGACCGTGTTAACACTACGCCTTAACACGGCCTTAACTCGCAAAACTAATTGAGCAACTGAAAATGGTTTAGCGATATAATCATCCGCACCGAGCGATAATCCTTGAATAATATCTTCATCCGAAGTTTTAGCGGTTAACATAATAATTGGTTGTTGTTTATCCTGCTGACGAATCGCTTCACAGATATCAAAACCATTCATCGAGGGCAGCATGACATCCAAAATAACCAAATCGAACTGGCCGCTAAGCGCTTTTTGCAAGCCGATGGCTCCATCATCCGCATAATCGACTGCAAAGCCATGATAGACCAACACATCCATCAGCCCGATACGGATTGCCATTTCATCTTCAACCAATAGAATTTTAAAATCATTTTTCATGTTATTTGTTTTGACCTCTTGTCACAGAATCACTCTAAATCCACTATTGATAACGAAATCTAATTTTAAAACAATTTATGTCAATCCAAGGTAACCTTTTTGTAAACTATTATTCTTGATAAACTTCTATTCTTGGTAAACGACTATTCTTTTCAACAACCTAGGATACTACCTAATCCGATAAGTTATTTGATTGTGATTCAGCAAGTAGAAATTGATAGATCAGGTTTTTCTTTTGTTGGCTAAATTCAGCGGTGATTTTTGCCGCTTGTTTAGTCGACATGTGCAACGCTAACTGCTGTGCGAGATCTTTACTTGCTTGAGTTAACTCGGAAGTTTTTTTACTCGCGCCGTCAATCATCACCACAAATTCTCCTTTACATTGATTAGGGTCATTTTGCATGATTTGAATAATGTCATTAGCGCTGCCGCTAATAACCGTTTCAAAGGTTTTGGTTAGTTCTCTGGCAATCACCAACTTTCGATCATCCCCAAAAACTGTCGCCATATCCTGCAATGACGCTAAAATTCGGTGCGATGACTCATAGAAAATGGCGGTGGCCGTTTGTTGCAATAACTCGCTAAAAACCCCGCGCCGCGCATGAGATTTAGGCGGTAAAAATCCCTCAAAAATAAATCGGTCGCTGGCTAAACCAGAAATTGAAAGTGCCGTCACTAGAGCACAGGGGCCAGGTACAGCAACAATGGGTAGGTTTTGCGCCCTCAACTCTCTCACTAAAGGAAAGCCAGGATCGCTAATTAAAGGCGTTCCGGCATCAGACACCAGCGCGATTGACTGACCTTCTTGCAACAATTGAACGATTTTTGCTAATTTTTGTCTTTCATTATGCTCATGAAAGGAAAAACATGGTGTTGTAAGCCCAATATGCGATAATAAATGCTTGGTTCTTCGAGTATCTTCCGCTGCAATCTGATCCACTTGGGATAGGACGCTACGCTGACGTTCACTAATATCAGATAGATTACCAATTGGCGTCGCCACCACATACAGCGTGCCCTTATTGATATGTGTTGTTGAGAGATGTTTATTCATAAGCGTAGAAGTAACCGAGAAGACCCTTGTCAATTGGATGGTTGGTCGATGTAAAATCGATGTAAAAATGGCAACAAAATAATAACTAGCGCCCATCTGATGATTAAAATTTTGCTACAATAGGCAATATTTAACCCGATAGCCAATGAGTGCTATGGGTAAACTACATGAATTCGTCTATGACGACAAGTCACTACTAAGAGTTAAAGCATGCAATATTATATCACTAACGGTCTGCGAATCTTGTTCTCTATTTGGATTGCTGTTTCAATGCTAGCCTGTGGCTCAAACCCTAGTCGTCCGCAGCAGGATTCGGCAGCCCAAGGTCAAAATCTGCAACAGATTCTGGCGCTGGCAGAACAAGCCGATAATCAACAAAAACATCCTCTTATGTTACAAGCCGCTGATATCTTGTTGCAACAACAGAGACCAATCAAAGCGCTTGAGTTAATATTACATATTGATACCCGCTATCTAAGCCCAACACAGCTGGATAGCTATCATCTTTATTACGCTGAAGCTTTATTGCTTGACCAAAACGAAGATCGCTCTGAAAGTGCCCTACAGCAGTTGTTAGCAGTCACTTCGACCAGTGATCATAGTATCGCCTGGCAAATACGTTATGCCCAGTCGTTGTCCGATAGCTATGCCGCAAATCACAACTATCTAGAAGCCGCCAGACAAAGGATCGCACTAGATGATTTAATTGATAATGCCGAGCAGTTAGATCAGAACAATACTAAAATCTGGGCAGCAATTGATCAGGTTAATATCGATTTTTTAAAACAATCGATTAACCAGTTTAATAGCCGACGGGTAAATGGTTGGTTAGATATTGTTTTAATTAACAAACAATGGGGCGGACAGCCTGATCGGTTATTTGAACACTTGTCGCTTTGGGAAAAACGCTACCCGCTTCATCCGGCGCGTCAATACCAGCAAGAAATTTTTACTAAAATCGCCTCAACTAAACCAATCAAAGCCAATCAAGTGGCAGTGCTTCTTCCTTTAAGTGGTCGTTTTGCCAGTTTTGGAAAAATGGTTCATGATGGTATTGTCGCCGCTCATTATCAACAGCCCGAGGCTAACAACGCCCCTATTTTAAAATTTTATGATACCGCCCAATCGCTATCAGGCTTAGTAAGTTATCAAAAGGCTATCGCCGACGGTGCTGATTTTGTAGTCGGTCCGCTAGATAAAAAAGCCATTGATGATATATTAGCGCAAGACAGCTTAGCCTCCCCTATTTTGTTTCTTAATAGCGTGCAACATTCTCCCGACCGACATAAGATGGTTTTCCAATTTGATTTGTCAATCGAAGATGAGGCAATCCAAGCCGCTCACCGAGCTTGGGAAAAAGGCTATCGTAAAGCCGTCGCTTTGGTTTCCGATGACAAGCGTGGCGAAAGAGCTACATCCGCCTTCAGAAATTATTTTGAACAACTTGGTGGTGAACTCATTGATGTTCAAAAATATAGCATCAAAAAAAGCAAAGGAAGAAAACAATTTAGTGCGGATGTTAAAAACCTACTGAGAGTCAATTCAAGTATCGAAAGAAAACAAAAGTTGGAACAAATACTAGGACGCAATATTGAATTTGAAATGCGCAGAAGGCAAGATGCTGAATTTATTTTTATGATCGCCAAACCAGCAGATGCTAGAAGAATAAAACCCTTTATCAACTTCTATTTCGCACTCGACTTACCAGTCATATCAACCTCTCGGGTTTATTCAGGAAAACCGAATGTCCAGCTTGATAATGACCTTAATGGCATTGAATTTTCTGATATTCCACTTTATGTTAGCCAACAACCGGATATATTGGTGGCCAGGCAAACATTGAAAAAGATAGAGCCACAGATCCTAAAAAATAATAATGGTCGGTTATTTTCTTTAGGCTTTGATGCTTATCAAATCATTCCTAAACTAACCAAACTGAAAGCTTTTCCAGAATATCGCTGGTATGGATTATCCGGTGAGATTGGTATTGATAAACAAGGCTTTGTGCATCGCTATTTAACCTGGGCAAAATTCAAAAATGGCATACCGCAATCAACCAAAGAGCGGGTGCCACCTGAGGCGATTGATGCAGAATCTAGCTTATTACCGGTTTCAAGTGACTGAATGGTATTTTTCTTTAATCCCAAAAGCAAAAGCAAAACAAAAATAAAACCCATTAGTCCCGATTTATTTAATCAGACTAGCAGTAAAAGGGACCTTGGCGACGCGCTTGAAAAGCAAACGGTGGATTACCTAGAGCAACGAGGCGTTACAATTTTACAGCGTAACTACCTGTGTAAAATGGGAGAAATTGATATCATAGCGCAAGATAAGCAAAATCTGGTTTTTATCGAGGTTCGCTATCGTAGAAGTGATCATTTTGGCGGCGCATTGGCCAGTGTTAACCTCAAAAAGCAACGGCGCTTAATACGAGCAGCAAGCCACTATATGCAAAAATGCAACATCACCAATAAAACAGCGAGTCGTTTTGATGTGATAGCAATCAGTGGTAACCTTAACCAATTGGAATTCAATTGGATAAAAGCAGCTTTTTTAGCTTCGGCCTAATTTTTTTAGATTATGGCGCAGATTTAATAGACGAGTCTCAGGCCCTTTAGTGGACCTTTGACACACGCTTTGCAAAGGCAAAGTCATACCAGCAACTGAACTGAAATAATTATGATTGAACGAATAAAAAATAATTTTACCGAAAGCATTCAAACTAAAATAGCGGCGGCTGATGCGTTACCAGAAATCATCGGTAAAGCCGGCAGTCTACTGGTTAATACGCTGCTCAACGGCGGTAAAATATTAACCTGTGGTAATGGTGGTTCAGCCGGTGATGCGCAGCATTTTTCATCAGAAATGCTCAATCGCTATGAGAGAGATCGACCAGCACTTCCAGCCATCGCCTTAACCACTGACACCTCCACTTTAACTTCCATCGCCAATGACTATGATTATAGCCAGATATTTGCTAAACAAATCAAAGCATTAGGTCAAGCGGGTGATATTCTATTGGCCTTTTCCACCAGTGGTAACTCCAAAAATGTAATTGAAGCCATTCGCACCGCGCTGGCAAAGGATATGCTCATCATCACCTGTACCGGTAAAGATGGTGGTGAAATGGCGGGGTTAATTAGCGAGAACGATGTTGAAATACGCGTTCCATCTAATTCTACGGCGCGAATTCAAGAGGTGCACTTGCTAATCATTCATAGCCTTTGTGATTTAATTGATAATCAACTATTTGGAGAAAATAAATGAGTTTAAAAAATCATGCTAGAGCGCTCATACTCGTTGGATTATCCTCATTAGTGTTGACCAGTTGTGCTGAATTAATCGTGGTAGGAGCCGCGACAGGAGCCGTAGCCACCCAAGACCAGCGCACTATCCCAACACAATTAGAAGATGAAAATATTGAAATAAAGACGGTTAATGCGCTATTTAAAAATGATGAACTTTGGAAGGATACTAATATTGATGTTCTAAGTTTTAATAATATTCTACTTCTTATTGGGCAAGCACCAACCGCTAAATTAAAGCAAAAGGCAGGAGATCTCGCTGAAAATATTGCCAAAGTGCGTAAAGTCTACAATCAAATCAAAATTTCGGCGCCTATTTCTTTTTTCGCACGGCGTAATGATGAATATTTAACCACCAAGGTTAAATCTAAAATGCTATTCGCCGATAATTTTCCCTCTGGAAAAATAAAGGTCGTCACTGAAAATAGCGAAGTTTTTCTACTGGGTCTTGTCAGTCAAGATGAAGCCGATAAAGCCGCTGAAATTGCTAAAACGTAGACGGTGTTACCCGTGTAATTAAAGTGTTTGAAGTGATTGATTAGCCGGCTGTATTTTGAAAAGTGTTAAAAGCTGATTATTTGATGATTTTTAAATGAGTAGCTTTTTTTACTGGCTGGCTTTTTGGGTGACGCTAGTTTATCAATAGCTGACTTCGACTGCTTGCTTGAGTCAGATTGTTTTTCAGTATGCTTTTCAGATTTTTCTGTGCTGGAACTTTCTGTTTGAGGTCTTTTCGCTTGTGGCTTTAATGAGGGGATATTTTCTTCTTCTGGTTTAACTTCTGGCTCAAACGCCATACCCAAATTATTTTCCTGTGCATAAACCGCTAATATTGCGCCGATTGGAAGATAAATATCCATCGATTTTCCTGCAAAACGCGCGCTAAAAGAAACCGCATCATTATCCGAAAACCAATGACTGATGGCTTCAGGCGCAGCATTTAAAATGATTTTTCCTTGTTGCACAAACTCTTGTGGCACCACAACGGCTGGCCAATTCGCATCCACTAAAATATGTGGTGTAGCGTCATTATCCAAAATCCATTGATAGATGGCTCTAAAAAGATAAGGTTTATTGGTGGAAAAGGATTCAATACTCATAAACAATACAAATCAACAGGTTGGAGAGACTCTTAAAAACCAGCCTTAATTAGATAAACAATAGAAGGCAATTAAAATTTAAAAAAAGGGATCGTCCGATCCCAATTATTTTATGGACGCATTTCTCGCTCAATATCACTTAAGCTGACTTGGAATGATTCACGACCAAATAATAAATCCATATAGTTAGTGACTTCCTTGGCGCCACGTCCCGTTAACTTTATATCCATAACCGGTAAGCGCCATAATAAGGGTGCTAAACAACAATCGATTAATGAAAAATCTTCATTAAGGAAATAAGGCGTTTCCGAAAATACCGGTGCTAAAGTTAGCAGACTTTCGGTGAGCTCTTTACGTGCTTGAACGGCGTCTTTTTCTTTACCGGTAAGAATGGTGGACATCAAACTATACCAATCTTTCTCCACCCGACGAACCATCAAACGAGAACGCGCTCTGGCGACTGGATAAACAGGCATCAAAGGCGGGTGAGGGAAGCGTTCATCTAAATATTCCATGATGATCGGCGACTCAAATAAAACCAGTTCACGGTCAACCAGCGTGGGTACGCTATTATAAGGATTAAGGTCAATCAAATCTTCAGGAGGCTGACTGGCATCAACCACCTCGATAGATTCAAAGTTAACCCCTTTTTCAGCAAGAACAATCCGCACCTGGTGACTATAAACATCATCCGATCCAGTGTACAAAGTCATTATAGAACGTTTAGCAACGGTTGCCATTGAGGCTTCTCCCGACAAATAGTTTTAAACAATAAAAACAACAAAGCGGCTCTAATATAGAGCCGCTAAATATCAAACTAACAATAAAATTACAGGCTTGGATTAATGAACATCCTTCCAATATTCTTTTTTCAACATATAGGCAACAGCGGTAAAAAACAGAATGAATAGTAACACAAAAATACCCATTGATTTTCTATCTCGCTTAATTGGCTCACCGATATAATCTAAGAAGTTAACCAAATCGACCATTGCTGAGTCAAATTCCTCAGCCGATAATTCACCCTCTTTTATTAGAGTAAAGTATTCACCATTTTGTGACAATTTAACCAGCTCATTTTCTTTTTCATGGATTAAATGCTCGGACTCATCAATGATCTTGTTGAGTTCACGACCTTTACCACCACGTTTTAACTCTTCACGTGCCGTCGCAATATCACCTTTGGCATAATCAATATCATTTTCAATACCTTTAACCTTATCGCTTTTATCTTGTAACCCTTGCAATTGAGTTAAAGCATGTGGCATGCCGACATTATTAAATACGCTATTGTTAACCCCTAAAGGTCTAGAATCATCAAGGTAAAAAGCTCTAAAATAATTATAAAGCCAGTGAGTTCCTCTTGCTCTAGCCACCAAAGATAAGTCAGGTGGTGCAGTTCCAAACCATTTTTCAGCCATTGCCGTAGGCATATTGTTATCCATCGGGTCGCCAATTTTTTCTGCGGTAAACATCAGATTATTGATCATCAAATCTTCTGGTATACGCAAATCTTTGGCTGAACGATTGTAACGCTGAAATTTAAGTGAATGACAACCCATACAATTATTCATGTAAATTTGCATGCCATTCTGCATGGATTCAACCAGCTTATCGTCGGAATAACTAGGCATTTCATCATTCGGCAATAAAGCTTCACCGCTATTGGCTGATGCCCAAAAAGAAACGCTGATTAAAGCAACAGAGGCTATTTTTATTAACTTTTTCATTAGTGTGTCACCCTCTCTGGTACTGGCTTAGTTGTGCCCCACTGGCTCCACCAAGGCATCAATAAAAAGAATGCAAAATAATAGATGGTACAAACTCTTGCCACTATCGCTCTCATTTCTGTAGGAGCTTTCATGCCCAAATATCCAAGGATAAAGAAGCAAACCACAAATAATGTAATAGCCACTTTAAAAATCGGGCTTTTATAACGAATAGATAACACAGGGCTTCTGTCCAACCAAGGTAGGAAGAACATAATAACCAGTGAACCAGCCATCGCGATAACGCCGCCACCTTGATTAGGCACTGCCTTTAAAATTGAATAATAAGGCGTGAAATACCAAACCGGTGCAATATGTGCCGGTGTTTTTAATGGATCCGCAGGAGTAAAATTAGGCGGTTCAAAAAAGTATCCGCCCATTTCAGGATTAAAGAAGATGATCCAGCAGAAAATAAACAAAAATACACCCACACCCACAATGTCTTTAACCGTGTAATAAGGGTGGAACGGAATGCCATCTAATGGAATACCATTTTCATCTTTATTCTTCTTGATATCAATTCCATCGGGATTATTTGAACCTACCTGATGTAATGCGACAATGTGCAAGAAAACCATCAATAACAACGCCATAGGCAGTGCAACCACATGCAGCGCAAAGAAACGGTTAAGCGTCGCTCCGGAGATAATAAAATCACCACGGATCCAAACAGCAATGTCATCACCATATTCAGGAATTGCACTAAATAGGTTAATAATAACCTGCGCGCCCCAGTAGGACATGTTGCCCCAAGGCAATAGGTAACCCATAAATCCTTCTGCCATCAATATCACAAAGATAATCATGCCAAAAATCCAAACCAATTCCCGAGGCTTACGGAAAGAACCATAAATAAGACCACGGAACATGTGAAGATAAACTACCACGAAAAAGGCTGAAGCCCCGACACCATGCATATAGCGAAGTAACCAACCCCATTCAACATCGCGCATAATAAATTCAACTGAAGCATAAGCACCTTCTCCAGTTGGGGTGTAGTTCATAGTCAACCAAATACCGGTGAGGATCTGATTGACTAATACCAACATGGCTAACGAGCCAAAGAAATACCAAAAGTTAAAGTTTTTAGGTGCATAGTATTGGGCCAGGTGCTCATTCCAAACCTTGGTTGCAGGAAAACGAGCATCAATCCACTGCATAAACTGAGACATAATCAAGCTTCTCCTTGGTCTTCGCCAATAATAATTTCATTGTCGGCAAGATAATGATATGGGGGTATTTCCAGATTTTTTGACGCCGGAGAGCCGTTAAAAACGCGCCCAGATAAATCAAAACGTGAGCCATGACATGGACAGAAGAATCCGCCACCCCAAGAAACTTCAGTTTCTTTTTTATGCTGTGGCACACAGCCAAGGTGGGTACAAATACCGACGATAACCGCGATATCAGGACGAATAGAGCGAGTCACCTTATCAACGTAGCTAGGTTGCTGCGCTTCATTAGTTGACTGGGCATCTTTTAATTCAGCATCATGATCAGACAAAGCTTCAACGGTATTATCGTCACGCCTCACCACAAATACTGGCTTGCCGCGCCATTTCACCTTAACCATTTGTCCGACTTCGACTTTGTCGAGGTTAAATTCAACCGGTGCACCACCGGCTTTGGCTTTTTCACTCGGGTTCCACGATTTGATAAAAGGAACCGCGATAAACCCAGCGCCCACAGCACCAACACCTGCGGTCGCCAAAGTCAAAAAGCGGCGTTTTTCTAAATCCACACCATCATTACTCATTCGGATAGTCTCCCCATCGACTAGTAATCTTTATTAAATAGAAACTTGCTAATAGTAAATTAGTTAATCTTGCCGCAAAAAATCGATTTTACGCACGTTTGGTCGATAAATTTGGTTGAAATTTTAGTGCCTTAAGACAGAAATGACACGGATTTCGGCAAGATCATAATGAAATAGTATATCATTTACAAGAAAATACCAGTTTTTGTTTTTAACTTATTGATTTAACTATGAATTTAGTTTTTATTGGTTGTTGTTTTTAGGTAAATAATGTCACAAAATAATAAGCCTTCGAAAAAAGCCCAATTAAATACTAAAAAACGCCTCCAAAAGGGAAGCGTTTTTTTTTCATTGCATCACTTTGTCAGTTTGCTTAAGCAGCCAAATTTAAGTAGCGACTAAGCCCCAACTGAACGTAAAGATTAACGTTTAGAGAACTGAGGTCTCTTACGTGCTTTATGTAATCCAACTTTCTTACGTTCAACCGAACGAGCATCACGAGTAACGTAACCAGCAGAACGTAACGCAGGACGTAATTCGTTATCAAATTCCATTAGTGCACGAGTAATGCCTAAGCGAATCGCACCGGCTTGCCCTGTATCACCGCCACCTTTGACCGTGACATAAGCATCAAATTTTTCAACATTTTCAGTCAATTCAAGAGGCTGACGTACAACCATTCTTGAAGTTTCACGACCAAAGTACTCATCAAGCGGCTGTTGGTTTACAACAATGCTGCCTTTACCTGGACGTAAAAATACTCTTGCTGTCGAGCTCTTTCGACGACCTGTTCCGTAATATTGTGTATCAGCCATTTTCATTCACCAACTATATGTTTAGTTCTTTAGGTTGTTGTGCCTGATGAGAATGCTCAGGACCAACAAAAATTTTCAGTTTTTTAAGGCATGCGCGACCTAGAGGGTTGCTTGGAACCATTCCTTTAACTGCTAATTGTAATATGCGCTCTGGCGCTTTATCGCGTAACTTGCCTAAAGACATGCCTTTAATTCCACCAGGGAATTCAGTATGACGATAGTACATTTTGTCTGCTTCTTTGTTTCCAGTGACCGCAATTTTTTCAGCGTTAACCACTACAATATAGTCACCCGTATCAACATGAGGTGTGTATTCTGCTTTATGCTTGCCACGTAAACGACGGGCTATTTCAGTTGCCAAACGGCCAAGTGTTTTACCTTCTGCGTCAACCACGAACCACTCGCGTTTTACTGACTCAGGTTTTGCACTAAAAGTTCTCATTGCTAGCTCCAATATGGGCTTAAATTTGCCTGTTAATTCTTTCTTGCACTCAAAAAAGAGCGCGAATTTTACAGAAATGCCGCAGTATTCACAACCTATTTTTAACTATTTTAGTGTTTTTTATTCAAATAGCCGATAAATCGCTTATTCTGGCATTCGCTGGGGATAAAAGGCGGGTTTTTAACTTAAAAACGCTTATTTTCAATCCTAGTGACTCTATTTTACATCAAATTAAGCCTTGGCGGTGACTATTTTGACCTTAAAGCACTTAATTTTGCTAAAAATAACCCAAAATATTTTAGGCCAGATGCTCCAAGGCTAAATATTGCTTGGATTGCATCTCTTGCAGTCGACTAATCGTACGTTTAAATTCAAATGTGAGTCTTTGTCCGACGTATAAGATTTCAAGTGGCACCGCGGCGGTGATCATCAAATTAACATGCCTTTCATAAAATTCATCCACCAAACTGATAAATCGTCTTACCGCTGCGTCATCTTTACTGTCTAATTGTGGAATATCACTCACCATTACGGTCTGAAAACAGCGAGAGATCTCGATGTAATCAGTTTGACTGCGAGCAGACTCACATATTTCAGCAAACTCAAACCACACCACTCCCTGCGCACAGCGCAAAGTCTTTACCGCTCGATGTTCAATATCGATAAGGCTGTTAGCAGGCATTTCATCATCTGCTAGTTGGTCAAAACTAAGATTAAGATTATCCATCGCAACTTGATCGTGTGGCGTGTGAAATATATCCACCTTCTGCAAGGTTCTCAGCCGATAATCAATACCGCTATCAAGGTTAAACACTTCGCAATGCCGCTCAATTAGCTTGATTGCCGGAATAAATCGTTCGCGCTGCAATCCGTTCCAGTAAAGCCGATGAGGTGGTATATTAGAGGTCGCAACCAAACTCACGCCACGCTTAAACAACTGCTCAAACAGACCGCCTAGGATCATGGCATCGGTAATATCAGATACAAAAAACTCATCAAAGCAGATCACACTGGTTTTATCGGCCAGTTCATCGGCAATAAGAATTAAAGGATCCTGCTGCCCTTTGTGGGCGTTAAGTTGCTGATGTACTTGATGCATAAAACGATGGAAATGTAGCCGCATTTTACGCTGGCTTGGCAAGCGTTCAAAAAACATATCCATTAAATAGGTTTTGCCGCGACCGACACCACCCCAGAGATAAATCCCTTTCTCTGGCGGCAAAGTCTTAAAATGCTTGATAACCCGCTGCACAAAACTCTGATCCCGCTCGGCTTTAATTAACCGGTAATAAAGCTCATCGAGTTTTGTGGCCGCCAGCTGTTGCTCCTTATCAGAACTAATTTTACCCTGCTGGATATCTTGCTGGTAGCTTTGTAACGGACTAAGGTGAGGTAAATTCTTCAATGTAAAACGGACTCGTTAGTGTAAAGCAGTCTCATTAGTGTCAACCGAGCGCACTTTATTATTAGCTTTAGAGCGTGTCATAGGAAGCTGTGATTATAGTCTCTAGAATGATTAAAACAACTGCTGACTGACAAACACTTCAATTTGTTGCCTTAAATCGAGTAGTCGACCATGAAAGAAATGACTCGCTTTAGCAAAAATTTGAAACTCAACTGGGGTCGATAGCGTTTTGACCCAACGTTTTACGGCTTCAACCTCAACCAATTCATCCTCATCCCCCTGAATAATCAACGACGTGGGTGCGGCTTTAGTGATTGTCGAGAAATCCATACGACCAACTGGTGGCGCAATTAAAATAAGGCCTTTTGCCTTTAAATGAGTCGCCTGCAACGCAGAAATATAAGCACCGAAGGAAAAACCAGCCAACAACAAATCATGCTCCGGATATTGCTGACGCATCCAGGCGACCGCCGCAATTAAATCTTGTTGCTCCCCTTTTCCCTCATCAAAACGGCCTTCGCTTTGTCCTACACCACGAAAATTAAAGCGCAAACTGGGGATCCCTAACCCCGCGAGACTCCTTGCAGCGGTGTAGATCACCTTAGTGCCCATGGCACCGCCATGTTGCGGATGAGGGTGACAGCAGACAGCCATTAGTTTGGTATTTGTTTCAACTAGCGAAGACGCATTTGTTATATCATCCAGTTTATCCAGTATCGCCTCGACCTGACCGACAGCCCCTTGAATCATGAGGTTTTGTGATTTAATTTTGATGTTGGACTCCTTAAAGCAGATTCGAGGATAAAAATGACTTACCGAATACTATTATCTCAGAATAAAAGTTCTCATCCAAGCACAATAAACCAACATAACCCACACAACAGCGGCACAAAAAGACAGGCTTGGCTCTAATACACCAATTACTTCACACCGGAAGCGACTAGCATCTCACAGGGACCTGAAAATTGACCGTCCTGTTCGAACTTCGTTAACACTTGCTCGATTTCCTCCCACGCATCATCCTGCTCGTCAGCCGATAAACCCGATAGCATTTGATGTAATGCTCCAAAGGATTCCTGCTCAAACTGTAAACATTCAAGCGCACTATCTAAACGAACCGGCGCATTTATTTTTTCCACCTTGACCTGCTTAAACCCAACATCGGTTAATGCCTTTTGTAACACCTCAACTTTACCTAAACTAAAGGGACCAGGCTGTCCGGGTAAAGGTGGAGGAAGTTGCGCGCGACGACGAATAATCGATACGGGGATGGAGAAAAAAGCATTTTCCTCGGCTGTTGCATAGACCATAACACTAATTCGACCACCCATTTTCAGACTGTCTTTCATTCCTGTCAGCGCTTTTTGCTGATCAGGAAAATAGATTAAACCAACTCGGGATATTACCGCATCAAACTCTTGCCCCGCCAATAGTTTTAGATTTTCACCATCCAGTTGTCGTGTCGCCAACCAACTGATCCCTTCTTGATTCGCTGATTTTTGTGCAAACTCTAGTATTTTTGCCGAGAGATCGGTGGCTAGCACACTTCCAGTTGGTCCTACCCGTTTTGCCGCTTCAATAGTTTGTTCACCCGCACCGGCGGCGACATCAAGGACTGAAGAACCTGGTTGAATATTGGCCATATCAAACATTTGCTGTGTGGCCGGTCCTAACCAACGCTTAAGTAACGGTCCCCAACGGTGCCAGGCTTCAGCCGCGTCATCCCATTGTGCTTGGGTGGTTTTTTTATATTGATCTGCATTAAATACTTTGCTCATGGTTTTTCTCCTTGGTATTTGTTATCGAACACAATAGAGTTTAAACTGTTAATTATTAATCACAATTCGCTAATTTATATCATTAAGTGTGCAAAATTGCACAAAGGAAAAATCAATGAACTGGGACGATGTAAAGTATTTCCTTGCTGTCGCCCGTCAAGGCTCAATTTCTGCGGGTGCTAAGCAGCTGGGGATCCAGCATTCAACGCTCTCAAGACGCCTAAGAGCCTTGGAAAAAAAAATGGCCACTCAACTTATTGAGCGTAAAAAAAAGTGGCTACCAATTAACTGAGGCTGGCATTCAATTAAAGCAAACGGCGATAACAATGGAGCGAGAGGTTTTAAATGTTGAAGCCAATCTCAGTGGTATGCAAGATGAACTAACCGGTGAATTAAAAATTAGTGCGATAAACAATATGGCAAGTAGTATTTTGATGCCCATTTTTGCTAGTTTTAGCAAAAAACACCCTAAAATAACGCTACACCTAATGGTCACCAACAAAAATATAAGCCTTGCGGAAAGAGAAGCGGATGTGGTTATACGGCTAACAAATACACCGCTCGAAACTTTAATCGGGAAACGCTTGGCGACGGTATCGAGTGCACCTTTTGCCAGTCGAGACTATCTTGAACAGTTAAACCAACAGACGGTCGAAGAAACCTGGTTAGGCGTCACCTGTTGTGGGTTTCATCAATCTTGGACCAAACAAGCGCAGCCTCAAGAGCAGCACAATGTCTACTCTGACGATACTCTACTCACCAAATCAGCGATTATCAACGGCTTAGGTATCGCCTACCTTCCCTGCTTTATGGGAGATGATGAAGCTTTACTGCAACGCTTTAAACAACCCGATCCAAGCCATGATTTAGGCCTGTGGCTACTGTTTCATCCTGACATGAAACACAATGCAAAAATCCTTGCCTTTCGGCGACATTTTATTCAACAAACGCAAATGATCAGCCATCGGTTTGAAGGTCGAAGTGCGTAATTCTAGCTACTGGGATCCGATTTTAAGCGTTGTCATAACCCGAAACGAAGGTGGTGATAGCAGAATTGCTGAGCGAATAGGTATGCCGACTGACTTGGCCAATATTTGCGCCATACACATGGATACTAATAGAATTAGCGTCATCCAAACCATTGGACACTCGATGGATATCGCCAAGCCTAGGCGAGACTAAATCGATTTCACCGGCTTTAAGTGAATGCCTTTTGGTTTCAATCAATTGACCTGTTTGGTCATCTCTAGAATACTCCTGACAGATCTCTAATCCTCGTAAAACACCAATGATCCCCCAAACACTGTGATCATGGATTGGCGTTTGTTGACCCGCAGCCCAAACAAAACTAACTACCGAGAATCTTTCCAATGGATCACAATAGAGTAGGTACTGTTGGTATCGAGACTCCGAACTTTTTGCAAACTCCGTGGGCAACCAATCATCATGC
The DNA here is from genome assembly GCA_030949565.1 of Enterobacterales bacterium. Taxonomy (GTDB): domain Bacteria; phylum Pseudomonadota; class Gammaproteobacteria; order Enterobacterales; family Kangiellaceae. The sequence continues at coordinate 21,080 of JAUZSK010000079.1, forward strand.
AAAATTAAATCCGACAATAAGCGTTGCCCTTGTTTTAAAATAAACGCCTCCCGTTGTTCGGCGTTGGTGATATCTTGATTTGCCACTAAATCAGTCAATGCATAAACAAAAGAATCAAATCGCCAATTATTTTTCATTCCGAAAATCCTTGTAAAGTTTGCGCTAGATAATTAATTTAAGGGTTTCACTTAAAACTTATCGAACTTTGTGGTTTGTTATTCACTTCTAGATTGAAAATATCCGGTCGTGAATAATGTCCCGCCACATCAAATGCTCGCTTGGCATTGGCTGCTTTTTCTAAATCAATATCATAATACAAAATACCTGATTCATTGATCATAGGCCCCGCTACTATTTTTCCATCGGGCGCGATCACCGCCGAACCACCGCCGTTAATCCAGCCATTCTTTTCAGGATATAAGCTCTCTTTTTCTGGAAAATATTGTGGCAAATCAGATTCATTGATCAGGTTACAACTTCCTAAAACCCAACAACCACCCTCTCGCGCAATGTGCTGTAGACTGCCCATCCAGTTATCACCGCTGTCATAGGTGGGAGCGATATAGATTTCCACACCCTGTGCGTAAAGCGCATAGCGCGCTAAGGGCATAAAGTTTTCCCAACAGATCAAAGATCCAATGCGACCGACAGGCGTGTCGATGACCCTAAGACCGCTAGCATCACCAAAACCCCAAACCATTCTCTCCGGATTGGTTGGCATCAGTTTTCGGTGGCGATTGATGAGTTCACCCTTGTCAGAGATGGTAATAACACAGTTATAAAGTGTACTGCGGGTCAATTCATTATCCCGTTCATGGATACCGCAAACAATCGTGATCTGATGTTTTTTAGCCGCACCATACAGTGGTTGCAGATCATCGCTATCCAGATCAACCGCATTTTTAAGTAATCGGCTATGCAGTTCCGCTGATAATCCCATGTCGCTACCAGGACGCAGGCGCCACACCCATGCCGGATACCCGGGGATAAAAGCTTCGGTAAAGACCACTAGTTTGGCTCCTTGCTTTGCCGTTTTTTCAACCAATTCAACCGCTTTTAGAATGCTCTTTTGCTTATCCAAGAAAACCGGCGCCTGCTGGACAATCGCTATTTTAGCCATAATGAATGCTCCTCTTATAATTGATTGTTTTACTGATCCCATAAATTATTCAATCGAATGGGACTTAAAATAGGGCTATCAGGTGATTGATCTTATCTTGTTCTGCGGCTCAGTATACGCGATTGATGAAATACAACCATTAGCCAAAAATAGAAATAGTATGTGCAAAATTGCAAACTAGGGTTTAAGGGTTTAAGGATTTAAGGGGTTAAGCCAATAAACACGGCAAGTCAGGTATGAGGATCTATCAAACTCCAGCCATTGGCTTACACTAGGAGATTGGTTTACAAGAAATGGCCGTTCCCTGCCGCCCTTTAACCGAACCTAGTTGTGAGAGAGTGTTAAATGTTGGGTTTCGCAGTGATCTACCGCAACCGAGGTTCGCTGTCAGAGGTATCTAGCGCTAGCAAAGCGGTTACCTTACAGCAAATTGTTAGCCATTTTTATATACAACACTTCTGTGTGCTACCTTGACAACCATAACAATAAGCTCTGTTTCTTGAATTTGGTAAATAATGCGATACACACCCTGCCTAACACGATAACGCTCTTGTCCTGAAAGCTTGATACATCCCTCGGCTCTTGGGTCAGAGCAGAGGCGCTCAACGCACCTTAAAATGCGTTTTATATCTTTTTGGGGGATACTACGGAGATCTTTTGCTACAGATCTTTTAAATACAAGGCTATATTTTGCCATGTGATTTTAAGTCCTCTAGCAACTCCTCATAACTGAATGTTGGTTCATTAACTCTTTGTGAGAATGCCTTTAAATCTTCTAGATCTTCGCTCAAAGCAACGCGCACAGCTTCATTCACTAGCTCTGATACAGATTGATGGCTAGTTGCGGCTTTAATTCTTAATGCTTGATGAATTTCCGATTCAAAGTAAACGGTAGATCTTTTTGATAACTCGCTCATATAACTATACCTCGCCTGCTTGCAAAATAACGCTATAACCTTGTGATGTCAAGACGTTATTACAGCCAATGCTTTGCTCAGCGGCAATTTGTTAGGTTTTTTATATGCCATATTAGGTTGTTGTCAAAAATCCAAAGGTCGATACCAGAAAGGTCGATACCAGACAGTCACACTAGGGTCAATTTCCTACAAACGCTCGGGACAATGTCTTACAAATTGCGCTATTTTCGGGTATTTATCCCTTGAATATTGGTTCTAGCGGTAAATCACGCAAGGCTGTTTTAGCACTTTGCTATCGCTATGAATCCTGCCGATAATCCAGCAAAAAATCTCCTAGTGCGTTTAACGCCTGCTGTAGCTGTTGAAGCTCGGGCAAAAATACGATCCTAAAATGATCCGGTTGCTGCCAGTTAAAGCCGCCTCCGTGAACTAACAACACCTTTTTCTGTTTTAAGAAATCAAGCACAAACTGCTCATCATTTTTAATATTGAAGCGTTTGATGTCAATTTTAGGGAACAGATACAGCGCCCCTTTGGGTTTTACGCAAGAAAGACCCGGGATTTGATTGATCATTTGATAACTCAACTCCATTTGTTGGGTTAATCGACTCTCTGGTTTTGTGAGATTATTCGGGTGGTGCTTATCTAAGCATTCGGCCTCTGATAAGTCGCCCCCTGGCAAAGCGACTTCTGACAAAGCGACCTGCACCGCATGTTGCATCGGTACATTGGCGCAAAGCCGCATGGATAAAAGCATTTGTAAACCTTGAATATAATCAGCTGCGGAGGATAGCTTGCCCGATAGAATCATCCAACCCACTCGAAATCCCGCCACACAATAGTTTTTAGACAATCCGCCAAAAGTCACAACCAGTACATCATCAGTTAAGGTTGCGATAGGAATATGCGTGGCTTCGGCATAGAGGATCCGATCATAAATCTCATCACTGTAGATGATCAGATCATTTTCTTGCGCAATGGCGACAATTTGTTCAAGGATCTGGCGTGGATAAACCGCGCCGGTGGGATTATTGGGATTGATCAGCACAATGGCGCGGGTTTTATCGCTTATTTTAGATCGAATATCAGCGATATCGGGTACCCAATCCGACGCTTCATCGCACTGATAATGCACCGCTTTAGCATCGGTTAAATTAACCGCCGCCGTCCATAGTGGGTAATCAGGACTGGGGATCAAAACTTCATCATGGCTATTAAGAAGCGCCTGCATAGCAATCATTATCAGTTCGCTAACACCATTACCCAAATAAACCTGATCAGCGGCGATATCGTCAAAACCAAGCCTTCGATAATAATCAGTGATTGCCCCCCGAGCTGATTCAAGCCCGGCGGACTCAGCATAACCCTGTGAGGCGGCTAAATTGTTATGAATTTGATCTAATATCGCATTGGATGTTGAATAGCCGAAAGGTGCAGGATTACCAATATTTAACTTCAATATGGTTTCGCCGCTCGCTTCAAGCGCCTGTGCTTGTTCATGCACTGGACCACGAATATCATAACAGATGCCGTGTAAACGATTAGAGCGCTGTATTGGATTCATTTTCTACTTCATGCATTAATGGCTAGTTTAAGCTGCAGAGTAAAACCTAAATAGCGGCTAAAAACCAATACTTTATGCTGATATATCCCTATTTAATATTAAAAATAACACTTGATCTATCGCTGTTTGGACTCATTAAAGAAACTAACGGTGTCGCGCTATTTTTCACTCTAATCATTAAAAACTATTCGACTAAGCGCTTTTGAATAAGATATAGTAAGCACCAAGCTTATTGGTAGAAACAAAAGAGGCAAACATGGAAACTTTATCTTTGTTAGGTATTATTATTGGCGCTCTTGTGGGTTTTGTTGTAGGGAAAAAATATTCCTTAAACGAGATTGAAAAAAACAAGCTAGAACAGGCTCTTAAAGAGAAAACCGCTGAACTGGAAACTTTCCACGCTAAAGTGAATGGCCACTTTGAAAAAACCGCTGAACTGTTTAATCATGTCTCCGACAGTTATCAGTCACTTTATGACCATATGGCAAAAAGTTCCACTCAACTTTGTGCTGGGCAAACCTTTCAAACCATTGGCAAGCCCGACCAAGCAGCGCTTGATAGCCAAAAACCAGAAGAAGTACCTACAGCTAATCCAAAACTCAAGCAATCCAAGGACGAAGCCGAGCTTTTCGACGCGGATCAACTTTACAATGCACATGATTATCGAAATCAAGTGCAAATTGGCAAAGAACAAGCTCAGCCAGTAGTTGAAGATAATAAAGTGGTTGAAATTACCCGTGCGTTAGAAGACACCGATCAAGCTTTAGATTATGCTATAAAGGAAAAAGGTATTATTAACCATAACAGTCTGGATATTGACGGTGTCAAAACGAAAAGCTAAATAGCCTTTCGTTAGCCTAGCAATATAACTCATTAAACTACCTCTGCAGAGTCCAAATTAAGTATCCTAAGGAAGTTTTTCAGTATGAACAAACTCGGTCGAATCCTATTTATTGCAAAATTTTCAATTGCTGGAACTCTAGTGGCATGGCTGTGGCTATTTTTTATGGCCAACAGTCCGCTTAATTTTAATTGGCATCAGCTGCAACAAGCTTGGCAGTTTTACCAACAATCGAGTCATCAAACCACTAGCAACTCCACAATTAACACATTCCAACTGTCTTATGCCGAAGCTATCGAAAAAGCGGGGCCTTCAGTGGTTAGTGTAAAGGCGATTAGACGTGGCAGAGCGCGCCCCCGCCACCGATGGCAAGGAAGGCGATATGTTGCTTGATATTTCCGTTGGAGTTGGCAGTGGTGTTATTTTTTCATCCCGATGGTTATATCGTCACTAATTACCACGTGATTGTTGGAAGTAGCCGAATTGCGGTACATTTTTCTGATGGACGTCGTAAATATGCAAAAGTGGTGGGTTTTGATCAACAAAATGATATTGCGGTACTTAAAGTTAATATTAGAACTCCCAAGGTTGCCGATCTTGGTGATTCTAGTCTAGTAAGAACCGGTGACGTGGTATTAGCTATTGGTACTCCTTTTGGCTTATTTAAAAACTCAGTCACCATGGGCATTATCAGCGCCATTGATCACGGTCCTTTTCATCCAAGAATTCAAACTGATGCCTCAATCAATTTCGGTAATTCAGGCGGCGCTTTAATCAACGCCAAAGGACAAGTAATCGGTATCAGTAGTGCTAAATTCAGTATTGAAAAAAATGATGAGATCGGTATTAATTTTGGTACGCCCATTGATACAGTGAAGGAAATATTTACCCAACTTATCAAGCATGGTCGAGTAGCAAGAAACTGGTTAGGTGTTGGTCTTAATCAACTCAATCAAGCAGGACACAAGCATTTTCAACCGGGCATAGCGTTTGGTGTAGGCTTGCTAGTCAGCAATATTGAAAAAGGTAGCCCCGGCGACCGAGCAGGGCTTAAAGTAGAAGATTATTTAATTCGATTTGATGGTGTTGAAGTCACAAGCATGATTCAATTTAGAGAATTATTTATTTCAATCCCTATTGGTAAAGAAGTTGAAATAGAGGTGTTGAGAAAGCAAAAATTGATTAAGTTAACTCTAAAATTACGTGAGCGAGAATCTTAACTTAAGAAACTCGCTTAATGTTTGCGCCCATCAATTGCAATTTTTCTTCAATACATTCGTAGCCTCGATCGATATGATAAATACGATCGACAATGGTTTTGCCTTCAGCCACCAAGCCGGCGATAACTAGGCTAGCAGATGCTCTAAGATCGGTCGCCATCACTTGAGCGCCGGTTAAAATATCCACTCCGTGGCAAATGGCACGATTACCATCAATTTGAATATCTGCGCCCATGCGTTGCAATTCACCAACATGCATAAATCGGTTTTCAAAAATGGTTTCCTCAATAATGCCGGTGCCTTCAGCAATCACATTTAGCGCAGTGAACTGCGCTTGCATATCCGTTGGAAATCCAGGATAAGGTTCGGTAACGATATCAACTGCCTGCGGTCTTTTACCTTCCATATCAAGTTCAATCCAATCATCACCGGTAGTTATCTTTGCGCCTGACTCGCGTAACTTGTCCAATACGGCTTCCAAAATATCTGGGCTGGTTTCTCTCACTTTGACGCGTCCACCGGTCATGGCGGCAGCCACTAGATAGGTACCTGTTTCTATACGGTCCGGTAAAACCTTGTGATGTGCACCAACCAGTTTTTCAACACCTTCTATGGTGATGGTATCGGTTCCAGCACCTTCAATTTTAGCGCCCATCGCAATTAAATAATTGGCTACATCAACCACTTCAGGCTCACGAGCGGCATTTTGTAAAACAGTGGTTCCTTTAGCCATTGAAGCGGCCATTAATAGGTTTTCTGTCGCCCCAACACTGACGATTTCCATGTGAATGGTTGCACCCTTTAAGCCATTTTCGGATCTTGCTCTTACATAGCCATCGGTGACGTCAATATCCGCTCCCATTGCTTGCATACCTTTAATATGCAAATCGACAGGGCGTGATCCAATGGCGCAACCACCGGGTAATGAAACATCGGCTCGACCAAATCGAGTCAAAAGTGGACCTAAAACTAAAATTGAGGCGCGCATGGTTTTCACAAGATCATAGGGAGCTTCAAATGTTTTTATGGTGCTAGTATCGATTTCAACTGTCATGTTCTCGCCTAATGTCATGGAATTACCCATCACGCCAAGCAGTTCAAGTGTTGTAGTGACATCATTAAGATGTGGTACATTAGCAATGGTTGTTGGTCCATCAGCCAGTAGCGTCGCCATTAAAATTGGCAAGGCAGCATTTTTAGCGCCAGAAATACGGATACTGCCGTTTAGGCGGTTACCACCAATTAATTGTAATTTATCCATCAAATTTTCCCCAAAATTCTAGTTTTTATTGTAATCTGAGACCTTTACACAATTCAGGTGCGAAAAGAAAAACTTTGCTCATTTTGACTCGTGAATGAAATCCCGAATTGGTTTCAATCAACCTATGAAGAGGCGATTGCTTCATCGGGAGTGATTGTTTTTAACGATAACGCGTGTAGTTCACCACTGGCAATTTTATCATTAACGGTTGCATAAACCATCTGTTGTCTAGCTACGAGTCTTTTTTGTTCAAATAGTTCAGAAATAATGACTGCTTCAAAGTGATGTCCGTCACCAGTAACCTCTACAGACTGGCAATCGAGCCCTTGCTCTATCATTTCTTTGATTTCATGTTCAGTCATTAAATCTTCTCACTATTGTTTTAACTTAAAATTAGCGGCACATTGTACCCCAAAGTATAGCAACTAAAAATAGAGCAAAGCGCTTAATCAGTTAATTCTATCAAGAAATTGCGCTAAATAGAGGTGACTTTGTACCTGACACCTCCGTATAATAACCTCAGCGACATAAACGCTAGGCAAAAATAACATAAACAGCCCTAGGTTAATGGTTTGATACAAATTTGATCTTGCTAGTTTTTACAAGAGACACCATCATTGTTAATGATACTAGCCTTGTATTTTGACTCGACTGGTCTTTCTAATTAGCTAAAATTTTACTTAGCTCAAAGACAACTAAGCTCACGGCACCCATTTTGGAGATTTAAAGCCTTTATGCTTCTGTATTTTGCGATGGTCATTAGTGGCATCTCTATGCTTGTCTGGAGTGCCGACCGTTTTACCGACGGTGCGGCAGCAATCGCACGCAATTTTGGTATAGCCCCACTGATCGTCGGTCTAACGATTGTCGCCATGGGCTCGTCTGCTCCCGAAGTAATTGTATCAATCAACTCAGCCATTAAAGGCACGCCAGGATTAGCCATTGGTAACGCTTTAGGCTCTAATATCGCTAATATCGCCATGGTTCTTGGCATTTCTGCTCTCATTGTGCCTTTGAGAGTCCAATCAGAAACTCTAAAGCGTGAAATTCCAATTCTTTTCGGCTTAATGCTAGTCGCCTTTATTTTACTTTACGATCTGACTTTATCCTTTATGGATGGCGTGATCCTCTTGACGCTACTGGTTAGCTACCTCATCTGGTTGGTTAGAATGGCTCGAAAAACCCGCCAAAAACCGGATCTGATGTTAAAGGAGATTGTTGAAGAACTGCCGGACTCAATGCCGAATAGTCGTGCGTTATTTTGGCTAGTGGTTGGTCTTATTTTATTACAGATAAGCTCAAATCTATTGGTGATCGGTGCCACCAACATTGCCCATATCTATAATGTCAGTGATTTTGTGATTGGTATAACTATCGTCGCGGTCGGCACCAGTCTGCCGGAACTAGCGGCCTCGGTGACCGGCGTATTAAAAGGCGAACATGAACTAGCAATCGGCAATGTGATTGGCTCCAATATTTTTAACCTGCTAGCGGTGCTAGGCATTCCCGGTCTAATTGATGATGTCAGTATCGATATTAGTATTCTAAGATTTGATTTCGCCGTCATGTTTGGACTGACTTTAGCCATGTCGATCATGGCTTGGGGACGCAAAGGCAAACCTGGTGAAATCACCCGTTTAGAGGGTGGCATTTTGCTCGCTTGTTTCCTTGCTTACCAAGGCTACCAGCTTTTCTAGTCCAATTAAATTCTACAAATAAGCCTTTATCCATGCACAAAAGACGCACAGTATTAAAAATCTGATAAACTAGAGTTATTCCTACACATTTTAATTTTAATAAAACTAACAAACCCATGGTAGATCAGAATTTACAACAACAATTTATAGAATCGGGCCAATCAGTGGTCAATACTGAGCAGCAAGCTCTGCTTCGCCTGAGTCACCAAATCAATCAAGATTTCGCCGAGGCTTGTTCATTGCTGATGCAATGCCAAGGTCGTATTGTGGTCATTGGTATGGGGAAATCGGGACATATTGGGCATAAAATTGCGGCAACACTTGCCAGCACTGGTAGTCCCGCTTTTTTCGTTCATCCCGGCGAAGCGAGCCACGGCGATTTAGGTATGATTACACGCCATGACGTGGTGATCGCGCTGTCAAATTCCGGTGAAACTCATGAGATAACCAGTCTGTTGCCGCTGATTAAGCGACTTAAAGTCCCCCTAATTAGCCTCACCGGCAAAAAAGACTCAACCCTCGCTGGTTTTGCTGATGTTAACCTCGATACTTCAGTCGAAAAAGAGGCCTGCCCCATGAATCTTGCACCCACCGCGTCAACCACAGTTTCCTTAGTGATGGGCGATGCGCTAGCGGTTGCACTACTCAAAGCGAAAGGATTTACGGAAACAGATTTCGCATTATCCCATCCGGGTGGCAGCTTAGGTCGCAGACTACTTTTAAAAGTTGAAGATGTAATGCACTCAGGTGAACAGACTCCGGTGGTTCAGCTCAAAACTAAAATCAGTGATGCACTCATTGAAATGACCGAAAAACGATTAGGAATGACCTGTGTGGTTAACGCTCAGGGGGTTTTATGCGGTATTTTCACTGATGGTGATCTTCGGCGAACTCTGGGCAACCAGATCAATCTCAATGACGCGCTAATTGAATCCGTTATGACAGAAAAGAGTAAAACCATACAAGCCCACCAACTAGCCGCCGAAGCCCTGCAAATCATGGAGCAAAATGCGATTAATGCATTGGTTGTCATTGACCAAGCATCACATCCCATCGGTGCGCTTAATACATATGACCTGCTAAAAGCCGGGGTGGTCTAAGCCGATGAATAACTACTCTCAAATCATCATGCAAAAAGCAAAAAATATTAAATTGCTCATTTGCGATGTCGATGGCGTGCTGAGTAATGGTAAGGTCTATTATTCCAATCAGGGTGAAGAACTTAAATCTTTTAATATTAAAGATGGGCTGGGTATTAAACAATTACTCAAGCAGGGTATAGAACTAGCAATCATCACTGGCAGACAATCAGAAATCGTTAAAAAAAGGGCCTCAGAATTAGGCATCCAACACATTTATCAAGGAAAAAGTGATAAGCAACAAGCCTATAATCAGCTACTTGAACAGCTTCAAATAGTGCCCTCTCAAGTGGCCTATGTTGGTGATGATTTACCCGACCTGCCATTGATGAAACAATCCGGCCTATCAATTAGTGTAAAAGATGGTTATTACCTGCTGCTAGAACAAGCGGATTGGGTGACACAGGCTATCGGTGGCAATGGAGCGGTGCGTGAAATCACTGATTTAATATTGTTCGCTCAAGATAAACTTGCGGCAATCCACCAGAGTTACAAGCATTGAAAGGCATGAAAATTAATCGTTGGTATCTGGCTTTTTTAGGCCTTTTAGTACTATTTATTTTTTATCCAAAAGATAAAACTACGCTGCCCTCACCACTCGAAACCGATAAACAAGATTCTGACTATTATATGAAAGGGGTGGTTATCCATCTATATGACAAAGATGGTCGACAACTAAGCCAATTAAAATCAGTCAAACTGGCACACTTTAAACATCAAGACCAGTCATTGCTTGAAGCGCCGGTTATTCGGCTGAATCAAGCTGATGGTAGCCTGTGGCAGTTACAAGCGGAAAAAGGCAAAATAATTAAACATAAACATCAAATAGAATTGATCGATCAAGTGGCGGTCAAAGAAATCCTCCAACAACAAGTATCCACTCAAATCGATACCCAGTATCTACTGATTGATTTAGAAAATACTACCGCAACCACCGATGATCCGATTACAATTAGTCACCAATATTACCAAACCAGAAGTATCGGAATGGATATGGACTTTAAAAACAATATAATCAACCTCAATCGTAAGGTTGTCACCGAGAAAACGCCATGAGAACAACCCAAACTCTGCCATGGATCGTTTTCTCCTTGTTCAGTATTCTACTATGGCAAGTAAGCGCCAGTGTTTTAGCACAAAACAAGAAAAATAACGTTATCTTGAAACAAGGCCAATTTTATCTCGCCAGCGACTCGAGCCGAATCGACGGTATTAATGGGATATTTGAATACAAAGGCCATGCGCAATATAAAGAACCAGGGCTGAGCATCAATGCCGACCATCTAATTGGCCGAAAAAATAAAAAAGGTCAATTCAAGTCTTTTACTGCCTACGGTTCACCCGCCATATTTTCTCAAATTAACCCACAAACCGGTGATCGTCTTGAACTAAAAGCCAATGTCATCAAATTTTATATTATCAAACAGCAACTTATCGCTGAGATTAACGCTAGCCTTGTACAACAATCAAAAAGCAACAATAGGCTAACAATAGAGGCTTCAAAAATCACCGTTAAAAACCAATCCAGCAAACAACGACAAATTAGTGGCAAAGGCAAACCATTGCTATTAACCGTGGTCAATAACGGCCAACAAGAGCTCAGCGCGAGTGCTAACCAATTGGTTATAAAAAGTGAAAGCGAAGGTCTTCTACTGTCTGGTGACGTGATTGCAAAGCAGCAAGATGGTACGGTCAGTGCTGGGACATTTCGATACAACCGAATAACAAAAATATCCAGCTTTGAAAAATCCAATGCAGAGCAAGTTGAAATCATTCAAACCAAGTCGATTGACCAATGACCCAATTAATAGCCAAAAATTTAGCCAAAATTTATTCTGGACGCAAAGTCGTGTCCAACGTCACTATCAAGGTAAAATCTGGCGAGGTGGTTGGTCTACTAGGCCCCAATGGCGCTGGAAAAACCACCTCTTTTTACATGATTGTCGGATTAGTAGGAGCAGATGCTGGTCAAGTTTTTCTAGGTGATAAAGAAATAACAAACAACCCAATGCATGAAAGAGCCAGAATGGGGATTGGTTATCTACCGCAAGAAGCCTCAGTATTTAGGAAGATGAGCGTAGAAGATAACCTACTTTCAATTTTAGAGCTCAATCCATCGCTGACTAAAGAACAACAGATTGATAAAATGAATGAACTACTCGAAGAATTTAAAATTACTCATATTAAACATAACCTTGGCATGAGTTTATCCGGTGGTGAAAGACGCCGAGTTGAAATTGCTCGCGCACTAGCCAATGAACCTAACTTTATTCTTCTCGATGAACCTTTTGCCGGTGTTGACCCTATTTCCGTCGGTGAAATTAAAGAGATCATCACCCACCTAAAAAATCGTGGATTAGGTGTTTTAATCACCGATCATAACGTCCGTGAAACCCTTGATGTCTGTGAACGTGCTTATATTGTTGAATCTGGAAATATTCTGGCGGAAGGCAGTCCTGATGAGATCCTAAAAAATCCACAGGTACGTAAAGTCTATCTCGGAGAGAATTTTAGAATTTAGCCTAAACCTCATACCTCCTTTTGCTAAATAAATTACTAACTTATTGTATTTTATAGTTATTTTTATTTTGTTTAAAAACTTCAATAATGGTTGAAAAGTCACTTAACAAACTCCATACTAGAGTTAGGTAACAGCAAATAGCTTTACAGAGGCCCCTCGACAACCGACTAGAATTAGCATTAAAATAATTGTTTTTTGGATACAATATCCGAAAGCTGAGCAAAATAACTGCTATAGTTATTATACCGATAGTATTTATATATAGGGATAAAAGATGTTCGTCGGAACCATGAATAAATGAAACAATCGTTACAGCTAAAAATGAGCCAGTCATTAACCATGACGCCCCAGTTGCAACAAGCAATCAAGCTGTTACAACTGTCAAGCTTAGATCTCGATGCTGAAATACAAGATGTCCTAGAAGCCAACCCTCTACTCGAAGTTGAACAAGTCAACGAAGACCAAAATTCTGAAAACCTAACCTCCGAAAATAATCAAGCTGATAAACATCAAACAGAAGATACTCGATTTGATGATAAGCAATTTGAAGATTCTAGTGTCTCGGTAGCCACCGAAGATAGAAAAACAAGTGAAAATATTGAAAAACAAACCATCGATAGTGATATGGTGGGTGATACTCAATGGGAAGATTGGGGTTATGTCTCTCAGGGACATGGACAACGCAATACCGATAACGAACAATTCGAATACCAAGGCGAAACCAGTGAAAGCCTTAGAGATCAACTTTTGTGGCAAATCAATATGTCCACCCTCAGCGAAACTGACCGCGCTATTGCCGCTATTTTAATCGACTCCATTAATGAAGCTGGTTTTATGAGCGCAGAGATTCAGGACATCGCCGATTTAATCAACCAATCATTAAATGATACTGATCTAGCCCAGCACCAGCTGCCCGACTTAACCCAAGATAGCGAGGAGCAAACCGACGAATCTCAGCATATTCAAACCGAAGAAATCGAAGCGGTACTACATTATATTCAAAGTTTTGAACCTGCCGGCATCGCTGCTCGAGATCTTCAAGAGTGCCTGTTGATCCAATTGAAACGCAAAGCAGTAGCCGATCCAGCCTATGCTTTAGCTAAAAAGGTTTTGGTCAGTGAATTTACACAGTTAGCCAGTCGTAACTATCGACAAATTATTAAAAATCTTGGGTTGACAGAGCCACAACTAAAACTAGCCATTGAGCTCATTCAAAGCCTTGAGCCAAGACCCGCCAATCAAATTAGCCAAAATAACGCTCAATATATTAAGCCTGACGTTTATGTGAGAAAAGACCCTAAAGGTCAATGGGTGGTTTCACTTAATCCTGATTCTACGCCAAAACTGAAAATTAACGAAACCTATGCTAAATTAATTAAACGGGCAGATAACAGCCCAGACAATCAGTTTTTAAAGGATAATTTTCATGATGCTAAATGGTTTATCAAAAGCCTACAAAGTCGCAATGAAACTCTGCTCAAGGTAGCAACCTCTATTGTTGAAAAACAAACTGGTTTTTTAGACTATGGTGAAGAAGCCATGAAACCGTTAGTTTTGCATGATATCGCCGAAGAGGTTGAGATGCATGAATCCACCATATCAAGAGTGACTACTCAAAAATATTTACATACTCCAAAAGGCATTTTTGAACTAAAGTACTTTTTCTCCAGCCATGTGGGTACCTCTGCTGGCGGAGAGTGCTCATCAACCGCAATTAGAGCGGTGATAAAAAAGCTAGTGGCCGCCGAAAATCAAGCAAAACCACTAAGCGATAGTAAAATAGCAGCAATGCTAAAAGACCAAGGTATTAAAGTAGCAAGACGGACCGTTGCAAAATACCGAGAAAGTTTGGCCATACCGCCATCCAATGAACGTAAAGCACTTATGTAACTCAGAGATTTAGTTTTCCAACAACCAACAAGGAAATATACTATGCAAATCAATCTTACTGGTCATCACCTCGATTTAACCGACGCTTTGAGAAATTATGTCAATGAAAAATTTCAGCGTCTAGAGCGGCATTTTGATCATATCAATAATGTTCACGTAGTTTTAGAGGTTGATAAAGTCCGACAAAAAGCTGAAGCCAAATTAAATGTCAATGGTGGTGAAATTTTTGCAACCAGTGAAGAAGAAGTTATGTATGCGGCCATCGATTCTCTCGTTGATAAATTAGATCGCCAAGTGATAAAGCACAAGGAAAAAATGATTCGTCATTAATTTCTATGCTCTGAGATTATGGCGGAGACTTATTTAAATTGTGTTTCCGTTATAATCACGACTAACTGCAATATTTAAGTGCAATCAAAATAAGGTGTGTTAATATCAGTCCTCAATTTTAGGCTGGTCAAAACAACAATACCCAGAATGAACATCAATCAATTATTGTCTCCTGATACCACATTAGTTTGTACACAGGTATCGAGCAAAAAGAAAGTCCTAGAGAAGGTTAGCGAGCTCATTGAACAAGTCAGTAGTTCAAGTCGTAAACATATCTTTGAAAGTCTTTGTGGTCGAGAAAAACTAGGTTCAACCGCTCTCGGTGACGGAGTCGCTATCCCGCATGGCCGGGTGGCTCAATGCGAACAGGTTAAGGCCGTTTTTATGCTGCTTGAAAAGCCCATTGACTATGATGCGCCTGATGGCAAAGCGGTGGATATCATTTTTGCGCTAGTTGTTCCAGAACAAGCACACAAAGAACACTTAGGACATTTAGCACAAATCGCACAGATATTGTCCGACCAAAAAACCTTATCTCAAATTCGGCACGCACACTCCAGCCAAGCCCTATTTGAAATACTGGAGGAATCAGCCAGCAAGCTGGCTTAATCTGAGGATACGAGCAATGAAAAGGATATTTGTCAGTGGCCGTTCCGGCTCAGGTAAAACCGTCGCATTAAGAGCTTTGGAAGATCAAGGCTACTATTGCGTGGATAATATCCCAATTAAACTAATCCCTGATTTATTAACTCAAACAGAAAATCAATATCCCGAACTAGCGGTAGGAGTCGATGCCCGAAATGTACCGGCGACCGTCGAAGAGTTTGATGAGGTAATGAAATTTCTACAAGGCAAAGGCAAAGAATTCCAAGTTATTTATATTGATGCAACCGACCCAACTTTGCTTAAACGATTTAGTGAAACCCGCCGTAGACACCCATTAACAGCGGAAGGCTTATCTCTCACCGAAGCAATATCTGAAGAAAAGAAACGTCTAGAACCGGTCGCACGATATGCACAATTGATTATTGACACAACCAATAAATCACCACATGAGCTCTGTGAAACCATTGTTAATCGTGTATTAGGTGAAAAAGAAGCGTCACTTAGCCTATTGTTTCAATCCTTTGGCTTCAAAAATGGCGCCCCTAATGATGCTGACTTTGTATTTGACGCAAGATGCCTACCCAATCCCTATTGGGAAGTCTCATTAAGACCCTATAACGGCCAGGATCAACAAATTATCGACTATTTGGAAGAAAAATCCTACGTTCAAGAATATTTTTGGCAGCTCAAAACATTTCTGCATACCTGGATACCCCGCTTTGAAGAAGGCAATAGAAACTATTTAACCATCGCCATCGGTTGTACTGGTGGACAACATCGTTCTGTATTTATGGCAGAAAAAATGGCTCAATACTTTTCAAGCCTATACCAAGACGTACAAATCAGACATAGAGAGTTAAGTTAGTAGCCCTTGCCTATGACTCATAAATCGATTGAAATTACCTGTGAAGTTATCAACCAAAAAGGTTTGCACGCCAGAGCGGCGGCACAAATAGTCACGCTTTCCAATCATTTTGATTGTGATATTGAGGTCGAACATAAAGATAAAATAGCCCCTAGCCTTAGCTTAATTAAACTACTCACGCTTGACGCTCCCAAGGGTTCTATCATTAAAGTGAAAGCCCATGGTCAGCAAGCTGAACAAGCTATACAGGCTTTACAACAATTGATAGAGCAAGGCTTTGACGAATAATCCTTTGCAACGGCTAACGATTGTTTGCACCCAACTTTCATGATTAGTTCATCGGTCATTGTTATGTTAACTAGTCAAAAACTCAATCAATATTAAAGCTCGGCGGTTGAGTGTTTTCTTCCTGTTTTACCACCTCGACCAACCACTCGATAAATGCCTTAATTTTGGGACGATCAGCCGATTCAATCGGGCATACCACATCGTAAGAAAAATCACTTTCCATCATCATTTCAAAAGGCTGAACCAAACGACCCGATTGAATTTCTGCCTGCGACAAAACAATATGACCCATAGCAACCCCTTGACCAAACACCGCGGCTTGTAAAACCATACTCGTGTGGCTAAAAATAGCACCTCGTCGAAGATCGACACCTTTCACTCCGCTATGCTTAAGCCATCGACGCCAATCATGGGTGGTATCATCATGCAATAGATTATGGTGTTTCAAATCCTGGGGACTATTTAGCGGTTTATCGCCCTTTAAAAGATCGGGAGAACAAAGTGGTGTTAGTCGTTCATTAAGTAGTTTGACACTATGCATACCCGGATAACTTCCGGTTTCATAGTAGATAGCAATATCAATATCTTGCTGCAGGAAATTGACTGGGTCATCACTGGCTTTTAATCGAACCTCAATTTCCGGATAAATTTTATTAAAGGAAGATAAGCGGGGAACTAGCCAAGTTGTAGCAAAAGTGGGTACCACGCTAACGGTTAGAGGACCACCTGCCACTTGAGATTTTAATTGCTGAGTAGCAGCGACTAAACCTTCAAACATATCGCGAATTTTAGGCCAATAGTTTTGCCCTTCATCAGTAAGTAGTAACTTACGGTTATGCCTTATAAACAAAGGCAGCCCAAGGTATTCTTCAAGAGATTTAATTTGATGACTAATGGCTGCCTGCGTCACAAATAGCTCGTCCGCAGCGCGAGTAAAACTTAAATGGCGTGCGGCCGCTTCAAAAGCTCTTAAGCTTTTTAAAGGCGGCAAGCGCTTAGCAATCATTAGCATTTCCTAATATAAATCATACAAGTCTAGTTTCGGATTATTTTTTCTAATGCGATACATTATAAATGATCGCTTGAAAACAAACAAATAAAGCGTATAGTGCGCCCCATAATCTGCTACTGACCACTTAACTAATTATTAAGAGCCCGTTTAAACGCTTTATTTAGGCTTATGATCGGGTTCGATGATGTTATTCGCTAGCGCTTTTACATGATTTCTTAGAATAATGGTTGAATGGTTTTAGTTAGTTTTGTTTTGTTGCGTTTTAAATGGATTTTAAATTTTAAGGTAAACTGAATAGTTATCTTTTTTATTAGTAAAGTTGTGATTCCTACCCCTTTTGGTTCTAAAAAAATCACACCAGAATTGCTAGTCAGGTCTACGTAAGTAGGCCTTTTTTTTTGTCTGTTAATCAGTTAAAATCCTCCATAAATAATGAGTAGTCCACCCAATACGGGCACCCCACCAAACAAAAAATCTTACTAAGCTTAAGGGTTATCAGATCCTTCTTACCTCTAGCTGACAGGATTAAAAAGCGGCATCAAGACTAGGGCAAAACGGCTTTTTGACTAAAGGCATCTAAACCACTCTTCTGATTAGCCACGTCTATCAGTTTTTGTTCTTCTCTCGATGCGTAGTTTTTATCCCAATCTAACACTTTTGGCGTCATTAGTTTGTGCCATAGGGGCGGAATCATTGCGACAAGCACAGTGCCTAGATAACCGCTGATCATTTCGGGCGAATTAGCCATTGGCTGTAGTTCATGAAACGGCACCGAGGCCTTTGCATGATGGTGTGAATGTCGGGTGAGATTAAACATTGCCCAAGAGCTAACGCGTTTGGTACTGTTCCATGAATGTCTGGGTTCGACTCTGGTTTTAGGGTCTCTTACAATGCCATAGTGTTCCATATAATTGACAATTTCTAACAATGACTTACCCCAAAGACCCGCCGCAGCCAATAGTATCAATGAGGTCGCGCCAGCCAACCAATAGATTGCCGCAAACAACACAATGCTCATTGAATAGCCCCTCAACAGTCGATTATGAATCGAAAAAACCGTTCTATTATTTTTCTGCAATCGTTTTTTCTCAATCTTCCACGCGCTTACGTTCCCTTTATAGGTAGAGATTAAAATATGTGCATAAACATTGCGTCCTCTTGGAGCGGTAGCGGGATCATCAATAGTGCTGACATAACGATGGTGTCCATACACATGCTCCACCGAAAAACTGGTATCAAAACTAAAAGCCAACAACCAGCGCCCTATCAAAAGACTAATCGGATCGGCAGTTCGGTGGGTAAGCTCATGCGCGGTGATGGTTCCTATCAGTCCAATATAAAAACCGGTCAAAAATATACAGAGAACAAACTCGACCCTAGAAGAGTGCCCGCGAGAACTGAGTATATCAATCGCCAACTGGTTTTGAACCCACTGCCCAAAGGTAAAAAGGTCAGTTTCGGCAAACTGCCAAACCGCTGCAAAGACGATGAAACAAAGCAAAGGAAATGCTAACCATAATTGCCATGTTAATAGCTGTGGATGACTAAAATCGGGGGTCGAATGGTCGTCACCTAAAAGTAGGTCACCACCAATAAAGATGATCAAGGTTATTATTAAGCCCGAAGTAATAAAGGAACCTCCAAGTAAAATCACCACTGCGGCAAATAAACCCATGATATGAAAAAAAGAGTACTTAATATATTTAATCATGAGCGCAATACCTAAGTGGTGAAGAATAAGGCTATTATAAAGTTAAAATTTGAGACTGGGTGAGAGGTTAAACTGACATAAAAGGGTTATTTCTTGCCATAATAGACTGTTTCAGCTAGTCTAAAGGTCTAATTAAACAATTTTACCAAAAGATTTGAACCAACCTCTGCTGCCATGACCGATCACAAACTTATGATGCCTACCTATTATCTCCATCAACTTGCTGATGAGCTTGATAAGCTTCAGGTGGATACCAATCACTGGTTGGCCAGTGTTGGCTTAAACCTTAAACAAATTGACCAACCTGGGCAGTTGATTTCCTATCGGCATTTTAAAAAGCTCATTAGCTCCAGTATAATATTATCAGGCCAATCAGCGCTTGGCCTTAAAGTAGGACAGCGTTTAGGGCTGACCACTCATGGCATGTTGGGCTATGCCATCATTGTGAGTAGTTGTTTAAGAGAAACCATCGAACTATTTAGTCGCTATCTCAACACCAGAACACCATTGCTTAGAGTAAATTTGGTTTGCGGTCCAAAAACTCTAAAAATTGAGCTACATGAATGTTATCCACTAGAAGATATAAAAATCCCCTTTTTAGAAACCGCCGTTTTGACCTTGTATAATATGCTTATGCAAGTCACGCAAAATTCTGCGTCAATCCAATCGATTAGCTTCCCTTTTAAGCAACCATCCTATATCGATTTTTATCGACAGATTTTTAGCCAACCCATTCAGTTCGACACCAAAGTAACAAGTATTTCACTTTCTCAAAATGGATTAGACACACCTTTACCTATGGCCGATCCAAATTCCTTAACCCAAGCTAAATTGATCTGCGAACAAGAATTAACGAGATTGCAAAGCCAAGAGGAGTTTCAAAGCCGAGTAAGAAAATATCTACTGTCCCATGAAAATCAATTTCCTAAACTCTCTTGCGTGGCAAAGTATTTTCATCTGTCACAGCGCACACTACATCGTAGACTAGAAGAAAATAACAGCCGCTACTCCGAAATACTTGCCAGTGTCAGAGAGTATCGTGCCAAAGAGTTGCTTAGCAATAGTGATTTAAGTATTCAACAAATTGCATCCACTTTAGGATACAGTGATAGTGCCAATTTTAGAAAAGCCTTTAAACGTTGGCAAAGCTGCTCACCGCGTGAGTTTCGCTCGAGTTGTTATTGACAAAGTTCGCAATACCTTATTAAGACTCACATAGCGACAAGAATAGAAAATGGGATAAAGGCTACATAATAAACTTAATTTATGATTAGCATTATGAACAATCACTTATAAGTTAGATAAATATTATTAGTGATTAACTTAAAATAATGCCACGGAAACTAAATAAATTTATTTAGGCAAACTTTTCACATAAACATCTTGTTTGGGGAAAGGAATCTCTATTTTTTCTTGGATAAATAGCTTATAGACAAGCTCATTGAGTTCGTCGCTGACCCGACCACGCAAAACAGGCTCGGCGACCCAGCAGAGTAATTCAAAATTCAAACCGTACTCACCGAAAGTTCGAAACCTTACTCTAGAAGCGGGTAAACCTTCAACGCCCTTGGCTTGACTAGCCGCTTTTAACAGCGTGTCTCTAACCTTGTCGATATCTTCTCCGTAGGCGCAAGCGATCTTAATCCTAATACGATATTTCTTATGCGGTCCGGCGGTCTCATTAGTGATTTTTGTATTGCCCATAATAGCGTTAGGAATAGTAATTTCAACATCTGAGCGAGTTAGTATCCGTGTACTACGAATACCGATATGGGTAACTTCTCCCCGCTCACCTGTTTCTAACACGATAAAATCGCCAAGCTTGTATGGGCTATCGGCTAAAATCAAGACACCAGCAAATAGATTAGCCAGCGTATCTTTGGCTGCGAAACTCAGTGCCAAGCCTAAAATACCTGCCGAAGCGATCCAGGCCGAAATATTGATATCCCAAGCAATTAATATAAAGTACAGACCAAGCGCATAAAGCACGATAGCGGCAAGATTATCAAATAAAGGTAAAGTATGTTTTTGAACAATTTTGACTTTGCTTTTACTACGGCTCAAATACTTAAGAACAAAGTGAGAAATATTAACCGTAAAACCAAGCCAAGAGAAAATCACAGCGGTCCATAAAATGGACTCGAACATATCCAGCTGAGCGCTAAAAAGCTGGGAATGACCTAAGGCAAGACGTAACCCAATAATAATAATCGAGAGTCTTAACGGTCGTTTTAAGACTTCTAGAATATGGTCATCGACCGGGTTGTTGGTGCGCTTAGTACCGTGTATTTGAATACGATAAATAACAAAGCGCGCGAGGCTTGCCAGAAGTACACAAACTAAAAATATTAATGAGGCTTGGATCAACCGGTTATCGGATATCACCGGCAGAAAATTTTGAAAAAGTTCTTGTAGCTCTTGCATAATTGCCTATGGAATGCCCCTAAGAAAGACTGGCGAAAGCCGACTGACAATATTGATAAATGCTATCGGGCATTAAACCAAAGACAATTAAAAGTAAACAGTTGATGCTAAGTGCAATTTTTAAGGTTCGACTATTGCTCACTGGTGGACTTGTTTCAGATTCTTCAAAGAACATTTCTTTAACCACTTTTAAATAGTAAACCAAACCCACCACCGAAAAAGCAATAGCAACCACCGCAAGTAGAACCTGACCATCGTTGATCAATAGACGAAAAATTTCCAATTTGGGCCAAAATCCAATAAAGGGAGGAATACCTGCCATTGAAACCATTACAAGCGTAAACATTAAGGCATACCAAGGATGATAGCGCCCCATTCCTCTTAGGTCAGAGATTTGTTGATAATCTTTATCACCGCTACTCATAAATATAATAATGCCAAATCCTGCAAGTGTCATCAATGCATAAACAATAATATAAAACATGGAAACTGAAAAGGCTTCTTCCGTACCCACCGAGATACCTAATAGAAAATAACCTATGTGCGCAATAGCTGAATAAGACAACATGCGTTTTAAGTTAGTTTGTATAACTGCAACTATATTGCCTAGTACGATCGACATAACGGCTAAAATAGTGATCATTCCAGTCCAATACTGCGCGGCATCGCCAAAGCTATTTTCAAGCAATCGATACATCATACCGAAGGCCGCTATTTTAGGTACGCTAGAAATATAGGCGGTAATAGAACTTGGTGAACCATGATAAATATCAGGTAACCACATATGAAAAGGCGCAGCCCCAAACTTAAAGCCTATCCCCACTACTATAAAGACCAGTCCAAACTGAATCATCAAATTAGCATTATTTTGACTGACATATTCAGCCACTTGGTCAATCATAATGCTACCGGTGACGCCATAAACCAATGAAATACCGTAGAGCAAAAAGCCTGAGGCCAATCCGCCCATTACAAAATATTTAACCGCCGCTTCCGATGCTTGATTAGAATCTCTCTGCAATGCTACCAGCGCGTATAGCGATAAGGAAAGCAATTCAAGACCTAGATAAACAATTAACAAACTACCCGCGGAAACCATAATCATCATTCCCAGCACTGAGAACAAGGTTAATAGATAGTATTCACCTCGCATTAGGTTTCTTTCACGAATAAAAGCGCGAGCATAAAATAAAGAAATGAACGTAATACTATAGATGGCCAACTTTAGTATCAGCGAGAACTGGTCAAGTTTCCAATGACCACTGAAGCTCGACACGCTTGCCTCGCCTAGCTGTTGAGCGCCAATAATAAACAACACAATAAACACGAGCTGTGTTAATAAAAAGGTTAAATAGCGCTCTTTATCTCGTTGAAATAGGTCAACAATCATAATGCAGCAAAGTGCTGCTAAAATAAAAATCTCAGAAGTAATGCTAGAAAAATTAACGGTATCGATCATTAGGAACACATCCCTTCGGGCGTAAGTTTAGAAACCAAATTGCAATCGATTAGATGTTGTACGCTGGGTGCCATAATATCTAACAACGGCGCTGGCCATAAACCAAAAACAAATACGGTAGCTGCTAAAATAATGAAAACAATAATTTCGCGAGTTTTTAGGTCTTCTAATAAAGCCACTTTTTCGTTTGCTACATCGCCAAACATTACTCGTTTATACATCCACAAGGTGTAGGCTGCCGCTAGTATTAAAGTTAGGCCGCCAACAGCTGCGATCCAAAAACTCACTTCAAAGCTGGATAAAATCACCATAAACTCTCCGACAAAACCAGAAGTGCCCGGTAATCCGGCATTGGCCATGGCAAAAATCATAAAGAAAAAAGCAAACAGTGGCATGCGGTTTATCACGCCGCCATAGCTACTAATTTCACGTGAATGCATACGGTCATAAAGCACACCTATACATAAAAACAGCGCACCAGAAATAAACCCGTGAGAAATCATTTGAATCAAAGCGCCTTGAATACCCATTACCGCTGCATCATTTTGGTTTTCGGCGACCAAAGCAAAACTAATAAAAAGCCCCAATGTAACAAAACCCATATGGGCGATGGAAGAATAGGCAATCAATTTCTTCATATCACTCTGCGCTAACGCCACAAAACCAATATAGGCCACCGCGATGAGAGATAAAACAATCATTACATTGGCCATTTCAAGTGAAGCATCCGGCACGATGGGCAACATAAAACGTAAAAATCCGTAGGTTCCCATTTTTAACATAATTGCCGCTAAAATAACTGAGCCTCCCGTTGGCGCTTGGACATGCGCATCAGGTAACCAGGTGTGTACCGGAAACATAGGAACTTTAATCGCAAAAGCAATTAAAAAAGCAAAGAATAACAACAGCTGGGTATCAGCATCAATCACCAAACTGTGCATTTTAAACAGGTTAAAACTTTCAGCCTCTAATCCTAAATAGATTAAAGCAATCAACAAAAAGACCGAACCAAAGAAGGTGTAGATGAAAAATTTGAGTGTCGCATAAATCCGGTTAGGTCCACCCCAAATACCAATAATCAAAAACATAGGGACTAACATAGCTTCCCACAGTACGTAGAACAAAATAGCATCAGTGGCGGCAAACACGCCATTCATCAATCCACACATCACCAAAAATGCTGAGAGATAATGTGATACTCGTAACTTCACATTATTCCAGCTAGAAATAATGACGATCAACGTCATTAAGGAAGTCAATGAAATCAAAGGTAAGGATATTCCATCGACTCCAAGGGAATAACGAATATTAAGTGACTCGATCCAAGCTTCATCTTCAACAAACTGTACATAATACTCGCTGGTATCAAAATGCTGAAGCGCATACAGGCTTAATAAAAAAGTCACTAATGCGGTCAACAAGGCAATCCATTGAGTAACCTGTTTTTGTTTTTGTCCAGGACCAAAAATAATCAATCCAGCGCCGGCAATCGGAAGCCAAATTAATAAGCTGAGAATTGGTAAATTTTCTAACATTATTTTTATTTAAACCTGTTTAAAAGTAATCAAATGACTGTCAATTTTTAACACCAATCAACACCATCGGTGTTGCTACTCTACTGCACTATATCCACGTTACCTTTAGCTCTAACTCGCTGCATTAAGCGCTTTCCAATAAAGCCACGCTAAAAATAAAACTAATCCAAACACCATGACAAAAACATAATGATAAAGATAACCGCTTTGCATTCGACGCATTTTACTGGATAAAAATGAAACCACTTTAGCACTACCATTAACCATCCAAGTATCGATCAGTTTTACATCGATCAATTTCCCAAAATTGTTTCCCTAGAGCTACGCCACCAGCAGAAAAATAATTAATGTAGATATGATCGAAATAATATTTATTCTCGAGAACATGATTAATGGGCCCTAAGAGCTTCTTAGTTTTATCAGAAAGTTCTGGTTTCCAAACCACAAACACATAAGCCGTTGCTACACCCGCCATAGCTAACCAAAAAGGTAGCGTTTGTACTGCATCTAGTGCCAGAGTGAAGGGATGCTCATAATGTTCAACTAATGGCGCCACCGTATCATGGATTGGTAACACTCTAATCGCATCGGCAAAATATTCACCACTTAAAATTGTTGGAGCCAGCCAATAACCGACCACCACCGAAGGTATCGCCAAAGCGATTAAAGGCAAAGTAACCACCCATGGAGACTCTTTTAAATTTGAACGGGTATGTTCATCCATCCTTTCCTTGGTATGGAAAACCATAAAGAATAATCTGAAGCTATACAAAGCGGTAAAAAAAACACCTATTAAAACACAGACATAAGCGTAGCTAGAAGCACTTAATTTTGAAAAGTGTTCAACTTCTATAATGGCTTCTTTTGAATAGAACCCAGAAAGAAAAGGCATACCAATTAAAGCTAAAGAACCGATCAACATAGTGACATAGGTGATCGGCATATATTTTTTTAAGTTACCCATCTTTCGCATATCCTGCTCGTGATGCATGGCGATGATAACCGATCCAGCGCCCAAGAATAATAAAGCTTTGAAGAAAGCATGAGTAACTAGATGGAAAATAGCGACTGAATAAGCAGATGCACCCAGCGCTACCACCATATAACCTAGTTGAGAAAAGCGTTGAATATGCCACCACCCGTTTAATGTCATTTTGAATCACACCTAAAAAGCCCATAAAGAGTGCGGTTGTACCGCCAATCACTAGGATAAAATTAAGTGCCGTTTCCGATTGCTCAAACAATGGAGACATCCGCGCCACCATAAAGACACCGGCGGTAACCATGGTCGCAGCATGGATTAAAGCAGAAATGGGTGTAGGACCTTCCATCGAATCAGGTAACCAAACATGCAGCGGCACCTGAGCCGATTTACCCATCGCTCCGATAAACAAACCAATACAAATAAAGGTGGTTGCCGACCACACCACTCCATCGATAACTGGAATAGTTAAATCCTGATAACCCTCGGCCACTTTGGCAAACACCTCAGCGTAATCCAATGTACCAAAAACCATATAAACACCAGCAATACCGAGCAAGAAACCAAAGTCACCCACACGGTTAACTAAAAAAGCTTTTAAATTGGCAAAAATAGCGGTAGGCTTTTTTGTACCAGAAGCCTATCAATAAGTAGGAGACCAATCCAACCGCTTCCCAGCCAAAAAATAGTTGCATAAAGTTATTCGACATTACCAAAGTCAGCATGGCAAAAGTGAATAGCGAAATATAAGAGAAGAAACGTTGGTAACCGGGGTCGTCTTTCATATAACCAATAGTATAAATATGCACCATTAAGGAAACGAAGGTGACCACTGCCATCATAGTGGCTGTTAGTGCATCAATCATAAAACCTACGTTGATACTAAAGTTACCTAATTGCGCCCAAGTATAAAGGTTATAGTTTAGCGGCTCAGCGTCACCAAATAACAGACCATTAGCCACACCAATGGATAAATAACAAGAAGCACCAACCGCTAAAGTGGTCAGCCTATGAGCCCACTGGCGGGGCATTTTACTACCGAGCAGGCCGACAACGAGTGCGGCAACCAACGGCAATAATACGATAGCGAGTAATTGATTTTGCATAATAAAGCGAAGCTATCCTTTTAACTGGTTAATTTTTTCGACATCGATGGTAGCTCTATTTCTAAATAAAACTACAATGATGGCGAGCCCAATAGCAGCTTCAGCAGCAGCCACCGTCAGAATAAAAAAGACAAAAACTTGTCCGGCTGAATCCTGTAAAAAATGAGAAAATGCAATAAAATTAGTATTCACAGCGAGAAGCATTAATTCAATACACATCAATAAAGTAATGACATTTTTGCGGTTAATAATAATACCGGCCACACTAATGGCAAACAAAACCGCGCTAAGTAAAAGATAATCAGATAATTCAATCATGATTTATCTCCTTCATCGGCTTTAATCTCTGGCGTTTCTTCAGACTCTTGATCATCTTCTGCTACAACCGCATCCATTGAAACAATTTTTAAACGGTTTTTCTTGTTGGCTTGAAGCTGTTTGCTAATCACCTGCGCTTTACGATGCTTACGGCCTCTAAAGGTTAATGCAATGGCTGAAATAATTGCCACCAATAAAATAACTGCGGCGGTTTCAAAAGCGATAAAGTAATCGGTATACAACACCCGCCCCAGTTCTTTAATATTGGAGTAGTCCGCATCACGTGGTAATGGCTGTGCGTAATTTTCAGTAGAAAATTCCCCGTGGGTAATAAAGAAAAACAGTAGTCCAAAAAAATGCGACCGCCGAAATAATTGCTAAAGGTAGGTTTTTAACAAAGCCTTGCCTTAATGCGGCGTAATCAATATCCATCATCATTACCACAAACAGCAATAGCACCATCACCGCGCCAACATAAACCACAATTAAGCTTAAAGCCAAAAACTCCGCTTCAAGCAACAACCAAATGGCCGAGGCTGAGACAAAGGTCAAGACTAGAAATAACGCAGCCTTAACGGAGTTTTTACTCGAGATTACCATCAAGGCTGAAAAAATCAGCCAACCGGCAAATAAATAAAAAACAATTACTGGAAAACTCATTGGTGTAGTCTCTACCTTTTATAAAGGATCTATTTTCTAATTGATACAAAAATTCTATTTGAGAAATCGGCTAAAACAAATCTAATTTAGCGATATTTCGCATCTGCCGCGATATCTTCCGCTAATTGGGTCTCGTAAACACGGCCTATTTCTAGTAGCTTTTCTTTGGTCATTATTTGAGCCCCTTGTTCTTCAAAATGATATTCAAAGATCCGCGTTTCAACAATTGAATCTACCGGGCAAGACTCTTCACAAAAACCACAAAAAATACATTTAAACAAATCAATTTCATACTTAGTGGTTCGTCTAGAACCGTCACTTTCTCTTTCCCCTGCTTCAATCGTTATTGCCGCCGCGGGGCAAACCGCTTCACACAATTTACACGCGATACAACGCTCTTCACCGTTGGGATAACTACGCAGCGCATGTAGCCCTCTAAATCTTGGTGATTGAGGGGTTTTTTTCTTCGGGATATTGAATGGTCACCTTTGGGCTAAACATATGTCCACCGGTCACCATGAGCCCTTTTATAAGCTCAATCAATAAAAAACTGTTAAAAAACTGTTTTATCTTATTCATCATAAACCTGTATCAATAGAAGCTAACTTTCAAGCCCCATCAGTTTTAATTAAATGGCCAAACGTTCAACTTGATCCAAATCGCAACCACCGGCAACCAAACTAGCGTGACGGGAATGAAAATTTTCCAACCTAAGCGCATCACTTGGTCATATCGAAACCTTGGGAAAGTGGCTCTCAGCCAGAACAGACCAAACAAAAAGAACGAGGCTTTAATCAACAACCATAGCGTTCCTGGCACCCAAGCCGTGATATCATCCATAAAACCATAGCCCTGAAAAGGCGACAGCCATCCTCCGAAAAACATGATTGCTGTTAAAAATGAAATTAGAATCATATTGGCATATTCGGCTAAAAAGAATAATGAAAATGCCATGCCGCCGTATTCCACATGGAAACCGGCAACTATTTCTGATTCGCCTTCTGCCATATCAAAAGGAGCACGGTTGGTTTCGGCCACTCCTGAAATCCAATAAACCACTAATAAAGGCAGCAGCGGTAACCAAAACCATTGCAGAAAGCCGCCTTGTTGTGACAATACAATATCGCTTAGATTGGTTGATTGCGAGCACATTAATACGCCCACCAAAGCAAACCCCATGGCTAATTCATAGGAGATAATTTGTGCCGCCGAACGCATGGCACCTAAAAAAGCATATTTTGAATTGGAGGCCCAACCGGCGATAATCACACCATACACGCCGATGGAAGTCATCGCTAATATATAGAGCAAACCCACATCGATATCGGCCAACACTAATTCCGCATCAAAGGGTATTACCGCCCAAGCGGCAAAAGAGGGACCAATGAATAAAATCGGCGCCACGATAAACAGCATTTTACTAGCGCCTTGAGGTACCACAATTTCTTTCATGATTAACTTAACGGTATCCGCAATCGGTTGTAACCAACCTTTAGGACCAACTCGATTAGGACCTAAACGCAACTGCATATAACCGATCAATTTACGTTCGGCGTAGGTTGCATAGGCCACAGCTAAAACCACCGGTAAAATAATCGCGACAATTTTAACCACGATCCAAATGAGCGTCATTGCCCAATCCATTAAATTGATTTCGCTCATGTTTTAACCCTCGAAATACTGATGGGATGAGTAGACGCTTTTGGCGTTTGTTGCAACGCGCTTGCCCGTCTTACCATCGGGTCAACTAAGTAAAGCCCTAGACTATCTCTCAGGGAGTCATCTTTGCTCGCAGCGCTTAACGCGGCTGGTGTTTTGCGTGCGATTTTTTTATCGCCCGCCAATTCATGCTTTTCTTTCAGCTCATCATGGATCTGACGAGAAGACTCATATTCAAAACCTTTAAGGTCAAACAAATTACCCAGCACTCTTAGCACTTTCCATGCGGGCCTTGTTTCACCCGGCGCGTTTACCACCGCAGCAAAAGTTTGCCAAACGCCTTCAATATTTATAAAGGTACCCGACGCTTCATAGTTACCGGCTATCGGCAACATCACCGTGGCATAATCTTGCATACGACCATCTGCATAGGAGGTTAAAGCAACCAAAAACTCGGCTTTTTTAAAGTTCTCTAATGCCTGCTCGTTCCAAATACTTTCAACATCTGGCTCACAATTGTGGATCAAATAACCTTTTAGACCTTCAGTTAACATTTGCTTAGCATTTTTACCTGTGGTCGCTCGACCACCGACATCAGCCTGATAAGGCACAGCTCCGGCCAAATTATTACCGGCTGCATTACAGCCTTGAGTCATGTATCCCCAGTTGGAACCGGTTAATTCAGAGATTTGTTCAGCTAGCCAGTTGATCACTTCGGCCTGCGAGTGTTCTTGCACATAAACGCCAAGTAACAATGCACTTTTATCGGCATCGATTAGCTCCTGCGCCATCGCTAAATGGGTATCGTTAAAGCTGACATCCGATAACCAATCACTGACGTCGGCAGCAACATCCTTTACTTTAGAAACAACAGCCGCCAACAAACAAGCAACCTCTTGTGCTAATAGATGCGGTTCAGGTTGGATTTCATGGCTTAAACGGAAGTTATATTCCCCATCAAATGGATTAATTGCCATAGCTTTACCAAAACCCGTGGATTTTCTTACTCTTAATGCCGCTAATGGTTGTTCTTGTCGTAAATCACCTGCAATAAGAAGTGTCGCATCCATATTACTCAGATCAGCTAATGGAAAATTCAGCCCCGATCGAACATTACCCATTTCATCTGCAGAATAATCTCTGCGCCGAGTTCGAAAATCAATATTGTTGCAACCTAAACCGCGAATCACTTTTTGCACTAGATAACTTTCTTCCAAGGTGGAATTATTGCCCACTAACGCGCCAAAATTGTTGCCGTCAGAAGCTCCAATAATACGTTTCATTTCTGATACCACAAAATTAAGCGCGGTTTGCCAGTCACATTCGACCCATTCGCCATCGCGTTTAACTCTTGGCTTGAGTAATCGTTTACCTTCGTTTAAGGCCTGATAGGAAAAACGATCTCTATCCGAAAGCCACACTTCGTTGATGGCTTCATTTTCCCTAGGTACCACACGAATAATTTCACCGCGACGATGATGCACGCTGACATTAGAACCAAGACAATCATGAGCCGCAATGGAAGGTGATTCTCTTAGCTCCCACGCTCTGGCTTTATACCGAGATGGTTTAGCGGTTAACGCGCCGACCGGACATAAATCAATAATATTGGCAGAAACCTCTGAACTCATCGACGCCTCAATATAGGTGCCAATTTCCACATGCTCACCGCGCCCCGTGGCACCCATCTCACGCAGACCAACCACTTCCTGACCAAAACGAACGCAGCGCGTACAATGAATACAGCGCGTCATATCGGTGGCGATTAAAGGTCCAAGATTTTTATCGGTAACCACTCGCTTACCTTCAACGTAGCGGCTCACATCATTACCGTAACCGACCGACAAATCTTGTAACTCACACTCACCGCCTTGATCACAAACAGGGCAATCAAGTGGATGGTTAATCAATAAAAATTCCATCACCGCTTTTTGTGCATCAATCGCTTTTTGACTGGAGGTTTGGATAACCATTCCATCGGCAACCGGCGTTGCACAAGCGGGAACAGCTTTAGGAATACTGGAGACTTCCACCATACACATACGGCAATTGGCCGCTACGGATAATTTTTTTGTGGTAACAAAAGCGAGGAATATAAATATCCGCATCATCGGCTACTTCAATGATCATTGAGCCGACATCAGCTTCTAGCTTTTTACCATTTATTTCTATATTAACTTTGCCCATTCTTTTTTTATCTTTACCTATTCGGGTCAATTGACCTTATTGAATAAACTATTAAATAATTAGACCGTTTAAAAAAAGTTGCGTCTTTTGTTAACCTTTCACCAAACTACGTTTGTGTTCGATCATATATTCAAACTCATTACGGTACTGCTTTAAAAAACCTTTAATTGGCATTGCCGCGGCATCACCGAGGGCGCAAATGGTTCGGCCCATAATGTTA
This sequence comes from Enterobacterales bacterium, assembly GCA_030949565.1. GTDB lineage: Bacteria > Pseudomonadota > Gammaproteobacteria > Enterobacterales > Kangiellaceae. Next base: position 52,612 of record JAUZSK010000079.1, read on the forward strand.
CCCGCAACTCGCTCTAGATTTTCAATATCTCCAGGCTTACCTTCACCCTCTAAAATTCGGTGGATCACACGAGACATCCAGCCAGTGCCTTCACGGCAAGGCGAACATTGACCGCAGGATTCTTCGTAATAGAAATGAGCGGTTCTTGCGGCAAGCTCCACAATACAAACACTTTCATCAAGTACCATAACCGCGCCCGAGCCTAGCATCGAACCAGCCTTGCCAATGGCATCATAATCCATGGTGATATCCATCATGGTATCTGCAGGCAATATAGGTGAGGATGAACCACCGGGAATCACCGCCTTTAGCTTTTTGCCGGCAAGCATACCGCCCGCCATTTCAAGCAATTCTTTAAATGGCATGCCCAAATTAACTTCAAAATTACCGGGATTAGCCACATGCCCTGATACTGAAAATATTTTAGTTCCACCGTTATTCGGTTTACCTAAATCTAAAAACCACTGACCGCCATTTTCTAAAATAGCCGGAACAGAAGCGTAACTTTCAGTATTATTGACATTAGTTGGTCGACCAAAAACACCATAGTTAGCGGGAAAAGGTGGCTTAAATCTCGGTTGACCTTTTTTACCCTCTATCGATTCAATTAATGCAGTTTCCTCACCACAAATATAAGCACCACCACCAAGATGATTATGCAATTCAAAACTAAAGTCCGAACCTAATATATTGTCACCGATAAAATTATTTTCATGTGCTTCCGCGAGGGCAGCTTCCATCCGTTCAAAGGGTTCGTAGAATTCACCGCGAAGATAGTTATAACCAACGCTGGCATTCATGACAAAACCAGCAATAGTCATGCCCTCAATTAACTGATGGGGATTGTAGCGAAGAATATCCCGGTCTTTAAAGGTACCCGGTTCGCCTTCATCGGAATTACAAACCACATATTTTTGCCCAGGCATATTACGCGGCATAAAACTCCATTTAAGTCCTGTAGGGAAACCGGCGCCACCACGACCTCTTAACGCCGATAATTTAAGTTCATCGATAATTTTATCGTGTGGCAACTGACCCGCCATAATTTTCTTTAAGCTAGAATAACCACCAACACTGAGATAAGCCTCTAATGACCAAGGTGTCTTATGATGTAGCGTTCTAAAACAGACTTCGTTAGTCACTATTTACCCTCCTTAGACGATGCATCAAGCGCTGCAATATCGGAAAGAATTTGGTCAATTTTTTCTTCGGTTAAATTTTCATGGTAAACCTTATCAACCTCAAGCATCGGAGCGCCGCCACAAGCGGCCATACATTCGACTTCTTTAAGGCTAAACAAACCATCTTTGGTGGTTTCACCTAATTTGATATTTAAACGGTCTTGTAAATGCTTAATGACTTTATCAGAGCCTCTGAGACTACAAGAAATATTGGTACAAACTGATACCACATGTTTGCCCATTTTATTCAGATGGAACATGGTATAAAAAGAGGCCACTTCATACACAGCCACTGGCGGAACATCTAGATATTCAGCCACCGCTTGCATTGACTCTTCAGTTAAGTAATTACCATTATATTCTTGCACCACTTTTAACGCTGGCATAATCGGTGGGCGCTTACGTTCTGCTGGATATTTTGTAATCCAGTGATCTATTTCTTTGACTGCCTTGGCTGGCAATAACTGTTTTAGTTTTAGGGATTTATCGTAATTTAAATCAGTCATTAGCGATCAATCTCCCCAAAAACCACATCCATGGTACCAATAATAGCCACCACATCCGCTAACATATGGCCTTTAGCCATTTCATTCATGGCGGCCATATGCGCAAAACCCGGTGCTCTTATTTTTAAACGATAGGGCTTATTGGCGCCATCCGATAATAAATAAATGCCGAACTCGCCTTTCGGATGCTCCACTGCAGCATAGGCTTCGCCCTCTGGTACGCAGTAGCCTTCGGTAAAGAGTTTAAAGTGATGAATCAAAGACTCCATATTTTCCCTTACATCAGCACGATTGGGCGGCGCGACCTTGTAATCATCAACCATCACCGGTCCTGGATTGGCACGCAGCCATTTGATACATTGTCTAATGATTCGATTCGATTGACGCATTTCCTCGACACGAACTAAATAACGGTCATAACAATCACCATTGCGCCCAACCGGTATATCAAAATCAAGTTCGGCATAGGTATCGTAGGGTTGTTTTTTCCTCAGGTCCCAAGCGACGCCCGACCCGCGTAACATTGGACCAGTTAGCCCTAATTGAAAGGCTCTTTCGGGTGATACCACACCAATGCCAACTAAACGCTGCTTCCAAATACGGTTTTCAGTAAGTAAGGATTCATACTCATCAATGGCACTCGGAAAAGTCTCAGTATAATCCCACAGAAAATCAAGCAGCGATCCCTGTCGATTTTCGTTAAGTTTATTTAATTTTTTATCCTTGCGCCAAGGCGATTTATCATAGTGAGGCATGGTATCGGGTAAATCACGATAAACCCCACCAGGTCTAAAATAAGTCGCATGCATACGTGTACCGGAGACCGCTTCATAGGCGTCCATCAAGGGTTCTCGATCACGAAAACAATAGAGGAACATGGTCATAGCGCCAACATCCAGCCCGTGAGCACCTAGCCACATTAGATGATTCAAAATACGAGTAATTTCCGCAAACATAACGCGGATATACTGGGCTCGTTTAGGCACCTTAATTTTTAATAGTTTTTCGATAGCAAGTACATAAGCGTGCTCGTTACACATCATGGAGACATAATCGAGCCGATCCATATAACCAATGCTTTGGTTGTAGGGTTTTATTTCTGCCAGTTTCTCAGTACCGCGATGGAGTAAACCGATATGCGGATCAGCGCGCTCAATCACTTCACCATCCAATTCTAAAATCATCCGCAGCACACCGTGAGCGGCAGGATGTTGAGGTCCAAAATTGAGAGTATAGTGTTCTATTTCAGCCATAAAAGTTACTTTTTATTTTGATAATTGATTATCATTGTCCGTAGGTTTCTACGAACCGCTTTTGTTCACACCAAACAGCTTAACGAATGACTCGAGGAACTAAAATTCGCTCCTCAATCGAGACTGGTTGATAAACACACTGTTCTTTTTCTTCATCATATTTCATTTCAAGCTCACCAATAACCGGGAAATCCTTACGGAAAGGATGTCCAATAAAGCCGTAATCAGTTAATATTCGGCGCAGATCAGGATGGCCATCAAACAATAAACCAAACAAATCAAAGGCTTCTCTTTCAAACCAATTGGCGCCATTCCATAAGTTGACTAAACTGGGCACTAACATGGAATCTTCGGCCACAAAGGTTTTTACCCTAACACGATGATTAAGAGTCACCGATAATAAATGATAAACCACCGCATAACGCTGTTTTGGCCAACTGCTTTTAGGCATCGCTTGGCGTCCTCGTTCAAATCCTTGGCTAGTGGCTTCTTGAGTGGCCCATTCATCCAGACCGTAGGTTAAATAATCAATACCCGCGACATCCATAAGCTGCTCAAACAGAAACGCATCATTATCACGCAAGCCCTTCATTAACTGGGTCAAGTTAGACACCTCGACGATCAGCGTTAACTCGCCATTAGCAATATGAGACTCGACCAAAAGAGACTCAAAGGCCTGATCAATCGCCTGTTTTAATTGAGAGAGAGCGTTAGCCATTAACCGGTGTTCCTCTTAAAGTAAATCTTGCTGGTAGCGGAGTTTAATTATCATCTTATGCTGACCTAACAATACTATTGGTTCGCTTGATTTTGTTTTGTAGTTGAATCACGCCAAACATTAAAGCTTCCGCCGTTGGAGGGCAGCCCGGTACATAAATATCAACCGGTACAATTCGATCACAGCCTCTCACCACCGCGTAGGAATAGTGGTAGTAACCGCCACCATTAGCGCAAGAACCCATAGAAATCACCCATTTAGGTTCAGGCATTTGATCATAGACACGGCGCAGCGCCGGTGCCATTTTATTAGTTAAGGTGCCAGCCACTATCATCACATCGGATTGACGCGGACTGGGTCTAAATACGATACCAAAGCGATCAAAATCATAACGCGAAGCGCCCGCTTGCATCATTTCTACCGCACAACAGGCCAATCCAAAAGTCATTGGCCACATGGAGCCGGTTCGGGCCCAATTGACCAGTGTATCAATACCCGTTACCAAATAACCTTTACCTGACTGTTTAACCTCACCTTGCTTGGACAAGGCTTGCTTCAACTGGGGTAGAGTTGGAGAAACTAAAGTATTTGCGGCCGAAGGGTCGTGTTTTTCCACTATTCCCATTCTAAGGCTCCTTTTTTCCACTCATAAATAAAACCAACTACTAACAAGCCTAAAAAAACACCCATTGCACCGACTGCAAACATATCAAGTTCTTGAAAAACAACCGCCCAAGGAAATAAGAAGGCGACTTCTAAATCAAAGATAATAAATAAGATGGCCACCAGATAAAAACGAATATCAAATTTATGGCGTGCATCTTCAAAGGCATCGAATCCGCATTCAAAAGGCAGGTTTTTATCATGGTTTTCTTTACGAGGGGCGGCCAAATATCCGACGAATTCTAAGAATGCTCCGAATCCAAGGCCGATAGCGATGAAAACAAGTATGGGGAGATAGTTTTCTAGCATTGATTTTCCCGTTTATTATTTAGCCAAATATGTCTTAATCCAACACGCGCTTTGCAAAGCATGCTTTTAGAGAGCTAAAGTCTCTATTAATTGAAATATCAATCAATTATAGTCAATATTGTAAAATAAATCTTTCAACGAAATCCATTAGCAAACACCCATAATTGGGTTTCGTCGTTCGGTCGCTGCTAATACTATTAGTTTACCCCCACTCCTGTCATTAAAAAATCGCAAAAAGTTTGATCTCAACTCGTTAATTGGTCATAAAACATCCAATTTGTAGCGAATTGTTTATAAAATAGACTGTCTTGTCGCATTCTGTGTCTTAGACTCGCTATTTCTTAGATCAAAATTCAACTTAATTCAGCCATTAGGACACGCCTTTGCCATGCGCTGCACAAATTTATTAACTCAATCCTTGAACTAAGCTACACCAAATTCAGATTTATAGGCTTTATTTGAGTTTTTCTAGCCTTTGTTCAAATGATTTCAGCCAAATCTAACTCAGCCAATGACTAAAGGCATTAACTGCAAAGAAATTTATGCTTGTTACTTCCGGTTCAACTATTACAGCTAGCCTGAAAGGTGACGAGTGTAACAATCAGCCTTGACTCCGGTCTATTAATTAAGCTTGGTAAGACTAAGATCGTAAACTTAAACCGTGAATTCAAATCAAATAATCGAGGGGTTGATTGATGTGTAGTAGCCCAAAATCCAGTGGACAAACAAGCCCTCGGGCCAGTAAAATACGTGGGGTTTTTGCCGAATTATCGTCCGAAAAACAAGCCCGTTTTACCGCAATCGCCAACGCAGCCGATGAAAGGCGCCAACGCCGTATTCAGTTAAAATCATCTGCTAGCGATCTGATTTTAAATCATGGACAGCAGGCTAAATCGATTAATATAACCAAATTAACAAACCCCAGCATCCTTAACCAAGTAAAGCGAAGGCTAATTGATACTTATCATTGGGCCAGCCAAAAAGATTTAATCGGGTTATTTCACTAGACCAAAAGATTTTTTAAAACCCAACACCTATCTTTTTTTATCTTTTTCTCGCAACTAGCACCTAGACCTGCTCTCGTCCCAATGCCAATCGATGTAACAGCAAAAAGCAAATACTGGCTAACAGAATAAACGCAATCCCCCACAGCCCATAACGTCGATAAGGCGTCTGGTAATAATCCAGTGCGAGGGTATATTCAAGAGTTGCCTGTTGATTTTTAGGAAGACGCTGTAGCAGCTTGCCTTTCGCGTCAACCACCGCAGAAATACCATCATTGGTGGCACGCACCAAGGGCAAACCGAGCTCTAGGGCGCGCATTCGGGCCATTTGTAGATGCTGGTCGGGGCCGAAGCTGCTGCCAAACCATGCATCATTACTGATGGTCACGATAAGTTTAGGCTTGTCGGACAGTTCATCCGCTTGATGCACAAGATTTTGCACTATTTTGGGATAGGTAATTTCATAACAAATCGCTGGAATAACGGTAAACCCTTCAAATTCAATGGCTTTCTGTGGACTAGTTGCCGGTGAAAAACTGGACATGGGTAAATTAAAAAACTCAATCACGCCTCTAAGCAATCCCCCCAATGGCACATATTCACCAAATGGGACGAGTACTTGCTTGTGATATTCCTGAGTTTGACCGCCTAGTCCGATCATTGCGGAATAGCTGGTTTTTGTTGCAAAATCATAGACTGGCAAACCGAGTAAAATATGGCTCTGGTTAGCCCTCGCTCGTTGCTTTAAATCAACAATAATATCTTTAACTTGATGCCGGTACGCAGGGATTGCTCCCTCCGGCCATACCAGTAAATCGGCCTTCCAGTGGTGTTGACTCTGAGCATACAATATATCCATAATGCGAGAAAAATGCGCCCTATCCCATTTATCATTTTGTGAAATATTAGGCTGCACTAGAGCAATCTTTAATGCTTTGCTATCGACCTGATGCTGCTGCAGCGGTAAAAGCCACGCAGTAACTGGCATTATTAGGCTTATCAGCGCCACGGGCAAGATCAAAGAGCGCCAGTAAGCCTCTGATTTAACTTGGAAAAATTGAATTCCAAGAATGACGAACAAACAAGCGATGACCAGTAAACTCCAGCCAACCCCATAAACACCTATCCAGGTGGAAACAACACTTAACGGCCCATCAAGTTGAGTATAACCGGCAAATAACCAAGGAAAACCGCTGAATAGCTTGCTTTGTACCAGTTCCGAAATAATCCACACAAAAGGGATAATCAACAACACTCGACCTTTACCAAACCAACTAACCAAGCCTTGTAAAAGATAAAAACAAGCGGCTTTAACACTGGCCAGCAATAGCACAAATAGCGCAGTAATGAGTAATGCTAATAGAACATTGGCATGACCATAGTTGTGGATACTAACGTAAACCCAACTCACACCCACCGCAAAAGCACCGATCGACCAACTAAAAACGATCTTAAAGAGACTTGTTTGCTGGGTTGGTGTGGAAAATCGAAGCAGTGCCCGCCAGCCAGAACCTAGACTAGTCGTTTTATCCTCGGAGGGTGTGGGCCCAGCTTCAAGCTGTTTAATCAGCCCATAAACCAGCGCCATAAGCGATAAAAGACTCAGCGGCCAAAAGTTGAAAGGAGCAAAACCGAAAGGATACAGACCACCCAACAGCAACATCTGGAGTGTCGCCACCTGCCTAGCAGACGGTGTCACTATAGCCGCTAAAAATAATTGAATCCTAGTCATCATCGGGATGAATAACGGGCTCTTGAGTTAACACCCGTATCAACTTGATACGTCGAGTATCGGCATTAATAATTTTAAACTGGAATTGGTCTATTTCGATAGCTTCATCGGTGCTCGGCACATGACCAAAAGCTTGCAGTAAAATACCGCCAATGGTATCAAATTCATCTTGCTCCAAAGTCACGCTAAAAAATTCATTAAATTCTTCGACTTCGGTATGACCTTTCACCACAAATTCAGTATCAGATAGTGCTTGAATAGTCTCCTCATCACCGTCGATGTCAAATTCATCCTCAATTTCACCGACGATCTGCTCTAAAACATCCTCAATGGTGACTAAACCAGCCACACAGCCATATTCGTCCACCACAATGGCCATATGATTGCGATTGGTACGAAACTCTCTTAACAGGGTATCAAGACGCTTGCTTTCAGGAATAATCGCGGCTGGTCGTAAAAAGTCCTTTAGATCAAACTTATTACTATTACCCAAAGTCTGTTGAGCGGTAAAATGCAGTAGATCTTTGGCTAAAATAATCCCCTCAATATCATCTCGATTATCGCCGATGACCGGAAAACGAGAATGCCCTGCTTCTATCACAGCTTTTAATATCTGCTTCAGGCTCATTTCATCATTAACCTGCACCATCTGCGGCCGTGCAACCATGATATCGCGCACATGCAACTCAGAGATATGCATAACACCTATCATCATCGACAACAACTCAGGGTTGATCAATGCATTTTGTTCTGCAGTTTTAAGAATTTCAATCAGACCGACACGGTCTTGCGGCGTGTCTTGGAATATTTCAGTGATTTTATCGAACCAGGATTTCTTTTCTGCTCCGTTTCTCGACGGAGGTTGGTCGTCGCTCATGGACTTGTATTTCTCATTTTACAAAGGACACTTGCAGTTTAGCAAAATAGCTGGCGAAAGGGGAAGGTTATTTAAAGATTAATCACATTTATACCCGTTAGGTGGCGACAAAACGAGACTAGTAAGCAATATCGAGCCAAACCACCAAAAACGGCTTAAATCGGTTATACTTATGCGCATGCTAACTTCATCCAATATTCTGCACTCCAACACTGTTTTATATAGAGTATTTGTAGTCATTACCAATTTCCTACAAGCTGAAGACTACAGATTATCGCCAAGACTAAACCAAGTCTTGTCAGCTTGGCAAAAAGCCAGCTTATTAGTTGTATTTTCAGTGCTGTTATCTGCCTGCGACCAACCGTTTAAGGCTGAAGATAATCTGCAAACTTCAAACACAAAACAACAGCTTGCTAGTTCTTCCGAGCTGCCAGAGCGCTACGGTCGCAAGGCATTGTTTAGTTACCCAGAATTTAGTGGCCCCTATCAGGTGGGTAGCCAACTGCTACAACTGACCGATTGGTCGCGCCTCGACCCCCTTGATCCGAAAAACTTAGATTATCGACAATTACAGGTAAGGTTTTTTTATCCCAAGCAATATGAATCGCTATCGCCGGTTAACCATCCCATGCTTCCGGTCATCGATCAAGCTAGTTGGAATTATTTGATCGGTCATCAAATCCTTGCGGGAAAAAAACTGCGTTACTCTAATTACCATGACGCACGCTGGAATATTCAGCTCGATGCCAATCTGCATCAACAAAACCAACCCTTTCCGGTATTAATTTTTTCTCATGGTTACGGATACAATCATAACTCCTATTCTGCCATGCTAGGCGAACTGGCAAGTCAGGGTTATATTATCGTCGCGATCAACCATAGTTACGGCGCCAACCCAGCCTATTTAGCCGGCGGCCAATCAATTTGGGCAAAAACACTGCCAAAAGACGACCCTGGACGCTTTATTTCTCTTTGGTCAGATGATCAGCGCTTTGTGATCGACCAACTTTTCAGCCTTAACCAAACCGACCGAAGCCCCTTTTACCAAAAACTGGATCTCTCCAACCTAGGATTATTTGGACATTCCTATGGCGGCGCAGCAGCTTTTTATACAGCTTCACAAGACAATCGGGTTAAAGCGATTATGAATATTGACGGTAGTCTATTGCAAACCAGCGAAAACCACCTAGATCAGCCTTTCGCCTATTTACTTTCCAAATATCATCAACCTGGCTATCAATTTGACCCTTCTTCTAGCCCGATTTTTATGGTGCGTTTATTAAAATTTAGACACCAAAGCTTTACGGATCATATTTTATGGTGGCAATGGGATTTTGACGATGGTAGCCTGAGCTATCAGCAACTTGATGCTCTTCGGGCAGTCGAGCTAACAAGTCAGCTAGTGGATGATTTTTTTGCTCAAACTCTGAAAAACCAAAGGTCTCGCTGGTTTAAGCAAAATATTACTAAAAATAGTGAGATGGAAATTATCCAAGTAAATCACTCCGTTCGATAGTGACCATCAATTGAATACTGTCAGGTGCTCTAAAATCCTATATCTTAATCGGTTATGAGTATCAATAAGTTCTACAAGGCAATAAAATCAAAAATTAGATCGAAAACCCAGATAGCAGCAATAATAAAAACAACAAACAAACCCGCTCCCTTAAACTGCCGTTGCGGTTTAATCTCATTTAAACGTAAATGCTGAGCCTGCATTTCATCTGTCCAGGTTAAAGGTTTCATCGGTTTCATATAATGGATACGTTCAATATAAAGCGTGTCGCTTTCTGGTTCAGTATTTTTTAACAATTGAAAAATAGATTTAGCCTGTTCCATGCTGGTTCTAGGTCGTCGCCGTCCGTAACTTTGGATAATATCGGCCAATTCGATTGATTCAAAGCCCAAGGCTCGCCATGGAATATCTTTCTTACTAGAATACCACTCTGCATCAATTAATTCTGGGAAAAGCGTAACAATCAGTTTCCTTTCTACATCAGATTGACCATGGCTGACCACATAGTCAGCTAAATCAAAAAGGTACAAGATTTTTTCTCGATCTAACGGTGTAATTTGATGTGCATCAGGGCTAATAAAATACTTGGATAAAATAGCCTCAGGAGGCGCTTTAATGGTTTCTCGATTACCTGTGTAAGTTTCTATCAATTGAAAGGGCTTGTCCTGGTTTGCACAATAATCAAACAGAACCACCGAAATTTCGATCAATTCATCATCATCCCTCTGCCCAGTAAAAATGGCACCGATGGTTAATATTCGTATATCTTTTTCTTCTAGCGATGGTTGACTGTCTTTGTGTTTATGGAAAACCTTAGCGTCAGAGCTCATAGCCAAAAACTCATCTTCACTCTCAATCGACAGCAATGACAAACCAGCTTTATCATCATTAGGAACAGTTGAGTTTATACTTGTCATCTTGTTTTCATTAAGAATATGACGTTGATTAGAAAGCTCTTCAATCCTTTCGTATATTTCAAGCAACTGCTCTTTATCGGCAAAGGGTAATTCAGAATAGCGAACTAGAATCGCTTCCTCTTTTATTAAATCTCTATGAAAATGGTACAGATTGGCTAAACGCATATAAATATTAGAGGAGAGGGTTTTATTGGAATCACGGGCAATCGTCTCTTCTTGCTCAAGTTGAGCGAGAAACTTTTGTTCAACCAAATTGGTTAAATTAGGTTTAGACGGGATAGACATAAAAGCGTTTTGGTTTCCCTAGGTTTGGTTTAATTTCACAAGTAATTATAGTCCCTGACATTCTCTCTTATCGCGGTAACAACGATGATTTTCACAGATTTATCAATCAATTACAATAACCACACCCTAAAAAAATAGCATTTTGAGTTTTTCTGAAAGCCGCTAGTAAGGCTTAATTGTTGCTAAAACGTCTTAGCACAAGCGAGCCTATTATTGGGTTTTACAAAGCCTAATGATGCCTTTGATACCCACCATACTACAAATTTTGCTTCTGGTTACGCCACCCTCTCCCTACCCTCTTCCATCATGGGAGAGGGATAAAGAAAGAGATTTAACAGCAGGCTTTGGGAGCAATCACAACTAAAACTCTAGACCCAAAAAGCGATAAATTCAAATTATTCCTATGTTGCCTCGGTTAAGCGCTAGGGTCAATGCCAAACAATTGTTGCAGATGATTAATTAATTTAGCTAAACTGCTCGTCATAAGAACAAAGTCTGCATCGAACCGGTGTAACGGGTCCTCATCATCAATATCCTTATTTTCTTGTAACAACTGGTCGCTAAACTTAATACGTTTTAACTGCATAGTATCTTGAATGGCGACTGATAATTGGTCTTCAAAAATAATGCCCAAGCGTTGCGTGGTATAACCGTCTTTAATTAGATCGGCAACAAATAGGTTTTCACCATCCAGATCTTTAAACTGAGCCACTCGATCCTGTCTTAAATCTTTAAGCCAATACTCTCCTTTTAACTCGAACAAACTAGGAGGCTGTTCAAGCACCCACTGATTTAAAATATCGGATGGATTACCATCGGACATAAATGGCGAAGCACCAAAACTACCCATCGAGTCCACCAACATTTGATAAAAATCATCTACCTGAGTCGCACTAGACGAATCAATTAATAGCCATTTATTTTTAATATCAAAATATCCAAAGGTATGGCTTGCGCGTACAAAGGCTTTAGGTAGTAAACTGGCTAAGATATCGTCTTTTAGTCTTAGCTTTTCGGTACGGTAAATTTTTCGGCCGAGTCGTTGTTGTTCTTCAAAAACTTTTTCTTCCATGGTTTCTTTCACCACGCTAGCAGGGATCACCTTTTGCTCTTTACGCAAACAGACTAACAAACAACCGTTCACCGAGTGAGTGAGCATTTCGGACTCTCTACCTAGCGGAGCGACCCAACCTTGCGTTTTATCGACCATCGCAGCACAAGGTCTAAAAATTCTGGCTTGTAACTGCTGCTCTAATTGTCCCGCTTGGATTGAAAAATCCGCCGGAAGCCGATAAATATGACAATTCTTAAACCACATAAAAAATAAACCTTATCAGTGAATATTGGGACATAAAATAGCGCGGCATTATGCCAAGATTTAGCGAATAGCGAAAGCAATTAATGCAGTTCAGCTGGGATTCAGCTATCACTTGTTACTCTATAATGGTTATGAGAGAATCTATTTAGTCATTTTGGCAATTAATTAAAATACCAAAATAACCATTTCCAAAAGAGGACACGATTATGTTTATACCATCTAAAACGTCTTTTCAATCCCTATTCAACAGCAAAAAAATCTATTTTTTGCTGTTAGCACTATCCACTAGTTTGGCTTTTCAGGCCTCTGCAGAAAAACACAAGTACCCTAAATTAAAACCGGCTGATCCACCTTGCTTATTTTTACTCGATGAAAATACAGGGCAAGCCACAGGAAATCCTGTCAATGCACCCTGCGAATTAGGTAGTATCACCATTAAACCAGGGCAAAAGGTTAACCCTATGTTGCGTAAAAAATATGGTGAAGTAACCCAAGACGGTAAAACCAAAGTTAGAAAACGCCCCGGACGAGTCAAATACGGTGATATCACTCTCAAACGAGGCAAAGCAGGTAACAAAAAACCGACCAAATTTAAAGCCGGTGCGGATTTATCTAAAAAGATCAACTAGCTTTGATTGATATCCTACTAACACGAGCCGTCAAACAATGAATCAGTTTAATCTAGCGGGCCAGCCTTACATTACACTCGATAACCTCCTTAAAATAGAAGGTATCTGTGAAAGCGGTGGTAGGGCTAAGCAGGTGATTGCCAGCGGCGCCGTATCGGTGGATGGCAGTGTTGAAACCCGCAAGCGTTGCAAAATAATTGCGGGTCAGCTAGTCAGTTTAGGTGACGAGACAATTCAAGTTAGCGAATAGCGAGTCAATTATCGGATCACTGGTATAACAATTACAAAAAAGAAAAAGAATCATCATCCAATCGCATAATACTTTTGGGGTCGCTCATCATGGTGGTAGATAAACTCTTGATTCGTGGGAATACGCGGTCGAAATAAAACTCTGCAGCTCTCACTTTAGCGCGATAAAATTCAATATTATCCGGTTTTTCTGCAATTTTTTCATTGGCTTTTTGTGCCATCATGGTCCACATATAGGCCATGGTGATATAGCCGGAAAACATTAAATAATCCACCGATGCCGTTCCGACAATATCACGGTTTTTGCGCGCCTTTAATGCCAAACGAAGCGAATACTGCTGCCAATTAAGCACCGCTTTGCTCAGTGGCCAAATAAACTTATTCATACGACGACCATGGGGATTATCCGAAATCATACTATGATCTTTACAATAGCCAAGTATTTCTCTAGCAAAATTTTGTAAGCTATGGCCTCTTTGCATCAGTATTTTCCGGCCTAATAAATCAAGTGCTTGAATACCGGTAGTGCCTTCATACAAGGTTGAGATGCGCGCGTCTCGCACAATCTGCTCTAAACCCCATTCTTTAATATAACCATGACCACCAAAAACCTGCATACCCAAGTTAGCCGACTCTAATCCCAATTCGGTCAAAAAGGCTTTTAAAATGGGTGTCAAAAATCCAAGCTGATCATCATATTTTGCCTTCTCTTTTTCATTTTTGGCTAGATTTAAGTTGTCCACAATTTTGCCGGCATAGTAAATCATGGCGCGACCACCTTCAGAAATTACCTTTTGCATCATCAACATTTTTCGCACATCGGGATGCACAATAATAGGATCGGCCTCTAATTCTGGTTTTTTAATCCCCGATAGTGAACGCATTGAAATCCGCTCTTTCGCGTAGGGCAGTGATATTTGGAAAGCTAATTCTGAACTACTTACGCCCTGCATGGCGGTTCCGATCCGAGCCGTATTCATAAAAGTAAACATATATTCCAGACCATGATTGGCCTCGCCAATCAAAAAACCTTTTGCATTATCAAAATTTAGAACAGCGGTTGAGGATGCTTTAATCCCCATTTTATCCTCTATCGAACCACAGGTCACCGCGTTTTTCTGTCCCAAACTCGAATCATCATTGACTAAAACCTTAGGCACAATAAATACCGATATCCCGCGAGTGCCTTTGGGCGCATCCGGTAGTTTGGCCAAAACAATATGAATAATATTATCTGTTAAATCATGCTCACCGGCAGAAATAAAAATTTTACTTCCCGTAATATCATAACTTCCATCATTATTGGGTACCGCTTTTGTTCGGATCTGACCTAAATCTGACCCACATTGAGCCTCGGTTAGACACATAGTCCCCGCCCATTCGCCAGAGGTTAATTTAGGCAAATAACATTGCTTTTGTGCCTCACTGGCATGTTCAATCAGCGTATTCATGGCGCCCAGTGACAAGCCAGGATACATGGCCCAAGCCCAGTTAGCCGTCGCCATCATTTCAGTACGGACCAATCCAATTGAAGGCGGTAAACCTTGTCCACCGTATTCCACTGGATGAGCCAGCCCTTGCCAACCGGCTTCCACATAGGTTTGATAAGACTCTTTAAAACCTTTAGGCGTAGTAACCTCGCCATCGTTAAAATGACAACCTTCCTTATCACCTGACTGGTAGAGGGGTGAAAGCTCGCTGGAACAAAATTTATTGCACTCCTCCATAATCATCTCAACTAAGTCTTGAGTTGCCTCTTGGTATTCAGGATACTTTTGGTAATGCTCATAAAAATTGAAAACATCATCGAAAAGGAATTTAAGATCGGCAATTGGCGCGCTATATTGAGTCATTTTGTAGCCTATTGAAAAAAAGTCGACAGCTTGTATGTTTTAAGTGTGGCATCTTTACTGGATAATTTCAACTGGTCGGATGAGTTATTTTTCAGGAAATAGCCCGTTATTGACTTAAATCATCTTTAAACGCACTGTTGCTCGATATAAAAGCGCTAGCAATGATCAGCGGCATCTCATAGCCCAAGCGATAGATTGCCGCGCTTCGCTTGCAATGAACTCACCCAAAGATGACATATCACCACACATCAACTAGAATACCGCTACCTTAACCAAACTGCTGTTCTAAATGACAAAAACTGCCGTTTTACTGGCTAATCTCGGTTCGCCAGATGCGCCAACCGCTGCCGCATTGCACGATTACTTGGATGAGTTTCTGATGGACCCTTGGGTTTTACAAATGCCTTGGATCATTCGTCGTTTATTGCTTAGCCTACTGGTGTTACCCAGCCGACCAAAAGAATCGGCTAAGGCTTATCAGAAAGTCTGGACTGACCAAGGCTCACCCTTGTTGGTTTATTCTCGTCAGCTTTTAGAGAAACTGAAACGACAAGTCGAGCAACCCGTTTTTCTGTCGATGCGCTACGGAAGCCCTAGTATTGAAAGCCAATTGTTGGCTATCAGTGAACTCGGAAGCATTGATGAAGTGATTTTTATCCCGCTATATCCTCATTTTGCCGATAGCACTGTGACCACCAGCATCAAGCAAGCAGAAACAGTCATTCAGCAGCGAGATCTCAAGTTAAAACTCAAAACCATTGATTTATTTTATGCCGATCCCGATTACACCGCGTTGCTAGCTGCAAAAATAAAACCCTTCTTAGACAGTAAAGCTAACGCCCAACCCCATTTGGTTTTTAGTTACCACGGACTGCCTGAAATCCATCTTAAGAAAGCCGATCCCACCGGGTCGCATTGTTTGCACAGCCAAGATTGCTGCGATCAGCCGTCAGAGGCGCATAAAACCTGTTATCGCCACCAAGTCATGCAAACTACACAAAAAGTGGTGGCCAAGCTGGGTTTATCACCGCAGGACTACTCAGTTTGCTTTCAATCTCGTCTGGGTCGCGCTAAATGGCTTGAACCGAGTGCTGAGCAGATGATCGAGCAGCTTGCGGCGCAGGGGAAAAAGGACTTGGTAGTGGTTTGCCCGGCTTTTGTGACCGATTGCTTAGAAACTTTGGAAGAAATTGGTATGCGTGGTCAGGAGCAGTTTATCGCGGCGGGCGGGCGTTCATCGCAATTAATTCCCTGTCTTAATGACGATGATGAATGGGTACAACTGCTGGCTAAATGGATTAAACCATTGGTTTAAACCATAAAAAACCGAATTGAACTTCAAAAATCGCCTTGTTAAGCCAATATTGAATGTATTTCTGACTGGTCAGATTAGCTATCGTTAATCATCATATCAGCGAAAACAGCATAACTCAGTCAGTTGACCCTACGGAATTATGGCGTTACAACACACTCGCTACATCTTACTTAGGCCGTTCTATGTGGGGATAATGTTCAGCTAAGAATTTCGTTCTTTAGCGCTTATTTGCTATAATAAGGGCTTAATCTTTAACCGCTTTTTACTTTTCTGAAGCGATAAGCAAGCAAACTCAATCGGCTTTTTTTAGGAACCACCTATGACTCACAGTCACACCGACTCTCTAAGCATCTATAAAGCCAAACATAAAATCCGTATGGTGACGGCAGCCTCTCTATTTGATGGACATGACGCTGCAATCAATATTATGCGTAGAATCATTCAAGCCACAGGTTGCGAGGTCATCCATCTAGGGCACAACCGCTCAGTACAAGAGGTGGTCAACTGCGCCATTCAAGAAGATGTACAAGCCATCGCGATGACTTCCTATCAGGGCGGTCATGTTGAATATTTAAAATATATGGTGGATTTATTAGCCGAGGCTCATTGCAGCCATATTCAGGTGTTTGCTGGCGGTGGTGGCGTCATACTGCCTACAGAAATCAAAGAACTTGAAGCTTACGGTGTGGCGCGAATTTTTACCCCCGATGACGGTCGTACAATGGGCTTGCAAGGCATGATCAATGATCTGGTTAAACGCTCCGACTTTGCTACCGGTGACTTAACTGAAAAACGCAATAATATAGCCGCAGTGCCCCAGGTTCATCAACAACGCGAAATTGGCAAACTTATTTCAGCGGCAGAAAATTTCTCCGAAGCTTCAAAAAAAAAACTTACTTGATCAGGTGCGTACAAAAGCGGCTCAATCAAAAGTTCCTGTTTTGGGGATCACGGGCACTGGAGGCGCTGGAAAATCATCACTAGTGGATGAGTTAGTCAGACGTTTTTTGATGGATTTTGAAGATAAAAATATCGCTATTATTTCGGTTGATCCTTCTAAACGAAAAAACCGGCGGTGCCCTGCTGGGTGATCGTATTCGTATGAATGCCATCGATGATCCACGCGTGTATATGCGCTCTCTGGCAACCCGTCAATCGAACTTAGCGCTTAGCCCACACATTCATGATGCGGTGGATATCGTTAAAGCGGCAGGTTTTGATTTAGTGATTTTGGAAACCTCGGGCATTGGACAGTCAGATACCGAAATTGAAGAGCACTCGGATATCGCGATGTATGTTATGACTCCAGAATACGGCGCGGCGACTCAACTTGAAAAAATCGATATGCTAGACTTTGCCGATTTAATCGCCATCAATAAATTTGATAAACGCGGTGCACAGGATGCTCTGCGAGATGTGCAAAAACAATATCAACGCAATCATACACGCTTTGACCAAGCTACCAGCGAAATGCCGGTCTATGGCACCATCGCCAGTCTCTTTAATGATCCAGGCACCAATCAGCTGTATTTTAGTCTCATGAAAATCATTGAGAAAAAAACCAATGGCGCGCTTCAATCAAAACAGCCGCTAGTCACTAACCTCACTGAACAACCCTTTATCATTCCACCGAAAAGAACCCGTTATCTCGCTGAAATTGCGGAAAATAATCGCGCCTATGATGAGCGAGCGCAACAACAAGCAGAGCAAGCTCAAAAGCTGCAAGCGGTTAAGCAAACGCAACAGTCTTTAATAGAATATGATAATGAAGCAAACAATCGGGATCTCCAACAAAAATTACAGCAGCTAGAAAAAAATATTGAACTTAAACTCGACCGAGAAAATAGTCTGTTGCTAGAAAACTGGGAAAAAGAATGCAGTGCCTACCAACAAGAATTTTTCGAATATCAGGTCAGAGATAAAAGCATTAAGGTTGAAACACATACCCTCTCACTTTCGGGGCAAAAAATACCTAAAATATCGGTACCAAAATATCAAGGCTGGGGCGACCGTTTAAAATGGAAACTGCAAGAAAATTTTCCAGGGCAATTCCCTTACACCGCAGGCGTTTTTCCGTTTAAGCGTGAAGGCGAAGATCCGACTCGCATGTTTGCCGGTGAAGGTGGTCCAGAACGCACTAACCGCCGTTTTCATTATGTCAGTAAGGGTATGCCAGCTGCCAGACTTTCTACAGCCTTTGATTCGGTCACATTGTACGGTGATGATCCCGATCTGAGACCGGATATTTTTGGTAAAATTGGAAATGCAGGCGTTTCTATTTGTTGTCTGGATGATGCTAAAAAACTCTATTCTGGCTTTCGATTGACCCAACCCACCACTTCGGTCTCCATGACCATCAATGGTCCAGCGCCTATTTTGGTCGGTTTTTTTATGAATGCCGCTATCGATCAGGAATGTGAAATATATATTAAACAGCAAGCATTAGAAGAGTCGGTTAGAAAAAAAATTACGACAATTTATGCAAAAAAGCAATTACCTCTACCCTGCTACCAAGGTGAAATACCCGAAGGCCATGATGGACTCGGATTAATGCTCTTGGGGATCACCGGTGATCAAGTATTAGACAAAGACATCTATGAAAAAATAAAATATGACACCATTCAAAAAGTGCGCGGGACCGTCCAAGCGGATATTTTGAAAGAAGATCAAGCGCAAAACACCTGTATTTTTTCCACCGAATTCGCGTTGCGTTTAATGGGTGATGTGCAGCAATATTTTATCGAGAAAAATATTCGTAATTTTTACTCCGTTTCAATTTCTGGCTACCATATCGCTGAAGCCGGTGCTAATCCTATTTCTCAGTTAGCCTTCACCTTGTCCAATGGTTTTACCTTTGTTGAATATTATTTAGCGCGCGGTATGGACATCAATAAATTTGCACCTAATTTTAGTTTCTTTTTCTCCAATGGTGTTGACCCAGAATATGCAGTCATCGGACGCGTTGCGCGTAGAATTTGGGCCAAAGCGATGAAGCATAAATACAAGGCGAATTCTCGCGCACAAATGCTTAAATACCATATTCAAACATCGGGGCGTTCTTTGCATGCGCAGGAAATAGATTTCAACGACATCCGCACCACGCTGCAAGCGCTGTATGCCATTTACGATAATTGCAATTCTTTACACACCAATGCCTATGATGAAGCCATCACCACCCCAACCGAAGCCTCGGTCAGACGCGCCATGGCAATCCAATTAATTATTAATCGTGAGTTAGGGCTCAATAAAAATCAAAATCCGCTACAAGGTTCTTTTATTATTGAAGAGCTCACGGATTTAGTAGAAGAAGCCATTTTAATCGAGTTTGAACGCATCAGTGAGCGCGGTGGCGTACTTGGCGCAATGGAGACCATGTATCAACGCTCCAAGATTCAAGAAGAATCCATGCACTATGAAACCCTTAAACATACTGGCGAATACCCGATCATCGGCGTGAATACCTTCTTATCCAGTGAAGGCTCTCCCACCGTTATTCCAGAAGAAGTCATCCGTTCCACCGATGAAGAAAAGAAATATCAAATTGACATGTTAGCCCGTTTAAATAAAGCTAATAGTGATCAGATTGACACTCAAATCGAAGCTATCAAAAAAGCCGCATTAGACAATGAAAATATCTTTGAAGTGTTAATGGAAGCGACTAAATATTGCTCGCTGGGTAAAATTTCACACACCTTGTATCAAGTCGGTGGACAATATCGCAGAAATATGTAGCCTCGATGGAATGCTTTTTAGCCAATCGAGGCATATGAAACCCGGCTAAGATGTCAGGCTAATAAACAAATAATTGGCAAGGTCTAACAAAATCTTAATTTTAATTTCGCCATAGATTTGACTAGAGAACTTTTATATTATCGACGTGAATCACTTCATTGACTCGCCCTTGCTTATCCGAAAATAAGTAGTAATAGCCACCCGTATCTGCTCGTATAATTTTTGGCTCTTGGCTAAAGTCTA
The DNA here is from genome assembly GCA_030949565.1 of Enterobacterales bacterium. Taxonomy (GTDB): domain Bacteria; phylum Pseudomonadota; class Gammaproteobacteria; order Enterobacterales; family Kangiellaceae. The sequence goes on from JAUZSK010000079.1 coordinate 72,912, forward strand.
CGCGACCACCCGTAATTTTCACAATTGAATTCTTTGAACGCCAAATCACTCCGCGTATTTTTCCGTAGTTATGGACTTCCATTCCAAGCATTCGATGCATGCTACTTTGATTTTTCACCACACCTTGTCTACCAATATTGTGGCAATAATTTAAATCCGATTTAGGGCAAAGATTCATATCCATCCAATTAGGTTCTTGATCATAGATAGCTTTATGAGCTTTTTTAGTTTTATTATTCCAACTTTGTAAGCGAACTTCTATTAATTCCATCACTTGATTGAAGGACCGATTATTGACCTCTTGATCAGAGAGCTTAACTCGATCCATTGTTCCCCCAAGTTTCATTCGAATCTTACTAAAAACCTTCTGCTTAAAAACTGCCGGTAACTGCTCAATCACAATTGATTCAATTTCCTTTCGCGATAAAACATAAAATCGGGTTGCTGGATTGCTTTTAATGGTTTGTAATAATTCCTTTAGTTTTGACTTAAGACCACTGGTTGAAATCAGTTGATGACTGACAACTTTGGGGTGTTCGAAGGTTCGGTATCTAAGATCGATTGATTGGGCGTCTAGCAGCTTAGCGATCCCGTCCCATTCAATTGGAAAGGTAAACCTGTATATTTTAATCGATTCACCAGTATTGCCTTGGGCGACCAATAAACTAGGTTGCGTTGTCGCTCGTTCATGCGGCAATTTGTTTTTCTTATTATCTACAGCCAAATAACTAAAATCAAAACCTTCAATATTTATGCTGGTTCGAAGTTCACCTAGCCATCGCCCAAGTTGTCCATTTTTTGATATTTCTAGCCAAAAGGATAGCCGAACATTATCTTGCTCTGTAACAATAAGCCAACCATTACCGACCAGCTCTTTTTTCTCATCACTTTTATAGATAGGCTGAGTGAGCAGTTGCCACTTACTTGGAGCAATTTCTGCTTTTCCTTGTGGAATATAGACTAAACAAAAGACTAGCAATAATGCATTAAACAGAATGATTAGAGGATGATTTGAATTCAAGCCTAACTTTATTATTATTTTCATTATTGTTTTATTCAATGGGATTTAGGTATCTAATTCTAGCCCATTCGCGTTACAAAAACAAAAACGCCGAATTTCTTCAAGCAGCACAGGATGCACCATTTTGGTGCATCATTTGATTAAATTTGATAATTTGCACCATTTTGGTGCATTTCTGCCACTTTTGACAAAGTTCTCCTAAATTTTGCACCAAAATGGTGCAAAGAAAGTTCAATTGAAAAGTTATATAGCACTTTCATTAGGGTGACCAATGCTGCAAATGATAGAAATAATCTATCAAAAGCGCCGTTAACAACCAAACGATCCTAAGCAAACCTTGACTTTTTACCCAATAACACCATATATTAGACACAACTAATATAGTGTCCCTAACAAAGTAAGGGCTAATATAAATAGTATCCAAATTATGCAACCATGTGACTAGCCTAAAAAATACTTGTTTTAGGTTATAGAAACGACGGGCATCACAATTGAAACTTTAAAGGCTACTTATGACAACCACATGTGAATTATCAATGCAGCACAGAAACCTGCAGCAACAAGGTTATAAAGATTACAACTCCGAGCAACTCAGGCAGATTGATATGGGGCTTCGATTTACCCCCGCAACCTGCTCACTTATCGCTATTTATGGCCTCGTTATCCAAAGCCCCGCCGTTTTATTTACGGTGGCATTTTTAGGAGTTTTGGCTTTCTTCTTTCCTGCCGGTCATCCAATGGATTTATTCTATAACAAAGTAATTGCTAAGGCGTTAAAAGCTGAACCGCTTCCACCTAATCCATTGCAACGTCGACTTGCTTGTTTTGCTGCCGGTATCATGAATAGCATGGCTGCTATTTTCTTTATTGTGAGCTTACCCATGGCTGCCTATATTACTGGTGGAATGCTGATGATTTTGCAAGCCATTGTGATATTCACCCACTTTTGTACGCTTTCTTGGATGTATGAAAAGGTTTTAAAATTTTTTGGTTCATGGAGCAAGCCAGTGGATGAAGCGCTAGCTAAACAGCTGATTCAAGAGGGCGCTCTATTAATCGATGTACGTGGCCCTGACGAGTTTTCAAAAGGACATCTAAACGGTGCTATCAATGTACCTTTAGACAATATTGAAACTCAAGTAGAAGAGTTTAAAGAATGTAAGGTTATGCTTTATTGTGCATCAGGTATGCGCAGCCAAATGGCTAAACAAAAGTTAACGGATGCAGGTTTAACTCAAGTTTTTGATCTCGGTGGTAAAAATCGTGCCGCTAAATTATTTGCTTGAAGCTTAATTTAATATAGCGGTTCATTGCGCTTTAAAACTATTTTCCAGTCTAAACAGGTTTAATCCTAGTTGTCGTTCCGAGGGCCGCTGTACCGCCCTCTTTTTTTTACAAAAATAGTCACCAAACAATACTTTTTACTGACCTTTAAATACCGCGTCACGCCTTTCTAAAAAGGACTGAACGCCTTCTTTTGCATCTTCGCTTTGCGCCACAGGTCCTAGATCTTTAAATAAACAATCCAGCGCGGCATTTTCGCCTTGCAACTGAGCAATGCGTGACGAGTTAAGACTAGCCCGAACGCCCAGCGGCGCCACTTTACATATTTTTTCAACAATTTGCCAAGCCGCCTTATGGATATTATCTAAAGGTTCAATTTGTTGCACCAGCCCCATTCGATAAGCATCTTCACCAGAAAACTCATCGCCCGTCATCAAATAGCGTTGCGCATTGCTCCAGCCAATTTGCTGTTGTAATCTCACCGTCGCACCGCCACAGGGAAAAATCCCTCGTTTTACTTCAATTTGAGCTAAACGAGTATCCGCCGTTGCTAGTCGAATATCGGTATTTAGCATTAATTCTAAACCGACAGTAAAACAAATACCTTGAACCGCCATAACAATCGGTTTGGTTAATCTTTCACCCTGCACGCCAAAGGGATCAATCTCATCAGCTTCTAGTTGAGGCGCTTTGCCACTGGCGAAAATTGGTGCCCATTTTTCTAATTCTAATCCAGCCGTAAAATGATCACCCATGGCAATCAACAAACCACAGCGAATCTCAGGATCATGTTGTATTTGGTAATAGGCTTTGGCTAGGGTGTGATACATTTCGGGGCTAAAGGCGTTGTATTTTTTGGGACGATTAAACACCATTAACAAGCAATGCTGCTGTTTTTTTACCACTAAATATTCATCGCTTTTGATTTCAAAAATAGACATAGGACTTCCCCATTAATTATCGATTATATTTTTGGTTGTCATTTTAAAGGACTTTGGGGCAACAAGCGAATTTTATCCCGTTGCTATAGAGGGCTATTTAACACATCAGAAACATTCTAGCCTAAGGGTGGTCTTTGCTAGGCGCATTAACTAAGATAGTATTTGCTAAAATCTTCAACCGTTAAAGGTTTGCTAAAAAGGTAGCCCTGTCCGATATCACAAGCGAGATCTTTTAAGACTTTTAACTCCGCTTCAGTTTCTATTCCTTCTGCAATCACTTTCATTCCTAAACTTTTCGACAAGGCTATAATCGCCTCCACAATGGCATAGTTGTTTTTATCAGTATCGATAGCCGTCACAAAGGAACGATCAATTTTCAGTTTAGATAGTGGAAACTTATTTAAGTAACCCAATGAGGAATAGCCCGTCCCAAAATCATCTACCGCAACGGATATTCCCAATGCTCTTATTTGATTTAAGACTTCAACGCAGCCGACTTGGTCACTGACTAATACTTCCTCGGTAATTTCTATTTCTAAAAATTTTGCATCAAATTTAAAGTCCGCTAAAGCGCTAGTCACTTCTTGTAAAAAATCAGCAGACAAAAGTTGGCTTGGTGATACATTAACGGCGACTTGCAAATCACTAAGACCTTGCCCATGCCATTGCTTAGTTTGTTCAATCGCTTTGCGTAATACCCATTTACCGAGGGATAATATCACGCCACTTGTTTCAGCTATCGATATAAATTCTATAGGAGATACTAAGCCGTGAACAGGATGATTCCATCTGACTAAAGCTTCCATAGAGTTCATGTTGGATGTTTGCAATCCAATTTTAGATTGATACACCACGAAAAATTCACGGTCAAAATCGGCAGCCCTTAAATCATTTTCTAATTGATACCTTTTTTGTTCATTCTCGCTGATCGACTTGTCAAAGACAGTTAATCTATTGTTATTTCGTTTTTGTGCCTCAGCCAATGCCGCATTGGCGTTTTTAAGCAGTAGACTAGCACTTAAACCATGTTCTGGATGAGTCACACAGCCGGTTTGAAAATCCAAAAAGAAATTACCATAAAGAGTCTGCAATGGACTATCCATCGCGTTCATCAAATAGCCATTGATTTGTTCTAAAATAGACGGCGGAATCGGACTCGCTTCCGTATTGGCTAATAAAACGCATAATTTAGCACCGGTAAAACGGTATAAGCGACAGACTTTAAAAGTATCGTGCAGCGGGGATAATGCCGTTTTTAAGCGTAAAACCAAGGCTTTTATCAAGGCATCACTAACCGAATAACCGTGCGTGGTAGAGACTAGTTTTAAACGTTTCATGCCGACAGTTAAAACATAGAAAGGTGCATCTAAGTCTTTACTGATCTGCTCTTCAATATCTAATTCAAGCTTTTTAGTATTGGCCAAACCGGTTAACGGATCATTATAAGCGATATACTCTAATTCACGCTGTGCTTGAACGCGCTCACTAATATTCTCAATATAAACCATCACCTGATCGAGATTAGCAACCTTATGAAAAGCTATCTGCAAATCATTACCAGAATCTGAGAGATTCCACTGGCAAAAATGACTTTTTGACGATCTAAATTCGGACAAACGCTGTTTAATGGTTTGATAAAAATCACTGGTTTCGAGCTTAGGATACTCCTTACGCCATGCAATATTGACAAACTCAAGCTCGCCTTGCAAACTAATGGATGCGATGGCAATAGGGCTTTTTTCGATAAACAAAGCCATTCTGCGTTTTTCATAGTTGGTTCGGATCATTTTGACCACATAATAACCGACCAAAAGTGCAACAATTAAAACCACCAAACTAAAAGCCAAAACTAAAAAAGACATGGTTGATAATTGTTTATTGGAATGCTGATTAGATAATGCTATCTGTTGCTGAATTTTCAGCTTGAGCTCATTAATGACCGGTTTTGCATCGAGTCCCATCCGAGTCACACTAGCAAGTAGTTGTCTCACATGGTCCCAGCGTGATTGTGTGTCTTGATCGAAACAAGAATAATCTGTTGTGCGCTTAAATTAATTTTTGAATTTAGATCTAGCAGTTTTTGTATGGACTGGTTATTCGGGAAAGGCTTTGCTTATTGCATTTAAATAACCACCAACTTGCTTCTTTGCGAAGGCCAACTTAGGCATATCGGATAACTTATCTTCGGTGGCATAATGTTCATAAAGAATTCTCTCACGCTCATAAAGCCAGTGCTCCAGCTCCGATATATTATTAAAAAGCGGTAACTGTTGTTCTGTTAATCGATGGTTGACGCTTGAAATGCTACTACCGGTTTGGTACACAAAAAAGGAAACTGAGCCACCAAAAATGAGTATAAAGAGGTACACGAGTATTATCTCGTATTTGAGGTTATTAGATGTTTTTCGAATGACCAATTTAGATCCAAGTTTGCTTCTACTACTCGTCGAACAAGAGTATTTTAATCAATATAGTCCATTAATAGGCTGACGCCTGCTTGATCTATCGGCTAACAGTGCTGTTTCTTAACATCCTAGTGCGCCGCTCTTCGCTTACCATCAGTATTGACATGATTCGTTTCGGACAGGAAAGTTACACAAATGATCTAACGTCGCTTTTTTAAAGACGCCAGTTTATCATCCGCTCTTTTTGCTACGCTGGACAAGAGTTTCTGAAATTGACCCAACCAACGACGTGCTAGCGGGTATTCTAAGGCAAGGATAGCCAAACCGATAGGGATTAGTACAATGGCCGGGCCGGGTAGGATTATCAATAACAGGCCCAACGCAACGACCAAAACACCTGCTAAGGTAATTAATATTTTTTTAGCTGGACGTCCAAGCGGTGTATCCAACGCATTTTTCAGTAATCGCTTAACGCCACCAAAAGCCTCTTCGTAACTATTCTTATTCATTGAATCGGATCCATTGGTAAATTAACAGCTGATAGATAATCATATCGCTGATAGTAGAATAAAAACGATGACAAGGGGTGTAGCAAATGTAACAAGGTTTTAATTCTGACGGGAAGGTTGATTATCTACATTTCCAACATCCGCTGGAACGGATACGTCCTCCGGCCCTAGCATAATCGCTATCCAAAGGGTTTTTGGGTTATTTTCCAAAGCTATTTTAATCGCCATGGTCAATGGAACGGATAAGAACATACCGACGGAACCGAAGATCCAGCCCCAAAAGATTAAGGACAAAAAGACCACAAAGGTCGAAAGCCCTAGCATTTTTCCCATAAATTTTGGCTCTAGGTAATTGCCAACCAATGTATTAGCGAATAAGAAGGTTAAAAAGGTCCACAATACGGCAGAAGGACCAATTTGAACAAACGCTAAGATAATCGGCGGTATTGCAGCGATAATCGAACCGATATTGGGAATATAATTGAGTAAAAAGGCCAACATTCCCCATAAAAAAGGATAATCCACACCGATAAATACCAATGAGATTGAAACAATAAAACCGGTTAGCAAACTAGCCGCAGTTTTAATGGCTAAATAGTGTCTCACCTTATCCAATACCTTGTTGATGTGAATCATTTTATCTTTGCTATCTGAAAATGCTCTAGCAAATTTGATCGGAAAGCTCGACATTTCTGCAAGTATAAAAATAACACTGAAAAAGATAATAAAGAATTCTTGGAAGATATAATTAACACCACCAACCACTCGACTGACTAAAGCCAAACCATATTGGTCGATTAAGGTCGCCAGCTCAAAACTTTTTATGGGTAATCCTTTATCCGCAAACCACTCAAAAATACCGCCCAGGCTTTGATGCAATTTCTCCGCGTAAACTTCTTTATTTGCACCAAAAGACTGAATGGAGTCACCAACTAAATAGCCAACAAAGCCAAGAAAAGACAGCACCAAAACAAGCACGATTAAAATCGCTAAGCCCTGCGGCACCTTGCGCTCGCTCAGCCATTTAATGGGTGGAATACAAACAACGGAAATAAATAAAGCCAATAAAAATTCAGCAATAATTGGCGCCGCGACTTTAAAACCCGCCACCAGAATGACAAATGCAGCGGCAGTCACCATATAAGACGTATTTTGGCTTTTAGTTCCATCCATGTTCATAGTACGACCTGTTATATTATTTGCCTAGCATTCGGTTGAGTGTATTGTCTTTGCTTATAAAATGATGTTTTAAGGCGGCTGCAGCATGTAGTGCAAAAAACAGCGATAAGGATATAGGCGATGACTTCATGTATTTCCTCAAAGGCTTCTCCCAAGTCTTTATTTTTTGCTAAAAAACTCGGGATCTCAAACAGCCCATAAACACTGATACCATAACCAAAGTACATCGACATCAGCACACCGCTAATCGGCATAATCAATAATAATAATAAAAGCGTCCATTTGGCTGCATGACTGATGCCTATTTCGGCTTTGGTCATTCCTTCAATAGGTTTAGGATTTTGTCCACTCAAGGTCCAATACCAACGGAATAAAGCCAGCAACAATAAAACAAATCCACTAGCTTTATGCAAGCCTATTATCGAATCTCGGGTTGCCCCCTTGTCCATATCGGCCATAATAAAACCGACCGTGAGTAGCGTGACCACCATCAAGACCATCAACCAATGAATAATAATTGTTACCTTGCCATAAGTGCTTTCTGTATTTCTTAGCATGCCCATTCTCCTGCTATCAATTAATGAGATGTTACTAACGGGATTGCATTACCTTTAGCAACTGATATATGTTGTTATTTTACCACCATTCGATGTCATAAGCATGACACCAATCGACTAAAGCAGTCGATTTAAAATGCTATCTAACTTGGCGCGTTTAACAGACTTAAGCAGTTTGCTGGCTTCTGGCCGGTATTGCTCAATGGTTTCTATTTCTTCGAAATGCTTAACCTGCGAGCAATGGGAGAGAATATTGCCCAATTCTTGATTAAACTTGTCCGCCAACTGCTGCTGCGGATCTTGAATTAACACGCCATTTTCTATATCCAGACGCCAAGCTCTTGGGTTGATATTGTGGCCTGTAATTAAATAATTAGACTGATCTGAGCTAATACCCTTTAGATGAAAACTATTGCCAGGGTCAAGCCATAGATTAATCGACAACAGATCTTGGTCAATAAATTTTTGGTGTTTTTGTACAAATCGACGTAAACTCGTCTCATAAATATAGGGTAATATTCCGATTTTATTAAATGGCTGATCTTCAGCAATATAAAAATCATTAGCCGTTTTATCGCCCACTAAAATAGTGACTTTTTTTCCTTGCTTTAACTGTTGTCGTACCGCCTTGTTAACTTTTGCTGGAAAATTAAAATAGGGTGTAAAGATAACCAATTCTTTTTTAGTTTGTTTTATTAATTCGTAAATAGTTTGGTTTAGTCTATTTTTGCGCCCACCAAACCCTAATAGCGGGGTTAAAAATATACCTCTATTTTCGGAAGCATCTAGCGGATTTTTTATAAAATACTCGGATCGCCTTAGCTTAATTTTTAATCGCCGAATAGCACTTTTCAGTTGTTTAATACCTAGTATATTTTGTTTAACCAATGATTTTACCGCATCATTTTTTACAAAAATTATTTTGCAAAAAAGTGACGAAAGAATGACTAAGCTGTTTACTATGAATTAAATGGTAGCGATCACAACGATACTTTTTATGCTGTTGAAGATACACATTATTTAAACTCGCACCGCTATAGAGTAAAGTATCGTCAATCACAAAACCTTTTAAATGCAGCACACCGAGAAACTCTTTACTTTTAACCGGCACTCCCAAAATATCAATCGGATGTTGGAACTTATCATTCATTTCTCGATAAAGCCTCACATTGCCAACACTCTTAGCATGCCCCATTAGACCACGTTGCGCTCGTAGGAAATCAACAAAAACTTTAACATCCAACTTCGGATTATTCTGTTTCGCTTCATAAAGCGCTTGCAAAACTTGTTGACCCGCTTCGTCGTCCTGTAAATAAAGTGCGGTAATATAAATACGCTGCTTAGCATTTTTAATCAAGGATAATAGGTTTTCACGATATTCTGATGCCTTGCTGAGGATCTGAATATCATCAGCATTGATCGCTATTTTGGGTAACTCAGCAAAAAAATCTTTGGCTTTGGCGCGTAACATCATAGTTAATCAGCCCGCCCCATAAATTTCTTATCTTGAGTATTAATTTTAACTTTTTCGCCGTTACTAATATATTCTGGCACTTGAATGGTCAAACCGGTGGCAAAACGCGCGGGTTTAGTTCTTGATGCCGCGGATGCACCCTTGATGGAAGGGTCAGTTTCAGTAATAACCATTTCCACCGACTGAGGTAATTCAAGACCAATGGCTCGACCATCCACTTCTAAAACTTTTAAACCTTGAGTCTCTTCATTAATAAACAGCAATTCGTCTTCGATATCTGCCTGTTTGAAGCCATGTTGGCTATAGTCTTCATTGTCCATAAAGATGTAATCATCACCATCAAGATAAGAAAAATTAACCTCTCGGCGGTTTAAATCAATGGCGCTCAGCATATCATCGCCTTTAAAACTGTGTTCTACCTTGCTACCACTGCCGATTTCAGCAAACCTTGTTTTATAAAGGGTTGCTGCGCCTCGGGCACTGGGACTATGCACATCGACATGTTTCACTAACAAGAGCTTTCCATTGTATTCCACTGCAATTCCGCGTTTTAAATCACTCGCTTTTGGCATTGTTATCTCTATTTAATTGTTATATACCCATTATCAATCAAGATGCAGGTTTCAGCAAGGCTAGAAATTATCCTATTTGAGGTGAGGAATTTTAGGGCTAGTATTCTAGCGCAAAATTTATCAACAAAGATGAGGGTTGTTTATAGCCTTGCCCTAGGGGTGCTCAGCTAGAAAACTTGCACAGCGTTACGGCTCTTGCAAAGGACCAGTCATTCGCTTCGAACCGCGCCTTGTTCAAGTGTCCTAGCTGAACACTGAATCATGCATCTTGATTGATAATGGGTATAACAGCAAAAGGGACATTTTGCCCCTACATTAATCTTATTTTAACAAGGCTTTCCACCAGATAACAACCAATGCGGCTTATTAGCCCCCTATGTTGCTAACATTGTCGAATTTTTGGCAAAAAAAACCTGGAAAGAGCCGAAACAAGGCTAATTTCCAGGTTTGTGCCTAATTTAAAGCCATTATTTACTTTAAATTAGTGCCTACAACTTAAAAATGACGATAAATGATCGAAAGCATCATTTCTCGCCCCGGTACATTGTAATTAACCACACTAGGGAGGTCATTTTCAGTAAAATCAGTGATTTTAAACTTTAATTCCGTTTGCTGGTTAAGCTGATAACCAAAACCCAGATTGAGCGTCACTCGGGGTTTCAAATAGACGGGAGTCGCGGGAAAACTTGAGAAATCATTGTCTCGACGACGACCTGAATAATTAACCTGAGAATAGAAGGAAAAATCACCGAGATCGGCAATCAATTCATAGGAATAATGTTCCTTCGCCCGTCTTAATAACTGCTCATTCTTTGGCTGACCGCTAAATGCGTCAAGGCTAGTATCGATCGCATCAACATAACTCGCGCTAAATTGATGTCTTAATTTTCCCTGCCGAAATTGATAAATCGCCTCATAACCTTTTAGGCTTGCCTGATCAATATTGAAAGGTAGAAAAGAAAAATTAACCGGATTAAAAACGAATGTAATTAACTGACTCACTTGATTGTCAAAACGAGCGATAGAAAAAGACTGATTTTCCCACACGCCTTTAAGTAAAAACTCAGTATTGTAAGACACTTCACTTTGTAGTTCGGGATTACTATAATTTGGATAGTAGAGATCATTAAATGTCGGTGCTTTAAAACCTTTGGCTCGGCTAGCGGAAAAATTGTAGTGATTTAGAAACTGATAACCAGCGCTTAGGTTAAAGGTATTCTCAGAGCCCACGGTATTGATATCATCCGAACGAATGGATGCTTCTGTTGAAAAATTTCCCCATTTAGCCACGCTCGAAATAAATAACGCACTCACATTGCGTTTTTGTTGATCAAAATTGGCAAAACTACCATCAAATTGTAGAATTTGGCTACCCTCGAGATCTTCCCAGTATTTTTCAAAACCGCCAGAAAAGCTAATCTCATCACTCAACTGGTAACGCGTTAAAGCATTCAACTGATTTCTCTCAGTAACAAAGGTTGAACCTTGTTTCAGCGCAGCGCGGCTATCAAAAGAAAAAGATTCATCACGACTTTGTTTAACGCTGAATTCTGAAATCCAATCACCTTCAACAAAATGATAACGAATATTTAAAAGGCGGTTATCATATTCATTACTATTAGCGCCCCAAGAATTATCAAATTGATTGTCACCTTGATCAAACTGCAACACCCAATCGAGTGTGGTGCTATCCGATAAGCTGTAATCACCTCGGATGGCAGCGGAAATACGTTGATAGCCATCCAAATCCGGTTCTGAATCAGGTGTGGTGGCACTTGAATCATCAAATACATCAATCCCATCATACTGTTCAAAACTGGCTGTGATGGTATTATTAATACTGTCACTACCAAAAGCCGCGCTGACATTGGTCGCAACAAAACCATTTGAGCCAGTTGATGCTTGAATCGAATATTCACCCTGTTTTAAACGTCGGGTAAAAATCTGAATGACACCTCCAATCGCATCACTGCCCCAAAGCGCCGCCCGCGGTCCCTTCACGATTTCAATTTTTTCTATCTGCGCTACAGGAATGGTTTCAAAGTTTTTATTACCCAGCGTGGCAGAGCCGACGCGTATCCCATCCACCAGAATTAAGGTGTGATCAGAACTACTACCACGAACAAATAAGGAGGCAGGCTGACCCGCGCCGCCGGTATATACAAAGTCAAAGCCTGAGACTTGTGCAAGCAGTTCAGTAATTGACTTGGGTTGAATTCTTTCAATATCTTCGCGGCTGATGATGGTCACCGTGGCTAAGGTATCATTGACATTTTGTTCGATACGATTGGCACTCACCTGCAAGATATTATCTTGGTCTTCCTTTGCCAATACAGCATTGGATGTGACGAAACTAAAACAGACAAGAGAAGACGCAATGAGACCCCGCGTCTGATGGATTTTGTTAAACATACTATTACCCTCAAAACCTAGCCTTTGCTAGGTCATTTATTTTGACGCCCGCCGCGTCGGTTTTATAATTAACAAGTCAGGATCGGTTATTTTATTGACCTGTTAGCAAATTGTTATCGAGTCGGTCTCCGGACTTATCTAGAGATGATTTATTAAAATCACAATCTAGCTTCACCGTTGCGGGGGCAGTGTTGGCATCTCACCAACTTCCCAATTGTCCGATTCTTACTCGGAACACTCGATAAAAAATCCTTTTAAGTATTGCTCCAAATTCGTTTATTGACGATTAGTCAATGAGTCTCTCGCTTGATCAATGCTTTTACAAAGTTGCCTCAATCCTTCAATCGCTCGCGGTGTAAACCGCTGTAGCAGGTCACCGTCCAATGAAAATATTTGATCTTTGTTAACTGCCGTTATCTCAGGCCAGGCTGACCACAGCTTTGCTTTATGCGTAAAGTTTTTTGAATTATCGGGAATGATAATGACCTCAGGCATCGCCATCACGACTGATTCAAAACTAACTGCGGGATAGGGCGCTTTAGCCTTTTCAAAAATGTTTTTCCCGCCGCAATCACTGATCAAACTGTTAAGCCAATTATCGCCGCCAATAGTACGCAGCGGTTTATGCCAAAGTTGATAGAAAACTTTTATTTTGCTTTTGTCGCTGTAGCTATTTTTAATCGTCCGATATTGTTTGGATAGTTTTTTAGCCAAATTTCGAGCAACATTTTGGGTGCCTGTTAACCTTCCGAGAGCTAGAATTTCCTCAATCACTTGATTGACGTTTTTCGGATGACTATAAAATAGATTCATTCCTAGCGATTCAATTTTTTCTAAATCGGATGCTTTATTGCCGCCTTTCCAGGCAATCACCAGGTCGGGTTTTAACGCCAATATTTTCTCAATTTTTATACCTGAAAAATTCCCAACTCGAGGTATTTTTTTCGCTGCTTGTGGATAGTCTGCATATTCTAAAGTAGCCACAATTCGATCACCGACACCCAGTGCAAATAAAATCTCAACCGAATGCGGTGATAAGGCAATAATTCGCTGTGCACTAGGTTCTTTTGCCGAAACATTAAAACAGTAAACTAAGGCTAAAAATAACAAGCCATAAGGTTTGTTTTTATAGTGAAACATCACCAGTCCACTCCTTTTCGCGCTTTTATTCCTGCTCGATAGGCGTGTTTCTCATCTTTAATTTCACTAATGGTATCGGCGATTTGTTTTAAGTCTTTGCCTGCGCCTCTGCCGGTAATCACCACCGTTTGTTCCGCCGGACGGTTGATAATGGCATGGATAACATCCTCTTTATCCAAATATTTATAACCCAGCATATAGGTCAATTCATCCAATAGCACCACATGATAGCGAGCATCAGCTAGGTATTTTTTTGCTTCAGTCCAAACCTCAGTGGCGGCTTTAATATCGCCTTCGCGGTCTTGGGTATCCCAAGTAAAACCGGTTGCCATTACTGAAAAAGGTACCCCGTGGGAGGCAAGTAAATGACGCTCACCACACTCCCAATCGCCTTTAATAAACTGTGCCACAGCCGCTTTATAACCGTGACCAACGCAACGAGTGACCACACCGAAACCAGCCGTAGATTTGCCTTTTCCATTGCCGGTAATGAGTAACACTAAACCGCGTTCTTCGGTTGCTTTAGCGATTGATGCATCTACCTTTTGCTTCAGTTTCTGCGATTTTATTTTATGTTTTTTATTTATATCTTTCACTTGTTTCTCCGAAGCCACCAAGGGCGCGATTTTATCTTCTTAATCGTTTTGTTTTTAAAATAATAAAGAAAAAGAGACTACCGACAGCTGAAGTCACTATACCGATGGGTAATACCTGTTGCGCCAGTAAACTCCGCGAGATGAGATCCACCCACAGCATAAATGCAGCACCTAATAACACGCACATTAGTAATAATTTATTAACCTGCGAGCCGACTAGCATTCGACAGATATGGGGAATCATTAAACCCACAAACCCAATACCGCCGACTTTAGCTACCAGTACGGCGGTAATTGCGGAGCAAACTAACAGCATCGATAGGCGTAAAGTATCCACTGGGATCCCAAGACTGATTGCCGTATCATCACCGGCTTGCAGCGCATTGATCCAATGTCGATAAATAAAGAAAATACAAAAACCAATCAAAATAACCAGCGCAGGCAGTGACAAGGCTTGCCAAGTGGCATTGGAGAAACTCCCCATCATCCAAAACAGTAAAGAGGATGCCACTTCTGGGGTCGAAAAATAGAGCACTAAGCTAGTAAAAGCTCCGAGCATAAAAGAAACCGCCACACCGGAAAGCACCAGTCGCTCAACCAATAGCATCGAGCGACCAGCTAATATCAGCATAAGAAATACTGAAAACGCACCGCCGACCAAGGCGCCAAGCGTAATCGACAGACCTGCACTAGCTAAAAAAGCCATCACTAACACCGCACCTAATGAAGCACCGGAAGATATTCCAAATAAGTAGGGATCGGCAAGCGGATTGCGTGTAATTGCCTGTAAAATCAAGCCACAAATAGATAGCCCAATGCCGGTTAATAGTGCTAAAAATAATCGTGGTAATCGGATCTGCCAGATGATTTTTTGATACAAGGGCGCCATTTCACATCCCATTGGCGAGCTTGTCGCCCCATCTTGAAGGCTCACACAATGACTCAAATAATGAAAAATTTGCGTCATCGATATATCCACATCACCCGCACTCAAGGCAAACAGAAAGCTGAAGATCAAGAAAAACAAGGCTGCCACAAGTTTCCAATGATAAGGGTTAATCACAGAGACAATAGCGCTACTCATGCGCTTGCTCCTTGGCCGGATGGATAGCCTTTCGATGTGGTGTCGCTTGAGTTAAGGTGTCCGAGCTATTTAGCTGATCGGGTTGGGGCATTAAATCGTAGCTAATCTGGTGCTGCTGATGAAATGCTGATTCTGACACCTGAGCCTCGACTTTAAATACCTGTTTTAAATTGTCTGTGGTTAGCACTTGTTGCGGACTGCCCTGTGCGATCACTTGCCCTTTATCTAATAAAATCAGATGATCACAATAGGCGGCCGCTAAATTTAAGTCATGTAAACTAAGGATTACGCTTAAATTCATGTTTTTGATCAGGTGTAAAATTTCAATTTGATGGGCAATATCCAAATGATTGGTTGGCTCATCGAGTAGCAGAACTTGTGCACCTTGAACCAAGGCCCTTGCAATAAGCACTCGCTGCTTCTCGCCACCAGAAAGATGATTAAAAATGGTTTCAGACTTATCTTTGAGCCCAACATCGGTTAAAGCCTGTTTAATCGCGTCAGTATCTTGCACCCTAGAAATAGAAAGTAGTGAGCTTTGTGGGATCAATCCCATTGCCACCACTTCATCAACACGAAGCTCAAATTGATAAGAAGGCTCCTGCTGTAAAACCGCAATCTGTTTTGCCAAGTCTCGCCGACTGTAGCTGTGTATATCCTGCTGATTAAAGTCTAATTGACCACTCGTTGCATTGATCTTGCGATAAAGACAATTGAGCAACGAGGATTTACCCGAACCGTTAGGTCCGATAATACCTACAAAACTTTGCTTGGGGATATTAAGGCTAATGTTCTGTAAAATAACCTGTTCATCGACCCGCCAGCATAGCTTGTCAGCGGCAAACAAAGGAACATTAATTGATTTTGGTGTATATGGCACGATTTAAAGCCCTGACGAGTTACCCGCTCGCAATAGTGAATTTAAAGTCGATTAACAAGGTGCTCTGGCTTATAGATGGGACAACAATCCAATTCTACTTACAGTTGCGGGCACAGCCGTGGATTTTCACCACATTCCCCTGTATTAATCGATTGGGATACTAGCATAGGCCGTTATAGAAACCTAATAATTATATCCAGCGCCAGCAATTATTCCCATGCTGAGCAAAGTAAAAAAATAGACTAGAACGCGAATTCAAGTCAAAAGTGCAATGGAAGAAACTAATAAAATGGTTGGAAAAAGCGCTCAACATAGTAAAATCGGCTTGCCCCCCATTGTTATGGTATGCTTTCCCACGGGGGACCATGGGAACGAGATAGGGTACTCGCACTAGTGTAAACCTCCTGCGTGGGAATGACGGAGTGGCTCGGGAATAACTAACTTATTTCTTTTAAGCCCCTTTTAACCACCTATTCAATTCCTTTGGTTTTAAGATAATCTTCGTAGTTTCCTTCAAAATGTACGATTCCCTTTTCGCTCATATCAAAAACTCGGGTCGCTAATGAAGAAACAAACTCTCGATCATGGGAGACAAAAATAAGCGTTCCTTCATAGTGCGTTAAAGCCAGATTTAATGCTTCGATCGATTCCATATCCATATGGTTAGTCGGCTCGTCCATTAGCAAAATATTAGGCTGCTGTTGGATTAACTTACCGAGAAGCATACGGCCTTTTTCACCACCGGATAATTTACTAACCGATTTTTTAATATCATCTTGAGAAAATAACATACGCCCCAAAATTCCTCGAATTGCCTGCTCATCTTCGCCTTTACGACGCCATTGGTTCATCCATTCGTAAACCGACTGGTCTTGCGTAAAATGCTCGGTGTTATCTTGCCCATAGTAGCCAATGCTGGCGTTTTCTGACCATTTAACTTCACCCTTTTTAGCCGGTAATTCACCGACCAAGGTTTTTAACAAGGTGGTTTTACCAATTCCATTAGGACCGATGATGGCAACCTTCTCACCGACTTCAAGCATCAAGTTGAAATCTTTAAATAATAACTCATCATAACCGTTGGCGAGGTTTTCTAATTCCAAGGCTAATCTAAATAACTTCTTTTCCTGTTTAAAACGGATAAAAGGACTCACTCGGCTAGAAATTTTAACTTCCGCCAGCTCTATCTTTTCTAATCGCTTAGCACGAGAAGTTGCTTGTTTGGCTTTAGATGCATTAGCTGAAAAACGACTGACAAAGGATTGTAATTCCGCTATTTCAGTCTTTTTCTTGGCATTTTCAGACATTAATCGTTCTCTTGCTTGGGTAGCTGCGATCATAAACTCATCATAATTACCAGGAAACAGGTTTATTTCACCAAAATCAAGATCCGCCATATGGGAACAAACACTGTTTAAGAAATGCCGATCATGAGAAATAATAATCATGGTGCAATGACGCTGTTTGAGGATATCTTCTAGCCAACGAATTGAGTTGATATCCAAATTATTGGTGGGCTCATCAAGTAGCATGATATCCGGTTCGGCAAACAAGACCTGCGCCAATAGAACTCTTAATTTCCATCCGGGAGCCACTTCACTCATTGGCCCAAAGTGCTGTTCTTTGGGAATTTCGAGGCCTAGTAATAATTCACCGGCACGAGATTCAGCGGTGTAACCATCCATCTCAGCAAACTGAGTTTCCAAATCTGCCACCAACATACCTTCATCTTCGCTCATTTCAGGTAACGAATAAATGCGGTCACGCTCTTTTTTAACCTGCCACAATTCGCCATGCCCCATAATCACAGTGTCTATGACTGAAAAATCTTCATACGCAAACTGATCTTGACTTAAAACGCCAACTCTTTCATTGGGATCGGTCATGACCTGCCCAGCAGAAGGCTCAAGTGAACCGGAAAGAATTTTCATAAATGTGGACTTACCGCAACCGTTGGCGCCAATTAAGCCATAGCGATTACCCGAAGTAAATTTGATCGATATATTTTCAAAAAAGAGGTTTTACCCCAAATTGCATGGTGATGTTAGCGGTTGATATCACAGTTTAAAGCCTTGAAAGAGGGTGAATAATTGAAATGGCGCAATGCCACTGACTCGCGGCGCGCATTTTATACTAATTAGCTTAAAAAGTAAGCATTAATTAACCTTGACTGGTTGGTCTAGCGGACTAATTAGTCTATATCCCTTGATAAAAAAATTGCTATAATAACTCGTCGCCAATACAACATAAGCATAGAGCCACCTATGAAGCCATTTAAATTCAATCAAATGCAGCAAAGCTTTAGTTTGCAAGATATCAAGCAACAGTTTGAAAATATGCACTTTTGTGTCGGCTTTGTCACCGCGATCGCCTCTTCACCGGAAATAGTACCGCCAGAAGAGTGGATTGCTCAGCTGGTTTTAAAGCAAGAGTCAGACATTCCGCGACAACAAGAGATAATGCCTTTCGATGAAGCAGCAAGCGAATTAATCGAATGGTGGGACTACTGTATTTTAATTTTCGATAGTGGTGAAACACTCAATCTGCCAAACAAAATAGGTTTAACCCCCAAATTTAAGCCCAATAAGGCATTGTTAGACTTCTCAAAAGGTTATTTAGAAGCCTTCGATTGGTTATATGAGGGTGGAAATCGTTTTTACCGGAAGATGATGATAATAATCAAGAAGCCATTCGCACTTTATCGGTGCTTAATTTTATCCTCACTCGCTTTATCGATGAACCGGCCATGGCGGAGCAAGAGCCTGAGCTTTACCAACAACTACCCGATACCAAAGGCTGTTTTGAAACCCTCGAAATGTTGGTTTCTGGGGTGGGTATGCTGGGACAAGATCTTGCCACTGATGCTCTACTAGAACTCGATCAAATCGATGAGGAGCCGGTTGCAAATCCTTTCCGTAATGTCGGTAGAAATGACCAATGTCCCTGTGGCAGTGGCAAGAAATTTAAGAAGTGTTGTTTGCATTAGCAGTATTTAGCGGTTACATGGCAAGAAAGTAATGCTCGAAAGATGATATACGCCCCCCTTTTAAACTGTATCCTGTAAGATTATCCTTTAATATTATTCGTCGGCATCTTTAGGCTGTGAAAATATTTGTTATTAAGGAATTTTTTTAATTTACGGGCATTCAGCTTAAACCTGTATCGCTCAACCGCCTTACAAACTTTTGTTCACTTTCAATGGGGTATCTAACCGAGTACCTTAATTCTCTGCGTAGCGCAGCTTAGCCTCGAGGACCTCTATTATGCTGACCATGCGTTGAACCACATTTATTATTTTGCAATTTATCAACCTCTTTTTTTGAATAGGCTTTGTTTCCAGCAAACTTTTTCTTAGCCCAAGCTTTACTCACACATTTCCATTGACCTTGATTACTTTTAACTAAAAGTTTACCTTCCCTCCAACAGCCGCCAACACTAATTGAGTTATCTTCAGGATCTCTTTCCACAATAATATCAATACCCGGAACTGGATCAACACTCGCATAAGCTATTCCAAACATTGGAATGGAAGGTGGGCTCAGCGCACTAATAGCCAGAATACACAATAGACTAACCATCATTTTTTTCATTGAAAAACTTCCAGATTAAGATAATAAGCAATGACTATATAACTAATCGGCAACAAATTCAATAATCAATTTCTGATCAGGAAACGCTCACTATCCGGCAGCTATTTTGAGATCGACAAGCTTATTAATCGGCATGGGAGGAATGACGCAAAGAGCATTCATATATTGGGTTAACAAGACAGCGAGAAATCAAGAATCAAGCAAATCGCCATTCTTAGATGGGTCTTTCAATCCAAAATGCTGGTAGGCTGATTGAGTAGCGACTCTTCCTTGGGGTGTGCGATGGATAAAACCTTGCTGTATAAGAAAAGGCTCAAGCACATCCTCTATGGTATCTCGCTCTTCGCTAATGGCTGCGGCTAACGAACTAAGGCCAACCGGGCCACCATCAAATTTATCAATGATGGCTAACAAGAGTTTACGGTCCATATTATCAAAACCCAGCATATCAACATCCAACAGATTTAAAGCCATATCTGAAATTTGCTGGTCGATGGCGCCATCGGCTTTAACTTCTGCATAATCCCTCACCCGCCGCAATAAACGATTAGCAATCCTTGGCGTTCCTCTTGAGCGCCTGGCAATTTCTTTAGCGCCTTGATGATCAATCGGTAGATTAACTATTTTGGCGGAACGTTCAACAATGCTAGTTAACTCATCGATGGTATAAAACTCTAGGCGTTGTACAATGCCGAAGCGATCGCGTAAGGGTGAGGTTAACAAACCCGCTCGTGTGGTTGCTCCCACCAGAGTAAAAGGTGGCAAATCCAGCTTAATCGAGCGAGCTGCAGGACCTTCACCAATCATGATATCCAGTTGATAATCTTCCATAGCCGGATATAGTATTTCTTCAACCACCGGACTTAATCGATGGATCTCGTCAATAAAAAGCACGTCATTTTCTTCCAAATTAGTCAATAACGCCGCTAAATCCCCAGCTTTTTCCAGTACCGGTCCGGAGGTATGACG
The DNA here is from genome assembly GCA_030949565.1 of Enterobacterales bacterium. Classification (GTDB taxonomy): domain Bacteria; phylum Pseudomonadota; class Gammaproteobacteria; order Enterobacterales; family Kangiellaceae. Next base: position 93,525 of record JAUZSK010000079.1, read on the forward strand.
AATATTCACCGACATTTCAGTGGCTATTATATTGGCTAGAGTGGTTTTCCCGAGGCCTGGAGGACCAAAAATTAGCACGTGATCCAATGCATCTTGGCGTTTCCGAGCTGCTTGAAAGGCAATATCCATCTGCGCGCAGACCTTTTCTTGGCCGATATAATCCACCAATGTTTTCGGGCGAATGGCTCGATCCACTTGCTCCTCAAAATTTTGAGAGGTTGAACTAATGATGCGATCAGTTTCTATCATTCGGTAGCAAATATCAAAAATGGTGTTTGTGTGAGTAGTATTCTAACGATAAAACAGGTCTTTGTGAATATTTATTTTAGCCTCTTTAACTCAAAGACTGACAATCAGCAACAATCTACATATTTTTAAGTGCCAATCGAATTAATTGGGCGCTAGTTAGATCCTTTTGCTCAACCTTGTTGATTGCCTTACTTGCCATTTGAGGCTTATAGCCCAGAGCCACCAAAGCGCTAATAGCTTCTTGAACCTGCTGATTATAGGATTGACCGCTGGCAAGAGAAGAATCAGCGGCAATATCAGTGTCCTTTGCATCCCAATTTTTGAGTTTATCCTTAATTTCAATCATAAGCCGTTCCGCCGTTTTTTTGCCAACTCCCGGAATTTTAACCAGGGCTTGCGGCTCACCGGCATGGATATTATGCACAAACTCATCCACCGTCATCGCTGAAAGAATAGCGAGCGCTAACTTAGGACCCACACCACTGATTTTAATCACTTCGCGGAACAGCTTTCTCTCGTCTAGAGTATAAAAAGCATACAGTGAATGGGCATTTTCACTAATTGATAAATGCGTATGTAAAACCACCGCTTGTCCCACCGCAGGTAGGCGGTAAATAGTATTCATCGGCGCTAAACATTCATATCCCACACCCTGCACATCGACTAGAATACCGGGCGCTTGGTTTTCAATGAGTGTTCCGCTTAATCGTCCAATCATTAGGATCTCTTTTGCTTAGTTAAGGGTTCAATTTTTGCTTTGCCGGTTTGCGGCATTAAGATTGCAGTCGGCCCCGGCTCACACGCTTTGCACCGGCTCTGTACAACGCACTTTTTAACGCATTACCGTGGCAAATTGCCACCGCTAATCCGTCTGCCGCATCAGCCTGAGGCGTATCACTTAAACCCAGTAGTTGGGTCACCATATGCTGTACTTGCGTTTTATCAGCGGCTCCCGTACCCACCACCGCTTGTTTTATCTGGCGCGCAGAATATTCTGCGACCAGTAATGCGTGTTGTGCCATAGCCACCATGGCAACGCCTCGTGCTTGGCCTAATTTGAGTGCAGAGTCAGCATTTTTAGCCATAAAAACCTGCTCAATCGCGGCTTCTGATGGTTTATAGGTTTGCACAACTTCAGCAATACCGTCATAGATTTGATTTAGACGCTCACAAAGAGCGCCTTCTTTAATCTTAATACAACCACTCGCGATATATTGGATCTTCTGCCCTTGCATTTTAATCACACCAAAACCGGTGATACGAGAGCCAGGATCAATGCCGAGAATTATTGACACCTAGTTATCTCTTTAAAATTGAAAAGCGAATCATGGCCATTAAAGCTGTTCATAAGCTTGTGCTGGAATATTCGCATTGCTGTAAACATTTTGCGTATCATCTAAATCTTCGAGCCGATCGATCAGTCGCAACACCTTAACCGCTGTATCCACGTCCAACTCTGCATGAGTAGCCGGAAGCATGGCGACTTCAGCATCTTCGGCCTTTAAACCTTTAGCTTCTAAGGCTTCTTTAACCGTCATAAAATCTTCGGCAGCGGTCAACACTTCAAACGAGCCATCCTCATGATTAATAATATCTTCAGCGCCCGTTTCGAGGGCTTGTTCCATTAGAGTATCTTCGTCCACCTCCGATGAAAAAATGATTTGACCCTTTTTTTCAAATAAATAAGCCACTGAACCCGAGGTTGCTAGTTCACTACCCGCTTTAGTAAAAGCATGACGGACTTCCGCTACGGTTCGGTTTTTATTATCTGTCATACATTCAACCAAAATTGCACAACCGCCAGGACCGTAACCTTCGTAGGTCAGCTCATCCATCGGCTTACCGTCATCACCGCCGGCGCCGCGTTTTACCGCTTTTTCAACCGTATCTCGGGTCATATTGCCGCTCAACGCCTTATCAATCGCAGCTCGAAGACGCGGATTATTGTCTGGGTAGCGCCACCGCTTTTGGCTGCCACCACGATTTCTCGTATAAATTTTGTAAACAACTTACCGCGTTTTGAATCTTGCGCCTTTTTACGATGTTGGATGTTTGCCCATTTGCTATGACCTGCCATAGTTTTATCTCCCTACTGCTTATCACCTTGTTTTTTGTCGATACACGCCACTGACAGCTCATCGAGTTGTTGTTTAGAAACTTTGGATGGTGCCGATGTTAACGGGCAACTGGCGGTAGTGGTTTTTGGAAAGGCGATTACATCACGAATCGAATCCGCACCGACCATTAGCATGACTAACCGATCAAGACCGAAGGCGATACCACCATGCGGCGGGCAGCCATATTTAAGCGCTTCCAGTAAAAAAGCCAAACTTATCTTCCGCTTCTTGTTTTTCAATACCCAATATATCAAATATAGCCTGCTGCATGGCTTGTTGATGGATCCGGATAGAACCACCACCCACTTCACAACCATTCAGTACCATATCATAGGCTCTCGATAGGGTTTCTGTCGGCGCTTGTTTGAGTGAATCAATATCCTGCTGCTGAGGCGCTGTAAAAGGATGGTGCAATGCGTGCATTTGTCCATTGTCCTGTTCAAACATTGGAAAGTCGACCACCCACAAGGGTTTCCACTCAGACCCAACTAAACCACGATCTTGTGCGACTTTTAATCTTAATGCGCCTAAGGAGTCTGTGACGACTTTATCACTGTCAGCACCAAACAATAAAATATCACCGGCTTTGGCATCGGCTCTTTGTAGCATGGCATTAACGATATCATCACTTAAAAACTTAGCTATCGGTGACTGGACACCTTCAATACCGGCACCCACTTGCTTAACTTTCATCCAAGCTAAACCGCGAGCACCATAACGACTGGCGTACTCAGTATATTGATCAATATTTTTACGACTAAGTTCCGCGCCGCCAGGCATACAAATGGCTGCTACACGTCCATCTGGATTGTTTGCTGGACCAGAAAAGACTTTAAATTCAACCTCTTTAACCAGATCAGCCATATCCACTAGTTCGATGGCAACGCGGAGATCCGGCTTGTCGCTACCAAAACGCCGCATGGCTTCCGCGTAAGGCATCTGAGGGAATTCACCTAGCTCAATATCCAGCGTGGTTTTAAACAATTGCCTGATCATTGTTTCCATCATGTCCATGATGGCAGTTTCATCCATAAAGGATGTTTCAATATCCAGTTGGGTAAATTCTGGTTGTCGATCAGCTCTTAAATCTTCATCGCGGAAGCAGCGAACCACCTGATAATAGCGATCAAAGCCACTCATCATTAATAACTGTTTAAATAGCTGCGGTGATTGCGGCAGAGCAAAAAAAGAACCCGGTTTAGTACGGCTAGGAACCAAGTAATCCCGCGCACCTTCTGGTGTCGCTTTGGTTAATATGGGTGTTTCTATATCGGTAAACTGCTCGGTCTCAAGGAAATCGCGTAAAAATTTGACCACTTTATTGCGAAACAGCAGTTTTTCTTGCATTTCTGGGCGACGTAGGTCCAGATAACGGTATTTTAAGCGCAGTTCTTCCGAAACATCTTCATGACCATCGATTAAAATTGCTGGAGTAGCCGCTTTATTCAGCAGTTCAATTTTTTCAGCTAATAACTCTATTTTGCCTGTGGCCATTTGTTGATTAACCATATCATCAGGACGATTTCTGACTTTACCCGAGATACTCACCACAAATTCACTTCTCAGATCCTCCGCTTGTGCAAAAAGTTCCGCTTGGTCAGGTTCTATAACCACCTGTAAAATCCCACTTTTATCGCGAAGTTGTAAAAAAATCAGCCCACCTAGGTCACGCCGACGGTGCACCCATCCGGCGACAGTAACGCTTGCTCCAGCTTCCAAAGCAAGTAAATCGGCATTGTAATGACTACGCATAATTAAACCTTATAAATTTGAAATAAACCGTGACCAGATTATTGGTCTGGAAAAACCGCGTATGTTACTGGATATAGGGCATAAAGTCATCTATTCTAACTATTATGTGGGCTTTAAGCATGGACTCTTTTGCTGCTAAGTTGTGTATATTTTAACAAACCTATACCACCTAAGTTAGCCAATTGATTGACTATTATTTGCTCAATTGTGCTAGGATTAAAACTCAAGATAGGTGACTTACTCATTTTTGTTGCCAAAATGATAAATAAAACCATGGCTATTCTGACTAGCTTATAAATTAACGCAACTTAACTGACTGTCTATTTATTTTATGTTTCAAAAATTAGAGAAACAATTAATTGCTGGCTTTGATTTAGAAAAAAACCCTTTTCTATATCGTCGCTTAGTGATGACTACGGCACTGCTAGTCACGACACTATTTGTTTTTATCGCATTTATATTTATTAACTATTCAATGGGAAAGTATTTACTTTCTGTACTCGACACTCTGGTCGTTAGCGCAACCAGCGTTGCGCTTTACCAACTAGTAAGTAAGAAAAATCTTGAATTTGCGGCATCATTTGTCACCAGCATTTTATTTGTTTTTATTGTTTTCTTCACCTACACCAATAAAAATGAAAACTTTGGGATTATTTGGACCCTCACTTACCCCTTATTTGTTATCCCTATTTTAGGTAGCCGTAATGGCTTGTTGCTGCTGCTTGTATTTTTTATGATCATTCTGCCTATGGCCTATCTGGGGATTGGCGAATGGGATCATGGATTGTGGAATCGAACCGCTTTTTTAAGATATTTTATTGTGGTTATTTGTGTTTTCTTTACCGCCTATTTTTATGAATCATCATCCAACTCAGCCTATGACTCTTTAATTGAAAGCCAGAAAAAGGAACAAGATTATCTAAATATGCTCGAAAGTTTATCCGTCACAGATCAACTAACCAAGTTGAATAATCGTCGCTATTTTGATGACCAATTTGAAATTGAACACGAGAAAATCCTTCGCTATTCAAGTAAACTCAGTCTTATCATGGTGGATATTGACCATTTTAAACAGGTTAATGATGACTATGGTCACCAAACCGGTGATACGGTTTTACAAGAATTTTCGAGCCTTCTACTGTCACAAACAAGATCCACCGACCTTCTCTCTCGCTGGGGTGGTGAGGAGTTTATGTTGCTATTGCCAGAAATTGACGTGACTAGCGCATCGCATATTGCAGAAAAACTGAGACAGGCGATTGAACAACACCGCTTTAGCCACCACAAAAAATTAACAGCCAGCTTTGGTGTGGCCGAAGTTGAACCAAATATAGACTCCAAACGAGAAGCAATTCTCAACGTCGACTCTGCCCTCTATCAAGCCAAACAAGAAGGTCGCAATCGGGTGGTAATTTATCACAACTAGGAAATAGGCTATCAACTAAAATGAGATATTGCCGATAAGACATTAAGGAAGCCATCACACTTACAATAAATTATGCGTCTAAATTCTTTAAAAAGCTTGTTTCAACCGAGCCAACAATCTGCTGACTCCCCTGCTAGCGAAGATCCCTCTCATTATCGCCGTTATTTCTTGACGTCTATTTTACTAGTGATTGCGTTAGTTACATTTATTCTATTTATATTTATTAACTGGGCACTCGGTAAAATATCATTGGTTTACTTTGATATGTTTGCCAGCAGCTTAATCACTGTCGCACTCTACTTTTTATGGGTTAAAAAAAATGTAGAGGTTGCCTCCTGTATCAGTAGTTTGATCGTGTTTTTGTTTTTACTGGCTTTTTCCTACATCAATCAAAGTGAGAGCTTTAGTCTTGCCTGGACTTTCTGTTTTCCACTATTTGTTATCCCCTTATTAGGCCTTAAACGCGGATGTCTTGTCATCGCTTTATTTTATACACTACTGACGCCCATGGTTTATTGGGGCATTGGCAAATGGGATTACGGACAATGGGATCAAGTTTCCTTTTTACGTTTTATTTTAATCACTAGCATTATTATATTTATTGCCTATTTCTATGAATCCACCTCGCAAAAAGCCTTTAAAGCCATTGCTATAAATCGAAAAATAGAAAAACGCTATATGCGAGAGCTTGAAACCCATTCCTACACCGATCCGTTAACTCAACTCTATAATCGAAGATATTTTGAAGATCAATTTGAAGTCGAATATAATAAAATTGACCGCTACAAGAACTCATTTTGCCTCATTATGGTTGATATTGACCATTTTAAGTTAATCAATGATGAAAAGGGGCACCAAGTGGGTGACTTGCTGCTGCAAGAGTTCTCCGCACTACTCACTACAAATACGCGAAGCAGTGATATCCTATGCCGCTGGGGTGGTGAAGAATTTATGCTTCTTCTTCCCAACAGTGACCGACAAAAAGCCCTTGCCATCGCCGAAAAGCTAAGAGAAAACACCCGTTTAGAAGTTTTTTCTTGCAATGTAAAAATGACCATCAGCTTAGGCTTAATCGAAGTTTCTAACACTGAATTGAGAAAAAGAAGCATTATGAATCGAGTTGACCAAGCTTTATACCAAGCGAAATCGACGGGTCGAAATAAGGTCGTTGTCGCATCACTTTAGCACTAACCTAAGTCTAATCGCTGGACTACAAAGTACCCATTAAATCAATCGATAAACCTTTTTTATTACTCGCCTTGGTGTTTATCCTATTTAATCTCGGAAGAAATACAGATACTTGCCGAAAAACTGGATTTTTTCTGATTTTTTGCCTATTTATAAGGTACTTACTTTAAAAACCTATTTTATCAATCGATAGGCAACAAGGATTAGCTGATGAGTCAAGATAACAATGCTGCCAACACCTTTATTTCGGTCGCTCATGTGGCGTCAGAGCTATTTAAGGCTCAGTCCATTGCAGAAGAGTTATCGATCACCTCCAAAAACGCTCGCGCTTTGGCGGTGCGAGCCGGATCGACCGCCGCCGGATTTAATGAAATTACTCGATTTATCGAAGGGTTATCAAAACTCACTATTGAAGCCGCCACCAGCGTCAACACAATTGCCATATCACAAACTAAAATTGCCGCTAATTTATTTAGGACGCATGGTTTTATCGTGCGCTTGAACAAGGTCAATTACCAAGCTAAGGAAAATCAGCCTGATATTATTGACAATATTTTTCAAAAAGTTGATAGCGAGCGGAAACAGCTTGAAAGGAAAATATCTTCTAGCCTAAGAGAACTGATTGACCGTTTGGATGAGACAAAAATGGAACTTAGAGCAACCCAAGTGGTTTCGGTGGTTTCACGGGTTGAAGCATCTCGCGCCAGCGAAGAGTTTCAAGGCTCGTTAAACTCTGTGGCGGACAAAGTTTCTAGCGCCGGTAGTCGTATTAATAGTCATTTAGAAACCGCTCGTAAACACTTGGCTCATTTGCAGTAGAACTAGAACTTGAACTTGAACTTGACTTAGAGCTTGGCTTAGACCTAGAACAATTAACTAATAAAACTCAAACAAGTGGATTATTTTAGATATCAATTCAAATTGTCCCCTGACTAATTACAAGGAACTATTATGAAAGCTATTTCACTCTACCAAAAAGGTAATCACAAATGGTATTGTTTTGGTCGTGACCCAGATCGCGATGAGAAAATCATCGATACCAATCAATATATGGTAATGAACGGTGAACAGAGCATTATTTTAGATCCCGGTGGCATTGAATTATTTTCTCAGATGTTGACTTCGGTTCTTAGATATACCACTTTGGATGAAATCACGGCGCTATTTGCCTCACATCAAGATCCAGATATCATTTCATCGCTAGGTTTATGGGATCAATGTTTGCCTAAAGCGAAACTTTATTCTCCTTGGATCTGGGAATCTTTCTTAGCTCATTTTGGTATGAGCAATATAAAGTTTGAAGGTATACCGGATGAAGGTAGTAGTTTTCAATTAGGTAATACCAGCTTGCAGTTTATTCCCGCTCATTATCTACATTCCTCGGGAAACTTTAATGTCTATGATAAAGAAGCAAAGATATTGATGAGTGGCGATATAGGTGCTGCGCTAGACAAAGACGACGCACCCTTTTTTGTAGAAGATTTTGAGGCGCACATTCCTAAAATGGAATTTTTTCATCGCCGCTGGATGCCTTCGAATAAACCTAAGGATGATTGGATTGCAAGCGTCAGGAAACTTGATATCGAAATACTCGCACCGCAACATGGTGGACTATTTAAAGGCGAAATGGTTGGGCAGTTTCTTGACTGGTTTGAACGCTTAGACGTGGGTATTGCACAAAATAAATAACCCCCGATATCAAATAATTGGAAATAAAAAAGAGCGGCTAACCGCTCTTTTTATGGATAACATAGATAACTCTATCAACCTTTAGCCTGTTGCCTAAGGTATTCAAATAAACAAACACCTGTTGCCACAGAGACATTGAGACTAGAGACGCTTCCCGCCATGGGGATTTAACTAGGTCATCACAGTTTTCACGTGTTAAACGCCGCATTCCACTGCCTTCTGCTCCCATCACCAATGCCATTTTTTTAGGTAAATCCATTTCATAAATGGTTTGCTGCGCTTCACCTGCGGTTCCAATAACCCAAACAAAGTGCTGCTTAAGCTGTTTGATAAAGCGTGATAAATTAGTCACTCTAACTAAAGGTACATATTCAGCAGCACCGCAGGCAACCTTTCTAACCGTGGAATTAAGCGAAGCCGAACGGTCTTTAGGCAAGATAATAGCATCCACACCACAAGCGTCGGCGGTTCGAATACAAGCACCTAGATTATGTGGATCGGTTACACCATCAAGGATCAGGATTAGCATTTTTGACTGTTTTTCAATCCGCTCAAATAATTCGCCCTCACTCATGCTAGCATCAATCACTTTTACTTGAGCTAAAACACCTTGATGGTTGCCTCGAACCTTTTCATCGAGCTTTTTACGATCCATCGACTGAACTTTAATACCTACTTGAGCGGCCTTTTTTTTCAATCGCTGTTAGCGCAGTATCTTGCCTATTTTTTAATAAAAAAAGCTGGATAATATTCTGCGGACTGCGCTTTAAAAAACTTTCCACAGCGTGAATACCAAAAATAGTGTCGGTTTGACTCATGGGATAATTTTTTCTACTCGGTTAATTTGTTTTTTTAGACTGATTTTTTTTGCCTATCGGTTTAGCTTTTTTAGAGCTTCTACGTGGCGCTTTGCTTTTCACTTTCGGTTTATTTTTTGCTTGCGAGTCTTGCTTAGCTTTTGATTTAGACTTGGTTTTAAACTTTGACTTGTGTTTCACTCTTAGCTTTTGATCACCAGCTTCAACATCCAACAAACTAAAATCAATGCGCCGCAAATCAATATCAACCGAGGCCACTTGAATTTCAACCGCGTCACCAATAGAGAAACTCTTACCGCTACGCTCACCAACCATACGTAATTTGGACTGATCATAATGAAAATAATCATTCCCCAAATCAGTGACATGAACCAGACCTTCAACGTAAATTTCATTGAGTCGAACAAACAATCCGAAGTTAGTCACTGTACTTACTTCACCGGTGTACTTCATACCGATATGCGACAGCATGTACTCACATTTAAGCCAATCCATCACATCACGAGTCGCCATATCTGCGTTGCGTTCAGTGATTGAACAAGATTGTCCTATTTCGGCCAATTTGGATTGGGTATAGAGCTGCTTAACCACCAGTTTATCAGAATCACTAAAAACTTTGTCTTTAGCCACTTGGGCTTTAATAATCCGATGAACCACAAGATCAGGATATCGTCTGATAGGTGAGGTAAAATGGCTGTAGGCATCAAAAGCCAAACCAAAATGACCATCATTCACTGGCGTGTATTCAGCCTGGCTCATGGACCTTAACAACATGATCTGAATATTTTCAGCATCTGGGCGGTCTTGAATTTGTTGCAAGAATTTTCTAAATACTTGAGGCTCAGGATCATTTCCGCCAGTTAGTGATAAACCGAGCTGTGCTAGGTAACCACGAAAAACTTCAAGCTTTTTCTCTTTAGGACCTTGATGAACACGGAATAAACCTGGCAGCTTTTTTGCCAATAGAAATTTAGCGGTTGCTACATTGGCGCAGATCATACATTCTTCAATCAGTTTGTGCGCGTCATTACGAATAACCGGTAAAATTTTCTCAATCTTTTTATTGTCGTTAAAAACAATTCGAGTTTCGGTCGTTTCAAATTCAATCGCACCGCGATTTTTCTTTTGCTTTAAACGCGCTGTGTAGAGTTTATGCAAATCCTCAATCGGTTTAACGATCGATTTATACTCTTTTCTTAACTCACTATCTCCTTCAAGGATAGCGCCTACTTGTGTGTAAGTCATGCGTGCTTTAGAGTGCATTACAGCGGGATAAAACTGACTTTTACCCAGTTTTCCATCCCTTGCAATATTGACTTCACACACCATACAAAGTCTATCCACTTTGGGTTTAAGCGAACATAATCCGTTTGAAACCTGCTCTGGAAGCATCGGAACAACGGCGTTGGGAAAATAAACTGAATTGCCACGTTTTAAACCTTCAATATCCAACGCACTGTTAGGTTTAACATAGTGACTGACATCAGCAATCGCAATATAGAGCTTCCAACCGCCGAGCGGTTTTGTTTTGCAATATACCGCATCATCAAAATCGCGGGCGTCTTCACCATCGATAGTAATTAAAGGTAAATGTCGTAGGTCAACCCGTCCAGCCACTTCACTTTCGAGTACCTCGGTCGGTAGTTGCTTTAACTGCTGGTAAACCGCATCATTCCATTCATTTCTTATACCGTATTGGGCGATTGCAATTTCAATTTCCATCCCTGGCGCAAGGTAGTCACCCAAAATTTCAACCACTCGCCCCACCGCTTGAGACTTAAAGGTTGGTCTAATCTCCAACTCGACTACCACCACTTGGCCGGATTTAGCTTTAAGTGGATCAGTTGGCGGAACCAGTATATCTTGGGTAACTCGAGGATCTTGCGGCGTCACAAAACCAAAACCATTGTCAAAATGGTAACGTCCAACAATGCGAAGAGGTTCATCAGTTTTTAATATTTCAACAATACCGGCCTCTTTCTTGCCGTCTCGACTAAAACCCTTTTCACGGACTAATACTTTTTCACCAGAGAAGACTCGGCGCATTTCTCGCGCCGAAACAAACCAATCTTTCCCACCCTGTTCAGGACTAAAAAAACCGAAGCCATCTTTGTGGCCAATGATAGTGCCTTTGACTAAATCTAATTTATTAATCATGCCAAAAGCACGCTTGCGATCACGATGTAATTGTCCGTCAGTGACCATGGCACGTAGCCGCCGCTCCAAACCGATGATTTCTTGGTCATCCGCTATTTTTAGGCCCTGCTGTATTTGTTCAAAGTGCAGTGGGCGCGCAGCCTTTTCTAAAAATTCTAGTATAAATTCTCGGCTAGGTATCGGGTGACTATATTTCAGCGATTCTCTTTGGTAAAAAGGATCTTTCACTCGGCTAGATTGTCGAGATTTAGAAGTTTTTTTTGCGTTCTTGGATTGGTTTGTTTTTTGTGTTTTGTTGGGCATAAGGTACTTAAGGTGAATCGAGGAAGGTATAAAAGGCGAAAAAATCGCTGCTTGAACCTTATTTTACCCTATTTCTGCTAAGACTACGAACGTTTAACTGATAATCTAGGTAATTATTCTCATTTACACCACTTTATTGCAAAGGTTTGGATCTTTTGCTTGCATCCGTTGGCGAAACTACCGAAAATAATCGAATAATTCATATAGACCTTTGCATAAGACTATGGCAAAAGAAAAAACGACTAAAATAATGCTGATTAAGGTGTAAAAATTAAGCTAATAGCTGGCTATTGGCAAGTTTTACAACGAAAAGCAGTGTTATTTTAGTCATTTTAGCTGTCATAGTCTTATGCAAAGGTCTCTCACAATATAGGGATATCAATTCATGGAACAGTCCACCCATTCTGGAAATTCAATTAAAATATCTGGAAATTCAAAAAAAATAATCACTCGACATTCTTTTTTGGCAATCGTTTTTATCTCATTTGCGTCGTTCTTCTTAACCGCCTGTGATGATAAAACGCCACAATCGACCAGTAAAGACCAGCCATCAAGCTCAAGTAATAGGACACACATGCAACAAATTAAAGCTCCCGTAGCAAAAAAACAGGATCACTGGCTAGAAGCCCATAATGATCGGCGCAACGATCCCTATTATTGGCTACGCGATGACACTCGACAAGATCCCCAGGTATTGGATTATTTGAAACAAGAAAATAACTACACCGAAAGAAACATGGTCCATACCAAAGGACTACAGAAAACCCTATTCGAAGAAATGACCGAACGCTTAGAACCCAACGAAGAAACAGTTCCAGCGCTAGAAAAAGGCTACTGGTACTGGTCAAAATTTGAAGCCGATAAAGAATATAGAATTCACCTGCGTAAAAAGGATATCCCTAATGCGAAGCAGCAGGTTATTCTGGATCAAAACCAACGTGCCAAAAATCACGACTTCTATCAACTCGCCAGTTTAGAAATTAGCCCTAATCAACAGTTGATGGCAATTGCAGAAGACAATGTATCCCGTCGCAAATATCAAGTGCGAATTCAGGATCTTTCTAGCGGCAAGTTTTTTGATGAAGTCATTAAACAGACGTCAGGCAATATTGTTTGGGCCAATGATAATAAAACCCTATTCTATGTAAAAAAACACAAAACCACACTGCTACCCTATCAAGTCTATCGGCATAAGCTCGGCAGTGATCCCGCAACCGATGTTTTGGTCTACGAAGAAAAGGATGATACTTTCTATACGGCTATTTTTAAAACCCGATCAGAAAAATTTATTGGTATCGATATTTCTTCCACCATGAATTCTGAAGTTCGATTAATTGATGCCGACCACCCAGATTCGGCCATTAAAATATTTTTACCTCGAGAGAAAGACCATAAATATAGTGTGGACCATATTGGTGATTATTTTTATGCCACCAGTGATCTCAATGCTCCCAATGAAAAAATGGTTAAAGTTGCTACGGACAAGATAGGTGATAAACAACACTGGCAACAAATAATTGCGCATAACACCGATAATCTTCTACAAGATTTTCTATTGTTTAATGACTTTTTGGTGGTCAATGAACGAACTCGCGGTGTAGAAAGAATAACCATCAGAGATCACTCTGGTAAACTGTTAGATGAAATTCAATTTAAAGATGCTGCCTATTCCGCAGGCATTGGTAATAATCCAGATCCTAAAGCGCAAAAGATTCGTTATAGCTATACCAGTATGACCACACCCTACTCACAGTTTGAATATAATCGAGAAGATAAATCCAGCAGCCTACTAAAACAGGATAAAATTTTAGGTGGTTTTGATTCCTCTAACTATCATAGTGAAAGATTGATGATTGATGCCCGAGATGGCTCGAAAGTACCTGTATCATTAGTCTATCGCAAAGACAAATTCACTAAAAATGGCAATAATCCAATGCTGCAATATGCCTATGGCTCCTACGGTTATACCGTCGATGCCGGATTTAGTATTTCTCGAATTAGTCTTCTTGACCGAGGTTTTGTGTATGCCATTGCGCATATTCGCGGTGGTCAAATGCTGGGCAGGCAATGGTATGAGGATGGCAAAAAGTTACATAAGATGAATACTTTCACCGATTTTATTGATGTCACCAAATCCTTAGTTGCACAAGGCTACGCTGATAAAAATAGAGTCTATGCAATGGGTGGCAGCGCCGGTGGTCTGCTAATGGGTGCGGTTATCAATATGGCGCCAGATCTTTATCATGGTGTGATTGCCGCAGTACCTTTTGTGGATGTGGTCACCACCATGCAAGATGAGTCGATTCCGTTGACTACCGGAGAATATGACGAATGGGGTAATCCTGCCGATGAAGCCTATTATCGCTATATGCTTTCCTATTCACCTTATGATCAGGTCACGACACAGGACTACCCGAATTTATTGGTGACAACAGGCCTGCATGACTCTCAGGTTCAGTATTGGGAACCCGCTAAGTGGGTGGCTAAGTTAAGAGCGTCTAAAACTGACAGTAATATTCTACTTCTCGATATCGACATGACCGCTGGCCATGGTGGTAAATCCGGACGCTATAAGGCCTATGAGGATATTGCTAAAGAATTTGCCTTTATTTTGGATTTGAATGGCATCAATCAATAATAATCACGCCGGTATTTCTATACCGGCTTTTTTCTTTGACTTTTATACCCGCTAGAATTTTATGTGTGCGCGAAACACTGCTAAGCGATAGCAATGATTAAATAAGTACAACAAAAAAGGTTTGATTATTGACCTAACTGGCCTTATATTAGAAGTATCTAAACAATCCGGTATCCAATGTATTTGCCTGGTTTTCTAATTCAATGTAATAAAGGAGAATTAAAATGGCCCATATCGTTGTCCTTGGTGGAGGCATTGGCGGTTTAGCTGGTGCTTATGAACTTCAGGAAGCTCATGGTAAACAGCATAAAATCACTCTGATTAATGAACGGAAAGAGTTTGTTTTTGTACCATCTAACCCCTGGGTAGCGGTTGGCTGGCGTACAGCAAAACAAATTACTGTGGATATCGGTAAGTACACTGCCAAGAAAAATATTCAATTTATTGCAAAAAGAGTCGATGAAATTAAAGCCGAAGAGAGTCAGCTGGTGACTTCTGATGGCGAAGTGATAGATTATGACTACCTAGTCATTGCTACAGGTCCTCGTTTAGCCTTTGAAGGCTTAAAAGGTAGTGGACCTCACGATGGATTTACCCAATCCGTTTGCACCCTCGATCACGCAGAAATTTGCTATGAAGATGTAAAAAAGCTATTAGAAAACCCCGGACCGGTTATTGTGGGCGCTATGCAAGGCGCTAGTTGTTTTGGCCCAGCTTATGAGTACATATTTATCCTTGATAAATATCTGCGGGACAATAAAATCCGCGACAAAATTGAAATGACTTACATCTCACCCGAACCCTACATTGGACACTTAGGACTAGGCGGCGTAGGAGATTCAAAAGGATTAATGGAATCAGCCTTAAGACACC
>JAUZSK010000080.1 GCA_030949565.1 Enterobacterales bacterium
GCTTACCTTAATTTACCTCTCATACTATTTTTTTGAGGGTGTAGTTTCGTTAAGTTCAAAGCAAATCGTCGGATAACAGCAACATTTTCAGCTCCGTCACCATTTCGGATCCGACAGTCATCTTCTTTAAACGTCACATCAAGGATCCAATGGGTGCTTTCCACTCCCCAATGACTGCGAATGGCTTTACCTATTCTTTCCACATCCGGCGCCAAAGAACTAATGTAATACAAGGTTTCTTGCTGCACCACTTCACCTTTTAAAATGTCGCTCTCGCTCAACCTCAATAACCGTTTGAATATTGGACCAATTACTCGCCTCACTAATCCATTCATTCACTCTGAGTTGCCTATATTTCCTAACTTCAATGCGACCATGACCACTATCAACTTCCTCAAACTCTTCAATAAACTCAGGTGTTTCTCTTTTGATTTTATGGAAATAACCGGCAATTTCATGACGTAATTTCTTATGGTTCAATTTGACACAAAGCACATAGTCCGCTTTCTTTTCAACAATAGTATTGACGATTTTTTTCTGTGTATTCATCGCATCGGCGCTTATCAACGCACCTTTGATATTCAGCACATTGAGCATGTCAATAACCGAAGCATTTTCATTTTTTTACCCGTCGATTTTAATTGAGCAAGAACCAATCCTTGTGAGCGACTCCAAGCGGTAATACTGTGTAATGCGGTTTGCCTATCTCCATCAAATGAACGGCGTAATGTTTTTCCATCAAGCGCTATTTGTTCTTGCCCTTTATCGACCCTCACTTCATTAACCCAATTAATAAATGCCTGGTTTAATTGTGCAGGTTCGATTGCCCTTATGATCCGAGCAATGGTGTCATCGACCGGTATTCCGTTTTTAAAGTCTCTATATTGTCTTAGCCAATCGAGCTTGTTATCGCCAAACTCTTTAATGTCCTTCCAGCCTTCTGCACCTGATAATACAGCACTTACCGTTAAAAATAGCACATCTAAAAGGTCATGTTTAACGTTAATATTCGTTCGTGGATCTTCTATTGAAGTAAAATGGTCTATAAATGTCATAGCAGTATCTCCTCGTGGTTGATACTGATCTGATCACCAATTTACCTAAAAGTTCAATAAAGTACGATCTTGCCCTGTGTGATATGACATTATTGCCAAAATAAACCTCAATTAATGTTGTACATTCCAATTTCTTTCTATATAATGCGCCTCCCAATTTGGCTAAACCGCTAATTGAGAAGCCGGTAATATGGCTCAATGGCACAGTTTTTATAGGGTGCTATAACAACCGACCTAATTTTGGTCGAAAAGAATTTTAATCCGCGTTCCTTAATTTATTAGGGGAGGGCGGTTTTTAACTGTTTATTAATTAACATTGGAGTTTCTTTGCTATGGCTAAGCAGCGAATCCGAATACGCTTAAAATCGTTTGATCACAAGCTTATCGATTTATCGACCCTTGAGATCGTCAACACGGCAAAGCGTACAGGTGCACAAGTTCGTGGTCCTATTCCATTACCGACGCGCAAAGAGCGGTATACCATATTGGTTTCACCTCACGTTAACAAAGACGCGCGAGACCAGTACGAAATACGCACACACAAGCGCATGGTAGATATCGAGGAACCAACAGAAAAAACAGTCGACGCTTTAATGAAGCTCGACTTAGCTGCTGGTGTCGATGTACAGATTAGTCTTTCTTAAAAGACACGTATGAGTCGTTTAGCTAGCTTTTAAGCTCTGGCTAAGCGGAATTTTAGTTGCGTTGTTCAATAGTAATCAGAACAACAATCAAAATAAGCAACATTAATAGAGGGTTTTAATAATGGCAATCGGAATTGTTGGTCGCAAATGCGGCATGACCCGAGTTTTCGATGATAATGGTGTTTCTACACCAGTCACTGTGATTGAAGTTGCAGCCAATCGAATTACTCAGGTTAAAACAAAAGACAACGACGGCTATCAAGCAATCCAAGTGACTACCGGTGAGCGTAAAGCTAGCCGAGTTACTCGCCCACAAGCGGGACACTTCAAAAAAGCAGGTGTTGAAGCGGGTCGAGGCCTTTGGGAATTTCGCACTGATTCTTTAGACGGCTTTGAAGCTGGCGGAGAAATCAAGGTTGATATTTTCGAAGGCGGACAGCTTGTTGACGTAACAGGTACGTCAAAAGGTAAAGGTTTTGCAAGGTGTTATCAAGCGTTGGAACTTTGCAATGCAAGATGCAACACACGGTAACTCAGTGTCTCATAGAGCACCGGGTTCAATCGGTCAAAACCAATCGCCGGGTAAAGTGTTTAAAGGCAAGAAAATGTCTGGCCACATGGGCGCTGAGCGTTCAACCACGCAAAATCTAAAAGTTGTAAGGGTTGATGCTGAACGAAATATTCTTCTAATTAAAGGTGCCGTACCGGGCTCTAAAGGCGGCAATGTCATCATTTGTCCGGCTGTTAAGGTTTAGGGGGAGATTGGAGAATGGAAATTAATTTATCAGTAACGGGCAAAAAGAAAGCAGCGGCGGTTAAGTTGTCTGACTCTGCATTTGGTCGTGAATTTAATGAAGCTTTAGTCCATCAAGTGGTCGTTGCCTATATGGCTGGCGCACGTGCTGGTACTCGCGCTCAAAAAACACGTAGTGATGTAAGCGGTGGCGGAGCAAAGCCATGGCGTCAAAAGGGTACAGGTCGCGCAAGAGCGGGAACTATTCGTAGTCCTATCTGGCGTACCGGTGGCGTAACTTTTGCCGCGCGTCCACAAGATCATTCACAAAAAGTTAACCGTAAAATGTATCGCGGTGCGATGCAGTGCATTTTATCTGAATTGCTTCGTCAAGAAAGGCTTCACGTGGTTGAGTCATTTGAAGTTGATTCACCTAAAACCAAAGGCCTGGTTAAAAAACTAGCCGACTACGGTTTAACTGAAGCTTTAATTGTTTCCGATAAGGTTGATGAAAATCTTTATCTATCGGCAAGAAATCTACATAAAGTGGATGTTCGCGATATTAGCGCTTGTGACCCCGTAAGCTTAATCGCTTTCGATAAAGTGGTTATGACTGTTGAAGCAGTGAAAAAACTTGAGGAGATGTGGGGATGAACCAAGAAAGAATCATGAGCATTTTGTTGGCTCCACACGTATCCGAAAAAAGCAAGTTTTGCGGCTGATCGCGGCGAGTTTGTTTTTAAAGTCGCCAAGACTGCAACAAAATTAGAAATTAAAAAAGCTGTTGAGTTATTGTTTGAAGTGAAAGTTGAAAATGTTTCAACTTTGGTCATGAAAGGCAAAACTAAACGGACTGGTCAAATTGCTGGACGTCGTTCCGATTGGAAAAAAGCCTATGTCACTCTTGAAGAAGGGCAGGACATCGACTTTTCAGACGCGAACGCGTAAGGGGAATTAAGATGGCTCTATTAAAAGCTAAACCAACATCTCCAGGTCGTCGCTTTGTTGTTAAAGTGGTCAACCCAGATTTGCATAAAGGCGCTCCACATGCACCTTTATTAGAAAAGAAGTCAAAAAGCGGCGGTCGTAATAACAACGGTCGTATCACTACCCGTCATATTGGTGGTGGTCATAAGCAGCATTACCGTATTGTTGATTTTAAACGAAATAAAGATAGTATTCCTGCGACTGTTGAGCGCTTGGAATATGATCCAAACCGTAGTGCTAATATCGCACTAGTACTTTATGCCGATGGTGAGCGACGTTATATTATTGCACCCAAAGGTATTAAAGCCGGTGACCCAATTCAGTCAGGTCAAGATGCGCCAATCAAAGCAGGCAACTCTTTACCACTAAGAAACATTCCTGTAGGTACAACAGTACATTGTGTTGAAATGAAGCCTGGTAAAGGTGCTCAAATCGCTCGAAGTGCTGGTACTTACGTCCAAATCGTTGCTCGTGATGGCTCTTATGCAACCCTACGTTTACGTAGCGGTGAAATGCGTAAAGTACTAGCTGATTGTCGCGCAACAATTGGGGAAGTTGGTAACGCAGAACATATGCTACGTTCACTCGGTAAAGCGGGTGCAACTAGATGGCGTGGAATTCGTCCCACTGTTCGAGGCGTTGCTATGAACCCAGTCGACCATCCGCACGGCGGTGGTGAGGGTAGAACCTCAGGTGGTAGACACCCTGTTTCACCATGGGGTACGCCAACTAAGGGCAAGAAAACTCGTAGTAACAAACGTACAGACAAATTAATTGTCCGTCGTCGTAATCGTAAATAGAGGATTAAATCGTGCCACGTTCACTTAAGAAAGGGCCATTTATCGACCTCCACCTGATGAAAAAGGTGGAAGACGCAGTGGCCTCAAATAGCCGAAAGCCGATTAAGACATGGTCGCGCCGTTCAATGATTTCGCCCGATATGGTTGGACTAACGATTGCCATTCACAATGGTCGTCAACACGTACCCGTATCAGTTAGTGAAGACATGGTAGGACACAAGTTGGGTGAATTTGCACCAACTCGTACTTACCGTGGTCATATCGCTGACAAGAAAGCGAAGCGATAGGAGATAATGATGGAAACTCAAGCTGTTTTACGTCACGCAAGAATCTCTCCTCAAAAAGCGCGCTTAGTTGCCGATCAGGTGAGAGGAATGCCAGTAGAAAATGCGCTGAACTTACTTAAGTTTAGTAACAAAAAGCTGCTGAAATGATTCAAAAAGTTTTAAATTCTGCCATCGCCAATGCTGAGCATAATGATGGGGCAGATATTGATGAACTGAAGGTATCCACTATTTTTGTTGATGTGGGGCCTACTTTAAAGCGGATTAAGACACGCTCTAAAGGTCGCGCGGATCGTATGTTTAAACGATCTTGTCATATCACCGTTAAAGTATCGGATAACTAGGAGATAAACCATGGGTCAAAAAGTACATCCAACGGGTATTCGCCTAGGCATCGTGAAAAAGCATAATTCTGTTTGGTATGCTGAACGCGGTCTTTATGCGGAGTTATTAGCCAGCGATATAGAAATTCGTAACTGGCTTTTTAAAGAGCTCGCTCGTGCTTCAGTATCTAAAATTGATATTGAACGCCCTGCAAAAGCCTTAAAAGTAACAATTCACACGGCTCGCCCTGGTATTGTTATCGGCAAAAAAGGCGAGGACATCGAGAAGCTTCGTAAGAAAGTTGCAAAATTGGCAGGTGTTCAAACTCAAATTAATATTGAGCAAGTACGTAAGCCAGAATTAGATGCGCAACTCGTTGCTGACGGCATTGCCTCACAACTAGAGCGTCGAGTAATGTTCCGTCGAGCTATGAAGCGTGCGGTACAAAACACGATGCGTGTTGGCGCGGAAGGTATCAAGGTTCAAGTAGGTGGTCGTTTAGGCGGTGCAGATATAGCGCGTGCAGAATGGTATCGAGAAGGTCGAGTGCCTCTTCATACATTGCGTGCAGATATCGATTATGCAACAGCTGAAGCAAATACGACTTACGGAATTATTGGTGTTAAGGTCTGGATATTTAAGGGAGAAGTTTTCGGTGATCAACCCAAAACAACTACCGAAGATACGCCTAACAAAAGACCTTCCCGAGCTAAGAAGAAGTAGGGGATAAGACCATGCTACAACCTAAAAGAACAAAATTTCGTAAACAACACAAGATGCGTAACCGTGGCGTTGTTGAACACAAGGTGAGCTTCGGAGAGTTTGGTTTAAAGTCATGTGACCGTGGTCGTATGACAGCACGCCAAATTGAAGCAGCTCGTCGAGCAATGACTCGTCACATGCGTCGTCAAGGTAAAGTTTACATAAGAGTTTTTCCGGACAAGCCGATTACAAAAAAGCCACTCGAAGTTCGAATGGGTAAAGGTAAAGGTAGTGTGGAATACTGGGTTGCACAAATTCAACCAGGACGTATGTTGTTCGAAGTTGAAGGTGTGCCAGAAAATTTAGCCAGAGAAGCTTTCGAGCTTGCTTCAGCTAAACTTTCTATCAAGACAACTTTTGTTAAGCGGACGGTAATGTAATGAATGCTGCTGAGTTGAAAGAAAAAAGTGTTGAAGAGCTTCAAACTGAGTTGCTTGAACTTCGTAAAGAGCAGTTTAATTTACGTATGGCAAAAGCAACAGCACAGACTGAACAAACACACACTTTAAAGATCGTACGTCGTGATATAGCGCGTATTAAAACTGTTTTAAATCAGAAAGCGCAAGCAAATTCTGCAGATAAAACAAATGTGGAAGGAGCAGCCAAATGAGTGAGCGTCAAGCAATTAAGCGTACTCTGACTGGTAAGGTCACAAGTGACAAGATGGATAAAACCATCACTGTCAAAATTGAACGCCAAGTAAAGCACCCTTTATATGGGAAATTTATTAAGCGTTCAACCAAGGTACATGCTCATGATGAGAAAAATGAGTGCAAAATAGGCGATGTTGTCACAGTTGTTGAAAGTAAACCGCTTTCTAAAAGCAAATCGTGGCAGTTAGTTGAGGTTGTTGAAAAAGCTTAATTTAACCCTTCTTTTTTAGAAGTTTTAGGTTAGCTGAATCAATTAAATGATGGTATACTCCCGCGTCTTTTGGCCGGTGCAACAAAAAAGCACTAGTTTTATAGCGGGTAATGTTGGAGAAAACCAATGATCCAAATGCAAACAACACTCGATGTTGCTGACAATAGCGGTGCTCGTCGAGTTCAATGTATTAAGGTTCTTGGAGGCTCACACCGCCGTTACGCAAGAATCGGTGATGTGATCAAGGTCAGTGTAAAAGAAGCTATTCCTCGCGGTAAAGCGAAGAAGGGTGATGTAATGAACGCTGTCGTTGTTAGAACCAGAAAAGGCGTACGTCGTTCAGACGGATCAATGATCCGCTTTGATGGCAATGCTGCTGTTCTTCTAAATGCAAACTTACAGCCCATTGGGACGCGTATTTTTGGACCTGTTACTCGTGAATTACGTGGTGACAAGTTTATGAAGATCGTTTCTTTAGCGCCAGAAGTTCTTTAAGGAGACACGCAAAATGCAAAAATTAAGAACCGGTGATGAAGTCATCGTATTGGCAGGAAAAAGTAATGGCCAACGCGGTAAGATTTCAAGAATCATCAAAGAAAAAGGCCGTGTTGTGGTTGATGGCGTTAACATGATGAAAAAGCATGTTAAACCAAACCCTCAGGCAGATATCCAAGGTGGCATCATAGAAAAAGAAGCCCCTATGAATATTTCAAATGTTGCAATTTTTAATGCGGGCACCGGCAAAGCCGATAAAGTTGGTATTAAAGTGCAAGATGATGGCAAGCGTGTTAGATTTTATAAATCAAACGGCGAGCTAGTCGACTAGTTTATTGACCGATGATAATCATTGGTCTGTAAAAGAAGGTAATTAAAATGGCGAAACTGCAAGACTACTACAAGAAAGAAGTAATTCAAGCTTTGTCGAAAAAGTTTGGGTACAAGTCTGTCATGCAAGTCCCTAAGATAACCAAAATCACATTAAATATGGGTTTGGGTGAAGCTGTCGGGGATAAAAAGTTCTAGAGAACGCATGCAATGACTTAACAGCTATCTCAGGCCAAAAGCCTGTTGTCACGAAAGCCCGCAAATCAATTGCTGGCTTTAAAATTCGTGACGACTACCCTATTGGCGCTAAGGTAACACTGCGTGGAGAGCGTATGTGGGAGTTTATGGAACGTTTAGTTTCCATCGCAATTCCTCGTATCCGTGATTTCCGTGGTTTAAATCCTAAGTCGTTTGACGGTCGCGGAAATTATTCCATGGGCGTTAAAGAACAGATTATATTTCCTGAAATTGACTACGACAAGGTAGACAAAATTCGTGGGATGGACATCACAATTACGACTTCAGCGAACACCGATGAAGAAGGCCGTGAATTATTAAACGCTTTCCGATTCCCAATTAAGGGGCAAATCAATGGCTAAAGTTTCCATGGTACAGCGCGAGAAAAAACGCGCCAAGTTAGTTGCAAAATATGCAGCCAAACGTACAGAATTAAAAGCTACCATACTTGACCTCAACAAGAGTGATGATGAACGTTGGGATGCACAAGTAGCCTTACAAAAGCTACCAAGGGATGCGAGTCCTGTGCGTCAACGTAATCGTTGTGTTATAACTGGTCGTCCACATGGCTATTTACGTAAGTTCGGTTTAAGCCGTAACAAATTACGTGAACATGCGATGGCAGGCGATGTTCCTGGTCTAGTGAAAGCTAGCTGGTAATTGTTGGGAGAATTCAAATGAGCATGCAAGATCCTATTGCCGATATGCTGACAAGGATCCGTAACGGATTAGCAGCAGGCAAAAAAAATGTATCAATGCCTTCATCAAAAGTTAAAATTTCAATCGCTAACGTATTGAAAGACGAAGGTTATATCTCTGAAATAAAAAAGAGATGAGAACGATGGCAAAGCTGAGCTTTCTATCGAACTTAAATATTACCAAGGCCGTCCGGTTATTGACATGATTAAACGTGTTAGCAAGCCAAGCCTTCGTATTTACAGAAAATCAAATGAGCTACCTCGTGTGTTGGATGGTTTAGGTATTGCGATTGTGTCTACTTCTCGCGGAGTTATGACAGATAGAGCAGCCCGTAAATCAGGTCACGGCGGTGAAGTTCTCTGTATCGTGTCTTAAGGGAGAGCTGATATGTCAAGAGTAGCAAAAAGTCCAGTCAGTCTTCCATCCGGTGTCACTGTCGACCTAAAAGGTCAATTGGTATCGATTAAAGGCGGTAAAGGAAGCTTGCAACAGGAAATACATCCTTCTGTTGAAGTAAAAGTTGAAGATAATCAAATCTTGTTTGCCGCTAAAGAAGGTAAAGCAAATGGTAATGCTCTAGCGGGCACCATGCGTTCTTTAGTCAATAACATGGTTGAAGGTGTTGCCAATGGTTTTGAAAAGAAACTACAGTTAGTCGGTGTTGGTTACAGAGCGAAAGCCTCTGCAAAAACACTCGATCTCACATTAGGTTTTTCTCATCCTGTTAATTTTGAAATACCACAAGGTATTACAATTGAAACACCGAGCAACACTGAAGTGATTGTAAAAGGCATCGACAAGCAATTGATCGGTCAAGTAGCAGCTAATATTCGAGCTTATCGTCCACCAGAGCCTTATAAAGGCAAGGGTGTGAAGTACGCGGATGAAGTTATCCGTCGTAAAGAAGCTAAGAAAAAGTAGGGCGGCACAATGAAAATTAATAATGCAAGTAATAAAAAACAAGCAAGAATCAGACGCGCTACTCGTAGTCGTTCGAAGATGAAAGAACTAGGTGTCAATCGATTAATAATCAATCGTACACCTCGTCACATATATGCTCAGGTTGTTTCTGCCGACGGTGGAAAGGTTTTGGCTTCTGCTTCAAGTGTTGAAAAAGACATTAAAGCAGCGGGTAAAGCAACAGGCAACGTTGATGCAGCAAAGAACGTCGGTTCTTTGATTGCAAAAAGAGCAACCAAAGCTGGCGTATCAAGTGTTGCATTTGATCGCTCTGGGTTCAAATATCACGGTCGAGTAAAAGCATTAGCAGATGCTGCACGCGAAAGTGGTCTCCAGTTCTAAAGGTGAAATGATGGCTAGACAAGATTCAAATAATACTGACGGCATGGTCGAAAAGTTAGTCAACGTTAACCGAGTTGCGAAAGTGGTTAAAGGTGGACGTATCTTCTCCTTTACTGCATTGACAGTGGTTGGTGACGGAAACGGTAAAGTTGGTTTTGGACGCGGTAAAGCACGTGAAGTGCCTGCAGCAATCCAAAAAGCGATGGAGCAAGCTCGTCGTAATTTAATTCAAGTTGAATTAAAAGACGGTCATACGCTACAGCATCCTATTAAAGCAAATCATGGTGCATCTAAGATTTACATGCAACCAGCATCTCCTGGTACAGGAATCATCGCTGGTGGTGCAATGCGCTCTGTTTTTGAAGTAGTCGGAGTTGAAAACGTATTAGCTAAGAGCATTGGTTCAACTAATCCCATTAATATTGTACGCGCAACAATTCGCGGTTTAAATGATATGTTTTCTCCGGAAGACGTAGCATCTAAACGCGGAAAGTCAGTCGCTGAAATCATGGAGTAGACCATGGCTGCTAAAAAGACATTTAAAGTGACTCAAATTAAATCCTCAATTGGACGTTTGAAAAATCACAAGGGTTGTTTAACTGGTCTCGGCTTGAGACGTATCGGACACACTGTAGAAGTGGAAGATACGCCATCAACTCGCGGCATGGCAAACACGGTTAATTATATGGTTCGAGTGGAGGACTAGACATGCGTTTAAATACATTAAGTCCTGCAGAAGGATCAAATAAATCAGCTAAACGTGTTGGGCGCGGTATCGGTTCAACCTTAGGTAAAACCTGTGGACGTGGACATAAGGGCTTGAAATCTCGTTCAGGTGGTAAAGTTGCCCCTGGATTTGAAGGTGGTCAAATGCCTTTGAAACAACGTCTACCTAAATTTGGTTTTACTTCTCGTAAATCATTAATTTCGGCACAAGTTCGTTTAGGTGAGCTTAGTAAAGTTAAAGGTGATGCAGTGGATCTTCTTTCATTGCGAGCAGCGGGTTTGATTAATAAAAATATTGAACAGGTTAAAGTCATGCTTTCAGGTTCTATCGACCGCGCCGTAAAAATCGGTGATGGTGTACGCGTTTCTAAAGGTGCGAAAGCTGCCATAGAAGCTGCTGGTGGATCGGTTTCTGCTTAATTTAAGCGAAATCTAGCATAACAGTTTAATTAGGATAAAAGACTATGGCAAAAGCTCCAGCAGATAAATCTTCAGGTGGTGGAACCAGTGAACTTAAGCAACGATTACTATTTGTTTTAGTAGCAATCGTTATTTTTCGCTTAGGTTCTTTCGTGCCAGTTCCTGGAATTGACTCCACTGTGCTATCAGCATTTATGGATCAGCAAACCGGTACACTGTTATCTTTATTTAACGTGTTTTCTGGTGGCGCTCTAGAACGGGCAAGTGTCTTTGCTCTAGGCATTATGCCTTATATCTCGGCGTCGATTATTCTTCAAGTATTAAGCTTTGTAGACCCTCGATTGCAAGAAATTAAAAAAGAAGGTGAATCGGGTCGTCGTAAAATTAACCAGTACACACGCTATTTAACCTTGGTTTTAGCTTGTTTACAGGCGGTCGGGATTTCTTCAAGTTTTCCCGGCATGATGACTGGTTTAGTGCCTAACCCTGATTTCGGTTTTTATTTTGGCGCGGTGGTTAGTTTGGTCACAGGAACCATGTTTTTAATGTGGTTAGGCGAACAGATTAACGAACGTGGTATTGGAAACGGTATTTCTGTTTTGATCTTTGTTGGTATCGTTGCTGGTTTACCCACTGCAATGGGACAAACATTAGAGCAGGCTAAACAAGGTGAAATTAATTCCTTAGCCTTGATGTTATTGTTAGCCGTGGTGGTAATGGTTACAGCATTTGTTGTGTTTATGGAACGTGGTCAAAGACGAATCGTGGTTAATTATGCGCAAAGGCAACAAGGTCGTAAGATGTATCAGGCCCAATCGTCTCATTTGCCTTTAAAAGTGAATATGGCCGGTGTTATTCCAGCTATCTTTGCTTCGAGTATTATATTGTTCCCCGGCACTATCGCCCAATGGATAGGCCAAGGCAATGAAAACCTTTTATGGTTGCAGAGCTTTGCTCAACAAATGCAGCCAGGTAGCCCTCTGTATATGATGGCCTATGCCGGTGGTATTATATTCTTTTGCTTCTTCTATACAGCATTGGTTTATAACCCAAGAGATACAGCAGACCAATTAAAAAAATCTGGAGCGTTTATTCCTGGGATACGTCCTGGTGAGCAAACCTCAAAATATATTGATAAAGTTATGACTCGGTTAACCTTGGTGGGTGCTCTTTATATCACCGCTGTATGTTTATTGCCGCAGTTCTTAATTTTGCTCTTTAACGTGCCTTTCCAGTTTGGTGGAACATCGTTACTGATTATCGTGGTTGTTATTATGGACTTTATGTCCCAAGTACAAGCACATTTAATCTCTCGTAACTATGATTCAGTATTAAAAAAGGCAAACTTTAAAAACTATGGTTCTACTGGCGTTCGCTAAGCGACTGCTGGTCTAACCGATTATATTTGGGGTAGGACAATGAAAGTTCGAGCTTCCGTAAAAAAGATCTGCCGTGACTGTAAAGTTATCCGTCGTAACGGCAGTGTTCGTGTGATTTGTAAAGATCCACGACACAAACAACGCCAAGGATAGTTTCGATAAACTGCCTTTTTAAGGTGATTTAGAGAGAATTGTAAACTGACTCATGGATTTTGAGTCAATGTAAAAAAACCGCTATTTGTTTTAATCCGGCGTGTAGCCCGCTTAGGTTTTAAACTAAATGGCATAATTATTAATATTCGGTTGATTTTTAACCGTTTGAACGCTATCATTGCGCGCCTTTTTGAGGGGGGACCATCTGTTGAGAGATGGGACGATAGTAAAAGAACTAATGTTGGGAGTAGGTCAATGGCCCGTATAGCTGGTATTAACATTCCAGTCCATAAGCATGCGGTAATTGCTTTAACATCTATATTTGGTGTTGGTCGCAGCCGTTCGCAGTCAATCTGTGATGCTGCTGGTGTCGAACAAAGCCGAAAGATTAAAGATCTTACCGAAGCGGAAATAGAGTCACTACGCGTACAAGTCGCTAAATTCACTATTGAAGGTGATTTACGACGCGAAGTGTCAATGAATATTAAACGTTTAATGGATTTAGGTTGTTTCCGAGGCATTCGCCATCGTCGAAGCTTACCTGTCCGTGGACAACGTACCAAAACAAATGCGCGTACTCGTAAGGGTCCACGTAAACCAATTAAGAGATAGCGATTATGGCAAAAACACCTCGATCTCGTAAAAAGGTTAAAAGCATGTGGTAGACGGCATGGCGCACATCCATGCGTCATTTAACAATACCATTGTGACAATAACCGATAGACAAGGTAATGCTCTAGCTTGGACAACCGCTGGTGGTTCAGGGTTTAGAGGCTCTCGTAAAAGTACACCTTTTGCAGCACAGGTTGCAGCGGATCGTGTGGCTCAGATGGTCAAAGAAATGGGTATGAAGAATATGGAAGTATTCGTCAAAGGACCTGGTCCTGGCCGTGAATCTGCAGTTCGTGCTTTGAATAATGCGGGTTTTAAAATTACTAACATCACAGATGTGACGCCGATACCACATAATGGTTGTCGTCCGCCTAAAAAGCGACGTGTGTAACGCTGCTTTAGCGATAGTCGAATTGCTGGAGAATTGAAATGGCAAGATATATAGGACCAAAACTCAAGTTAGCACGCCGTGAAGGCGTCGATCTCATGCTGAAAAGCGGAGTTCGTGCTATTGAGGATAAATGTAAAATAGACCAAGTACCTGGTGTTCACGGCGCTAGACGCTCACGCCTATCGGACTATGGTTTACAACTTCGTGAAAAACAAAAAGTTAAACGTATTTACGGAGTGCTTGAAAAACAATTTAGAAACTACTATAAAGAGGCTGCACGATTAAAAGGTGCAACCGGCGCAAATCTACTCCAATTATTGGAGTCACGATTAGATAACGTAGTTTATCGAATGGGTTTTAGTAGTACTCGTAGTGAAGGACGTCAACTAGTAAGCCATAAAGCTATTTTAGTGAATGGTCAAGTGGTTAACATCCCTTCCTATAAGGTTTCTGCATCTGACGTCATTTCCATCCGCGAAAAGTCAAAAAAGCAGGCCCGTATTGTTGCTGCACTTGATTTAGCAGCGCAAAGAGAACGTCCAGTTTGGGTAGAAGTTGATGATAAAAAGATGGAAGGATCGTTTAAGAACATACCAGAACGTACCGACTTACCATCAGATATCAACGAAAATCTAATTGTGGAACTTTACTCGAAGTAAGACTTTAAGAGGATTAACTATGGGCAATGTCACTGAACTTCTGACTCCGCGTCAGATAAAGGTGGAAACATTAGGAGAGCGTAAAGCTAAAGTGGTACTGGAACCTTTTGAAAGGGGTTTTGGGCACACTTTGGGTAACTCTCTTCGTAGAATACTACTTTCTTCAATGCCAGGATGTGCGGTGGTGGAAGTAGAAATTGACGGCGTACTTCATGAGTACACCACTATTGAAAATGTCCAAGAGGATGTCATTGACATCCTGCTTAATTTGAAAGGACTAGCCATTAAGCTGGAAGAAAAAGACGAAGCTGTTCTTATTCTGCAGAAAAAAGGCGAAGGTCCCGTGACTGCGGCTGATATTGAAGAGCAGGCTGGCGTAGAAATCGTCAATCCTGAGCATCATATCGCAACATTAACCAAAAAAGGCTCATTAAGCATGCGCCTTATCGTTCGTAAAGGACGAGGTTATGAAACCGCAGCATCTAGGAAGTCAGAAGAAGAGGAAAGCTTAAGCATCGGTCGATTACATATTGATGCCTCCTTTAGTCCAGTTCGTCGCGTTTCTTACGTGGTTGACTCTGCTCGTGTTGAGCAGCGTACCAACCTTGATAAGCTAACTATCGATCTAGAAACTAATGGTACGCTAGAGCCTGAAGAAGCGATACGTCGTTGTGCGACGATTCTTCAACAGCAATTAGCCGCTTTTGTTGATTTAAAAGATGAGAAGCAAGTAGAACCAGAAGAGCAAGAGCCAGAAATCGATCCAATCCTACTTCGTCCTGTGGATGATTTAGAGTTGACCGTTCGTTCAGCTAATTGCTTAAAAACTGAGAATATTCACTATATCGGTGATTTGATTCAGCGTACTGAAGTTGAGCTACTTAAAACACCTAATTTAGGTAAAAAGTCACTCACGGAAATTAAAGATGTATTGGCGTCACGCGGTCTGTCTTTAGGTATGCGATTAGAAAACTGGCCACCGGCGAGTATTCTTAGCGATATGTAGTTAATTAGGATCGAATTTCGACACAATTAACCACCAAGGTAAAAATAATAATAAAACCTTACTTTGCACTATTAAGAAAGTAAGGTTTTGTTTTATATGCAAAAAGGTAAAAATGGAAAGAGTGAAAGCTTTTTTCAACATAACATAAACTAAAGAATATCAGTACTATTGCAGGCTGATAGTTAAACAAAGGTAATTTTATCATGCGTCATCGTAAAAGCGGTCGTCAATTAAACCGTAACTCTAGTCATCGTCAAGCTATGTTTCGCAACATGTCTATCTCGATCATTGAGCACGAACTTATTAAAACCACACTACCGAAAGCCAAGGAGCTTCGTGGTGTTGTAGAGCCTTTAATCACTTTATCAAAAGTCGATTCAGTGGCAAATCGCCGTTTAGCCTTCTCTCGCACTCGCAGCAAAGCCGCTGTTGGTAAATTATTTGATGAGTTAGGACCACGCTACCAAGAACGTCCTGGCGGATACCTTCGAATCATCAAAGCAGGTTTCCGTACCGGTGATAAAGCGCCAATGGCCTACGTTGAATTGGTTGACCGTCCGATTATTGAAGATGAAGAGCCGGAAGAAGAATAGATCACATAGCACTTGCAAAGCATCAATGAATAAAGCCGAGATTATCTCGGCTTTTTTATGTCAAGGGATGGACGTGCTCCAAACTGCTCCTGCGTTTTCTGCACTTCCCACATCCCTGTGGGTCGGCAGCAGGGAGAAGGCTAGGATCTCGATTAGTGATTTGCTTATATTCACTTAACCTTTTTCCAATTCAAACCGAAGAACACCAGGGCACTAATAAACATCAAAAACGCGCCGAACTGTGATCCACTCATAAATCCGACAATTTTAGGATTGCTGCTAACAAATTCCACCAAAAATCGAGACAAACCCCAAAGCCCTAAAAGGGTAAAGAATTGTTGATAGGGAATTAACTTTTTATACTGGTTTTTAACTAAATAAATAAAAATTAGCAGCGAATAAATAATCTCATACAAGGGAACAGGATGAACTTTGGTATTAGTGGGCGAAATACCATCAGGAAAACTCATGCCCCAAGGTAGGTTTGTGGCTATGCCATAACAATCATCACCGGACAAAAAGCAACCGACTCTGGCAAGTGCATAGGCTAAAATGGCGGCAGGAGCCGCCGCATCAAGCAAAAGGTATAACCCAACATCATTTAGCTTGGCAAATAGCCAAGTAGCCAGCATGGCCCCTAAAATGGCACCTTGACTCGAAAACCCCATACCATTGAGTAAAAGGTGGCTTTGTTCGGGGTTTTTTATAATAAACATCAATTTTGCACCCATTACACCAAATACCAGCAGTAAAATAATTAGCGCTTCGGTATTTTTTAAAGGGGGCTGTTGTTTTTCCAGTTGAACCAAATAAAACCACCGCCCGACAAGATAGGCTATGGCTAACATTAGACCATAACTACCGATCTGAAGGCTGTTGGATTGATAGATATAAGGGAACATAGATCACTTTTTAAGAGTATAGGTAGTTAGAAGTTTATAGATTGATAAGTTATTTGTCTAATAGTTTGGCGAGTTAATGCCAAAGACTAGAGAATACCTGAATAATTTTTATCAAATAGTTTCTATTTTTGTGCGCTGTGACACAAAAATACCTATTTAACATGGTTACAATTTGCTCTTGTGGTCCTGATTTTTGATATAGCTTTGCAAATCGAGGCTTTATGAGGTAATTAAATCGAATTCATAAACCACATATTAGTACAGAAGGATTAAATAAAAAGAATAATAGAGGTCTTTTAAATTTAATTTTTTTTATGGTTTAATAGACCTGTTCGCGCTTAAGAGAGATGTTGAATTGAAAATTGTCGCTGCCAATAGGATTATTGAGGCTCAGGAAAGATACCCATCTGCCCATGAGCATCTACAAGGATGGTATCAAATTATCAGTCAGACTGATTTTCAGACGCCAGAAGAATTGAGAGAAGTATTTGGTGATATGCGTGGCTTTAATACTAGCTTTAAATTCCCAATACCCAACTCCAACTTGTTAGCGCACACCACAATTAATTTTGGCGCCAAAGTGGTTTTAGTGGAAAACATTGTTCCTGGGAATCAATAGATAGGAAAATAATTAGAAAAGGAGATGGTAGTGAATCCATTATTAGAAAATGCAATGCAACATTGGAATATGGTTGCGCCAGCGATTAGTTGTCCTTCTAGCAAGGAAGACTATGATTTATTAGTTGGCAATATCCAAGAAGCGATCGAACTGGTTGAAAATCGTCCCAACAGCCCTTTAACTAGTCTGATTGAAGCGATGGCTGCCGCTGCCGAAAAATACGAATCTAAGCGCATAGAAACGCTTGGCGGAGGTTCTTTATCAGCCTTGAAATACCTTATAAAATTACACGGTATTCGCCAGTGTGAACTGAGAGAGATCGGTAGTCAAGGCGTTGTATCAGAAATACTTAACGGTAAGCGATCGCTCACATTACGTCATATTCGTGAATTATCTCGGCGTTTTAATGTATCGCCTAATGTTTTTATTCGGGACTAATCATTTATTAGGGCTCGAATCAATTCGGATTAAGTCGCAACTACTTAATCGATACTAAGCTACAACCATCGTCTCACACGCTGTTTGTAGCTCAAATATTCTTCGCCAAATAAAGTTTCTAACGCCTTCTCTTCATTCGATATTTGTAGATAATTAATTGCCCCAATGAACGCTGGTAAAAGCAATAGACTTGCTAACGAGCCAAATAGCAACGCCGTACCCAAAAGAACCAAAAACATCCCCAGATACATTGGATTACGAGTGAATCGGTAGAATCCGCTGATGACCAATTTACTGGCTTTTTGAGGAGTTAATGGATTGGCGGTTGTTTTATTTTTAATAAAATTATACAAAGACTGAATATCAATGCTAATTCCCACGAGAATGATTGCTATAGCAAAGTAATCTAGTAGCTGATTTTTATAGCTTATAATAGGGCTAAAGCCATTTAGCCACCACATGAGTAAACCGATGGATAGCCCTATAACGGGCGGCGGTATTTTGTTTTTAAGAAAATCCATCAAAAACTCCTAACAGTTAATCTGTCGGTTAAATCCGTCGGCTATAGTGCTTAAATTGGCTGTTTAATCGATAACCTAGTCTAGTATATAAAGCCTGTGCCGAGTGATTATCAATAGCGGTTGCGAGTTGTAGATTAAAAATATGATGCTTTTTAGCCTGCTGAGATACATGTTCTAATAGTTTGCTGGCTACCTTTTTATTGCGTGCATCAACATCGACATAAAGGTCGTTGATCACCCATATCGGGCGCATGGCTACCGACGAAAAACTAGGATATATTTGAACAAAGCCAAGTATTGTTTGTTGATTGATGGCTTGGTAGATGAGTGAATCCTGTTGCTCTAGACGCTTTAGTATAAAGTTTTTTGCTGCTTGAGGATCTGATTTCATTTTATAAAAAATACGATACTGATTAAAAAGTTGAGACAGTGGTTCTAGCTCTTGAGCCGTTGCTTTTATAATTTTCGTCACACTGGATGATTCCATTAATAGTCTCGATTATATTGGGCAACAGGCAACAGGCAACAGGCAACTAGCAACGGGTAAATACCCTATTTAGCAGCATCTTCTAGAATATTATTGACGATTGAAATTAAACCAAATATAAAAATTATCACCATGATAATACCAACAAAAATATAATTACCAATATCGCCTTTAGAAAAATCGCGCTCGCGGTTTGCCTCGCTTTGCACACCGATCATAGCGGCAAGAACACTAAAAATAATGTCTAGTGGACCGGGCTTTTTAGTTGTTTTACTATCGGTTGCAGCAGGTTCTGACGTTTGCTCTACATCTTGTTTTTTTTCTGACTCGCTACTCATCTTTTATCTCTCCCGATTATGCTTTACTGGCTAAAGGGCATTTTAGCACTATTCAACTTGGTAACGACAAATATCTTTTTGATCTAGTTGGCTAACTGGATTAAGCGCATCGCCATCTCAAGTGATTGATCGGCGTTTAATCGAGGGTCAACAAGGCTTTTATAGCTTCGTGCAAGGTCTAGTTCAGTCAAGCCTCTGGCACCGCCAGTACACTCGGTGACATGGTCTCCAGTTAATTCAAAATGTACGCCGCCTAAATGGCTGTCAAGATCTTGATGTATTTTAAAGGCCAAAGTTAACTCTTGGCAAATAATATCAAAGTTTCTGGTTTTAACGCCTCGATCCGTCGTCGAAGTATTACCATGCATCGGGTCGCAGCACCATAATGGCTTCCTACCTTGTTGTGCGACCGCCTTGATTAAAGCCGGTAAGTGTTGGTTAATTTTGTGTGCACCAAATCGTGTGATCAGGGTGATTCGGCCGGCGCTCGAATCAGCATCTAAAACATCCAAGAGCTTAAGTAAATGTTGAGGCTTGATAGAAGGACCTATTTTAATGGCAATGGGATTAGCGATGCCCCGCATATATTCAACATGGGCTGAATCCAATTGACAAGTTCGCATGCCAATCCAGGGTAGGTGGGTCGATAGATTATACCAGTTGCCGTTATTTTGTTGCCGAGTTAGTGCTTGCTCGTAATGCAAATGCAAGGCTTCATGGCAGGTGAATATTTTATCATCGAGTTTTGCGATGCGTGGTGCGGCGATAGGTTATTGATCAAGGATTGAGATGTTTGGATCTGATTAATGATATTGTTATAACCCTCGGCTCGGCTCGAGTGGTCTACAAAATCTAGGTCCCAATTATCAATATTGGAAAGGTCGCTAAAGCGATCATCAAACAGTGTGCGAATATAGTTAAGAGTGTGAGTGAAGCAAAGGAATAACCTTTTAACAAACGTTTAGGATCGGCTTGACGTGCTTGTAAATTAGGCTGGGCGCCATTTATTAGGTCACCTCGATAACAGGGTAGCTTTTGCCCCGCGATAATTTCATTTTGTTGACTGCGTGGCTTGGCATATTGCCCTGCTAAACGGCCAATTTTGGTAACCGGTTTTTTAAGCCCATAAACCAATATTAATGACATCTGGATCAGGATTTTTAATTTGCCAGTAATAACTTCAGCGTTACAATCAGCAAACATTTCAGCGCAGTCGCCGCCTTGTAATACAAATGATTCTCCGTTAGCCGCTTGTGCGATACGTTGTCGTAAATCTTCGATTTCATTGACACTAACTAAAGGTGGCAGCTGACTAAGCTCCTTGATGGTTTTAGAAAGCTGTTGTTTATCAGGATAGACTGCCTGTTGAGCGGCTGTTTGTTGATGCCAACTATCAGGTTGCCATTGAATTTGAGAGGGATTTGTCATAGAACTCATCCTGAGCGTCACTACTTGGCATGGGGAATATAAATACTGTCACTATTATAGTAAGATAGCCTATCGAAGGTCAAAAACTTTAGCAGCCATGGCAAAAATAAAAATTAAATATGTGTGTAATCAATGTGGTGCAATATCGCCTAAATGGGGTGGTCAATGTACCGACTGTGGAAAGTGGAATTGTTTGGTTGAACAGCTTGAAGCGCGTAAGGAGCCGACCAGCGGTCGATTTGCAGGCTATGCTGGAGATGAAAATAAACTACAAATACTGGCCGATGTAAAACAAAACGATTGCCCGCGGATCGGCACCCATTTAAACGAGTTAGACCGAGTTCTCGGCGGCGGTCTAGTACCGGGGTCGGTGGTCTTAATTGGTGGTGATCCGGGGATAGGCAAGTCAACCATTCTACTTCAGGCCATGTGTCGACTTAGCCAAACTTTGAAATGTATTTATGTCACCGGTGAAGAATCAGCGGAGCAGATTTCGATGCGCGCTAAACGCCTCGGGTTAGAGGGTGACAAACTCAGCCTACTCACTGAAACCAAGGTTGAAACCATTATTGCCACCGCCCATCTCAATCAGCCACAAGTCATGGTAATTGACTCGATTCAAACCATTTATACCGATTACCTTCAATCGGCTCCCGGCGGCGTAGCGCAAGTAAGAGAAAGCACCGCTCAGCTAGTGCGTTTTGCCAAACAAAAAGGTATCGCTCTATTTGTAGTGGGACATGTCACTAAAGATGGTGCTTTAGCCGGTCCGCGAGTGTTGGAGCACATGGTGGATGCGGTACTCTATTTTGAAGGCGAAAGAGATGGTCGATACCGCATTCTTCGAGCTGTAAAAAATCGTTTTGGTGCGGTTAATGAGCTAGGCGTCTTTGCCATGACCGAAGAAGGCTTAAAAGAAGTACAAAACCCATCGGCTATCTTTCTTTCGCGCTATCAGCAGGCTAGTGCCGGTAGCGTGGTCACTGTTATTTGGGAAGGTTCTCGCCCGCTTCTGGTGGAAGTGCAGGCGCTGGTGGATGAGGCACATGGTAGTCATCCTAAAAGAGTGGCGGTGGGATTGGATCAAAATCGCTTATCCATGTTGTTAGCGGTTTTGTCGCGTCATGGCGGCGTTTTTTGTCACGATCAGGATATATTTCTGAATGTGGTTGGCGGGGTTAAAATTATGGAGACCAGCGTTGATCTGGCTCAGCTTCTTGCCATAGTATCCAGTTTAAAAAATCAGGTGCTGCCGCAAAACTTGATAGTCATGGGTGAAATCGGTTTAGCCGGTGAAATCAGACCCGTGCCTAACGGACAAGAAAGACTGAAAGAAGCGAGCAAGCATGGTTTTAAAGTGGCCATTATTCCGAAATCTAATGCTCCCAAAAAACCAATAAAAGGGATTGAAGTGAAAGCTGTGGATAACCTACAACAGGCGCTAGAAATGCTGTCTGAGATCTAGACCTTGCTGTTTAACGATTTTAAGTTTGGTTGTCGCGGCACAGAGTCGCAAGGTCTCTTTCAAGAATTTCAGGGTCGCCGGAATTCAGTTCGACGATTTTTCTTAAATGGGTAATACTATCTAAATCAATATTGTCACAAACAAAGCCGAGATTGTCCGGCGATTGATGTGCTAATTTTACCTGCATTTTGATCAGGCTATCAGCATCCGATAGCGGAATTTCTAGGGTAAACAAGGCTTCAGATTTAGCATTGATCACGCCATGAGGTCGTAATAAGACACCGTGGATCGAGAGATCGATAATTTGGCAATCAAAATTTTGCTCTTCCTTGGTCAGTTTTGCGGTAGAATCAAACTGAACCCGTTGGAATTGGCGTCTTTCTTGGCTCATAATCAAAACTCCCTTGGATTAATGGTTAAAACGTAAAAAATACGGCGACAAATTTTGTGCAAAAGCTTCTTTTCTAGGATAATAGTTCAAAATCAGTCATATTTCTATCTAAATGCTCGTCACACAGGTAAAGCGAATGACCATTCAATGGTACCCCGGACACATGCACAAGGCTCAAAAAGAAATTAAACAAGCTTTACCTAAGGTGGATCTGGTGATGGAGGTGGTGGATGCGCGTATTCCCTACAGCAGTAGCAATCCGATGGTAGAAGCTTTTATTGCACAATCGGAGAAAATCATTCCGGTGATAAGACTAATGAATAAACGCGATCTTGCGGATCCGATTATCACTGACCTGTGGCATGACTTCTTTCAGCAAAAAGACAACCATCGTTCCTTAGCCATCAGTTGTAAACAACCTGAACAGGTCAAAAAAATTAACCAGCTCTGTCATCAGCTTTTACCTGATTTTAAAGCCAAAGAAAAACCGATTAAAGCGATGATTATGGGGATCCCTAATGTCGGTAAATCCAGTATCATTAATATACTATCAGGAAGAACCATTGCTAAAGTAGGCAATGAACCAGCGGTCACTAAAAGACAACAAAGGATCGATTTGGATAACGGTATTATTCTTTTTGATACGCCAGGTTTTTTGTGGCCGAAAATCGAAAATGAACATTCCAGTTATCGTTTAGCCATTACCGGAGCCATTAAAGATACCGTTTTAGCCTATGATGATTTAGCTTTTTACGCCTTAGAATATCTTATCCAATATTACCCTGATATCTTAATGCAGCACTTTTAAACTAGATAATCTGCCCGATGAAATAGCCGATTTAATTGAAATGATCGGTATCAAGCGAGGATGTCTCGCCGGTGGTGGCAGAGTTGACTGGGATAGAGTGTGTAAAATTATCGTGCATGAAATTAGGAATTTTAGTTTAGGTGCTTTAAGTTTTGAACGACCGGATCATCTGCAGCAAGAACTAGTCCAAGTGGAAGAGGCATTGCGCATTAAACAAGAAAAAAATCAGGCACGAAAAAGCAAGCGTAAAAAACGCTAGTGATTGCGAGAAAGATTAAGCCCGATGGATAATCAACAATTAATTAAAATCGCGCAAATGCCGATGCCATTCGGGCGTTACAAAAATCGATTGCTGATTGATCTACCCGAAGCCTACCTTCTTTGGTTTGCTCGGGAGGGCTTCCCCGCTGGAAAATTAGGCGAGCTTATGCAATTGACGCTAGAAATTAAAATCAATGGTCTAGAAAAACTAATTGAGCCATTAAGAAAAAAGGATTGATATAATGTCTACTGAAACAGAAAACCTAGCAGAAACTATTCGGTTAAAATCAATTCATGTTTACCCGATAAAATCTTTGGCTGGTAATTGGTGTGAAAAAGCGCAGGTTGAAAAGCAAGGAGTAAAAGGTGATCGCCTTTTTATGTTGGTGGATGAAAATGGTGTCTTTATTAGTCAAAGAATTTATCCTCAATTAGCCTTGCTAAGCGTTCAAACACAGCAAAACAAACTAATTGTTAAAGCAAAAAATGGTGAACATTTAACCATCAATAGAAATGATTTTACGCCAACCAATCAGGTATTTAATTTATGGCGCGAAAAGGTCAATGCTAAACTCGCCACAGCCGAAGTCAATCAGTTTTTTAGTGACTACCTCAATAAAAAAGTCTCTCTGGTGCAATATGATCAGCAGCAGCCAAGAACCACTGACCCACGTTTTTCTAATGCCGATGATATAGTCAGTTTTGCCGATGGATTTCCGCTGCTACTGCTCAACCAAGCTTCTCTAGATGATCTAAATCAAAGGCTAGAAAAACCAGTAAGCATGCAGAATTTTCGTGGCAATTTAATCATCGAAGGTGCTCAAGCCTTTGCCGAAGACCACTGGAAAAAAATCCGAATTGGGGATATCGAATTCGACTTGGTAAAACCCTGTAGTCGTTGTGTTATGACCACCGTTGATCCAAAAACCGGCATAGTTTCTGCTACGACTCAACCACTTAAAACTTTAGCCAAATTCCGTAAAACTAAACAAGGCATTATGTTTGGGATTAATTTGATACCTCGTTCATTAGGTAAAATAAAGGTGGGTGATAAGTTGGAGGTTACTCAATTTAATAATTGAAATGACGGAACGCACAATCTATTAAATTAATTGTGTTCTGGTAAAACGAAAAATTTAGATTGCGTAAACATTATTTAAATAGGCAATGTCTTTATTTTAAAATAATGTAAATATTTTACAAAAATACAACTTGACATTACCCCCCTAGTAGAATGCGGTTCACGAAAGGGGTTTCATAGCTCCCTTAAAAATAAAACAAACTTCAAGGAATGATTATGCCGACCCGTTTATTTTGCATTGCCGTATTGTCATTTTTTTCATCCTTACTTTCTTCTCCCAACGTTTCCGCCGCCTGTCTAGGCAATAACCTCTCGAAAAGTATTACCACCGATTACCGAGGTGCGAATTTAACAAATACTGGTTGTGGAACGAATTTACCACCCGAAATGCCCGCTTGGATCCAAGTTCCAGCACTGGATGAAGATGGGACCTTTGATCTCACTTATGCTGCGGCAAAGAATGCCTCGACCTATAGGGTTGAAAGAACGTTAGTTAGTCAGAATAATTTTCAATCGGTTTATGTATCGCCAGGTCAGATTTATCGGGAAAGTAGCCTTGCTGAAGGTAGCTACACTTACCGTGTCAAGGCATGCAATCTTAGTGGTGTTTGCAGCGCTTATCAAACGAGTAGCATCATTGTCATTCGATATCCAAGCGTTTCACCACCTGGACCGATCGGGGATAGCACGCGCGATCTAGTTTCAGATGCAGTGGGCTCGGTCGCGGGCGACTTTCGTGTCAACGAAGGCGGTCAAGCGAGCTACACTATTCCTATCTACGCACCAACAGGTGTTGCAGGTATTGCTGCATCGGTTGGATTATCCTATAGCAGTGGCGGTGGAAATGGCCTGCTTGGTATCGGCTGGAATCTCAGTGCCTATGATTTTATTGCTCGCTGTGGTCAAACCAAAGCCATCGATTCAATCGCTAATGATGTTAGCCTCGATTATGACGATCGTTTTTGTTTTGCTGGCGAACGCTTAATTTTGGTTGATGGTGTGTATGGACAACCCAATTCTGAATATCGTACACGTAATTTTAGTTTAACAAAAATTACAGCCCATGGAAGCAATGGTTCTGGTCCTAGTTACTTCGAAGTCAGAACAAGTGATGGTGATATCAGTTTTTATGGCGCAAGCAACGATTCACGCGTTCGCGCAAATATTGGTGGTGTTGTTCAATCAACCGTAACAACTTGGGCGAAAACGTCCACCGCAGATCGTTATAGCAACCAAATTAACTACACCTATTACAACGATGAAGCCAATGGTGAATTTTATATCGAAAATATTAGTTACTCACCAACGGTCAATATTACTTTTAACTATGATCAAACACGTCCAGATGTATTTCAAGGTTATTCACTCGGTGGTAAACGTCAGCTAAAAGTGCGACTTGTTTCAATCGTGGTCTCCGATAACAACATCGAAGTACGGCGTTATGATCTCGATTATGGTTTAAGCCGTACTGAATTTAGTCGGCTTGAAAGTATTACAGAAAGTAAAGATGGTGTATCGTTGCAACCAACGACCTTTAATTGGTCTGATCCCGTGAACCAAATACTCCCAGACTCTAGAGGCACTAAAGGCATCCATTTCTATCATGGTGCTTTTGCCAACGTAGATGGGGACAATAAACCCGATTTTGTATCGATCCAATCGAGTGGTAGTAGTTCATCAAGCCTCAAAATATACGAATTTGATGGTGAGCAGTACGCGTTAACTTGTAGCGGATCTCTTAATTTTAGTGCTTTACAATCACCAGGATTTAAAGCTCACGATCTTGACGGAGATGGTCTTGATGAAGTGATCGTTACCTCAACAGGGTTAATTACAGCCTATAAAGTGACTAATTGTCAGGTCAGTTATCAAATCTTGACTAGCTTTGACTCGCAAGACGACGATTGGTTTTTTGGTGATATTAATGGCGATGGATTACCGGACATCATTTACCCTAGAAGTGGTCAATATTACGTTAAATTTAAGTTACCTGACAGTGTCTTCGGACAATATTCTGCGGAAAATCCTGTTCAATTTAGTATCAGTAGTTTTAGCATCGGTACCAATAAAGTTTCCCAAAAGCTAGCGTCCTACGGTGATTTTAACTTTGATGGTCGGGTGGATATGCTGACCAAAGTGACCAATACCGTTGAAGTGCCGATTGTTGGCGCAGATTCTGGCGACGATATTCAGTTTAACCTGACCTATAAATGGATGATTTTTACTTCCGATGGTGATGGTAACTTTACCGAATATGCTAGTGCTGGTGATTTAGGCTTTGCCATTACTGAAAACAAAGATATGAAACTAGTCGATCTTAATGGGGATGGGCTTTCCGATCTGGTTTATCGAAACCAAATCGCAGGGGAATGGTATTATAAATTGTTCACTGGAACTGAATTTCTTGCGGGGCAAACGCTTCATGTTTTTGAAAAGCACCCGATATATTTTAGCGACCAAAATCAGAATGGTTTAGTGGAAGTTTTACATATTGAAAATAACCGTATTCACTCTCGTGAGTTTGGCCGTGCCGGTTATTTACCTACATCCAGTATCAATCTGAATATCGTTGCCGAGCGGGGGCAACTAGTCGCCCAGGTGGATTTAAACAGTGATGGTGAGCTGGATATCATAACGGTGGAGCCGAAAAGATATACATTCGATAGTACAGAATATTTCACATTCGCCAATTTAAATACCACGTCATTTATAGCGGCAGATAAAATCACAAAATTAAAAATGGTCTAGATAGTACGACAACAATTATTTATAAAGCCTTAACTGATCCGACTCAAGCCAATTTGTACTCGGGCGTAAAATGTTTTCATTATGATACAGATGGTCATCTCATTTTTGACCATAAAACGCCTCAAGTGGTAGTGCAAAAGGTGCTTAGTTCAGCGCCGTCCTATAATAATCCCTACAATACCAATAGTATCGAATACCGCTACGGTCAGAGTAGTAGCCATGTGCTTTATGGCACGATGGGATTTAGTTATCTTGAAACCATTGATTTACAAACTGACATTATTACCCGTACGAATTATCGACGTGATTTCCCATTTATTGGAATGCCGTCTAGTACACAAGTTTGGTACAAACAAAGAACACCCGATCACTTGGTCAGTGAGGCAACCAAGGACTATGGTGTTAACTACCCCAACGGTGTTAATAAAGTCATTCATACTTTTGAGTCAAAGAGCCGAGCCTACAGTTATGATTTTGATTTAACCGCAGGATTAAGGGGAGCGTTAATAGCGCAAGAAATAACGACTAACACATACACCAACGAAGGCTATCCAAAAGTTCAAATAGCTTATTCCTGCTACGGTGATAGCCCTGACTGTGAGCTGGGCGGTTGGCAAAAACGACTTCAAACGACCAATACTTATTTACCTGATGATCTAACAAACTGGATCACGGCTCGGTTAAAACGAGTAACCGTTAATCATACGGTTGCTGGTGAACCAAGCATTTCTCGAACTACAGAGTTTAAATATAATTTAACCACCGGTATTTTGGAAGCAGAAATAATAGAGCCTGATTTAGTAGTCAACAGCTCCAAATATCTAAAAAAACGTTATTTCCATAATAGCTACGGTAATAAAATCGGCGAAACAATTTGCAACTCCATGAGTGATTGTGCTCTGTCACCTGGCAGCGATCCTTTTGTTCTCAATCAATTACATCGTACATCTTCCTTTATCTACGATGCAGATAATCGTTATCTGGTAAAAACCATTAATGGTTATAATCAAGTCACCTCAGAGGTATTGCAAAGAAATGAGTTAGGGCAGCCAACAAGGACAAAAGATATTGTTGGAAATATAGGAGAGAAAACCTACGGCACTTTTGGCGTTGATTATTTTTCAAAAAGCGCTAGTGGCAGTTGGGCGCGCAGCATTAAAAGACTCTGTCAGGATGCCGCGATTGATTGCCCTCAAAATGGTGTGGTTCGTGTGGAAAAAACCACTGCTGATGGCGGGCGCGTTTATGAATATGCCGACAGTCTCGGACGTGTGATTAAAACAAGTAAACGAGGCTTTGGTAATTATGATTTAGTTTCTGAAACAGCTTATGATGCGAAAGGGCGCATTGCCTACACCACGCTACCTTACAAATCAGATCAAAGTATTGTTTATAAAAACTTCAATGATTGATGATTTAGGACGGATCATTCGAACAAGATTTGCCGATGGTTCTCAAGACCAGGTTTTTTATGATGGCTATCTTGTAGGTGAACGAGTAATTAAAAAACGTTTTGTGAATGCCCAAAATCAAACTAAAACGGAATATAAAAACAGTATCGATCAGCTTGTGAAAGTAGTTGATAATATCGGTACCACGATTGACTATCGCTATAACTCGGTAAGTGACTTGTTGCAAGTTCACCTGAATGGTATTTTGCAAACTCAAATTGAATACGACTCACTGGGTCGTAAAACCAAAATGCAAGACTGGGATAAAGGTGCTCAAAATGGAAAATTTTGGCAGTATCAATACAACGCGCTGGGTGAACTAACTTATCAACGGGATCCCAAAGGGCAAGAAATCCGAATTTATCGTGACCGAAGTGGTCGAAAAATACGTCAACTTGATCGCAATGCCAGTAATAATTATGTGGCTGATTATCGATGGGTTTATAACAACTCACCGGCTTTATCGAACTCTATTGGACAATTAATCAAACAATATGACGCTCTCGATAGCGAGCTAGTTAAAGAATATTTCTATGATTCTAATGGTCGTAATGATGTCACCATTACTAATATCGCAGGCAAGGATTTTGTCACCAGCACCGTGTTTGATTCGATTGGTCGCGTGTATGAAACCTATGACCCAAGTGGTAATGATCAAGGGTTACGTTACCTTTTTAATAGCCATGGGTATTTGGAAAAGGTGGTTGAAACAAAAAACAATGATGGCACTGTTTACCGAAAAATTACTGCCATGGATAATTTTGGCAACGCAACCTACGAAATCTTAGGTAATGGGTTGGTGACTTCAAAATACTATGATGATCGAACTGGTCGGCTCACTCGTATAAAAACTTCGCGCGGTGCGACCCCAATTCAAAACCTAGAGTATGTTTGGGATAACATTGGTCGGCTAGCGAGTCGCCATTCCATCGCAAAAAATCAGTTAGAAGTCTTTACCTATGACGATTTAAATCGAATTAAAACCGTTAATGGGGTTAATCAAGTCGATTATGACTATCGTGGTAATATCAGTTGGAAGAAAAACAAGGGTAGTTACACCTATGGTTCAAGTTGTCAAGGTGTAACTGCGGGAGCGCATGCGGTT
Source organism: Enterobacterales bacterium (assembly GCA_030949565.1). Taxonomy (GTDB): domain Bacteria; phylum Pseudomonadota; class Gammaproteobacteria; order Enterobacterales; family Kangiellaceae. The sequence continues at coordinate 29,499 of JAUZSK010000080.1, forward strand.
ACGCAAGCGGGCAGTGCAAGTTATTGCTATGACTTAAACGGCAATATGACCAGTGGTGATGGTCGCAGTATCGAATATGCTATTTTTGATAAAGCCACGCGGATTAGCAGAGGTGGTCACACCACTGAATTTGCCTATAGTGCAAGCCGAAGCCGATATAAACGTATTGATACCAGTTCTGCAGGAGTGACCACGACTTTTTATCTAGGCAGTGTTGAGTTTATTCAAAAACCAACCGGCGAAACCTTTTATCGCCGTACTGTACCTGGCGCTGTGATTGAGGTCCCTTCAACTGGCGTTAACAAGGTGAGTTATCTGCATAAAGATCACTTGGGCTCGACCGATGTGATCACTGATTCAAACGGTATTACCCTGTCTGAATACAGCTTTGATATCTTTGGTAAGAAACGTATTGCTTCTAATTGGACGCTACCCGATACCACCATTCAATTTAGTCCGCTCAAGTTAACTTCACGTGCCTATACCGGGCATGAGTCGGCCGATGAAGTGGGCGTAATTCATATGAATGGACGTATTTACGACCCAGAACTCGGCCGTTTTATGCAGGCCGATCCCCAGATTGATGGTGTCACCGATTCACAGGGCTATAACCGCTATACCTATGTGCGTAATAACCCATTGGCATACACTGACCCTACTGGCTTTAGGCGCAGTGGTGGGTTAAAAAACTGGCAGCGATTCTTTCGATTTATCACTTTTAATAATAATAAGGATGTAGCAACTTTACGTACAATCGCTGGAGCTATTTGGTGTGGCCCTGCGGCTCCCGCTTGCGCTGCGGCGATTGCTGGGGCGGTATCAACGGCAGGTACCGTTGCTGGCGGCGGTAATCTAACTCAGGGACTAAGAACCGGAGCAAGAACCTTTGCAACCAGTTATGTTTCAGCGATTATCGCTGGACAGATTGGTGAAAAGTTTGGTACTTTAAACTCAAGCGCAAAACAATTCGGCTCAGCGCTTTCCCATGGTACACTCAGTGGTGTGATGTCAGTGCTCAATGGCGGTAAGTTCGGTCATGGCTTCGCCAGCGCCTTTGCCAGTAAGCTGATCATGACCAAACTGGATATGATGGGCGAACTCTCCGGTAAAGATCCAAAATGGAATAGAGCAGCCCGAGTGATGATAGCTGGATTAATCGGTGGAACCGTGTCACAAGCCACTGGCGGTAAGTTTGCCAATGGGGCGATTCAAAGTGCGATTCAGTGGAATTTTAATGCGGAGAGCCAAAAGGAAATAAAGGCTAAGAGAAAAGGAATTGTAAAAAGAGCTAAAAAAGCGTTAGCGAATAAAGAGAAGTATGCACTGGGAGATAAAAAAGGTCTTTTCGGTCCCGGATCTTATAAATGTAATAAATTTGTAACAGATGTATCGAATGCGGCTGGTGCGAACATTAATCTGAATACTGACAAATACGGAAATTCTTGGCCTCCATTGGCTGGCACATTCGGTAATTCAAGTGTCGATATTGATGGTTGGTCAATTGTGCTCATCCCGCAAGCAGGTGATATTGTTGCGCAGCAGAGAGGATATGGTGACGCATCAGGTCATGTTGGTATTATTGTAGATAGCCAGCTAAATGTGATTTCAGCAAGAGATTATGGCCTAAGTTTAGATCCCATTAATTCAGTTTTTCCCGTTAATTATCGAGGTAATAGCTTTCAAAAGGGACCGATTATTTACCGAAGATATACAGGACAATAAGTATGAGGATACTAATAGTTATAATTTTTTTTATTTTAATAAATATTGGAAGTGTCAATGCTGACGTTCCAGATAAATTTATTGGGAAATGGTCAGTTACATTTATACCTAGGGAAGGGTTTCCATGGTGGACTCAGATAAAATACCCAATATATTTGGAGATAAACCAGAGTTTAGTTATGATGGATTTTGGTCATGATATAAAGTGTACTCCTAATATTTTGTTTTACGATGATGAGATTGACGCCATTGTATTTAATCATTGCTTACCTAAAAAATCGGAGTTAGCATTTGCACCGGTTTTCATATTTAGCAAAATTAAAAGAAATTTACTTGGTAAGGTAGTAACCTATAAAGAACTATTTGAGCTTGAAGGAAAGTTGCTAGAAGGCCTGTAAATAATCCTGTTTGAGAAGTTTCGGAAGTTTCGGGGTCGGACAGCGCAAGCTTTTATGGTATATGGGATATGTCGCTTGACGGAGAACCTGGTTGTCATTTTAATTTTCTGTCTGATGAACGTGCGAAGAAATTAGGGTTTAAACAGTGAACACTCTTGGCAAAGATCGGAACTTTCGGGGGCGGACCTCAGTAAATGATTGGCTTATATTCAGGGTCGGACCTCAGTAACTAATTGAATGTAAATAATAAAGTGTTAAAATAAGGGCCTAATATGGGCTTAAAGGGCTATTTTTGGACCCTTTTTCATTACTTTAAGGAAGAAGGAAGCAATCCATTTAGTGGATGATGATTGCGTTGTAAAAGAGCCAACTACCTCTTACAGTTAGCTTTTTGATAGTAAAAAGGCGTGTTTAAGTGGTAAAAACAGCCTTTATTTGATACTAAAGCTAATAAAATCATAAAGTTGCTGAGGTCCGACCCCGAAAAATGGCATGTTCTAGTCTCAAATCGCTGGACAAATTGGTGAAAAGTTTGGTACTTTAAACTCAAATGCAAAACAAATCGGCTCAGCGCTTTCGCATGGTACACTTAGCGGTGTAATGTCAGTGCTCAATGGCGGTAAGTTCGGTCATGGCTTCGCCAGCGCCTTTGCCAGTAAGCTGATCATGACCAAACTGGATATGATGGGCAATATCTCCGGTGGTGATCCAAAATGGAATAGAACTGCCCGAGTGATGATAGCCGGATTAATCGGTGGAACCGTGTCACAAGCAACTGGCGGTAAGTTTGCCAATGGGGCGATTCAAAGTGCGATACAGTGGAATTTTAATGCGGAGGGTGATCACGAAACTCTAAAAGAATTTTATAAAAGAAAATTGGCGCGTAGGCAGCATCAACTATTGAGAAGTGTTCGCCTGCGAATAATGGACCTTGTTTGTCTAGCACTTGTTCAACCTGATGAAGTTGTTTTTTTATTTTGGATTGTAGATCCTTGAAGGACTTTTCTGTTTTTGCGTAAAGCATCATGAACATATTGTTAGTGATATCTGATGCAAACTCAGTCCATGAGCGATGGTGAGCTTTAGCAATCAGATTTATTGGATGTAAACTAGGCTGGTACTTTTCGTCAAGGTATTCTGCTATTACCGCCGACTCAAATATTATGGCATCACCAACTCTTAAAACAGGCACTTTTCCTAGTGGCGATACGTTCGCAAACCAGTCTGGAGGACTCTTTAGGTCAATATAAGTAGTCTTGAATTCAATGTTTTTCTCTTGTAAAGCTATAGCGGAGCGCTGTACAAAAGGGCAAACATTAAAACTAATAAGTTCAGCAATGTTTTTAATAGTCATGTTGTTTTCCAAGTGTTTTAATATTTAATTTAGTTTTAACGATCAATTAGGTTTTTCTGTCAACTATGGTTAAGTATTGGTTTTACCGCCGTCACAGAAATCACCATGCCTTGTAGATAATATTTACTTTTTATTTTCGTAAAACCAGCTTGCGTCAATATTACAGTTATTTCTTCAGCACTCATTTTTGGAGGTTTGTTATGCCATGCTTTCATTGCCGCTGCGGAAAAACCGGAAACGGATTCAGTTTGTTGTAGTCTTAATAGATCGCTATCGCCAAAATTTTTGCTAGGAACTAATACCGATATCTTTCCACCTTGATTTGTAGCGCGAAAAATTTCTTTTAATAATAAGTCTTTATCAGGAATAATATTCAATAATGAGGCAGCAATTACAGCATCGAATGTTTCTTTCTTAAATGCTAGTTCTAATGCACTTGCCTGTATAAAACTGATGGCTGGATGATTTTTTCTAGCAAGTTTTATCATTTTACTAGACGAATCTAGACCGATAGGAATAGAGCCTGTCTCTGCAATATAATTAGTTAGAGTGCCTGTAGCGCTGCCTATTTCCAAAACGCGGGTGTTAGTTTTCAGGTTGATTTCATCAAACCATTGGCGATGAGTTCTTTTATACCACTCTAGTTGATTTATGCGATCGAATAGTCTGCATGGATTGACTAAAATCAGCCCCTGTATTTGGAGCTGATAGTAATATTTAGAAATCAAATTAAACATTGTATTCGCTTAATTGTTCGTCTAACTATTCACAGTTTCCGAACTTTCTTCTTTAGGTGTCCAAAAGTATAAAAGGATAATCATCCATGTCGCATTAAACATTGGGAAAGCTGAATCTGCAATGTTAACTACGCCTGTCATTGTGTAAAAAATTCCTGCAGCTAAATCGATCAATTGAATTAAAATCATAAATTTGATCCATAAAACATATTTCATAGGATCTCTTGCGATATAAATAAATGCCGCGCCATATGCAATAAATCTAGCGGCTAGCATTCCTAGCGGATAGAAAATATCAGCGGGAGGAATAGAGTGACCAATGTTTTTTAAAAGTAATGCTGGTACAAATAGGTAAAGAGCGCCTAATATAATTTGTATTGTTCCGATTAACTTAAGTAAGATTGATAGTTTCTTCATGTTTAAGCCTTGTTGTTGATTGAGAAGTTGCGTACTATACAGATACTACTATCTTTAAGGAAGTAGTTACCTAAAGGAAAGTATGTAATTAGCAAATGTAAAGCAATTAGTTGCTTGCCAATTGTTGATAGTTTTATGAGTGAATTATTTAACACTAAAGGAAAAAAATTGTGAACAAAGGAAGCAAACTAGATTGCGGCGACGAATGTCCAGTCAAATTAACTGCAGATATAATAGAAGGTAAATGGATGACATTAGTTATTCGTGAATTATTACCAAGCAAGAAACGCTATTCTGAAATTCAAAGGGCATTGGTTGGGATTAGTCCAAAGGTTTTAACAACACGGCTCAGATTTTTACAAGAGAAAAAAAATTATCACGCGAACGGTATTTCCGACGATACCACCGACAACGGAATATGAATTGACTAAGCTTGGAAGAAAGTTAGAGCATGTTCTCAATGCAATGGCGGAATTTGGTAGTCATCTTTAAACGGGGAAATAGAAAGATTCAGAGATTGACTCGACTCAGGGCTCATGGGCAAATCTTGCAGCGTGCATTTATTTGGTGATATCCTATTAGCACTTTGGCAAGACAAGCAAGAATAGAATACAAAGAAGCAGTTTGTCACCTCACCTCACGGTGCAATGCTCAACAAGTGATTTTAAAGAAATTATCAGACAGCCATCTTTGAGATATCTCGCACACCAAGCCGGGTGGATCTCTTACAAAGAATCTTGAGATTACTGGGTTTTGTAAGACATTGACCTGAGCGTTTGTAGGAAATTGAGCATAGATTGGCTGATTTAGTTGTCGCATTACTATTGACAGAATGTAAGGGATGCTATAATCTTACAATATAAGCAATGGTAAGGAATTAATATGCCAAAAATTACATCAAAAAGACAAATTACATTACCGATTGATCAGTGCGCTATTGCTGAAATTAATATAGGTGATGAAGTCAATTGCTTTGTAGATAGACAAGGCATCATAAGTATTGTTAAGAAATCTAAAGGTATCGCTTCTGGTTTTTTAAAGAACATCAAAGCAGATAAGTCTATTAGTGATGAAGAGTCGTTAGAGGACGTTTTAAGTGTTCGCAATTGATACGAATGTTCTGCTTCGATATCTACTAGGTGACGACTTAAAACAAGCTAACAAGGCTAAGAAACTGATTGAGGGGCCTGATAAACTATTAGTCGTTGATGCTGTATTAGTCGAAACTATTTGGGTATTAAAAGGTAAGCGTTACAAACTAAGCAAACAACAAATAATTGATACTGTTTTGGTTTTATTTTCTGAAGAAAATATTGTTTTTGAAGATCCTCACGTTGTTTGGAGTGCGTTAAAAGATTACACACTAGCACAACCAATAAAAGTTAAAGGAAAGGTAAAGCAAGCTGATTTTGCAGATGCGCTCATTATTCATAAGTCGATTAAATACGGAAAAATTAACGATATTGATGTTTCACCTTTTTATACTTTCGATAAAGCCGCTTTAGTTATAGACGGAACTAAAGAACCAAAATAACGAGTTAATTTAGCTTCCCGATCTGGATAGACCATTTAACGAATTAAAATTGGATACTTGCTCGGTTAATAGGCTTCTTTGTAGACTGCCAGCATTGAGATATCTCGCACAACAAGCGGGGTTGCTCGCATACAAGAAATAAAAATCACGTGGGTTTGCAAGACATTAAGCTGAATGTTTGTAGTAAATTAGCCAAAGAGTGGCTGTCTGATATGGTTTATCGTCAAATATGGTTTATCTTACTGGTCAGCAATAATTTAAGAGAATTTACGCCGGTAGATGGGCTAAGAATAGAGAACTGGATAGAATAAGCTATCGACAAAGTCTCGCTAACAGGGTGGACATTCCTATTTCTGAAAATAATCCCAATAATCGATTGAATCTGCAAGATATCCAATTGACTGCCATTCGTGCCCAAGGCGCGGGTGGGCAGAATGTGAATAAAGTGGCGACAGCAATCCACCTGCGCTTTGATATCCGTCAGTCCTCCTTGTCAGACGAGCAAAAAGAAAAGCTTTTAAAATTGCGTGATCGGCGTAAAAATTCCGAGGGTGTGATTATCATTAAAGCACAGCGTTTTAGAACCCAAGAAAAGAACAAAAAGGATGCGATTGAGCGATTGGAGGCTTTGTTTGAAAAGGCCTTTTATGAACAAAAAAGCAGAATAAAACGCAAACCAAGCCGTGCAGCCAAGGCTAAAAGAATTGATAATAAAGTGAAATTAGGGCAAAAAAAGGCCATGAGAAAGAAAGTGACGCTTTAGTAGTTGATCCTAGTTTTGCACCATTTTGGTGCAAAAAACCTAAGCAAAAACCATTTTTATTAAATTTTGCACCAAAATGGTGCAAAATGAGTTAGGCATTAAAGAAAATGCACCAAAATGGTGCAAACTATTCAGAACAGCATTTTAATCGGTTGAGGTAAATATGAGTAATACTTTCAAACCTAGTTAGTTGCGAATGGCTAATGCAGCATTACACCGATCCCAATTTAGTTATTTTGGATGCCAGCATGAAAAAGCGTCCCAATGGTGAAGCGATAGCCGAACCGCAGCAAAAGATCATTGGCGCTTTAGCTTTTAATTTCGATACTGAAATCTGTGATCACTCAAGTGCTTTACCGCACATGCTACCAACCGCTGAAGACTTTGAACAAGCGGTTCGAGCATTAGGCATCAATCAAGATTCTAAAATAGTGGTTTATGACGCGATGGGTATTTTTTCCGCGCCGCGCGCCTGGTGGATGTTTAAGATCATGGGGATACGACAGGTCTACGTGCTTAATGGCGGATTACCCGCTTGGCTAGAAGCAAAATATCCGACTCAGATAAGTTATTCCGAGGCAACCTATCAGGGTGATGTTAAGGTTAATTTTAACCCTAGTGGGGTGTATTCTGCGCAGCAAGTGCTTGCCACAATCACATCAAAAAACCGACAAATATTGGATGCCCGCAGTGAGGCGCGTTTTTACGGTAAAGAGCCGGAACCACGCAAGGAATTAAAAGGCGGTCATATTCCAACGGCACAATGTTTAGCCTTTGATAAGCTACTCCATCAGGGTGCCTATCGAACCACCGAACAATTAAAACAGGCCTTTGCGGAAGTTTTGATCTCGCCGCAAAAACCGTTGCTCTTTAGCTGTGGCTCAGGCGTTACCGCCTGTGTACTCGCCTTGGCTGCCGATGAAATCGGTCTACAAGACTATGCCGTGTATGATGGAAGCTGGAGTGAATGGGGCGGCAATGATACTTTACCTATAGCGACATAATTGCAAATCAAACAAAATCCTAAGAGGAATAAACCATGCAACTAAGCCCTTTTCATTTAGCCATTCAGGTGAGAGACTTGGATGAAGCGCGTTATTTTTATGGCGAGCAACTCGGCTTAGACGAGGGCCGTAGTAGCGACCAATGGATTGATTTTAATTTGTTTGGTCATCAGCTGGTAACACATTTAAACCCAACCATTGGCAAGCAGGGACGAGTTGAAAACTATTGTAATGGGGTCGATGGGCATGGCGTTCCGGTACCGCATTTTGGTGTGGTTTTAGCAATGCCAGAATGGACTGAATTGCGTCAAAAGCTGGAGGGCTTTATTGATGAGTTTATTATCCCACCCTATGTCAGATTTGAAGGACAAGCAGGCGAGCAAGCGACCTTGTTTTTTAAAGATCCTTCCGGTAATGCTATAGAGTTTAAAGGTTTTAAGGATATCCAACAACAGCTTTTTGAGGTCTGAATATCTTTAGTCACTCCTTTCTCTTCTGTTTCCTGCCGACCTTGACGGAAGGGTGCTAGGGGGATTGTGAAAAGGTTTAATTGAAGCAACCGGCTTGGTTAAATTGAATTTTAGCTTCGAATAAAATCCTAGTAGCTAAAGTTTGCCGCGTCGCTGCGCTTCTCGCAATGACCGATGTGAGTTACATCCTCACTCTTCACCTTCAAGGGAGAGGAGCGAAATTATTTTCCCGCTAATCTGCTTCCGTCAAGAATAAATCTATCCCCCTCCCTTGACGGGAGGGGGATCGAGGGGGCGGGTGAAGATCGATTTCTATAAGAGTTTCGATTAAGATCTCATGCTGAATTATTTGGATAGACAAGCATTTAATTTTATATTGAGCCTTTTTCTATTCCACAATCTTAGCACTAATAATCTGATCACCATTAGCGAGTTGATAAACCACATCCATGCCCTCAATGACCTTGGCAAAAACCGTGTAGCGTCGATCTAAATGGGTGTTATCATTGATATTAATAAAAAACTGCGAGTCACCTGTATCTTTGCCTGAGGTTGCCATACCGACGGTGCCGGTTAAATGAGAAAGGTATGAAATTTCTTCACGAATAAGCTCACCGCTACTACCATTGCCATCACCGATGGGGTCACCACCTTGTGCCACAAAATTACCGATCACTCGGATAAAATAGCTGTGGTTATAAAAACCTTTTTTCACCAAGCGAATAAAATTGGCGGTGGTATAGATGGCTTGATCATTCATCTGCATTATAAAGTCACCGGCGTGAGTATGGAATAAAATCTTTTTTCCTCGGCTCGCTAGTGCTTGATCGATGCTTGTGTTATCGAAGCTGCTAGGCTTGTTGTTTTGTTTTTTCTCTAATAGCCTTTTAGCAAAATGACTGACTCTTGGATCTTTGTCGTGGGATAAATTGCTAATCACATTTTTAAATCCCTCAAAATCCTTGTCGGCGACCAATTGAATAAAGTGTAATTTGACGTAAGGATCGGGGTGAGCCATAATTTTTACCGCCCAGCTCATATCCTCCCGATCTTGCCTTTTAATCAATCCTGCCATCGCTTCAACCACCATACCCGGGCGCTTACTTTTTAGCTGCTTTTTTAACAGTTTCATTATTTTACTACCACCAAGCGGTGACTGTGCTAAAGTCTCTAATGCGGTTTGAGCGATCACAGGCGATGTTGAAATATGCAGTTTGCCTAGTTGAATTTTTGCTTGCGGAATATAAAGCAACGAACTCATGGCTTTGATTGCTTCACAGGCTAGAGGGACATCCTTCGATTCACTCTGTTCAATTAACCAAGAAAGTAACCGGCGATTGGCTAGGTGTTTTCTTTTGGTTACTTTCCCTACTAATCGTGCAATCATTTTTTTATTATTAGTGGTTTTAATCAGGTAGGTAAAACGCTGCAATTGCGCTGGACTTATTTGACTTTGTATACCCTTAATCCGAGCTAAAAAATAAGCAATATGATAGGTCAATGCATCGTCTTTTTCCATCAGTTTTAATAAATCAGCAAACACTATATCTTTTTGTTTGTTTTTCATATTCATATCGGAACGTACATTTTTATGCATGGTAATTGCGATGGACAAAGCATTAAGCATTTTTGCCTGAACCAAGGGATCGGTTTCTTTGAAAAAGGGTTTAACCATTCGCTGCGCGAGATTTTTACCGCCGAGGTTGCCAATGGCAAGATACAACTCTTGTTTGACCATAGAATTTTTTTCGGTTGCCAGCGCTTGCCATAAAGCTTCGGCAACTTCAGGTTGCAGGCTGATGCCGAGAGCGAATGCACTCATTTGTCGTAGTTTTGGATTGGGGTTGACTAAAAAAGGTTTTACCAAGGGCAAAATTTCAGCGCCGCCGATGCGCCCTAGTCCCTGTAGAGCAATTTCCTGTAGTTGGCTATCGGATTGTGATAGCGCGGATTGAAATAATTTGTGGTCCAGTTGACGCTGATCAACTTTCTGCCAAATGGATGCTTTGAGTGATTGCAGCGCGGCGAGGTTGTTTTGACTCTGTTGCTCGGCAAATAGCTGACTAGAAAGCAAGACTAAAATTAACAATACATTCGATTTCGATTTCGACATCGTCTAGGACTCTTGAGTTAAAAAAATGAGCGGTATCAATGGCATCATTTTGCCATATTTAATTGGATAAGCGGCTATTCTAACCTAAAAACAGTAATTGATTGCTGATTGCTTAAACAATTTATGGAATAATAGCCCCTTTCAAGACTCAAAAAGAAGCTATCTATGGCACAGTATATTTATTCCATGAATCGGGTGAGCAAGGTGGTTCCCCCAAAAAAGACCATTCTCAAAGATATTTCTTTAAGTTTTTTTCCCGGTGCAAAAATAGGCGTTTTAGGTTTAAATGGTTCAGGTAAATCCACTCTGCTACGTATTATGGCGGGAATCGATACCGATATTGAAGGCGAGGCAATTCCCCTAAAAGGCACTAAAATTGGTTATTTACCGCAGGAACCCCAGCTAGATGAATCGCTCGATGTACGCGGCAATGTTGAACTAGGCATTGCAGAGATAAAGCAGATTCTTAATCGATTTGATCAGGTGAACAATGCCTTTGGTGATGAAAATGCTGATTTTGATGCATTATTAAAGGAACAGGCAGAGTTACAAGACAAAATTGAAGCGGCTGGAGCGTGGGAAGTGGATCGAATGCTGGATAAAGCAGCAGAAGCCTTGCGTTTGCCACCTTGGGAGGCCGAGGTCAAGCATTTATCCGGTGGTGAAAAACGCCGCGTGGCACTTTGCCAATTATTATTATCAAAACCGGATATGCTGCTGCTGGATGAACCGACCAATCATTTGGATGCGGAATCAGTCGCTTGGCTTGAACGTTTTTTACAAGATTTTAATGGTACTGTGGTTGCCATTACCCATGATCGCTATTTTTTAGATAATGTTGCCGGTTGGATTTTAGAGCTGGATCGTGGACATGGTATTCCGTGGGAGGGTAATTATTCATCTTGGCTCGATCAAAAAAGTCAGCGATTAGCGACTGAAGAAAAGCGTGAAACCGCTCATCAGAAAGCCATGAAAGAGGAGCTTGAATGGGTACGCTCAAATCCCAAAGGAAGGCAAGCTAAAAGTAAGGCGCGTATCGCCAAGTTTGAAGAGTTATCTTCGCAATCTTTTCAAAAACGCAATGAAACCCAAGATCTCTATATTCCACCGGGACCCCGATTAGGAACCTTGGTGATCGAAGCCAATCATTTACAAAAAAGTTTTGCTGATAAATGCCTGGTAGAGGATTTAAGTTTTAATCTCCCCCAGGGGGGGATTGTCGGAATTATCGGCCCCAATGGTGCCGGTAAATCAACCCTGTTTAAAATGCTGACCGATCAAGAAAAACCCGATGCAGGCGAACTAAGGGTTGGTGAAACCGTACAAATAGCTCATGTCGATCAATCACGCGATAGCTTGGATGACAATAAAACGGTTTGGCAGGAAATATCCGATGATTCGGATACAATTACTGTGGGCAATTACCAAGTATCCTCGCGACAATATGTGGGCCGTTTTAATTTTAAAGGTGGCGATCAACAAAAATTTATCAAGGATCTATCCGGCGGCGAGCGTAACCGAGTGCATTTAGCCAAGTTATTAAAAAGCGGTGGTAATCTTTTGTTATTGGATGAGCCAACCAATGACCTGGATGTGGAAACTCTGCGCGCTCTAGAAAATGCGGTACTAGCCTTTCCCGGTTGTGCGGTGATTATTTCCCATGACCGTTGGTTTTTGGATCGCGTTGCAACGCATATCTTAGCTTTTGAAGGAGATAGCAAGACCGTTTGGTTTGAAGGAAACTATGCCGACTATGAAGCTGATCGTAAGCGTCGACTAGGCGCCGATGCCGATGCACCGATTCGAATTAAGTATCGGAAAATCAATTAATGGATAAACTAGATTTAATATGAGTCCTTACCATTTTTATTGGACATTACTGAGTGGAATACTGTTAGTTATAATTTCACTCAATAAGATAAAAATATTATCACCTTGGATAAGTCAGTTAACGGCATTAAGTCGTAGAATGCTTAGATTTTTCGGCTGGAATCTAATTTTATTTGCATTTTATGATCGGTTTTTGATGATGCAATTTGCTTAATGTTTCTATGACGAAATATTTTATACTAACAGCGGGTTAAGTTTTATCGGGTAATTTAGAATTCGTTCAAAAACCTTTTTTTGATTTTTCAGGATTAGTTGAAAAATATTCTACATTTCCCGTCTCTAATTGTGGGTTTAATCGGTCACTAATTTTCCTTTTAACCTCATGGGAAACGGCTTGGCCACTTTCAATTAACTTCACCTGATTGCCGAGGATTTTTTTGATTTCTTTTGATAAAAAAAAGGAAAGTGGCTACAGCCTAAAACTAAGGTATCGATCTCTTCCAATTTAAACAGGGCGAGTTCCGATTCAATCAATTGTCGAGCTTGTTCATTTTGATAATCGCCGGTTTCGATGAGTTCGACCAATTCCTTTGATCCCTTTTCAACCAGATACAAATCTTTGGCGACTTTTTGTTTAAGGTTTTTATATTTCTCACTTTGTAAAGTGGCTTCGGTAGCTAGCACTCCAAGGCGTTTATTTTTGCAGGCTTCAATCGCTGGTTTTAATGCCGGCTCTAAGCCGATAATGGGTATGGGATATATTTCTCTTAGTTGTTTAACCGCTGCTGCGGTGGCGGTGTTGCAGGCGACCAGCATGGCTTTTACTTTCTTTTGCACCAAAAAATTAGCCATGGCTAACACGCGTTGAGCAATAAATTCCTCGGATTGAGGTCCATAGGGTGCGTGCCGAGTATCGGCGAGATAGATATAATTTTCTTTGGGAAGCTCCAGTCGCAGAGCCTTCAACAGGCTTAAGCCACCAATACCCGAATCAAATAGTCCGATAGGCAAAGATTGATCTTTGTGGTAGGCTTTTGTCATATCAATAGTTAAGTGCGAGTCTAAGAGGAACTGATTTTAGCACAAAGCATTTATTGAATAGAAATTTAAGTGGTTTTTAAATGAATTTTACCTCTATTAGGATCTTTTATGTTTAGGCAGCGGATTAAACAACTCCTAGTTTCTCTATTAGCGTTGATTTTATCAGCCTGTGCGAGTTATCAACCGAGCAATGTTGATAATATTTGTGATATCTTTTTTGGGTGAAACCGAATGGTATGAAGCGGCGCGAGATGCACAGCATAAATGGAGCACACCGATTTTTGTTTTGATGGCTATTATGCATCAAGAGTCGCGTTTTGTTGCAGATGCTCAACCCGACCGTGATTGGTTTCTTGGTCTTATCCCTTTGCCGAGGTCGTCATCGGCTTATGGTTATGCGCAAGCGCAGGACCCGGTCTGGGGTGAATACCTTAATAGCGCCGGCAGTTGGGGAGCTGACCGAGATGAATTTTCTGACGCTATTGATTTTATCGGTTGGTATACCGATGGTAGCCAAAAACGTTTAGGCATTTCTAAATGGGATGCTTATTCACAATATCTTGCCTATCACGAAGGTCGCGGTGGGTTTTCTCGCGGGTCGCATAAGAGTAAAGCTTGGCTAATTAAAGTCGCCAACAAAGTGAAAAGGCGCGCTTCTCGCTACAATAGTCAGCTAAAATCCTGCCAAGAAAAACTCGATGATCGTGTTGATGGTTGGTTCTAATGTTAAAGCAAAAGGCTTGAAACACTTATGAGTGGTTCTATAACGATACCTTTTTGGCTGTTTCTATTGCTTTCAACAATCGCTATTCTTATGCTGGTTCAGCGTTATTTATTTCCCGGTATCCGCTGGTTTTTCCGTAAGAAAATTAACCACGCGATTGACGAACTCAACGAAAGGCTAAATATTAAGATTCGTCCCTTTCAATTAACTAAACGCCAGGTTTTGCTTGATCGCTTAATTCACGATCCTAAAGTGCTCGATTTCGTTCATCAGCAATCGATTGATGATGAAGTTCCGCGTCAAGTCTTGATGGAAAAAGTACAGCGCTACGCCAGAGAGATTGTACCGGCTTTTAATGCTTACATTTATTATCGGTTAGCATATTGGTTATCCAAAAAGCTAGCCATGCTACTTTATAAGGTTAGAGTAAAAACTTCCACTGATAAGTTTGTCAAACAAATGGATCCTAATGCGACCATTGTGTTTGTGATGAATCATCGTAGTAATATGGATTATATTTTGGTTTCTTTTTTGGTCTCGAAAAATATGACGCTGTCTTACGCGGTGGGCGAGTGGGCTAGAGTTTGGCCATTACAAGGCCTGATAAAATCCATGGGTGCTTATTTTGTAAGACGTAATTCGCGTAACCCATTATATCGTCGAGTGTTAGAGCGTTATATCGCCATGGCGACTAAAGAGGGTGTATGCCAAGCAGTTTTTCCGGAAGGAGGCTTAAGTCGGGATGGTCGAATCCGAGCACCTAAATTAGGCTTTTTGGATTATATGCTGCGCAATTATCACTTTGAAAAAGATCGAGACGTCATTTTTGTGCCTGTAGGTATTAATTATGACCGAGTATTGGAAGACCGTACGCTACTCAGATCTCTCAATCCTAATGCTGAAAGTCGCTCCAACTGGTTTAGTATTAAAACCACCTTTAAATTTTGGCGACATAATATGAAGTTAGCCAGAAAGCACCAATGGAAACGCTTTGGCTATGCTAGTGTGAGTTTTTCTCAGCCGATATCTTGTAAGGAATATTGTGAAAATCATGGCATTAATTTTTCTAAATTAGAGTCAAACAAGCGTTTTGAGCAGGTTGCCATTTTTGCCGACCAGCTAATGCATGAAATTGAAAAAGCCGTCCCGATAGTCCCGTTGGTATTGATAGCAAGCATCTTGGTTGACTTAGATGGTCAATCTATCACTGGCAACGAGCTCAAACTAAAAGCAAGAGAGTTAATCCAGCTAATCGAGCAAAAAGGAGGACAAATTCTGTTCCCAAACCCAGACAAGTGGGTCAACCTTGAGGGTGCTTTGGAGATGCTATTATTAAGGCGGTTAGTAGAAAAAGAGGTGGATGAGTACCGGGTCGCTCCGGAGTCCGAGGCGGTATTAGATTATTATCGAAATTCAATTGCTCACTGGCTTGACTAGTCAATTTAGCAGAAAACCATTGTGACACTGTCTTATTAATTGACTCTTTTCACTTTTCTAGTGTTTTAAGCCTCCAATAGGATCAATAATTTTCACCCTGCGCGCTTTCCTTGACTATACTTGAATTATATTGGTGCTTAGTTGGGCTAGTTTTGTTCACTGGCTTTACACTAGTTATTATCAAAATAGGGAGCTTTTGCTAAATATGCAACACGAAAAGAGAAGTCATGCTCGTCAAAATCCTGAGACTAGTATTATTTTTACCATCGATAATACTGTGGACGGCATTCAACAAGCTGAAATAAGGCTAGAGGGTAAAAGCAAAGACATTTCAGCTACAGGGCTTAGAATCCATGGTAAACATGCGGTTGAAAAGGGCCAACAAATAAAACTCTGGGTTGAGATTGCGCAAGCATCTCATAAGTTTCAGCTAGTTGCGACCGTAAAGTGGGTGACCCAAACCACCGAAGATGAATTTGTTGCAGGGCTTGAAATTGATGAAGATAAGAGTGAGGACCACCTAGAATGGCTGGCTCAATTCTCTAACAGGAATTGACGGGTTTGATTTTCATTCATCGGATCGCCCAATAAATAACCTTGAGCGTACTGACATTGGTAGCTCTTAATTAGTTCAAGTTGTTTTTCATTTTCTACGCCTTTTGCAATACTTCCCATATTCATTTGATTGATCAATGAAATAATCCCTTCAATTATATGTGCATCAAGATCCGTGTTTTCTATATCTCTAATCAAGCTCCTATCTAGCTTTACCGAATGAAATTTTAGTCGGCGTAGATTCTTTATCGATGCTTCGCTTTGCCCAAAATCATCGAGAAGGATTGATATTCCGAGATTCGCTAGCTTTTGGTCAATATCATCTAATTTGGCGCTATATTTAATAACATCTTGCTCGGTAATTGAGATAAAAATAAAGTTTGGATCAATGTTATAGAATTTTAATCGGTCGGCTAAAAAGTCTAAAGCTGATGGCTGTAAAAGGTATTTTAAAGACAGATTAAGATTAAGATAAATTTTTATCCCTTCTTGATTCCAGCGTCTTAAACTACTTAAAGTCGTATCTATAATCCAATCATAAAGATCAGGTAGTAAACCGATATCATCAATAACGGAAAGAAACTGTGATGGGTAAGCAATGCGATATTCTTCAACCTGCCAACGTAAATTTATATCAAGTTCAATGGTTTGATTAGTTTCAATTTTTACAATTGGTTGAAAGACTAAGAAGAACTCCCTTGCTTGTAGAGCGTTTGATAGTCGGTTTTCAATGGAGATCCTTTCTAATGCTTTTTGATTGATATCTTATGGTAATAGGCAAAAAGATTACTGCCTTTTTTTCTCGTCTTGGCTAAAGCAGTTTCAGCTTGGGTTATCAGTTCACTCCAATTATTACTATCTTCTGGGTATCTAGAAATACCTGCACAAGCGGATATATCCAACCGATGCTCACCAATGACAAATGTCCGTGTAATTTCTTTAAGCAATTGGTTAACTCGATAGAGGGTGGTTGATTCTTTATCTTGTTGTCTAAATATAATAATAAAGGTTTCTTTTTCGTAGCGAGCAAAAAAATCATTACGTTCAACATAGGGTAAAATTCTTTGACTAAACATATTGACTAGGCTATTAATTTCATCTTTTTCTAATTGCTTTTGCAACCTCTCAAAGTGGTCGATACCTAAAAAAACTATCGCTAGAGATGGTTTTTTCTTATGACCTGATTTAATCAACTCTTTCAGTCGGTCAAAAACCAAAGCTTTATTGGGTAGTCCTGTTAATGGATCATAGAAATGACTTTGCTTTGATTCATTGTGAGAGCTTTTTTAGCTGGCTAATATCGCTCATTACCACCACATATCCCGTATTGACACTGTCTTTAGTAATAATATTTACACGCACATCAACCGGAAAACTAGATGAGTAACGCCGTGGCACGGAACTCTCACCATTCCAGCGTTTATTTAGTTCTACAAACTGCTTTATCTTTTGAGTTTCCTCTTGAGTAAAACGCGTACTGACAATCTCTAACATGTTCTTTCCAACAAGGTGCCTGCAGGGAAAACCTGTAGCATCTTTATAAGCCTGATTGACGGCCAATATATTCAGTTTGTTATCTAATATAATTACAATATCTTGGGTTGATTGAAAGGCATGACTATAAAGGTTGAGTTTGTCTTCTATCCGTTTCTCTAGATTGATATCGGTCCATATACCGGTCGCTCGTATAGGCCTGTTTTGGTTGTCATAAGCACTCGCTTTTCCGTAAACTTGGTTCCAAACCCAATTTTGATAAAAAAGCAGCGATAAACCGAATTGAAGGACTTTGATTGCCCTGTGGCAAATTTTTTCCATGCCTCCATGGCAAATACTCTTTCATCCTTATGCACCATGTCAAAATATTTTTCGAGTGTTATCTCTAGTGGGCAATGCCTATTTAAATAAATGACAAAGGTTGAGTGGAGGTAGTTATTTTGGTTAATATAACAATCCCACATACCGCGGCGATCATCGAGTAAGGCTAACTTCATGCGCTCTTCATTCTCTTGAAGCTGGTTAAATTCTTGCTTAGATGGCATTTGTTTTATATATTTCCGATAGGCCAAGTATCCAACAACTAAAAGAATCAATGAATATAACAATTCATACTTATAAAGCGTGAACAAATCGTCCCCATCGGCTAAAATATTAATTGTAATTCGATGCTTGTTATTTGACTGTGTTGATCCAACCGGTTGGATATGTATCTGTGATTCTCCAACTGGAAATTGTTTTAGTATAATTGTATTTTGTTTTATTTTTATTGGATTAGATTTATTCTCATTATCGATCCAGTATTCAAATTTCGATGTGGCAAGTCCATTTGTTTGGGCTGGTATTAAATCGACTTTAAGCCATTGCGATGATGTAAGGTGGGCTGAAAAATGATTGAGAGGAGAGTTTGTTTTTACATTGTTGGAGTTAAATACACTTATTTTGGAGATGATAGGATTGTTAAAATAGCTTTGTTCATCGGACGATGATAAAACGAGCTTTCTCATTTTACCTTGACTATCCATTGAAATTATTGACTGAACCTTACCCGTTATTAATGTTTTGAAGTCTGTGCTAACCTCATGTAAAGAACTAAAATAATAACGGGTTATTTTACCGTTAGATAAGTCGATTTTGCTAATACCCTGAAGGCTAATGGCAATAATATGATTGTTATTGTAAATAAGTTCAATAATATTATTATCTGGGAACCCCGTATCGCTACTATAATGTTGCGCTGCTGAGAAATCGTTGGCTTCAAGGTTAATCTTATAGATGCCATCGCCAGCAGTACTAATCCAAAGAGATTTATCTATAACCAAAACTTGAGTTATTTTTATCGCATTTCCTGCGGGATCAATTTTTGATTTAAATATTATTTGGGTAGATTGTTTATCTTCAGAATAACGATAGAGTTCTCCTTCGGCAGCGATCCATAATTGCTGGTTTTGAAAGCTTAAATGGTCTATTTTTTTGCCCCCTACTATCGAAGCGATTGGTGCGGGAGTTAAGTAGGTTGAATCAATGGTATTAAATTTTATTACACCCTTGTTACTTGCTAGCCAAATGGTTGTTGTATTTTCAACCGACATAGCTAGTTTAGCTACCTTAGAATGCGGCAGATCAATTGGGAAAGTGAAAAAAACGAATCGATTTTTCTTCGATGTTATATCGTTTAACTCCGCTTGAGGTATACAGCCAAACGCTCTCATTATCACTATGCATACTAAAAAACTGGTCATTTCTTAAATCTAGCCCTAGGTCTTTAAAATTGATGAGGTTAAGTAGTTTTAAATCGCTTGATAAATGCAATAACGCCTTATCACTGGCAATCCACATACTGGAGTCCGATGACACTGAAAAAGAACGAATCGACTGTTTGTTTAAAACTTCAGAAGGTAGATTAAGTGGGTACTCTTGAATTGAACGAGTATTCCAAATGAAAATACCATTTGACTCTGTCGCCATCCACAGTCTCTTTTGTTGGTCAAAAAAGAGTGATTTTATTTTATCTGATGCTTGCTTTAATAGGTTGTTGCTAATTGAGATTAATCGTCTGCTTTGGTAGGAGGACAGGTCTAATTCTAAAAGCCAATCCCCGCTTGTAAAATAGATCAACCTATTATTATCGTTTAATGACATTGCGCCAGTCAGTTTATCGTGAAGCTTGGTTAAAGAGCTATTCTTTTTGGGCTCGGCTAAATAAAGCCCCTGATTAGTTGCAATGATCAACCGGCTATCGCTGGTTACTTTTAGTTGCAAGATTTTTAATTGACCAGTTAAACCTTCCAAAGCTACGGCTTTAACCGATTGGGTTTGGATATTAAACTGATAGATCAGCTGTTTTGTTGCAAGCCATAAAATCTGTTTATTCCGCGCGTAGGCGATAATTCCATCTGATTCGAAAAAGACTTCTTGCTCGATTGGAAGCTGGATATCTCTACTTTTTGGGTTGAAATAAAATACTCCCTTCTGACTGATCACTAAAAGCTGCTCTTTAATCGACTCAACACCAATAATGCGGCTTGAGGAATGACTTTGATTGAATTCTTTAGGAAATTGAATCAGACTGGTTTTTCCGGTTAGGGCATTAATGCCCATTAAACCGTTATCACCGGCTATCCATAAATTATTTTGTCTGTCTCGAGTGGTCGCATAGATATTTTGCTGCTGCAAATTCGTCGATATGAGATTAATCTTAGTGATATTCTGACCATCATAGCGATTGATTCCGGCATCGGTAGCAATCCATACATAACCAAATTTATCCTGCGACAAATGGTTTATCCGGTTGTGGCTGAGCCCTTGTTGTGTTGTGAGATGCTCGAACTTTAGCGGATCAAGTTCAATCAATGAATATGCATTGAGGCTATTCACTAGCAATAAGATTAATAAGAAAATTTTAAAAGGAGGTTTTAACAATGATTACTGCCTTCCGTGTTGCTAAATTTGATGGTGATACCATGACTATTGTGCTTTTGAAGGACAGGCTGCTGAAACTGAAACTTTAAGTCATGGGTTTTATTGACTAATTGTATACTGAATCGAGGTCAAATTGCAGTAATGGTATGGCTTTCAGGCTCAAAATAGTTAACAAAAGGTTGCTCTATAGGGTGAACTCCTATATTTTTTAAAAATCTTACAAAAGAATGATGAATAAAGCTTGTCATAAACACAACCTTCCGATAGAATGCGCTCCACATTGATGCGGGGTGGAGCGTAAGCCCTCGTAGCTCGTCGGGCTCATAACCCGCAGGTCGCCGGGGTTCAAATCCAGCCCTCGCTACCAAATTAACAGAAAAAGCTGATCAGAAATGATCGGCTTTTTTTGTATCTCGACCTTCGGATAATGAGCCCTAAAAGCCGGGCTCAAGACTCTTATCCAGAGCGCCGAAGGTCTCAAATCCAGCCCCCACTTGTTCCCCCACCCTTGATGGGAGGGGTTAGGGCGGGTGGCAAAATGGTAAGTGACGTATTAGGTGATTTATTTTCTTATTCAAGTCGTTTATTTATCAAGAAAAGCTGACCAGAAATGATCGGCTTTTTTTGTATCTGACCTTCGGATAATGAGCCCTAAAAGCTAGGCTCAAGACTCTCATCCAGGAGGCGCCGAAGGTCTCAAATCCAGCCCCCGCTACCAAATTTAACAGAAAAAGCTGATCAAAATGATCGGCTTTTTTTTTGTATTCGACTCCGGGTTATGAGCCCCAAAAGCCGGGCTCAAGACTCTAATCCAGAGCGCCGAAGGTCTCAAATCCAGCCCCCGCTACCAAATTTAACAGAAAAGCTGATCAGAAATGATCGGCTTTTTCGTATTCGACCTTCAGGTTATCAGCCCTAAAAGCTGGAAGCTCAAGACTGATACCCATAATCAATCAATTTGCAGGTTTCAGTGTGATTTAAAATGACTTTAGGCTGGGCGTTGATTGAAGGCTATGGTTATTCCATAGGCGAAATCAACAACAACGTATAAAGTCATTTTAAACCCATCGGTAGAAGCACCTGAGAGCACCCACTTCGGCGTTGCATGAACTTATAATAACTATTACCGCCTCCATGCGTCTTCAATTGAACACTCTCAGCTGCTTTCTGAAATCCCCCATCCTTAATGGAAGGGGGCTAGGGGGCGGGTGACATAAAATAAAAATTCAATACCTGTTTTTAGGTTGAACGGCTACCCTATAAATAGGTTATTGCGCTGCTTAGGCTTGACTTGCATAGATAGTGTGAGTGTAGTTATAAGTTGTCACTCTACGCAAACTAATGCTTGCAGTAGTTCATATCTTATTGAAAACATGGTATTTTTACAGTCTGTGACATCTTATGGTTGCGCGTATTCATGTCACAATTTAAAAGTATGCATAAAATATCGTCAATCGTACAAGGGGATTGAGATCTCTAGTTTGGTCCCTCTTTTTCGCTATCAATATAAAGCAAGACCTAAACCTCCTGAAAACCTGCCTTAGATCAATCTCAACTGAATATTCGTTTCTTTGAGCAGCAGCGTCTTACTGCTTTGTTCATTTGAATTTGCAGACCCTTAGCTAGGAAAAACTCGTTATGCAAACGTAGTAAACTTAAACGGTGTTGATACATTGTTGACACGCTATATCGGTGTGATATAGTAGATACATTGTTATTAAAGAGGTGTTTAGAAATGATTTTTCATTAAGAAAAATTGGGAACTCAAGAGGGATAGTCATTCCTGCCCCACTATTGCGACAACTTAACACTCATGGTGCAGATGCTTTTTTGAAGGTAATGTCGTGAAAGGTAGAGCTTGTTCTTCGAGCCTGCTTCTAAAAAGAAAAATACGCACTAAGCTCGTTACTTGAAAAATGTGATGAGTCAGCCCCAATGCCTAAAGCTATTAACGAATGGGATAACATCGACTTAGTTGGCGATGATCAGTAATGGCTGTACTTTAACCAGGGCGATATTGTAAGAGTTTGCTTAAATCCCGTCCTGAAAGAGAATTGAGCGGTGATTTTAGACCTTGTTTAGTTCTATCGCCAAAAGCGTTTAACCGCCTTGGCGTGACTCTAATAGCTCCTATTTCGCAGGGCGGTGATTTTGGCAAGAGTACGAGGCTTCGGCATGAACTTAATGGGGTGCGGAACTGAAACTCAAGGCGTTGTACTTTTAAGCGGAATAAGAATGGTTGATTTGAAAGCAAGAAAAGCTAAAAGAATAGAACAAGCACCAAACGAAATTTTAGAAGAATCATTGGCAATATTGAACGCCATATTAGAAACCTAATAAGCGCTTCAAGAATTCT
>JAUZSK010000081.1 GCA_030949565.1 Enterobacterales bacterium
AGTTTGACTGTCTGCTATCTTTGAGACTGTTAACTGTGGTTGATAGGTGTTGAATTGTGAGCCATAATTAATGATATGTATGAAATACGAAAAACCAAAATATTCGAGAAATGGCTTTGCAGTCTAAGAGATCGTAGAGCTAAAGCTCGAATCGATCGCGTAAAATTTGGCAATTTTGGTGATGTTAGTCCAGTAGGTGAAGGGGTAAGTGAAATGCGAATATTCTACGGACCGGGCTATCGCGTTTATTTCATACAGCAGGGTAAGGACATTGTAATTCTGCTGAGCGATGGTGACAAAAGTTCTCAACCAAAAGATATTCTCCAAGCTAAAGAAATTGCAAAACAAATAGAGGAGTCATTATGACTATTACCACTACGAATTGGGATTCAGCAGAGTACCTGAAAACTGATGAAGATATTCAGCTGTATCTTGATGCTTGTCTCGAAGAGGCTAACGATGATCCTTCATTTATTTTACATGCTTTGGGAATTATAGCTCGAGCTAAAAATATGAGTCAGTTAGCAAGAGATACTGGGCTAACTCGTGAAGGTTTATATAAGGCTTTATCGTCCGACGGAAACCCATCATTTTCAACTGTAGCGAAAGTTACACAAGCTCTAGGTTTTAGGTTGACTGTTGAGCAGTCATCTACACCAGCACACTAACCAATCGGTGCACTCGAAAATTTACTCGCTATTCGCTCGTAATTTTCAAGTGACCTCGGCGTTATGCGGTAATAGGAAAAGGAAATTTAATGGATTTCATTGAATCCCAAAAAGATATGAGTTCATCATACCTAGGTGGTGCAACGGGAGTTTTGGCATCTGGCTTGGTGTGGCTTATAGCGGCTGTAATTGGCATCACCATTTCCAGTGTTGCATCTATGTATGCGCTTTTCATCGGTGGCATGTTTATATTTCCTTTATCTATTGTTTTCTCAAAGCTCTTATCAGCACCAGGAAAGCACTCTTCGGAAAATGCATTAAAGCATCTCGCCTTAGAAACCCTGCCTCCACTATTTGGCGGGCTGCTAGTCGCCTTCTATGTTGCTCAGTTTGAAATGGAATTATTCTTTCCAATCATGCTATTAGCTATTGGCGCTCGTTATTTTGCATTTCAAACGATGTACTCTCTTAAAGAATACTGGTCACTTGGCACGTTATTAATGGCGGCAGGTGTCGCTTGTCCGATTTTGGGTTTACCGTTTATCATCGGGGCATTTGCCGGAGGTATTTTGGAAATTGCCTTTGCCTTAATTATATTTAAAAAAAGTAGGGCGGTTTCGTCAGCAGCGGTATAACAAGGCGCGGTTATCGAAAATTTACACCGCGTTTCAATTTCGAAAATGATTGGCGTAAAGTCTGCGAAAAAAGTTAGAATCAACATCCATGTTTTTATGAAGAATACGAATAGCAGTATTTGGCGGTCTAAAAACTGTTGGTCAGAAGATTAAAGGACGATTTAGATGAAAAAAGTGAAAGTTTTAATCATGTTGAGCAGTGTTTTTTCGTTGGCCAGTTGCACCTATCATGATTGGTATGGCGCGCTTCAATCAAACCAACAGCATAAATGCCGAAATTTGCCTCCTTCAGCCTATGACGAGTGTATAAATCAGTCGAGTGAAACCTATTCCGAGTATCTAAAGAAACGGCGACAAGTGCTAGAAGAGAAGAAAACAAAAGAAAAGCAGAAAAACAAGAGTTAATTACTTAAAACACTCGAATCAATCAGCGAGATTGGAGCAACTTGCATTTTATATTCTACTGAAAACCTGTCTATTAACTTAATAAGTTGATAAAATGCGTGCCGAGGGTCAACCGAGCAGTCGCCGCTATTTTTGACTTAGTCAAAAAAGGGGAGGAAAGTCCGGACTTTATAGAGCAGAGTGCCAGGTAACGCCTGGGCAGTGTAAACTGACGGCAAGTGCAGCAGAAAGTAAACCGCCTATTTGTAGCGTAAGTTATTGATAGGTAAGGGTGAAATGGTGCGGTAAGAGCGCACCGCGTTGGTGGTAACATCAATGGCAAGGTAAACCCCACTCGAAGCAAGGCCAAATAGGGTTCCTGTTCGGTTAATGTTTTACTTAGGTAAAGCTTAGCGGATAAGGCGCGGCTCGCGTTGGAACCGGGTAGGCCGCTTGAGCCAAGGAGCGATCCTTGGCCTAGATGAATGACTGTTCACGACAGGATCCGGCTTATAGGTTGGCCCTCACTTTATTTTTAACTATCCGCTAATAGGGCAAGCCCTATATTCGAACCGATTTCATCCAATTTATGAATTCTTGGCTGTTGATGGATGCTTATTTCTTGCGGGCTAGTTTCGGTCCAAATCAGACTGTCTAATCCTCGATCCTTCTTTTATCTTCAATCCTATTTACCTATAACAGACCAATCAGCCAGATTTTAACTGGCTATGACCCCGCATACTGAACAAATATCTAGCATGAGATTCAAAAACGGTGTAAAAGGTATTTTTAGGCCAAAAAAAGGGATTGGAGTGAAGGGTAACTTCTTCTCAATGCCTTATTTTATGCAGGAAACAAGCTTTTTGAGAAAATAAAATCCTAAAATGGGAAATTATTTATTTTTATCCATCTAAAATAGGTAAGTTAATGTATTACTTTAAGTTTGCATCTTAACTGCATGAATTTATTTCTTATTAGTTTTTGACTTTTCTTAAGGCAGAGCAAACTCCTCTGTAGCCCTTGCCATATACGCCATCAATGTCAATTTTTGCACGCCCTTTTGCTTGACAAAAGCGCCTGTCAGTACCTATAGTGCACACTAGTGGAGAAAAGTGTCTTTTTGTGTCATTTAGTGGTGACATAAAAAAATATTATGGTTTAAATTGTAACTTAGCCTAATAAAACCGAGGATTTCCTTAGTTTTAGGGTTAAAACAGTGACAGGATTAAAAAAGTGTTTCGCGGAGCCAATTCAATCAATCTCGATTCAAAAGGGCGTATTGCTATACCAGGCAAATACCGCCCCAGCATTAGTGAATCCGCAGATTGTCACTTGATTATCACCTGTGATCCCTATGATAACTGTCTTTTGATCTTTAGCCTAGCAGATTGGGAAGCTACTGAGGCCGATCTTCAGTCATTATCCAATTCTAAACCCCTCCACAGGCGATTAAAGCGAATTATGCTATCCCATGCAACCGAGGTTGATATGGATTCTAACGGTCGATTACTCATTCCTAGCGTATTACGAGATCGTGCCAAATTAAAGAAAGATGTCATGCTAATTGGCCAAGGTAAAACATTCCAACTATGGGATGAGGCGAATTGGAAGGCGTTGGTGGAAGAAGATATGGCGGTGATGTCGAGCGATGAGCTGGATAGTGATGAACTGCCGGATCTTTACTATTAAATAAAATGACTAGTGCTAATCCACATACAACTGTTTTACTTAACGAAGCAGTCGACGGCCTCGATATACAAGCGCATGGCATCTATATCGACGGTACCTTTGGACGCGGTGGTCACAGCCGATTAATTCTTAATAAGCTTTCAGACAAGGGCCACTTAATCGCGATTGATCGTGATCTGCAAGCCGCAGAATTAGCTAAAAGCTTTGCTAAAGATCCGCGATTTAAATTTTATCACCAGGATTTTGCGGGATTAAAACAACTGATGCAGCAGCAGGGGCTTTTAGGCAAGGTCAATGGAATTTTGTTGGACCTAGGTGTTTCATCGCCACAGCTTGATCAAGCTGAACGTGGATTTAGTTTTAGTAAAGATGGCCCGCTTGATATGCGAATGGACACTAGTCAGGGAGTGTCAGCCAAAGATTGGGTCAATAGTGCCGCAATCGAAGATATGAAAAGAGTGTTTAAAGAATATGGCGAAGAAAAGTTTGCGCTAAGGATCGCTAGAGGTATTGCAGAATATCGAGAGAATAAAAAAATAGAAAGTACTTTGGAATTGGCCAAAATCATTGACCAAGCCACACCGGTTAAAGATAAACATAAGCATCCGGCGACTCGAACTTTTCAGGCGATTAGAATATTTATTAATGATGAACTGGGACAATTAAGACAAAGTTTAGATTCGATGTTTGAAGTGTTGGCTGAGGGCGGAAGAATGTCAATTATCAGTTTTCATTCATTAGAAGATCGTATGGTTAAGCGCTTTATCAAACAAGAATCACAAGGTCGACCTATACCCAAGGGTATTCCAGTGGTGACCAGTGATTTGGAAATCAATTTTAAAAAGATGAGCAAGGCGATTAAAGCTTCAGCTGAAGAGATTAAGCAAAATCCACGCTCACGAAGTGCTATTTTGCGTATCGCTGAAAAAGTAAAAGTGAATGATTGAGATGATAAAACAACAACTCTCAATAACTAAATCATTTGCAAAAAAACGTCAAGCTAAAAGTGGTGTTGTACCGTCTCTTGGCCTTGAAATTTTGAAAGATATTGTATTTAAACAAGGTGTGATTAGCGGGCTGCTTTTTTTATTGGTTGCAAGCGCCATGATTCAGGCACAAAACAGTAATCAAGTAAGACGCGCGGTTGCTCAGTCTCAATCTCTAAGAGAGCAGACACAGAAAGAGCAAATACAAAGTCAAACCTTGCGTTTGGAATTAACTAGCTTAAGCGAGGCTGATCGCGTATCTAGTTTAGCCAGTAAAAAAGTTAGGAATGGTTGAAGTGACCAATGAAAATGAAAAAATTATTAGTCTTCAAGAATAGAAACTAAAGCCAATGTTATGGAGCAGTCAATAAAATGAGTCAGGCGAGAAAGCCACATAAGATACCACTTTGTACCAGCCGATTTTATCTGCTGGGATTTGTGCTATTGAGTGGTTTTGTTGCGCTAATGGCTCGAGCCGTTTATTTGCAAGTGGATGAGTCTGATGCGCTTAGTCAACAGGCTGATTCACGTAGCATTCGAACCCGAGGCACCACCATTTATCGAGGTGATATTTTAGACCGTAATGGGGTGGAACTGGCAAGCAGTATACCGGTGGATTCGGTGTGGTTAGATGTGTCAATAATTTATAAAAAATCACCTATGTTGATGGAGCAAGAATGGAATCAGTTGGCTGCTATAGTCGATAAAACGCCAACCGAGTTTAAGCAATGGATGGCAAAACGAAAAAACAAGCGCTTTGCACGGTTGGCAAGGCATCTTGATCCACAAAAATCGAATTTAATTAGTAAGTTGAAATTACCCGGCGTCAAATTACAACAAGAGTCACGCCGTTATTATCCCTCGGCAGAGATTTCAGCTCATTTGGTGGGTTTTACGGATATCGATGATAAAGGGCAGGAGGGTATAGAGCGCGCCTTTGATCAATGGCTTTCCGGTGAGTCTGGTCGTCAAAAAGTGATGCAAGATTTGGCCGGTCATGTGGTTGAACAAAAACGGGTCATAAAAAAAGCCATATTAGCTTCCGATCTACAATTGAGTATTGATGCAAGAATACAAGCAATAGCATACAAGGCTTTAAAAACGGCGGTGCTAAAACACAAGGCTAAAGCCGGCGCTTTAGTCTTAATCGATATTGAAACCGGCGAAGTTTTGGCCTTGGTGGGTCAACCCTCTTATAACCCTAATCGTTTTGATTTAAGACGTCCAGAGCTAACCCGTAATCGCGCTTTTACCGATAGTTTCGAGCCCGGTTCTACCGCCAAACCTTTTACCGTTGTCAGCGCACTAGAAGCTGGAGTCGTTACCCCCGATAGTAAAATTGATACTAGCCCGGGACGCATAAAAATTGGTTATAAATGGATATCTGATGGCCACAATAATGGCGTGTTAACGGTGAGTGAAATCATCAAAAAATCAAGCAACGTCGGTGTCACCAAAATGGCAACGATGATGAAGGATAAAGATTTTCTAAAAAGTTTTTACAATGTCGGTTTTGGCGCAGATACCGCGAGTGGATTTCCGGGAGAAAGTTCTGGACGTTTTCATATTCGCCGAAAGTGGAGTGCTATTGAAAAAGCAACCTTCGCTTATGGATATGGTTTTACTGTAACCCCAATACAACTGGCGCGGGCCTATACCATTTTAGGCGCACATGGTATTAAGCGTCCGTTGTCACTGTTAAAGTTAGATAAAGCGCCAACGGGCGAAAGAGTGTTATCAGAAGTTGCAACGTCGCAAGTTGTACGAATGATGGAGACAGTGGTTAATCAAGGTGGAACCGGGCAAATGGCGAGCGTTGCTGGCTATCGAATCGCCGGAAAAACAGGCCCGCTCGCAAGGCTGTAGCTGGCGGTTATGGCGATGAGTATAGTGTTTTTTTTGCGGGCATTGCACCGGTGAGCAATCCTAAGATTGCTATGGTGGTATTTGTCGATGAACCAGCCAGTGAAAATTATTATGGTGGGCAAGTTGCTGCACCGGTTTTTGCCAAAGTAGCGGCGGATACTTTACGCCTACTCAATATAAAGCCGGATAAGAAAAAAACAAATTGTTGGTCATCCTGCTTCTGCAAAGGAGCTTAAAAATGGCTAACAAACCGACTCTTTTATCAGTGCTTGATCAGATTTCTAGTGCGCAGGTCGAGGCTGGCCGGGAGAATATCCCGGTCGGTCCTCTTCGTTTAGATAGTCGTCAGATACAGCCTGGCGACACTTTTGTGGCGGTAGCAGGTTATAGCAATGATGGTCGAATTTATATTCCGGTTGCGATTCAACAGCAAGCCGCATTGATTTTTGCAGAGGCCAATAGAAATGAAGAGTTTCAACAAATATTTGCTGACATTGCACAAGATAAAATTATTTGGATCGCGAATTTAAGAGACCAAGTGAGTAGAATTGCCGCTAACTATTATGCTGATCCTTCTGAGCAGTTAACTAATATAGCTGTCACAGGTACTAATGGAAAAACCAGCGTCAGCTATTTAATTGCTAAAACCCTTCAAAAACTTAACTTTGAATGCTACTTGATGGGAACGCTTGGTATTGGTTGTTGTGGCAACTTGCGGCAATCATCCAATACCACCGCTGATGCGATTACTTTACAAGCCGTTTTGAGAGAGGCCTTAGACTGTGGCGCACAATTCTCATCGATGGAAATCTCCTCTCACGGGATTGATCAAAATCGCGCCTTGGCGATAAAACTTAATACAGCGATATTTACCAATTTGACTCGTGATCATCTTGATTATCATGGCAATATGGAAAATTATGGCGAAGCAAAGCGCAAACTCTTTTTACAGTCAGGTTTAATTAATGCGGTGCTTAATATGGATGATCGTTTTGGTCGGCGATTGGCCAATGATGATGCGATTTCGGCAACTAAGTGGTTGGTAACGACTAAGCTGCCGACTTCCGGTTCGAATCTTAATCATTGGATTTGGGCCGAGGATGTGAACTACTCATTGCGCGGTATTCACGCCAATATATACACTCCCTGGGGAAGTGGTAAATTAGACTCACCTTTAATTGGACAGTTTAATTTATCCAACCTGTTGCTGGTAATAGCCGCTTTAGGATCTATATTAAAAGATTTATCGCCTATTCTCAGTGCGCTAAAAAACGTTTCGGCCGCTGTTGGCAGGATGCAAACATTGGGCAATGATAAAACGCCAATGGCTGTAGTTGATTATGCCCATACACCAGATGCGTTGGACAAGGCCTTGACCGCAATTCGCGAACATTGTGTTGGTACCATCTGGTGTGTGTTTGGTTGTGGTGGTGATCGAGATACGGGAAAACGTTCACTTATGGCGCAGGTTGCTGAAAAACTTGCTAACCGCGTTATCGTAACGTTGGATAATCCGAGAACTGAAGATCCTGACAATGTGCGCAAGGATATTTTCTCTGGCTTTAAAAATCCCGACAAAATTAAATATATCGAGTCTCGTAAAGAAGCTATCGAGGCGGCACTGGCTGCGGCTCAACCTAATGACGTGGTGTTAGTTGCAGGCAAAGGCCACGAAGATTATCAAATAGTGGGTAAGGAGAAACTCTATCACAGTGACCGCCAAATCTGTGAAGATGCTTTAGCGAGGTATGCAACATGATACCTATCCAAATGTCTCAAATAGCCAACAAGTTGAACGCCCAATTAATTGGTGATGACTGTCTGATTGATAAAGTTTATACCGATAGTCGTAGTGCTGAACAAAGCGGATTATTCGTCGCACTTAACGGTCCATTGTTCGATGCTCATGATTTTGTTTCTGATGCGCGTGAAAAAGGTGCAGATGGCTTTTTGTTAGAGCGTAAAATAGCCTTAGATAAACCACAAATTGTAGTGAAAAACACTCGCTTAGCTTTGGCCGAATTAGCACGACTGAATCGCCAGGCAAGTGATGCGGAGATAGTGGCTATTACCGGCAGCAGTGGTAAAACTACAGTCAAAGAAATGGTGGCGTCAATCTTACAACAGTCTTCAAATATACTCGCCACTAAAGGTAATCTTAACAACGAGATTGGCGCGCCTTTAACCCTATTAGACATTGAAGAAAATACACAATTTGCGGTGATCGAACTAGGCGCTAGTCAAGCCGGTGATATTGCCTTTACTGCGGATATTACGGCTCCTCAAGTGGCACTGGTGAATAATATTGCAGCAGCGCACTTAGCCGGTTTTGGTAGCCTGCAGGGTGTGGCAAAAGCCAAAGCGGAAATCTATACATCTTTAACCCAACAGGGTGTTGCTATTGTCAATGAAGATTGCGACTATGCCGATTATTTTAAATCCAATATTGATTGCCAAATGATTGGCTATTCGATTGAATCGGAGTCTGACGTTTATGCAACAGAAATTAAATTAACGGAAGCTCAATCGACACATTTTAATATCCAATACCAAGGAAAAAAACAAGCTATCAATTTACCTCTGCTTGGAAGGCATAATGTAGCCAACGCGGTCGCTGCGGCTAGCTGTTGTTTGGCGTTAGATATTTCATTGGCGCAAATTGCCGAAGGTTTAAGTCGTATCACGGCGGTTGATGGACGCTTGTTAGAGTATCCTTTGAGTCATGGTAGGCGCTTAATTGATGATAGTTATAACGCGAATTTATCATCGGTTATGGCAGCGATCGATCTACTAGCCAACTATGCCAATACAACCATCCTGGTACTTGGCGATCTTGCTGAATTGGGCGACTATGGTAAAAGTTGCCATCAAAAGATTGGTCTTTATGCAGCTGAAAAAGGTATTGATAAGCTGTACACCTATGGTGACTTAACAGAATTTACACAGCAGGCTTTTCGACATTCGAAGGGTATTAATAATAACAATGGTCTCAACCAGTTTCATTTTTCAGACCAACAAAAACTCATACAACAACTACAAAAAGAAGCGAATGCAAAGCAAACTATTTTAATAAAAGGTTCCCGAAGTGCGCGAATGGAAAATATTGTTCACGCTCTCAGAGAAATCGATAAAAATAGTTCACTAGAGCAAGCAAGTTACTCGGCAGAGACTAGCATCGCTTCACCACGAGGGGATTACTAATGTTACTTTGGCTTGCTCATTACCTAGAACAGTACCATTCTGGATTCAATTTATTCCAATACTTGACCATTCGAGGGATTTTGGGAGTGATAACAGCCTTTTTGATTTCGCTATTGCTGGGTCCCTACATGATCAGAAAATTAAGTGTTAAACAAATTGGACAAACCGTCAGAAGTGATGGTCCTGAGTCACATTTAAGTAAAGCCGGGACACCAACAATGGGTGGGGCGCTTATCTTAGCGGCCATTACTATTTCAACATTGTTATGGACTAATTTAGAAAATCGATTTGTGTGGGTGACACTATTAACGACCTTGGGCTTCGGCTTAATCGGTTGGGTGGATGACTATCGAAAGTTAATATACAAAGATCCAAAAGGTTTAGCCTCGCGCTGGAAATATTTCTGGCAGTCGCTGGTTGGTTTGATCGCCGCTATTTATTTGTATCAAAATGCTCAGACATCGGTTGAAACAACTTTGATTATCCCCTTCTTTAAAAATGTGGCGATCAATATGGGAATATTTTATGTGGTATTTAGCTATTTCGTTATTGTAGGTAGCAGCAATGCGGTTAATTTAACGGACGGTTTAGATGGTTTGGCTATTTTACCAACGGTTTTAGTGGCTAGTGCTTTAGGCGTTTTTGCCTATCTCACGGGCAATGTTAACTTCTCTGATTACTTAGGTATCCCTTATGTGGCCGGTAGCGGTGAGTTAATTATATTTTGTGGTGCTATAGCGGGCGCTGGACTGGGATTTTTATGGTTTAACACCTATCCAGCTCAGGTCTTTATGGGGGATGTAGGCGCTTTAGCGTTGGGCGCAGCTTTAGGCACTATTGCCGTTATTGTTAGGCAAGAGTTTGTACTTTTTATTATGGGTGGCGTATTTGTTATAGAAACGGTATCGGTTATTTTGCAGGTTGCCTCCTTTAAGTTGACCGGTAAGCGAATATTTAATATGGCGCCTTTACATCACCATTATGAATTAAAGGGGTGGCCGGAGCCACGAGTCATTGTCAGGTTTTGGATTATCTCGGTAATATTAGTTTTAATCGGTTTAGCTAGTTTAAAAATTCGCTAGTTATGACGCTAAAAAGAAATTAAGGTTTAACAAAAAACAATAATCTTATGAATGAAAATCGATCAATAGCAAAGCATATAATTTTCGGCTTAGGTAAGTCGGGGTTATCCTGTGCGCGTTATTTTGATCGCATTAATAAACCTTACACCTTAATTGATAGTAGAGAGGATTTAAAGCTCGAATGTTTAAAGTCTTTGATCTGCTGTCAGTCGACATTTTTTGGAGAGCTGGATATTCAGCTAGTTGAAGAATGCCTGCAATTGGTGGTTAGTCCTGGCATTAATTTAAATCATCCGTTAGTCAAAAGAGCGCGGCAGCTTCAGGTTGATGTGTGCGGCGATGTAGAGTTATTTGCACGTGAATGCCACAAACCCATCGTGGCGATTACCGGTTCTAATGGTAAAAGCACGGTGACCGATCTAATTGCAAAGGTGATGAGTTTAAATGGTATAAATTGTCAAAAGGGCGGTAATATAGGTTTGCCAGTGTTAGATTTTCTACCGCTGCAGCAGGCTGACATTTATGTGCTTGAGCTGTCTAGTTTTCAACTGGATAGCACTGAATCTTTACAACCCGACGTTGCTATATTGCTCAACATTAGTGAAGACCACATGGATCGTTATCTTGATTTCGATGATTATATTCACTCTAAGAAAAAAATATTTAACAATGCTAAATGTCGACTATTTAATTGGCAAGATAAAAATACTTACCCGTTCGAGCTTTCTGCGTTGGATATGCCATTTAGCAGTCAAAAACTAACATCTAAAAAAATAAAAAATCAAGCTTATTTACAGTCGACAGAGAAGACTTTTGATCTATGGGTTAACGATAATAAGATGATTAATTCAAAACAGCTTAATATTACGGGCATTCATAATATGATGAATGTTTTGGCTTGTCTGGCGACGCTACATTGTTTAAACATAGAATTATCAAATCAGGGAATGGACGGCTTAAAGAGCTACTGAAGTATGCACGAAATGCGAAAGTTAAGCCACGATAAATGCGAAAACGGTT
>JAUZSK010000082.1 GCA_030949565.1 Enterobacterales bacterium
GATTCTGGTGGGAACTTTTGTTTTTGTATGTTCACCTTGATCATAATCATTTGCATGACAACCAGCACAGTCAGGGCCATAAGGGAAGCGCCAAGGGATGGTCTCTTGATTACTGGTATGACAATCGAGACAGCCTAGATTGGTGCGATGGTCACCAGGATAAGCACCTGTATGAACATAGTTTAGAACGGGAGTCCAGCCTTGCGGTGTATGGCAGGCATCACACTCTTGGGTGGTTCCAAAGTGACCGTTCGGTTTACCTGTCGCGGTGTTACCATCATGACAAGTGGAGCAGGAGCCTTGTACTTCATTGTGATCAACCATCGTCGCAGGTGCAAAGGCAATGGTGTTATGGCAAGCTTCACAGGTATTGCTGCTTAAAATATGATTAGTATTTTTACCAATAGCCGTCGTTCCATCATGACAACTACTACATCCATCAACAATGCCCGTATGATCAAATACGGCAGGCGTCCACGCGGAGGTTAAATGGCAACTGTCACATTCAAGTGTAGTAATGACATGCCCAGATGGTTTTCCTGTTGCCGTATTGCCATCATGACAGGTAGAGCATGAACCTAATACTTCAGCGTGATCTACTGTGACCGCTGGTGACCAAGCATTTGGTGAATGACAAGCTTCACATACATCAGTCGTGAGAACATGATTGTTACCTTTACCGGTTGCAATATTACCATTATGACAACTGCTACAAGAGCCTAACACGTCATTATGATCAACCGTCACCGCCGGTGCCCAATGAGTATTTACATGACAATTTTCACAGGTGTTGGTGGTTAGAATATGATTGATGTTTTTACCTATCGCGGTCACGCCATCATGACAACTAAAGCAGTTTTGGCTCACACTCGCATGGTCAAAAGTGACCGGTATCCACGCAAAGTTACTGTGACAAGCATTACAATCTGCATTTGTTTGAATATGCGTAGGTGGTTTACCGGTCGCAATTACGCCATCATGACAACTACTACAGGAGCCCATGACTTCGTTGTGGTCAACGGTGGTTACCGGAACCCAAGCGGCAGGCGTGTGGCAGGCTTCACAGTTATCAGTGGTTAATGGATGCGTTGGTCCTTTACCTAGCGCAATATTACCGTTATGACAACTTCCGCAAGTACCAATAACTTCATTATGATCAACCGTGACTGCCGGCGCAAAGAAGGTATTCACATGACAACTTTCACAGGTATTTGTGGTTAATATGTGGCTTTGATTTTTACCAATCGCAATATTGCCATTATGGCATTGAATACAATTATCAACCGCACCATTATGATCAAAGGACACAGGAATCCAAGCAAAATTACTATGGCAAGCATCACATTCCAATGCCGTAGGGACATGGTTAGTTCCTTTGCCTGTCGCTGTTAATCCATCATGACAACTACTACAAGAACCTAATACATCATTATGGTCCACTTTAAACGCAGGCGCCCATTCAAAAGGCGTATGACAATTTTCACAATTGTCGGTGGTTTGGATATGGGTAGGACTTTTTCCTGTAGCGATATTTCCGTTATGGCAAGTTGAGCATGAACCTTGCACTTCATTATGATCAACGGTTGTGACAGGGGTCCAGCCTTGAGGACTATGACAGGCTTCACAAAGATCGGTGGTCAGTGGATGTTGAGGGTTTTTACCTATCGCAATACTGCCATTGTGACAACTGGAACAAGTTCCTGAGACTTCGTTGTGGTCAACTTGCGCCACAGGCGACCAGCCTTGACTGATATGGCATGACTCACAAACATTGGAGGTTAAAATATGCGCTGCATCTTTACCGGTAGCTCGATCACCATTGTGGCAACTGAAACAGTCACCAAACACTTCACTGTGATCCATTCTTTTTACCATTTGCCAGTTATTATCGACATGACATGAACCACAATTAGCGGTTGTAGCAAAATGGTCTGCACTAGGGCCCGATGCAACCTGCCCATTATGGCAGGAACCACAATCCGTGCTTAAGGATTGATGGTCGACCCTAAAGGTTGAAGTCCAACTTTGAGAGGTATGACATTCGGCACAGTTGTTACCACTATTTATATGATCGAGGGATTTTGCGGTTGCATCAATTTTGCCTGAATCCATATGACAAAGTTCGCATTCCGTTGGTGTGCCTTTAAACACACCGTTTTGATGGCAATCCTGACACTCTAAAGAAAGATGCTGGCCGTCAAGCGGGAAATTAGTATTTTGATGATCAAATTGCTTTGCCGCTACATTAGTTGCAACAACGCACAACATGAAAACCATAGCAGTTCTCACCATCAAATTAAATATTTTACTTATTTTCGTCATATTTATCTCTCTTCAGCAATACTTTATTGAGCTGTATCTCCTGTTATCGGCAAATCTACATCTTTCTAAAGGGTTAAATCTTCAAATTTTTCTTCCGAGTGGCACTGCTCGCAGTTAATCCCAAAACCACCATTATGTACATCATCGTCACGGTGACAGCTATAGCAATCACGAGCTGGTTTTATCGGATTAGCTAAGTCCTTTGTGTGGCACAAAGCGCATTTTAAAGAGCGATGCGAACCATTTAATGGGAAATGGGTTTGCGTTTGGTGGTCAAATCGCCAGTGACTCCAGACAGAAGTATCATGACAGGTTGAACAGTCGTCCCCAAGTGTTTGCTCGTGGAAATCATCATTTTTGTGACAGCTATTGCAGTTTTTTGACAGATCTGAGAAGTCGGACGTTAAATGACAGGAATCGCAAACTAACAACTGATGGGCTGCGGTTAATGGAAAATCAGTAAAATCGTGATTAAATCTGACTGATTTTTTCCAGTCTTCAGTATTGTGGCAATTAGCGCAATCTTTGCCTAGCTTACCTAAATGTGGATCATCCGCCCTATGACAATCGATACACTGGCGAACCAAGCCTAACGGATTTTTTGTTTCACCCGGAATATGGCAGGAATCACAACTCACGCCGTCATGGGCACCATCAAGTGGAAAACCGGTAGAGTCAAAATCATGAACAAAATCGGCTTTATCCCATGATTTTTGATTGTGACAGTCTTGGCATTTGTTACCATTGCTCCCTTGGTGCGTGTCATCATCTTTGTGACAAGCCACACAGTCGGTAGAAGGGTTAAGTTTTTCAGAATGGCAATCAATACATTCAACTTTACGTCCCTTAACCCTAACGTGACTGTCTTTTAATTGATATCCAGTCTCTTTAAAATGATTATAATTGTCGTTTGACCAGTGCTCAGTGGTATGACAATCCTTACATTCTTTACCAAAGATACCTAAATGAGGCTCTTTTGCTAAATGGCAAGATTGGCAAGTGGTATCTATTTTCTCAAATTTATTATTCACGTGACAAGCACTACAAACCAAATTTTGATGTTCACCATCTAGAGCAAAATCGGTCTTGTCATGATCAAACCCATTATCCAGCCAACCCTTGGTGGTATGACAATCTTCACATTTATCGCCCAAAGCTTCTTTATGGAAATCCTCATGACAACTACTACACTGAAACTCCTTAAAATCATAAGACTCATCAACCGGTAATGCGATAATGCCTTTAGGTAACTTAACTTTTGATTTGCTTAGCCCTGTATGACAGTTAACACAAGAAAGGTTGCTATGCATACCATCAAGAGGAAAATCCGTAAGTGAATGATCAAAATTATCTTGGTCCATACCTGTTGTGTCAAAATCTCGACCTCGATGATCGGTATGACAAGTTTTACAATCGGAGATTTTTGCTTGTTCAATATGGCCATGAAGGCCAGACTGAGTTTTAACGTCCTTCTCTATTTCCTCATGACAATCTAAACAAAGCGACGTTTGATTGGATTTCTCAAAATGAATATGACAGGCTTCACACTTATTTTCGATATCGGCATGGGCC
Organism: Enterobacterales bacterium; assembly: GCA_030949565.1. Classification (GTDB taxonomy): domain Bacteria; phylum Pseudomonadota; class Gammaproteobacteria; order Enterobacterales; family Kangiellaceae. The sequence goes on from JAUZSK010000082.1 coordinate 3,895, forward strand.
TCAGTTAAATCGCCTGGTGTAATCAACATTTGCTTAATACTGAGACTTTTATCCTCTTCTTCGGCAACAGTCCATTGAGACACAAAGACCAAGCTCGCAAGCAACAATAACTGGCATAGCCTAGCCTTAAAATTTCGAATATCGCTCGAATGAATCCGCTTTATGATATTGTGTATTCGCACCGGAAAAACCACCAGAAAAAGTCGTTATTAGTAAATATGCACGACAAATACATGCACAATGCCCGAAAGAATCATCATAATAAATAAGGGTAGATGAAAAATATGCCACATAGAAAAAACACGAGCATACAGCGCGTAATTAGCCATCTTCCTTAAGCGAGATAACCCCGTCAGCAAATATTTAGCTTTTTTAGTAAATAATTGAAGCTTCTCTTTATCGGCAACAATTTTATGGGCTTTTTGCCGGCTTTGCTCTTGAATGATTCTTTCAATTTTAACGATTCGTCGATAACTTTTGAGTGCTGCAAAAAAAGGTACCTTACGTTGCACCACACTACTTTCGATTTCCTGCAATAAATGGCGAGTGTAACCATCGATCAAATCGCTTTGCTCATAATGCGACTTACTTTGTTCAAACGCCTCTTTAAGCTCAGTAAATTCTATCTGTGCGCCATAGAGCCCACGATGGATCTTTTGATAGGCATAACGACCGACTAGGCCACTGGTGGAAACTAAAATCATTGAAAAGAGAGCGATATTGCTATTGAGAGACCCTAGTTGAAAATTGCTGTGGAACATAATTAAAACCGGTCCAATAACGCCTAGCAGCATATGCATTTTAAACCAGTGACGAATGCTGAACCAACTACGTGCCATTTTCCAATGTTTTCTCAAGGGATAAAGCAGCATCACTAGCATTAAACTACCGCCAATGATCCCTAGCGCATAACCCCAACCTTTCTCAGCGGTAATCCAATATTCATCCTTTTCTAGCCAACCGGCAATCAGGGCGAATAGCACGACCAAGGTAAATAGAAAAGTTGAATGATTGCGAACTAGTGCCACTTTTTTGCTCCAAATAATAAATAATTGTTCAAAATATTTGTTTAAATCAAATTTTAGCGATGTTTAACACTGGATCACATAATTGATAACAATCAAGGTTTTATACTTCTCGGTATCGAAATTTCGACTGCCGTTCAATCATAGCAGTGCTTAGCTTTCTAAACGGAGACAAATCTCTCATTTTCTTTATTTAATCCATGTTATTCTAATTAAAAGGTTTAAAAGTCAGGGAATTAGGTAAAACCCTTAGAATATCCTACAATGTGAATATCTCAATATTGATATTAGGCGTAAATTCAAAAAATATCCTAGAATATTTATATTGTTTTCAATATTTTTAAAATCTTGCGGTATTTGTCATACTATTCAGTTAGCAAACGAGTAATGATCCTTTTCGCAAGATTAAAACTCGTGAGAATTACTAAATTTTATCCTTAAATTGTCTATTTTGGAGTTAAAAGTGCCCAGTTGGTTATATGCCGGACTCATTTATGCAAGTCCTCTAACAATAATCTTTCTCATTTATTCCTTTAAACGAAAAAGACACCACAAAGTAGCCGAGAAACATCTCAGTAGTTCAATCAATGATGGTTTAACCGAAGCTGCCAGCCTTCACCCTATAATCGACCCAGTTTTATGCATCGGCTGTGGCTCCTGTGTAACCGCCTGCCCAGAATATGACGTACTAGGCATGATTCATCGTAAAGCCGAATTAATTAATCCAGCTAATTGCATTGGGCATGGCGCTTGCAAAACCCATTGCCCTCAAGATGCCATTAAATTAGTTTTTGGTAGCGCCACCCGTGGTCAAGAAATACCCGAAGTGGCGCCAGATTACCAAACCTGCATACCGGGAGTTTTTATTGCCGGGGAACTCGGCGGAATGGGACTAATCAGAAATGCCATTGAACAAGGCAGGCAAGCCATGGATTCAGTTGCTAAGTATGTTACCTCTCATAGCAATAAACAGTCTGGAGTGCATGATTGTCTTATTGTCGGCGCTGGGCCGGCTGGGCTCAGTGCCTCTCTTGGCGCTAAAAGTCATAACCTCAACTATCTCACAATTGACCAAGATAGTATGGGCGGGACTATTAGTCATTTCCCAAAAGGCAAGCTGGTCATGACCCAAGCGGCCACCCTTCCTATCGTCGGTCCTGTCAAATTTGGAGAAATTCGAAAAGAACCGCTCATGGAATTTTGGGTGGAGACGATAAAGAAGAACCAGATAGATATTCAACTCAATGAAACATTGCTCGGAATAACACAGGAAAGCGGCAATATTCATCGAGTAAAAACCTCTGTCGGTGAGTATTTAACAAAATCGGTAATACTTGCCATCGGCCGACGCGGCACGCCACGGCAGTTAGGCGTACCGGGAGAAGATCAAAGTAAGGTTGTGTATCGTTTAGCAGATCCCGACCAGTATAAAGGGCAACGCTTACTCGTAGTGGGCGGCGGCGATAGTGCCCTAGAAGGCGCCTGTAGTGTGGCAGAACTAAATCCTGCAACAGCAACGGGTCCGATGGTCACCATCTCCTATCGAAAAGATAGCTTTGGTCGTGCCAAAGTAAAGAACAGAGAAAGAATCGACCGCTTAGAACAAAGCGGACAACTGAGGGTTCTTTACTCATCTCAAGTTGAATCAATCTCAAAAAATGGCGTTATTATTAAATTGAAAGACCGAAAAGTTAAAATACCTAATCAAGCAATCATCGTTTGCGCTGGTGGTATATTGCCCACCGGGTTATTGAAAGAAATAGGCGTCAAAGTCGAAACTAAATACGGAACAGAATAATGATAAAACACCTCACACAACGTAATCGCATTGCAATTATTGGGATAACTATTTTAACTTTTGTCAGCACCATAATTCCAGCTTTTGCCGCTGAAGATAGCATCCCTAATAGTATCAAACAACAAATGATGCAAGGCCAATTTAGCAAAGCTGCCAAAAAGCTTAGAAACGCTAGTTAGACAAAATAATAATGAAGCAAAATATCAGCTCGCGGTATTATTATTAAATGGTCGAGGTGTCAACAAATCACCTAAACGCGCCATTAAGTTGCTGAAACAAACCGCTAAGATATTACCTGAATCATCCTTTTTATTAGGGTCTATTTACTATAAGGGTACACTGGTTGAAAAAAGTGATTCTACGGCCAAAAAATACTTACAAATAGCTGCCGATGCAGGCTATCAAAGAGCCATTAATTTGTTAGAGAAATTAGCCATTAACAAACTAAATACTAACCGCGCGAAACCTCAAACACAGCGACTATTTGAACTAGCTCTATCCAGTGGTAATTTATCTCTAGTTATCCAACAATATTTAAACGGAGCCAATTTAAATTACCCGAATTCTTTAGGAAACCCTCCTTTAATTACCGCAATGCTCAAAAAGAGACAAGACGTAGCCAATTGGTTAATTAAGCAGAAGATAGACTTAAAGAAAACTGATGCGAAGGGCAATAGCTCCCTACATATCGCTGCAAAGCTAGGCCAAACGCGCAATGCCATTGATATCGCCAAGCAGATGAAAAACCTCGACCAACTTAATAATGAAAAACAAACGGCCTTAATTATTGCGGTTATCAAGAAGCAGACAGCTATCGCCCAGTGGTTAGCCAATCACGGTAGTCAATTATCTTTGAAAGACAGTTTTGGCAAATCTGCCTTGGACTACAATCAAATAGCTCAAATTAATCTGTCTGAATCTGGCAGTGGCTCTAGCCGTCCCAATCAAAAGAAAATTGCTCAAAAACAAATTAAGCACCAGTTAAAATCATTAAAAACTCAGGCTACTAGAAAGTCCAGCCCTTATTTCCGCTGGCCGGTTATGGCCATCGCGGTTGCTCAAAGTCAAACCAGTGCTGCCAACAGTCTACTAGTTGCTGGAAATGATCCGTGGCAAGAAACCCCCGACCACTCTACCGCTGTCAGCTTAAGTTTAAAAAATGGACACAATAAACTGTTTAAACAAATGCTTGCTAAATCCCCTATAAAAACGCAGAGAAACCCTAAAAAAATCGAACACCTGCTTTTTATAGCCATAGAAAAAGATCGTACCGATCTGATTCATCAGCTATTAACACGAGCAAAAAAACTTAATCTAACCGGGCTCATTGAGAGAGGACTAGAAAGTTCTGTGAAAGAACAAAATGCAAAGTCAGTCAAGCTATTTTTATCAATCAAAAAAGGCAAACTTGATGACCAGCTACTCAGCTTGTCTATTTCCGAAAGACATTTTGACGTCACAAAAATGCTACTCAAAAATGGTCTTTTTGTTGACTGGCAGAATGAAAAGGGTGAAACACCTCTGATGCTCGCCGCTCAAAAATCGAATCCGGAAGCCATGTCCATACTATTAGAGAAAAATGCTAAAATAGCATTAGCCGACAAACAAGGCTTAACCGCCTTAATGTGGGCCACAAAAAAGCAATGCTTAGAGTGTGTACAACAATTAATTTTAAAAGGTGCTCATGCAGAAACCCAATCCAACAATGGCAATAATGCGGTGATGTTCGCGGCACAAAAATCCGATGCGATACTACAAACATTGCTTAGTTTAAAGCCCAAACTTTCATTGAGAAACGAAAATAGTTTTACCGCATTGATGTTAGCCGTGACCAATAAATGTATCGATTGTGTAAGAACGCTTATTGCCAATGAAGCCAATCCGCGAAGAAAAAATACCAAGGGCCAAGATTCCTTCGATTTAGCCTCAGGTAATCAAGAAATCATTGATATTCTTGACCAATATTAAGTCTTCTTTGCCATAAATCGCTAAACTTTGCCATTGGTTCAGCAGATCGTGTGAACCGGTGGCTGTTTTCAACTGGCATCAAAATAATTTCTAAAGGAATGGGGCCTGATTAACCTCTTGTTTTTATGAGAACAGACGTGAATATCAGTCATTGCCGAATTATTTTATCGGGCTCCAACAATGTCTAGCAGAGCAAATTGACATATTGTTAGAATATCCATCGCAAATGATATGGATTCCCGATAAAACACTTCGCGAATGACGCGATTTATAAAGTATAGTCAGGTCTTGAACGAAGCCACAAAAAATCGTTAAAAATCTAGTCCTGAGCCTCAGCCTAGGTTAAGATTGCACTCATTCTAGCCTTGACTCCTTATTGATCGGAAAAATGCAACTATTTAAATCAGTCACCCCAATATCGAGTACGCGATTAACGCTTTTGGTCAGCGCCTACTTCACTCTAGTCTTAAACCTCAGAATTGGAATTACTTACGCAGCATCCAATGAAATCAATTCCATTTTAGGCTTAGTACAGGCCTTCGCCTTTATGCTGTTTGTTTTTTGCATTGTTTTTATACTTTTCAGCTTGTTTAATTTTCGACGGCTCAATAAATTGACTCTGATCATAGCGTTATTGTCCAGTGTTCCAGCCTTGTATTTCTCATTGCAATTTAACACGCTATTTGACGAATCAATGCTCAACAACGCATTAGAAACCGATGCCAAAGAAGCCGCAGACCTATTGAGTAGTGCCTACTGGATTATGCTCATATTTCTGGCACTTATTCCGTCCGCTATCATTTATAAATATCCGGTCAATTATCCTAATATTTATCGTAGTTGCTTAAAAAATGGTCTTTCTATTCTTATCGCTGTTGTACTATTGATTGGCGCCATTGCTCCCTTTTATGCCAAATTTAGTTCATTTGTTAGAAATAACAACACGGTACTAAAGAACTCATTGCTGCCCTACGCGCCTTTACATGCTTTGTATAGAACGCTGCAACTAAGATATTTTCATTCCGGCGAGGTGGTTAAACAATTGGATTTAAACGCCAAACGAAAAGTTTTAGCGCCTAGTCAATTCGAGCAACACAAACCACTAGCTTTAATTGTTATTGTTGGTGAAACCGCCCGAGAAAGTAGTTTTACACCACTGTTAAAGCGCTTGTCGAATACCGAGGGTTATCTTAAGCCTAGTCATAATCTCATTTATTTTAACAATTTTTGGTCTTGCGGAACCAATACCGCGGCATCGCTACCCTGTATGTTTTCAACCTTTGGCAAAGATCAATACAAGCGCAGCTACAATCGAGAATATGAAAATGTAGCGGAGACTATTAACCGAGTGGGCTACCAAGTTACCTGGCGAAATAACAACAGTGGTTGCAAAGGTCTGTGTAAAGAGCTCCATAAAGACCCAATTAATGTGTCTAACTCTGCTCAATTTTCATCTTTTGGTCATTTTTATGATGAAGCCTTGGTGGTCGATTTAGACCAGAGAATCGCTTCATCTAGTCAAGATCAAGTCATCTTTTTACATCAACTTGGTAGTCATGGTCCCGCTTATTTTAAACGAGTACCCAAAAAATATAAGCTAGAGCAGCCGGCCTGTGAATCACAGGATTTTAGCAAATGCACACAGCAAGAAATTGTTAACGCCTATAATAACACCATTCTTTACACCAACCACGTCATCGCCAGCGCGATATCGAAACTCGAAAAGCTTTCAGCTCAATATGATACAGCCTTAGTTTATCTGTCGGATCATGGTGAATCGACGGGGGAAGGTGGTTACTACCTGCACGGTATCCCTTATTTCATGGCACCGGATGAACAAATACATATACCCATGCTATTTTGGATTTCCGATGGTTTTGCTGCGCAAAAAGGCATCGACCTTAACTGTTTACAGAATAAAAGTGCAGACAAACTCAGCCATGATAATTTCTCTCACTTATTGCTGGGGCTTTTGGATATCGAGACCCATTTTTACCAAAAGAATGAAGATATTACCGAGAGCTGCCGTCGCTAGCCTATTACTCGTCATGTGAGTTAGCAGCCGGTATATGACTAGCTTAAGCGTTATTTAGATAACTTTATTCTAACGCCTTTGAACAAAGGTTGAGAATAGCGCGCCTAGGATAAAACCAACCATTAAAACCCAAAAGTAACCATCTAAAAATGATTCCGCTATTTTATCCGCTGGGCAAAACACGACCAACCACACAGAATAGGCCAACAAGCTAGCAAACATCAATTTTAACGCGGTGGTTAGTAATTGAGCAAAGTCTAGAGTATTTGCTAATTGACTTAAAAAAGAGCTAGGCATAAGACGATATACACTCGATTAGTGAAAATAAAATATCAAAGGGCGAGCTTAATTCTGTCCTTTTCTTGAGGATAAATCAATCATTATCGGCAACTGAATCTAGTTCTCATCAATGATGCTATTTTTTCATCGCTACCACCCTATTGATGCTGTGGATCAGTTTTGGATCGGTGTTGACAATAATCCCACTAAAAGGCTTCATTTCTCACTATAATGCGATAATAATTGATACAATTGAAAGCATGAACCGATATCATCTTGCTCAAATCAACATTGCCCAAGCGAAAGACAGCATGCAATCGCCTGTTATGGACGGGTTTGTGAAGCGTCTGGACGAAATTAACCAGTTAGCGGAACAGTCAGAGGGCTTTATTTGGCGTCTAAAGACCGAGCAAGGTGACGCCACAGGAATAAATGCTTTTGAAGATGATCGCTTAATTATTAATCTTAGTCTTTGGAACAACTTGGATTCATTAAAACATTATGTGTATCAATCCGTGCATATTGATCTGATTCAGGATAAAAAACACTGGTTTAACAAGATCAAACCAGCGCACCTCGCCCTTTGGTGGATACCTGAAGGTTGCATTCCTAGTATTGAACAAGGCAAACAAAAGCTTCAATATTTACAGAACCACGGAGCTAGCGCTTCTGTTTTTACCTTCGCCAAACCTTATCCTCATCCCGAAACGACCTAATTCTAATCGAAGCCCTAGTCAATCATTCATTCACCGAAATCTATGCCATTACAGCCCAATCGAGAGTCAAGATTGCTCTATTAACTATTGGTCATATCAGATTGATTGAATATTGCTGTATTAGCCGTTATGATGCTAGTGATCGCATCTGAAAAAGAATTACTATGACGGATTTACCCCAATTTGTTGGCCGCTTTCCGATACTAGACCTGTTAGGGGTTGGTGGTATGGGCATCGTGTATTTGGCTGAAGATCCCGATATTGGTCGTAAAGTTGCAATAAAAGTATTGCACGCTAGCGAGAACAATCTTGCTTTAGACCGATTTAAAAATGAAGCGCGAACGATTGGAGAATTATCGCATCCCAATATTGTGATGCTACTTGAGTATGGTGTTGAAGATAATCGCCCCTACTTGGTCATGGAATATTTACCGGGCATATCACTTGAAGATTGGATCGATACCCCTCACACGCTTGCCGAACATAAAAAAGTATTAATCGGTCTTTGCCAAGCCCTTCGATATGCCCATGAAAAAAACATTTTACATCGTGATTTAAAACTCGGCAATGTCCAAGTGTTACCCAGCGGTGAATCAAAACTACTCGATTTTGGTATTGCCCGCTCCCAAGATGTGCACCTGACAACCACTGGCTTTTTTGTTGGGACGCCTAAATATCTAGCCCCAGAAATATTAAGTAATTCCAATCATTCAAGCGTATCTGATTGTTATTCTTTAGGACTTGTTGCCTACACCATTTTTTGTAATCGAGATCCATATCAAGCGCCGACCTTTGAAGGTATTGTGGCGCGAAAACTCACCTTGACACCATTACCGCTTTCAAAAACAAACTCAGCAATACCTAAAAACCTTTCGCAGGTCATAGCGGCTTATTTGGAGAAAGACCCCAATGAGCGCCCACAAAATCCGGATGCCTTAGAAGCTGTTCTAAGGGATATGACCGATGCAAATGAACTACAAAGAGTTATAGAATATAAAACACCGAATAATGAGTCGAACGATGATGTAACGCTCATCGGAAAAAAATTGCCTTTTAAAAATGCTCGCTTTTATTATGCTGGCCTAGTATTGATTCTAATGGTAGCAATAGGTGGTTATATTTTCTCACCGTTTTCTGAAGACGTTACGGACAAAGACTTAGGGAATAAAGAAGAGATTAACGCCAATCTGAAAAAAACAAGGAATACTAATAGCACAAGCCTTGACACTTTAGGCGATTCCAAAAAGCAGATATTAATTCAACCGAAAAAAGGCACTTTATCCGATAGAATAACTGACACCCAAAAAGATACTCTAGAAATGCAGCAAGCCCGAACCAAGGAAAAACCCCAAAAAAAGGCTAAAGATACAACTAGTGCCCCCATTAAAAAGACCAACCAATCATCAAGCACCAAATCTATCGACAGGCTGGCATCCGGCACTTCTGAGCAACCTACAACGAGAGCAAATCAAAACAAGAGTAAAAAAACCATTGATAAGCTGCCTCAACAACCAGAACAAAAAATAGTTCAAGAGAGACTAACAATCCCTCTTCAAGACCAATCCACCGAGGAAGCAGTAGCAACCCATGTTATTATTCCAAAGTTGCTATTACAACCCATTAGTCGAAAATCAAATCGAATAAAGCTTAAACTTAATTCCAGTGGTAGTTTAGCCAGAGGTAAAACCATCCAGTTAAAATTGAGCATTTCTCAAGATGTGACAATCAAAAACTTTAAGTTCTTTCGAGGTAGAAAAGAGTTAGACCAAATCAGTATTCTTAAAATAGAAACCCTCGCTAAAAATGAGTTATTATTGCATCTCTATATTGACCCCAATACCAAGTTGGGTGAATATTCGTTAGTTGGATACTACAAAAACAGAAAAACCAACACACTTAGCATTAAGGTAACCTTATGAAAAAATACTTCCACTTAATTATTCTCATGCTGATGCTATTCAGTACCGAAGTCTTTTCAGCTAGTACGACTAACGCCAAACTTAACCAGTTAGAGTCTCAAGTAAAACAACTACAGCAACAAATTAAACAGCTAAGAAAAGAATTACAAAAGAACCCCAGTTATGAACAAAGAGTGACGGCTTTAGAAAGCTACGCTTTAAGTTTGATTGAAGCTATTGCCGATATGCAGGAGCAACTTGACGACAATACCGATGAAATGGAGCGCATGTCCGACGCTCAAGAAACTGAGCCTAGTATTAGTCTGTATGGTACATTAGTTGCGGAAAAGTCAGCAATCAAAATTCACTTTTGGATGGCCAATCCTTTGAACTAGTCATCAGTGGGCAACCGCATAAACGTATCAGCTACTTTACCGAACTTGAGTTTGAACGCGCTGCAACCGTTGGTGGCCCGAGAGGCGGTGAAGTTTTGGTTGAACAGGCTTATACCGATCTCAGTATTACCGACTGGTTAAATTTACGTGGTGGTGTATTGCTAGTCCCCTTTGGCAACATAGAACGTGACCATTATGCACCGCTTAGGGACGTTATTTCTAAACCCTATACCAGCTTTGCGATTGCACCATCTGACTGGACCGATAACGGCTTAGGTTTTAATGGAAAATTTAATCTGTCTGACAATTGGATTGCCGATTACCAAACCTATGTCATTGCTGGCCTCGGCAATGGTCTTTCCACTACCGGTTTAAGAGCCACGAGGCAAGGTTTTGGGGTGGACAATAATAATAATAAAGCCATTGCCAGCAAAATAACATTGCATGATACTTCTGGCTTATCCTTCGGCTTAAGCCACTACAGTGGCGCTTGGGATGACCTCAGTAGTAAGTCGATCAATGGCTATAATCTAGACCTCAATTTTCAATTAGCTTGGTATGAATTGGTAGCCGAATACTCTAATATGAATATTGACCGCCTTTCCAGCGGTAGTGCTAATATGCAGGGCTACTATCTTAGAAACCTATTTTCCCTTGAGGGATTGTTTGATGAACACTGGTTAGGAGAAGATTTTTCACACCCAAAGCTCACTTTAGTGGCGCAACTGGATGCGATTAATATCGAAAATTACTTATCTGCTTCACTTCCCGATAATTGGGAAAAGCGAATTACACTTGGCTTAAACCTTGATGTCACCCACTCATGGCGAGCTAAAATCAATTATGAACACGCATGGTCAGCTCAGTTAGACCAAATTTTACGAGGTGATGATGATGTTTGGTCCTTATCTCTTGGTTATTTATTTTAGTCAAAAAACACCATCGATAAAATTCATCTAACAAAATTTACTCAACAGAAGCTATAAACACAATATGAAAAGAGTCATAAAGCGCGTACCTCTCACCAGCTATCTTTGGTTTTCAGTAAGTCTATTAGCTTTTCTTAGTGTCAGCCGCCTCGTGATAAGCCTGCTGTATTTTGATCGAGTTTCTGCCACTGACGGCTGGTTTCATATTCTGATTCAAGGTATTCGTGTTGATATTGCCACCCTATCTTTTTTACTGGTTTTTCCGGTGCTACTTTCTATTAGTTTTAATGCTGAGAAGCCGTTAGGTCAGTGGATAAATCGATTAATCATAATTTGGCTGACCATAGTAGCTGTTTGCTTCGTCTATATGGAACTCGCCACCCCAAGCTTTATTCAAGAATACAATATTCGTCCTAATCGCCTGTTCATTGAATACTTAATCTATCCCAAAGAAGTTTTTGGTATGTTATTAAAAAGCCATTTAATGGAATTAATCCTAATCAACCTAGTCGCTATTTTATTAGCTTTCTTTAGCTTTAAAAAATTAGCTAGTTTGTTTGAACAGGAGTCTACAATATCGTTAAAATGGCGACCGCTTGTTGCAATTGTCGCTTTGTTCTTTATAGCACTAGGAGGCCGTTCAACTCTCGGCCATCGACCTCTTAATCCAGCGATGGTTTATTTTTCCAATGATCCGTTAGTTAATAGTTTAACCCTTAACTCCTTTTATTCTGTGCTCTGGTCAGGTCGGCAACTAATGAACGAAGAATCAGCCAACAAACTGTATGGTGAAATGGATGCACAAACAATTATCCAACAAGTTAGAGATTTTAAAAACCCTGATCTCAATTACGCTTTTAGCGATATACCTTCCTATGCTGAAATGCCATCAAGCTACCAAGGCAAACCAAAAAACCTAGTTATTATATTGCAGGAAAGCCTTGGTGCACGCTTTGTCGGCTCGCTAGGAGGATATCCTTTAACACCTTCGATTGACCAACTCAGTCAACAAGGCTTGGTTTTTACCCGGTTATTTGCTACCGGTACTCGCTCGGTGAGAGGTATTGAAGCCGTTATTACTGGTTTTACCCCAACCCCGGATCGTGCGGTTATTAAACTCGATAAATCTCAGCGGAATTTCTTTACCCTTGCCGCGTTGCTCAAAAGACAAGGCTATCACACTGAATTTATCTACGGTGGTGAAGCACATTTTGATAATATGAAAAGTTTTTTTCTCGGTAATGGCTTTGATTATATCAGCGAGCAAACAGACTATATTAATCCCGTCTTTGTCGGCTCTTGGGGCGCATCCGATGAAGACCTGCTTAATCTCGCTCACCAAAAATTTGAACAACTAAGTCAGCAACAAGAGCCTTTTTTCAGCTTAGTTTTCTCATCGAGCAACCACGATCCTTTTGAATATCCAGCAGGTCGTATAACACCCTATGAAAGCCCAGCATTCACTCGAAAAAATGCAATTAAGTATGCTGATTGGGCGGTGGGAGAGTTTTTTAAAAAAGCGAAAAAGTCTCACTATTGGGAAAATACAATCTTTTTAGTCATTGCCGATCACGATGCCCGAAGTCAAGGCAGTGATCTTGTACCTATCAAATCATTTCATATTCCGGCAGTTATTTTAGGCCAAGCAATTGAGCATCGCGTAGAAAATAAAATTGCCAGCCAAATAGATATGCCGCCGACTCTTTTATCATTAATAGGCATTGCCAATAATAGCCCTATGATCGGTCATGATTTTTCTCAGCAGGACGATGATTTTAAAGGCCGAGCTTTGCTACAAAACGGTCAAAATTTTGGCTTTTTACAAGAAAATCAAATGATTATTTTACAACCCAATAAGCCAGCCGTTAATTTAACGCCAAGCTGGCAGGACTTCTCCTTGTCTTCGCCTCAAAAAGCCGATAAAAACCAAACTGAACAGGCCTTGGCGTTAGCACTGTGGGGGAAATTAGCCTACGCAAAAAAGTTATTATCGCTTACCGAAAAAAGCTCCTCAACAAGCGGATAATTTAAACAAAAAATAAAAGGATGCTGCAAGAATTTTGTATTTGAATAAGGTTTAGGTTTCTAACCAGAAGGTCACAGGACCATCATTGCACAGGCTCACTTTCATATCCGCGCCAAACATCCCTTGTGCCACCGATGGGTATTTTAATTGCACCTCTGTAACAAAATAATTAAATAGCGTTTCAGCCTCATTGGGTGGCGCAGCGGTTGAAAAACCGGGTCGAGTGCCCTTTTTAGTATTCGCTGCAAGGGTAAACTGGGGCACTAGCAAAATGCCACCATTAATATCGGCAACACTCAAATTCATTCTATCATCGGCATCTGAAAAAATTCGATAACCAAGCAGCCTTTGCATAAGACGATCGGCTTGTGACTTTTGGTCACCTTTTTGCACGCCTATCAGTGCTAAAATGCCCTGATCAATTTGTCCAATGGTTTCATTGTCTACCACCACATTAGCGTGGCTCACACGTTGAATTAATGCAATCATAAAATAATACTTATTTAAGGCTATAGATTTTCGGAAGCTTCTAGAGTTTGCGTCATACTTTTTGTAGCACGTACTAACCCATCAATAATACCTGGCTCGGAAGCCGAATGACCCGCATCACGAATGGTATGAATTTCAGACTCTTGCCATACCGCCTGCAACGACCAAGCGTTTTCTAATGGACATAGCATATCATAACGCCCCTGAATGATAATCCCTGGGATCCCTTTAAGTTGATGCGCATTTTGAATAATTTGATTTTCTTCAATAAAGCAATCATTAGCAAAATAATGGCTACTAATTTTGGCCATCGCGACGGCCAAATGAGGATTAGAAAACTGACTAACCAAAGCTTGGTTCGGCTCAAGAGTGGCCACTCTAGCTTCCCATACCGCCCATGCTTTTGCTGCGCCCATTTTGGCTAATTCATTTTGTCCGGTTAGTCGTTTGTAAAATGCCGAAACAATATCATCGCGTTCATTCTGAGGAATAATCTGAACAAATTCCTGCCAATAGTCAGGATAGACGCGACGCGTTCCTTCCTGATACAACCAATGAATATCTTGTTTTCGACCAAGAAAAACACCGCGTAATATCAATCCCATCACTCGTTTTGGGCAGCTTTCTGCATAAATCAATGCCAAGGTCGCGCCCCAAGATCCTCCCATCACCACCCAGCGTTCAATGCCGAGTTTTTCTCTGATAGCTTCTAGATCATTAATTAAATCTTGGGTAGTATTATTTTCAATGGCACCATGAGGTGTGGAACGACCACAACCTCTTTGATCAACCAAAATCATTCGATATTTTTCTGGATCGCAGTAACGTCGATGCACACTACTCGTCCCAGCACCCGGACCACCATGTAGAAATATAATTGGAATACCATCGAGGGAGCCCGATTCTTCATAGTAAACCTGATGACCTTCTTGGGTATCGAGATAGTCGCTTTGGTTGGGCTTAATTTCGGGATAAAGAGGCTGCATTAAATATCTTCTATAGAGATTTAACTATAAGATTAGCATATTTCCGCGCGAATGTTACGGCACATAGGGCTAAAGACTAAAAATTAACCCTTTTCGCCCTAAAATTATCGGTTTTAGCTATTATCGTCTTGATCTTGCGAAGGTTTTTTCATATCCGTGCGTGGTTTACCGTTATTTTCCGGTACTTGTTCTGTATCTGTCTTTTGTTGTTTTATATCAACATTCCCTTGCAAAATAATAACCACACCTTTAGGTACCGTCCGAGGCTCTAAGCCTTTCACTTTTCTCACAGTATCAAAAGCTATTTGTGCGCAATTTCGATTAGGATCAACTTTTTCGCAACGCTTAAACTCTAATTTGAGCTCTTCACCTATGCTTGTTTCCTCTGGCGGGGGTGTATAACCTAAAAGCGCTCGTGTAAAATTGAAAGCGTCCTTACCGGAGCAAGCAGACAAAACGAGTATAGTTAAAACAACAAGAATTTTTTCATTATTATCAGAATGACCTAATTTAAACGATAGAGTTTAAGCATACCAGAAATAAAAAATCGCGCCTAGAGTGGTGCGATTTATTATTTCTCTATACAGCTAGAGACAATAGTTTCAAATAACTCAGAATTATTGTTCTGCTTTTGGCACTCTTGCCGCTCTTTTTCTTTCATTTTCAGTTAGATGTTTTTTACGAATACGGATACTTTTCGGTGTCACTTCTACCAGCTCATCATCATCAATAAATTCTAAGCTTTGTTCCAATGTCATAACGATAGGCGGCGACAGAACAATATTTTCATCGGTGCCCGAAGCACGGATATTGTTAAGTTGTTTTCCCTTGATCGGATTAACCGTTAAGTCATTATCTCGAGCATGAATACCTAAAACCATGCCTTCGTAAACTTCAACCGCATGACCAATAAATAGTCGGCCGCGATCTTGAAAATTGAAAAGTGCGTAGCCAAGAGCCTTACCCTTAGAGTTAGAAATCATAACACCATTGTGACGCTGTGCTAATTGACCTTTATGTGCTGGGCCGTAGGCGTCGAAAGTATGGTAAATCAACCCAGAGCCAGAAGTCGCTGTCATAAATTCGGTTTGGAATCCAATTAGGCCACGTGATGGGATATAAAAGTCGAGACGAACGCGACCCGCACCATCTAATTGCATATTTCGCATTTCCGCTTTTCGCTCACCTAATCGCTCCATGATACCGCCTTGATGTTGCTCTTCTATATCAACGGTCACATTTTCGTAGGGTTCCATCATCACCCCATCGATTTCTTTCATGATTACTTCAGGACGTGAAACCGCCATTTCAAAACCTTCACGGCGCATGGTTTCAATTAAAACTGATAGATGTAGTTCACCACGGCCAGAGACTTTAAATTTATCGGCATCGTCCATTTGTTCGACACGCAATGCAACGTTATGGATCAACTCTTTTTCAAGACGTTCTAAAATTTGACGGGAAGTAACAAACTTACCTTCTTTGCCAGCAAAGGGTGAGGTGTTAACCTGGAAAGTCATGGTAACGGTTGGTTCATCAACGGTTAAAGGCGGAAGCGCTTCAACCTGTTCTGGGTCACAAAGCGTATCCGAAATATTCGGCTCGCCAATGCCTGTAATCGCAATAATATCACCAGCGGAAGCTTGTTCCACTTCAGTTCTTTCTAGACCCATATAACCAAGCACTTGACCCACCTTAACTCGATGAGTTTTACCTTCAGTATCAATGCTGGTGAGTATTTGGTTCTTTTTAATGTTACCACGAGTTAATCGCCCCACCGCAATCGCACCCACATAGCTAGAATAATCCAGTGAGGTTACTTGCATTTGTGTTTTACCATCAATTTCGACTTTAGGTGGTTCAACATAGTCAACAATTGCTTGGAATAAAGGCTCCATATCACCATCACGGACAGTGTCTTCCTTAGATGCATAGCCGTTTAAAGCTGATGCATAAATTACTGGGAAATCTAATTGCTCATCGGTTGCACCTAAACGGTCAAAAAGATCAAAAATCTGTTCAATGACCCAATCAGGACGAGCGCCTGGTCGGTCAATTTTATTCACCACAACCACTGGCTTTAAGCCTTGAGCAAAAGCTTTTTGCGTAACAAATCGAGTTTGAGGCATGGGGCCGTCTACCGCATCAACCAACAAAAGCACGGAATCAACCATCGACATGATCCGCTCAACTTCACCACCGAAATCAGCATGTCCGGGAGTATCAACAATATTGATTCGGTAATCTTTCCACTTTATCGCTGTATTTTTGGATAAAATGGTGATGCCGCGCTCTTTTTCGAGATCGTTTGAGTCCATCACACGTTCAGTGGCATCACCTCGAACAACGAGCGTACCGGATTGTTGTAATAACTCATCAACTAAGGTGGTTTTACCATGATCGACATGGGCGATAATCGCAATATTTCTTAACTTACTAATCACTGGCTAAAGGCCTCAAAAATAAAGGGAGTCGTACAAAATGGTCAAGTTATTTTGGAGCGACGGAAACAAAGGCGCGTATTCTACTCCCTATTAGCTATTAACGCATTGTTTTTGGCGATTTATTCACCAATTTTACCTAATTAGCCATTATTCTAGCTTCAAAAGTCGAAAAATAGCAAAAGCGAACATAAACAATCATAATTTTTATGCTATTCTGCCCAACAATATCAAGAATTACGATGAAGTTGCCCCTTTCTAGCGGAGAAAAACAGACCATGAAACTTGATCTAGACTCAATCCGCGTACTTGATGCAATTGTTAAACAGGGCAGCTTTTCAGCCGCAGCCAAAAAGTTGCATCGAGCGCAATCGGCGGTGAGTTATCAAATCCGTAAACTCGAAACCAATCTTAATTTGGTCATTTTTGATCGAACCGAGTATCGACCATCACTTACCGCCGAGGGACAGGCTATTTTAAACGAAGGTCGTAGGCTATTGACACAAGCCGACAATATCGAACAATTAGCCAAGCAGCTAGGGCAAGAGTGGGAACCTAGCTTTGAGGTGGTGGTTGACGGCATTTTAGATATTTCACCCGTTATGGCGGTTATAAAATCCCTTATTAATGAAGAAATTCCAACCAAAGTATCCTTAACCATGGAATATCTTGGTGGAGTACAGCATCGTTTTGACCAAAATAATGCCGACCTGATGCTGGTGAAGGAGTATCGCGCCAGTAATCAGCTAGTCGCCAAACCGCTGGCCGACATTGACTGCCTACTCTGTGTCAGCCGCCAGCATCCCTTAGCAAAACTAGCATCAGTTGATCTTAATGAATTACAAAAATATATCGAACTTAGTGTCCATGACTCTAGCGATCAAGATCTCTACTCTGTCCAACATATGCATTTTGGTGGAGAACGTATGTTCTACCTCAGCGATTTTAAAAGTAAAAAGCAGGCCCTATTAGAAGCCATAGGCTTTGGCTGGATGCCACATTATCTAGTGCAAAAAGAACTCGACAGCGGTGACCTAATAGAAGTGAAATATCGACATGGATCACGCTTTAAATTTACCCCTCATCTGGTTTGGAGAGCCGAGAAACCATTAGGTAAAACCGGTCAGCGTTTTGTTGAAAAGCTACTCAATTTAGAGCTTGCTTAATAGCAAAAATCAGGACACCCTTTTTTAGTCGAGAACCACATAATGCCTAGGGAGCTTCCTTCATAAAAGACTCCCAAAATAACCCGACTATTGGTATCTATCCAATAGCAACTCCATCCATCCAATTTCTAGTGTTAGCGACTCAATAATCGATTATAATATCCAACCTTTTGAGCCAACAGACTCTACTAAACAGCTATGACCATAAAACACTCGATTATTCATGGGTTTACCAATGAAAAGCATAAAACAGAATTGCAAACCAATGACCAAGAGACTGAGGTTGATCTTGCTTTATCACAACTTTTTAATCAGTTAAAGCAATCATTACAAAAAAGTGCTACCCGCCAGTATGGTTTTTTTGACCCCGAGCAAAAAAATAATCCTGCAGAAACCAGTCTAGAGGAATACCGTCAAGGTGATTTAGATTTTAAAACCATGAGCCAGCAGCTTGCAAAAAGTTTTGAGCTAACGCTTAAAGAGCTGGAAGAGTCGTTAAATGGACATATGCTTTTTGTGGTGGAAACCCTAATGGACCAAGATCTGCTGTATGTGTTTTGGCTGAATCAGCAAGATTTTCAACAAATCGATGCAGACAATAAAATTCAAGCAATTAAAGCTGTTGATGGCAGTAAAATAGGGCTTAGTCTCAAACTAGATTTTAGCCAATGGGCAATAAAAGATTGGCAGCAGTACTTAACCTTTCAAAGTGCCCGTAATAACAAAGAAATTAACCATGCCTTCTGCAAAATGCTTGGATTTAAGTCTGGAGTGAACCTGCAACAGCAAACCGATGAATTTTTAAACATCGTTGATCAGTTCACCCAGCAGCTCGACAAAGACAAGAGTCAGCCGACCAAGCACACCATAGTTGATTACTGTGTGGAGCAAGATATGCAGGGTAAACCCATTAATTTTGACTCGTTATCAAAGATTGTAGATCAAGATGCACCCAAAAAATTTGCCGAGTTTGTTAAAGATAAGCAATCACAACAAACCAGTGAGATTTATGCCCATCGCAATAGTCTTAAAAAATACGTGCGTTTCTTTGGGCGAGAAAAGGACCTCAGTATCAGCTTTTCCTCTGACCGAATGCAGGATGATATCGTTTTTGACTCAGAAACCGGCAGTCTAACTTTTAAAAGTGTACCAAAATCATTGCAACTTCAGTTAGCTAAATATTTTAAACAACAAGAGGCACCCCCAGGGCAACCGCATACTTTGTACTAATTTTGACCAAAAATTAGTTCAGAGCGAAATTTATCACTCCATCCTGCCTGCTTCAATTTACCTCTCATACTATTTTTTTGAGGGTGTAGTTTCGTTAAGTTCAAAGCAAATCGTCGGATAACAGCAACATTTTCAGCCCCGTCACCATTTCGGATCCGACAGTCATCTTCTTTAAACGTCACATCAAGGATCCAATGGGTGCTTTCCACTCCCCAATGACTGCGAATGGCTTTACCTATTCTTTCCACATCCGGCGCCAAAGAACTAATGTAATACAAGGTTTCTTGCTGCACCACTTCACCTTTAATATGTCGCTCTCGCTCAACCTCTATAACCGTTTGAATATTGGACCAATTACTCGCCTCACTAATCCATTCATTCACCCTGAGTTGCCTATATTTCCTGACTTCAATGCGACCATGACCACTATCAACTTCCTCAAACTCTTCAATAAACTCAGGTGTTTCTCTTTTGATTTTATGGAAATAACCGGCAATTTCATGACGTAATTTCTTATGGTTCAATTTGACACAAAGCACATAGTCCGCTTTCTTTTCAACAATAGTATTGACGATTTTTTTCTGTGTATTCATCGCATCGGCGCTTATCAACGCACCTTTGATATTCAGCACATTGAGCATGTCAATAACCGAAGCATTTTCATTTTTTTACCCGTCGATTTTAATTGAGCAAGAACCAATCCTTGTGAGCGACTCCAAGCGGTAATACTGTGTAATGCGGTTTGCCTATCTCCATCAAATGAACGGCGTAATGTTTTTCCATCAAGCGCTATTTGTTCTTGCCCCTTATCGACCCTCACTTCATTAACCCAATTAATAAATGCCTGGTTTAATTGTGCAGGCTCGATTGCCCTTATGATCCGAGCAATGGTGTCATCGACCGGTATTCCGTTTTTAAAGTCTCTATATTGTCTTAGCCAATCGAGCTTGTTATCGCCAAACTCTTTAATGTCCTTCCAGCCTTCTGCACCTGATAATACAGCACTTACCGTTAAAAATAGCACATCTAAAAGGTCATGTTTAACGTTAATATTCGTTCGTGGATCTTCTATTGAAGTAAAATGGTCTATAAATGTCATAGCAGTATCTCCTCGTGGTTGATACTGATCTGATCACCAATTTACCTAAAAGTTCAATAAAGTACGATCTTGCCCTGGAGGCACCCCAATAAATTAGCAAAGTTTTTCGCAACCCTCTTGAAAAGCCTTACAATGATACCCAAATTAGGCAGATATCGCTAAAAACTGGAGAAATCATTGGAACAATATCGAGGAACTACCATTCTATCGGTTCGCCGAAATGGAAAAGTCGTCATCGGCGGTGATGGTCAAGTGTCACTAGGTAACACCATCATGAAAGGTAATGCGCGCAAAGTCAGACGCCTATACCACGACCAAGTGATTGCAGGTTTTGCCGGCGGTACTGCTGATGCTTTTACTCTGTTTGAGCGTTTTGAAGCCAAACTAGAGAAATACCAAGGCAAACTGATGCGTTCAGCGGTTGAACTAGCAAAAGATTGGCGAACCGACCGTATGCTACGTAGACTTGAAGCATTGCTAGCGGTTGCAGATAGTGAACACTCACTAATCATCACTGGAAACGGTGATGTTATTGAACCAGAAGATAGCCTTATGGCGATTGGTTCTGGCGGTCCATTTGCTCAATCAGCAGCACGAGCGCTGATGGATAAGACCGACCTCAGCGCTAAAGAAATCGTCACCACAGGATTAAAAATAGCCGGTGATATCTGCGTGTATACCAATCACAACCATACCATTGAAGAGCTAGACTGCAACTCGTCTAGCTAAGCCAAATCTAATGACCTGCGGAAGTATTTTATGTCCCATATGACCCCTCGTGAAATCGTTCATGAACTCGACAAACACATCATCGGTCAAGATGATGCCAAAAAGTCCGTCGCTATCGCCTTAAGAAACCGTTGGCGTCGTATGCAAGTGGATGACGACTTAAGAAATGAAATCACCCCAAAAAATATTCTGATGATTGGTCCGACTGGTGTTGGTAAAACTGAAATCGCCAGACGCCTAGCAAAACTAGCCAATGCGCCATTTATTAAAATAGAAGCCACAAAATTTACCGAAGTGGGATATGTCGGCCGAGATGTTGAGTCGATTATTCGCGATCTCGCAGATTCATCGTTCAAAATGCTCCGAGAGCAAGAACATAACAAAGTTAAGGTCCGCGCCGAAGATGCAGCAGAAGAACGTATTTTAGATGTTTTGCTTCCACCGGCTCGTGGATTTGATAATGAGCCGAAAGAAAAAGAAGATTCAGCCGCTAGACAGATGTTTCGTAAAAAACTACGTGAAGGAACGCTTGATGAGCAGGAAATAGAGATCGACCTTAGTGCCCCCAGTGTTGGAATCGAAATTATGGCACCGCCAGGAATGGAGGATATGACCAGTCAGCTTCAAGATATGTTCCAAAGCGCGGCACCGAGTAAAAGTAAAAAGCGTAAACTCAAAATTAAGCATGCAGTAAAACTACTAACTGAAGAAGAAGCTGAGAAACTAGTCAACCGTGATGAAATAAAAACCAAAGCGGTGGAAGCAGTCGAAAATAATGGTATCGTTTTTCTAGATGAAATTGACAAGGTGGCAAAAAGCGATCGAAGTTCTGGCGGTGAAGTTTCTCGAGAAGGCGTACAAAGAGATCTTTTGCCCCTAGTCGAAGGCTGTACCGTTTCCACTAAATACGGCATGATTAAAACAGACCATATTTTATTTGTCGCGTCTGGTGCATTTCATCTTTCAAAGCCATCGGATCTTATTCCCGAACTACAAGGACGACTGCCCATCAGAGTTGAACTCAGCTCGCTCAGCGCCGATGATTTCAAGCGCATACTCACCGAGCCAGATGCGGCACTCACAAAACAATATGTCGCATTAATGCAAACTGAAAATCGAGAAATCGAATTCACTGAAGATGCCATCGAAAAACTGGCAGAAGTGGCTTGGCAAGTCAATGAAACCACGGAAAATATTGGTGCAAGACGTTTACATACCGTGATGGAGAAACTGATGGAGGAAATTTCCTATACCGCCTGTGATTCCGATGAGAAGCTGACCGTCGATGCGGCTTATGTTATCGAGCAGCTAGGTGATCTTGCGCAGGATGAAGATCTCACGCGATTTATATTGTAGAAATCATTACATAGCTCCGAAGCAAGATTATTGTCCTGCTTCGGAGCTTTATGGACAGAGTCGCAGCGCATAGATTCTTATTAACAACATGAAAATAACAGTTAAACCAAACTTGCCCCTTGTTTTTAGCGCCCACAAACATTTACCGCTGTGTTTTATGCTCTAATTAGGGATATTAACCACTTGATTTCAATGTTTATATTAAATGTCTTAATTTAATCAAATAATCTCGAAATCTAACTATCCAGAAATAGGATTATTGTTTTTGAATCGATTGATTTACAGCCTAATGTTAGCCCTATTGACACCGCTAATTTGGCTTTACTTTATTTTCCGAGGTATAAAAGATAGCGATTATTTCTCTGGTTTTGGAGAAAGATTAGGTTTCGCTCCTAAGCTTGCTTGTGAATCAGTAATTCATATCCACTGCGCTTCTGTCGGTGAAACTCGTGCCGCATTGCCCTTGGTCAAAAAGTTACTTCAACTCTACCCCGAACATGACCTTTTGATTACTTGTACTACGCCCACGGGTAAACAGGAAATCCGAAATTTTATTCAGCACTTGGGAGAAAAACGGATCAAATTAATTTACCTGCCGATTGACTGGATTGGTGCTTGTAATCGATTTATTGAGCGGGTGAAACCCCAACTATCTATTTTGATTGAAACCGAGCTTTGGCCTAATCTTATTTTTAGTTTAAAGCGGCAAGCAGTGCCTATATTGCTAGCCAATGGTCGAATGAGTGACTCAGCCATGCAAAAATACTTTAAATTGGCTCACTTTAGCCAATCCTTTTTTAGCAAAATAGATCGAGTAATGGCTCAGTATCAGGAAGATAGCGAACATTATTTGCGTCTAGGAGTCGCTTTTGATCGTATTAGTATCTGCGGTAATATTAAATATGATTTAGAAATTTCGGCGCAATTAATTGAACAACAACAAGCACTCAGAAATCAATGGTCTGAACATCGTCCTTGTTGGATAGCCGCTAGTATTCATCCTGCGGAATTCTCCATTGTTTTAAAGGCACATAAAGAGCTGCTACAGCGTTTTCCTGATCTTCTTTTAATTGCGGTGGCGCGTCACCCCGAACGTTTTTTTGAGCTAAAGAAAACGGTTATACAGCATTCGTTAAACTATGTACTACGTAGCCAAAATCAAACACCTTCAAGCCAACACTCAGTTATTATTGGTGATACTATGGGTGAGATGATGCAATTTTATGGTGCCGCAGATGTGGCTTTTGTTGGTGGTAGTATGATTGGTCATGGAGGGCAAAACCCTATTGAACCTGCGGCTTGTGGACTACCTGTGGTCATGGGTCCTAGCTATTATAATTTTTCTTTTGTGGCGCAAGAAATGCAGAACTTAGGTGTTTTAAACATTATAGAAGCTCCTCTACCAGACGCGCAGACCGCGACGCTATCGCAAGCAGTCAGTCGTTTACTAGGAGACCATCAGGCCTTATTGGATAGCGAAAAAGCGTCCCGCCAACTGTTTAAAAATAACCAAGGCGCTTTAGAGCAAACCTTACAGGCCGTAGACCAACTCTTGACTAAGTAAATCCTTACAAACCGACCTTCATTGTGTTTGAATAGGACTCAATTAGACGCAACCAATTTTGATCAGAAAAGTGAAATACGGGGTGTAGCAATTTTTCTTTTTCAAAGGAACGTTTCAATCGGTCAATATTATTTTTTTTCCATGATATATTCATTTTTCGCTGTCGACAACCATCAAAATCAATCCAATAGACCTGTTTTTTATGCAACAAGATATTATGCGCATTCAGATCACGATGATCGATTCCGGCAAGATGAAAACGTGCAATAGTACGTCCTATTTCTTGCCAAGTCTGAGTAAAGAGTACGTCTGATTTTAAAATAGCAACTAAATCTTTAGCCTCAATTTTTTGCATTATTATATCTGCACGATAAAACCAACCTTGCTTGACCACGAGCGCGGCAATAGGCTTAGGAACCGGCAAATTCAATTGACTCATAGTCTCCAACAAATGAAACTCGGCAAAACTTCGACAATACTTCCATCCCATAAAAACAAAAGCATCTCGCGTTAGTTAAGCGATTAAACCGCCACGATAATAGTGACGTAGTACATAGTCTTCACTATCGCTAGTTTTGTCTGATCGCCGCAAATTTGGCAAGCGCATAAACCAGGTAATATTCCGCCCTTTTGACTGGCCTGTGATTAATCGCTGTTGCTGTAAATAGTTTGAGTCAAAATAGTTTTCTGCGGCCTCAGATTGAAAAAAATCTTGTGCTTGATGACTAAAAATTATTCGACTGATTGAAGAAGTAATAAACGTTCACCCTAGATACTTTTGTCTGGCCAATTTTATACTAGCAATAACAACTTAAGAGGTTTTAAGAGGCGCAAGCGACTCAATTTCTGACCTTCTATTGGTCACCTGATCAAAGATTTCATGATATTCGGGATGCTCAGTTCCCATCCATCGATCCCACCAAGTAAAATACAACGCATAATTAAAGTTAAACGACTGATGATGAAGATCATGATGCGTATGACTCGTATTCCAGCCTAGTTTACTTTTGGTAAAGCCCTTGGGAAAAAATTCATAACCACTATGTCCGGCCGCATTTCGAATAATCATAAAAGTAAGGTAAGCCAACAAGCTCAAATCGTGTACCGGGAAATAAAGCTATAAAAAGGCACAAAAAAAGCCATTAATACCGCTTCAAATGGACTAAAACTATAGGCGGTCCAAGGCGTTGGAATACGTGATAAATGATGCACTCGATGTCCATGTTTAAAAACTGATTTTAGATGTAAAAATCGATGTATCCAATAAAAATAAGTATCATGCACCAGCGCTAAAAGCGGCACACTTAAATAAAGCCAGAAGGTCGGATAATCATCTATTTGATGGTAAATTTTTAAAAATACCATATTGCATACCGGTGAAGGTCGCGATACCGATGGTGGCATAAATTAACACGGTCATCACCGAGTAGTAAAGTTCACGTCCGCGCTGTTTAATTGAGGCATGCTTAGATTGAATTTTGCGGTTTTTAAGTGATCGCTTAAAAATAAACAATAGAATTAATACCACACCGACACCAAGAAAGTAGCGCAATAAATCAATCACAAACATATGCGACCAAAGATTTAGTAATTCATCTAAAATAACATTATTTTCAGTCAATGAGCTGATACTCCTTTGCTAAAATCTCAATAATTTCCTGTCTCGGATTATCGCTAATAGAAATTTTATGGCCTACAATTTTCTCTGCGATACCCACATAGGTTGCAGAAACCTGCATTAATGCGTCGGCTGGAAGTTCATTATCGCGAGCTAAAGCAAGTCTCTCTGGCATACGGTTTTTATTCAGAAGAATATCAGATTCAGGAAAATGATCGAGTAGAAACTGGCGAAAACCTTCTTTTGAGTTTTCAATAATCTTACCATTTTTATAGGCTTGCTCATCCCAAATACGCGATGAATCGGGTGTACCAACTTCATCCATGTAGATAATCTTATCATTTCCATTGAAATCTTTCACATAGCCAAATTCAAATTTTGTATCCACAAAAATCTGCCCTATTTTTGCAAGCGCATCACTGATCAAATTAAAACCTTCAGTTAATAGCCTTTGATAACGATCGATGTCATCCAAACTAGAAAAGTTAAAGGCTTGATAGTTGTCTTGAATATTTTGCCGAGTAATATTGACATCATCAGCCTCAGGCACTCCAGAGATCCCTTTTAAGATACCTTTAGTCGAAGGCGTCATTAAAAGTTCCGGTAATCTCTGATCTTTGGTTAAACCTTCTGTAATCTGATTGCCACAAAATTCTCGTTCGCCTTTTTCATAGGCACGCCACATGGAACCGGTAATATATTGGCGGCAGATGGCCTCAATCATAATCGGTTTTGCCTTTTGCACAATCCACACCAAGGGGTGCGGAATATCGAGAATATGACTGTCTGCTAAGCCTTGTCGTTTAAACTGAGCAAACCAATGATTAGATATTGCATTCAGTGCTGCACCTTTTCCAGGAACTCCTTGCAATCCACCCTCAGCATGCCAGATGCAGTCAAAAGCCGATAACCTATCGCTGATGACCATGATCGCCAAGGGTTGGTCTAATGGAACATCATAACCCTTTTGTTTTATTAACCGCTGGCTATCTTGTGCCGATAACCAGTAGACAGAACGCACTTTACCACTGTGCACTGGCTTGTCGGTGCGAATGGGTAAGTCATCATTGATAGCTAAGACTTTATCAGCAAGCTTCATGGGTTTTCCTAGTTTATCCGGTTAGTTAAATATTTTACGTAATCTCGATCATTTCAAAATCTTCTTTACCGACTCCACAGTCAGGGCAGAGCCAATCATTAGGTACATCATCCCAGGCTGTTCCAGGGGCAATACCGTCTTCTGGCCAGCCTTTTGCTTCATCATAAATCCATCCACAAACAATACATTCCCACTTCTTCATAATCTTTCCTACTTCATTTTGTCAGTTTTAAACAAATTAAATCAATTCCAGGCTTTAAAATACAAATTCACACTATAAAAATAGCTCTCAATAGCGATTACTGCCCTGCTTTAGCTTATTTTACTACACTAAAG
>JAUZSK010000075.1 GCA_030949565.1 Enterobacterales bacterium
GCTATAGCTCATGGGAATAGGTACTTGGTTAAAATCAATGATAGACAGGTCAACCTTGAGTTGCTGTTGCCAATCTATTGCCAATAGTTCTGGCCTCAATCGCCGATCAACCGGGTCTTCAATATAATTTTTAAAGGCAATGGCGAAATCATAATCGCTAGTATTACTGGCATTACCTCTCGATCTTGAACCATACAACCACAACAGCTCTATGTCATCGTTGCTTTGAGCATTTTGAATAACCTGCTGAATGATTTTATCTTGACTTTGCATGGTTTGACTTGGTTTGGTTTGGTTTGGTTTGGTTTGGTTTGGTTTGGTTTGGTTTGGTTTTATAGCTACTTTTTCCTAAAATGCCTGACCAACACGATAATTACCGACAACATGCCACCGAGCATAAATCCAAGGATGGCGATAAGTGCGCGTTTGGGCTTGGACTTTTCTTCCGCTACTTTGGCTGGGCTGAGGGTTTTAAACACATATTCATCACTGACTTCCGCCAGCATTAGGGTTTTGGTTTGTTCTTCAATCAGTTGATAAAAGATCGGACTGCATATCCGCGATCTTAGTTTCTTTAATTTTTTGTTTTAAATAGATGATACTTTTGGTGGCTTCTTCTCGATCTTGTTTTTGGATATGGGCGTTGATGGCTTTGACTAGTTGATCTGCCCATTGTTTCGCTATTTGTGGTGAATAGTATTCCACCGAGAGGCTAATCAGCCCGGTTTTTTTATCTTGGCTAACGCTAACGCGATCTTTAAATTTTTCATATAGCTCCCAACCGCTGGGGATTACCTCCTGTCCTTTAGCTGGATCGAATGCACGCACCCATTTTTAGTTTGTTTTACATCGTAAAGATCTTCATCATAAACCAATTGATTGTTGCCACGGCTCCAACCTTTTGCCGCATAGACCTGGGCTTGAATATTATTTTGTTGAATAAAGGCTTCTAAAAACCCCAGTGTTTTAGGGATTTCCATAGCCACTACTGATTTATCCTCTGCACCACCACCACCAAGATTGATCCCCGCTAGCGAAGCTAAACCGCCAAACTGCCCAGCTAACTTGGATAGTGAGGATGAACTGCTGGAAGATGCTGGTGCTAATAACACCGTTGATTTATATTGATTAGGTAACCAAAGTGCGTAGAGCACCGCGGCAATGGAAAAAACACCGGTGATTGCCATGATCAGCCATTTGCCAGCCCATACCGCCTGCCATAGTTCACCCAGATCGATTTCATCCTCAGCGTATGCTTCAGCTCCCATCATTGGATGCTGTTGCGCAAGAATAGCGACTTGGGCTTTTAACGCCGCGTTTTGGCTTTCTAAATCGGAATTGGTTGAATTGTTATTTGTCATAGTTTTTGTCTTTTATTTTAGTAATAGGTCCATGTTTTAAATCTGTTTAAAACCACCCTCATCCTAACCTTCTGTGTAATTGCTCCTGCATGACACTGGTAACCTACCTCCCTGTAGGGATCCCTGGGGGAGAAGGGACTATTTCCCCCCTCCCTTGATGGGAGGGGATCAAGGGGGCGGGTGTCATTTAGTTAAGCATTTATGCTTTCAATTAAATAATGGATTCCCGATAAAACAATTCGGGAATGACGGCAGGGTTTGTCTCGCAACTCGTAACTCACCTATCCGCATAACTCTTCACCTTCTCCCTATCCCTCTGTGTAATTGCTCTTGGCATAGAAAGTCACCCTCTCCCTAACCCTCTGTGTAATTGCTCCTGCATGACACTGGTAACCTACTTCCCTGTAGGGATCCCATCAAGGGAGAAGGGACTTAATTCCCCCCTCCGTTATGTTCACGGATGAACGGTATGTAGAACAACGCAGGAGCAGTTGTCTACCGATGGGAGGGGGATCAAGGGGGCGGGTGTCATTTAGTTAAGCATTTATGCTTTCAACTAAAACCCCCCTCATCCTGTAACTGTTTGTTTATCGTAATTAGTTTCCCCAATCTTTCGATCAAAACTGCAACACCCAGCCGATCATTAATCTTACTCTTTCATTTTCACGGATATTGGCTGATATTAGTTTATCGCTGTAGTCGAATTCAAGGTTAAGTTGTTGTTCTTTATTAAGGCGATAGCGCCATTTCACGAGGAGTCTTTTTGCATTAACCGCTTTTGGGTTAATGCTGTGTCTTAGATCGATGGGGCTGTTGTTGCCTGCTTGGTTAATGTGAATATTTTGTAGCTTAATACTTAACCACTGGAAATAGCTGATTTGGCTCATAAGCCCTAAGCTTGTCACTTTTGAGTCAGCATCATAGCTAGATCCGATGCTTCGTTGATAAAAGCGGTAACCTGTTTGGTAAATTTGATCTTCGTAAGTTAAGTTGTATCGACTGGGGGCGGC
Organism: Enterobacterales bacterium; assembly: GCA_030949565.1. GTDB lineage: Bacteria > Pseudomonadota > Gammaproteobacteria > Enterobacterales > Kangiellaceae. The sequence continues at coordinate 2,372 of JAUZSK010000075.1, forward strand.
GAGTGTTTCGCTGTGTTCTAAAAATATTCTCCAGCCGCCTAACCAGGGAAGCTGGCTGGAGAATCCAAACAAAACACTGCTGTAATCTGCGCCTGAGTTGTCATCCATTAGGGATGCGTAAATTTTTGTTGCAATGGGTATAAACTTTAAGTCTTGATTTATTTGCCAAGAAATATCGAATGCGACTTGCCGTTTTTGATCTTGATAATTGATATCAAGACGACGCTCGCCAAGTTTTTGAGCGCCCCCCATCAAACTGGTCATAGCGAGGGATGTCTCTACCGAATCGAGCGGTTTGGCGGAAAAATGGGCGCCGGCCAAATAGGGATGGTCAGTCATTCGTTGGTCGCTTAATGCGCCAATAAAACCACTAAAATTCCATCGACCGATCCAATTTAGAATGGGCAATTCACTGGCATCCGAATAATTGCGCTGCAATCTCAATGCCACGGTTGGACGCGCGTTATTGGAAAGTAAATTGGCTGCGTCCCATGAAGGTCCCCACCATTGTTCTACCGAACCTAAAGTGGTTGCCCAATTTCCCCAAATGGCTGAAATGTAAGAGCCATCATAGTTGATCGTCTGTCCATCCAGTGGATGATATCGACGGTTGGCTTGGACTCGCCAAGCAAAATCTTTGTTTACGCCACTGGATAAGGCTGTTAGCTGTCCTTTGCCACTTTCAAAATCACCAAAGCTTCTAAACACCGGTTCCGCGTTGGACAATGAAAAACGTAATTGTTTGCTTGCACTTTTACCTAGTGCGTTCCTTGCGGCTTTTTTTAACTCGCCAAAAAACTTCTCGATAAGCCAATTCCATAGGTTGTTCATTCGCTCTATCCAAATCCTGTACAATCCCGGCCCACATTAAAGGATAGCTATTGATTGGAACCTTTATAATTCCCAAAGCTGACAAGCTTTCTATATCGGCTCGTAGCGATAGATCATCAGTATTAACCCAAGGTTCTGCGTTAGCATGAGGGGCTAGGAAAACAAAAACAATAATAAATAATATTGACTTCATGCTTTTTGTGTTTGTTTTTCCAAATTCTTTAAAATAATAATTTCCGATAAGATAGAGGCCATTTTATCCATTGAACCCTTTCACTCTCTCCCTAACCTTCTGTGTAACCACCCTCCCTTGGTAGATAACCGCTCCTGCGTTATTCTACATACCATCCATCCATGGACATAACGGGAGGGGGATCAAGGGGGCGGGTGTCATAAATTAAAATAAACCCTTTATTATTTTTCCAATGCTCGTAATATATCTTCTAAAACATCGACTAATTTAAAATCTATCTCATTATTCCAATAGCGTAGTATTTTAAATCCTTGGTCTTTTAATATCTTATCTCTCTTGGTATCGTACCCTTTATTCTCTTGATGCTGGCTACCATCAATCTCAACGATCAACCTTTTGTTTAGACAAACAAAATCTACGATGTAAATTTGAATAATAAATTGTCGTCTAAATTTAAATCCTTTAAATCGTCTTCCTCGAAAATGGTACCAAAGTAATTCTTCCTGCTTAGTTTGATTTTTTCTTAATTCCTTTGAACGATGCTTTAATTGGTTTTTCTGCATATTTAAAATCCTTTTCAACCACCCTCATCCTAACCTTCTCCCTGAGGGAGAAGGGACTTACTTCCCCCCTCCCTTGATGGGAGGGGGATCAAGGGGGCGGGTGTCATTTAGGTCAGCATTTATGCTTTCAACCAAAACCACCCTCATCCTAACCTTCTCCCTGAGGGAGAAGGAACTTAATTTCCTACTTCCCGGTAGGGATCACATCAAAGGGGGCGGGGACTTAATTCCCCCCTCCCTTGACGGGAGGGGGATCAAGGGGGCGGGTGTCATTTAGGTCAGCATTCATGCTTTCAACTAAAACCACCCTCATCCTAACCTTCTCCCTGAGGGAGAAGGGACTTAATTTCCGCTATCCCTCTGTGTAATTGGTCTTAGCATGGAAAGTCACCCTCTCCCATCAAGGGAGAGGAAACTTACTTCCCCCCTCCCTTGATGGGATGGGGATCAAGGGGGCGGGTGTCATTTAGGTCAGCATTCATGCTTTCAACTAAAACCACCCTCATCCTAACCTTCTCCCTGAGGGAGAAGGGACTTAATTTCCCTCCCTCCCTTAACGGGAGGGGGATCAAGGGGGCGGGTGCTATCAATAACAATGCCCTATTGTTTTTCGTCACTTTGTTGATAAAAGACCTTACCAAATTTTTGTATATGTTGTAGCAAATTTGGGTTATCAATATCCTTTAGCAACAAAGGTCAAACTGATAAACAAGTAACAAATCATCCAGTTGATTACTGATTTGGCATAATTGTGAAAAATCAATAGATTCCCCAACAAGCGTTAGGTCAATATCTGAACCTTTTTTAAAATTGCCCAGAGCTCTTGATCCATAGATGATGGCTTTGTCGATGCTTTTATATTGTTTCAAAACTTGGCATATTGATTGCCATTGATGCCTGGTTAAGCCAAATTTTGCCATTAATTAAGCTTATTAGTTAATTGTTGCATAGTATTTAAAAGCTTCTAACCGCCGCCGCGCCTAGGGCTAACTGATAAACTATTTGACTGACATTGGTCCACAGCGACAAGGTTTTAATCTGATCGGTATCCACCGGTACGACAATAGTGTCACCGGGATTGAGCATTTTATTTTGGTGACCAAGCCAACCGGATTGATTCGGTAGATAAACTGAACCATCGGCTCTGACTACATAAATTCGGTTTTCATCCGCTCTTTGCGTTACGCCACCACTTTTTTCAAGGTAGTCATCCAAGGTCCATCGTGGATTAAATAGATGAGAACTGCCATGTTGCACTTCACCCAGTACCGAAATTTCTTGTCGAAAGGTGGGGACCACTAGGCTATCACCATCTTTTAATTGAATGTCATCACTTAACCCAGTGACTATTTTATCCAATTGGATCACTAGTCGCCCCAGGGCTTTGGTTTTTGCTAAGGCATCAAGTAAACCTTCCGCCTCTTTTAGATTAGTGCCATCACCGGCATTGGCATCCTGCAATTGACTGGCAGCAATATCTTGACGCATCTTTTGGCGTAAGTTTTTTAACTGTTTAGCTTCTTGCAACCTGAGATCGACGCGGCTAAATACTGAAGCATTGATGTGTGCCATATCGGTAAATCCGCCGGCTCGCTGAATCACCATCGAAAGCGTTTCACCACGCCTAAATTCATAGGCGCCGGGAAACCTGACCTCGCCTTTTAACGAAACGGTTAGATGCTCTCGATAATCCGGCGTTTGATAGATTGATAACCGATCTTTGGCTTGCAATTGGTAACTACTTTTACCACTTAATTCATCGGCAAGGTTGATCCTATCGTGTGAAATGGTGGCAGCTTCGGTATTGGAAATATCTTGCCGAGTGATTTCTGCATTACCTAGATAAGAGGCTTCACCCAAACCACCCGCCAGAAGTACAAGCTGCTTCACATTGATGCCTTTAATCAGTGGGTAGGTTCCCGGAAATCGGACATTACCGTTAATGTTGACCAGTTGACTCAAACCACCACCCGCGGTTTGACGACTAAGTTGTTCGATAAAGGGCGCCAGTGTTTTGGCACGGTTTTCGTTTCTGCCGAAGGTAATCACCTGATCCAGCGATTGTAATTTAATCGATGCCGAGGCTTGCCCCTTTAGCACACCAGCGGGGCTAAATTGGATCACTTTAATATTTTGTAATGGCAATTCTTTACGTATGATTACGCCAACATTAAGATCAACCTGTTGCGTCAACTCATTGCGTGCTTTGATTAGGTCGGCTAAAGTCATACCGGCTTTCCAACTGATTACCCTGGGTCGGTAGAACTGACCTTTTAACTCCACCACATCTTCAAAGACATCCAATAAATGACTGATTTCCACCCTATCTCCATTAAATAACTGCGTTTTAAGAGATGAAAGTTTGGTTAAGTCTAAATCAATCACGGTGCTAAATCCGCTGGCATTTTTACGACTAATGTGCGATATATTCGGGTAGGCTTTGGTGGAAAATCCACCTGCAATACGAATTAAATCACCGAGGTTTTTTTCGTGGTTAAATTCATAAATCGCCGGTCGTTTTACTTCGCCTTCAATGGCCAGTGTTTTGCCCACCGACGGAATGTAAATCACATCGCCTGGCAACAATCTGGCATCACCACTGGTATCCCCTTCAAGTAATAGCTTGTAGAGATCCAGCCGAGTGATGATCTTACCGGCTCTTTTAAGTTGGATATTTCTTAAAGAACCAATATTGGTAATGCCACCGCTGACAAATAAAGCATTAGTCATGGTGGACAAGGAGCTTACGGTATAAGAACCGGGTTTGTAGGCTTCGCCGAGAATAAATATGCGGATTGAACGTAATTCCCCTAGCGCGATCACCGCTCTAACTCCGATCATCTGCTGCGAAACCTTGTGCTGAACCAGTAATTTAGCTTCAGAATATTTCAAACCTGCCACATTAATCGGCCCGAGTTCTGGAAAATTAACCACGCCTGTACGGTTAACGACTAGTTCGAACTCATCATTAACCTTACCAAGTAGTTGTATATTAAAGGTGTCACCAGGGCCGACAAGATAGTCCACTGGAATCGGGATATCGGTGGCTGGCGCAAAGGTGGTGGGCGCTCCGGCAAATAAATCATAGCCATATCGACGCAGTGTTTGACGCTTTTTTTCAACGGTCATTTGACCAAAGTTTTTGTCCACTGTTTTAACACCGCCTTCAGCGGTATAGCTGGCAGCGGCTTTGCGCGGTGTAACTAGTTGAATATTCTTTACCGGCTTAGCATTGGCTGTCATATTCTTTATCGAGTTACAGGCGGCATCGACATCGTAACCGGCCGCTTTTGCCATTTGACGTTGCTGTTGAGTGACATTTTGGCATTGTTTAGCGAGATCGCCAGCGGCAGACACTCCAAAGCTCAAACTTTGAACGGCTACAGCGATCAATAGCGTAACTGTTTTAGAAACGTTTTTTACTGTCATTGACATTCATGATTCCTGCTGATCGATTAGGGGATGAGGATAGTCGGAGATTCAAAACACACGCTACCGCCCTTGAGTGACGGTCCTCAAAATCCCAATTGGAAGCTTTTGAGGTATGACGGGGAGTCAATCGATAACAGAAAATCCTATATAAAGGAGTGACCTGCTTAAATGAATAACAAAACCGGAGGAATCAATAAAAACGCAAAAATTGCTCAATCCCTGAATCGGCTGTTACCCAACCTCAATTTTAAAGCTTATTTAAATCTATTTTTATGTGTTGGGATATTGAAAATTCATCCTTCTAAATTGACATCAATATCACCAATGCTTGCCGAGAATTATACACCATGAATTCAGCAGATGTTGAAAAACTCTATAGAAATCAGTAAAAAAGGCTAAAAAACTCCATTTATCTTTAACTTAGCTTGTTAATCGTTTGTTATTTGTTCATTTTCAACCTTGAGACGATTGGATTGACCTAAAAACTCGACCAAAATCAGCGATCTACTTTCTCCATCCTCTTGTTGGTAGATGGCTTTTAAACCTGCAAATGGACCACTTAAGATTCTAACTTTTTGACCTTGGTTAAAACGGCTTAGCACAGGCTGTTGCTTTAAATTTTGGTCTAGTTCAATGAGTTGCTGCGCTAATTCACGCGGCAATTTGGCTATCTCACCACCAAATTTAACCCAATCTCTCACCCCTCTTGTTGAGCGCACCTTGTACCAATTCGGGCTATCCATGCTAATGCACACAAAAAGGTAGCCAGCAAATAATGCTTCTTCCACCACACATTTTTTGCCTCGACGTAGCTTTTCCACTTTAATTTTGGGGCAAAAAGCAAGGATCTTCTGATTTTGCAGTTGTTCTAATGCTCTAAATTCTTGTTTTGGCTTGGCGGCCAACAAATACCAAGGATTTTGGTCGGTTTTTTGATTGTCTGTGGCGGATAGCGTCATATATTTTCTTACTTTATTGAGATACGGGCTGTAAGCTGTTACCGCTTTGCAGATCTTTTGTCTTGTGTTTAAGGCGACTTTGCTGAGGGTTCTGGTTGCTGATTTGATTTTTATCATCGAGCCTTTTTAATAACGCATTTAACCCCTGATTTTGAATAATTCGACGATATTCATTTTTCTTGAGCTTAATGTAGCTGATGCCTTGGACTAGAATATCATACAGCTGCCAACGATTAACCTGTTTTGTATTAGCCTTTAGGCTTGTTGATTGCTGGGTGCTGTCGGCTTCAGTCAGTGGCGCAATTTTAAACTGAATATTAAATGCTGGGAGGTAAATAGGCTCAACCCGCAGCGTCAATAAACCACGAGTAGCAAGTTTGTTGAGTTGAACTCGTAGCGTTTTAACGCTTTGTCCATCATATAAGCCCATCCCTTCCCTAACATAGCGCTGAATGGTTTGTTCGAAACGTAACTCTAAGGCCGCAATATCCTGTGGTGTGAGCTGCCTCCATAGTTTTTTACCGATTAGATGCTTTAGTGTGCGCTGACTATCCCACTGAGACAGGATTTTTTGATTCACAAAGCGCCCTAGTTGCAGCGGATCGGTTTTAAACGCCGTTTGATGAGCTAAGAGATCTTGATCTATCTGTTGAATAACTCGTTGGAAATGTTTAAAAAGCTGCTGTTGACGGGCCTGTTGGGTGAGCGCTGATTGTTTAGAGATTGGTGGTTTCGAGACTGACGGTTTTAAGGCTGAAAGATTCGAGACCGACGGTTTTGAAGCAGCCAGATTGAAAAAGCCTATCAAAACAAGGTAACCACCAAAAATTAGTACACGGCGAGCGAATTTATACAATTTGAATGACATTGCCTTAAGTATTACTCGCTTGACGTTTACTCGATTGATCTCAACTCGATTGATTTATACAGGTTTAATGCCAACTCACTTGATTAACAGACTGATTTAATCTTAACAAGTTCACTAAGCAATAATTGGGTTATCAGGATTTGATTATATCGATTTATTGATTAGGTTACGAGAGATAATTGAGTAACCCGTCGGCAACATGAAATAGTTATAGAAAAATCAGCAAGTAGAAAATTGGTGGACCTAGAAAGACTCGAACTTTCAACCCCCGCCATGTCGAGGCGGTACTCTAACCAATTGAGCTATAGGTCCTTTAGATGTTGCGATTATAGGTGCTGATTTATGATTTGAACTGTCATAACCCTCAACCGCGCGAATCATAGCAGAACCATCTTTTAGTGCAAGTAATTTTTTTTGAGATAGGCCAATCGAATGCCGAGTAAATAAGCCTGCCATCCTGAGGTACGAAGGATCTTTCACAGCTTAGACAACAATAAGATCCCTCCTTTGTCGGGATGACAAGTTGGAAAAATAAAAAAGCCCGTCCCTTGTCGGTATGACAACAAGACAAACCAAAATCCAAACTATCCGTCATTCCCGAGCGAATTTATCGGGAATCCAGAAACTAAGATGAAAAAAGCCCGTCCCTTGTCGGTATGACAACAAGACAAACCAAAAAGCTACTCTTCATACCCCTTGGGGTTTTTCTGTTGCCAGTGCCAAGCATCTTTAACCATTTGCTTTAAGTCACGCGTGGCTTTCCAACCTAGTTCTTGCCTTGCTAGACTGGGATCAGCCCAATATTCGGCAATATCGCCATCTCTTCGTGGTTGAATGCTGGTTTTTATGCGAATACCGTTGGTTTGTTCAAATGCTTGTATTAGATCTTTGACCGAATAGCCTTGTCCGCGCCCGATATTGAACCATTGAACTTGATCCACTTGGTTAATTTTGTCCACCGCCTTAACATGCGCTTCAGCCAAATCAACCACATGGATGTAGTCACGAACACCGGTGCCATCTGTGGTTGCATAGTCATCGCCATAGATGGATAAAAATTCTCTTTGACCACTCGCTACCTGGCAAATATAGGGCATCAGATTATTTGGTATTCCTAACGGATCTTCACCGATCTCTCCACTGGGATGTGCGCCGACCGGATTAAAATAGCGCAAGATAATACTACTCGCCTGCTTTTCTGCTTGGCAATAGTCGTCGATAATCTGCTCAATAAAGAGTTTGCTTCGGCCGTAAGGACTTTGTGGATTAGTTGGAAAAGTTTCCAAGATGGGCAGACTTGCGGGCTCACCATAGACCGTTGCTGATGAACTAAAAACAATCTTACTGCAAGCTTGCTGTTGCATGGCTTCGAGCAGACAAAGCGTGCCAAAAACGTTCTGTTGGTAATAGCGTAACGGAAATTCAACCGAGTCGGCGACAGATTTTAGCCCCGCGAAGTGGATCACCGCATAAAAATTATGATCTTCGAAGACCCTCTTGAGATCAGCCTTGTTGGTGATATCTCCGCGATAAAAACGAATAAATTGACCAGTAATCTTCTCAACCCGTCTGAGAGATTCAATACTAGAGTTAACCAGATTATCAACCACAACAACCTCAAAACCAGCTTCAATTAATGCGACACAGGTATGACTTCCGATATATCCAGCGCCACCGGTGACTAGTATTTTCTTTGTCATTTTTGATCCTTTACTTTAAAGCGGTTTATTGAAACAGCTTAATCAGCGTGGAATTATAAGGATTTGCTTGCCAATGTACAATGTTGGTTATTAGGAGTGAAAATCGACCTTCTGTGTAGTTGATCCTGGCATAGAAAGTCACCCTCTCCCATCAAGGGAGAGGGGAACAAGGGGGCGGGTGTCATTTAGGTCAGCATTTATGCTTTCAACCAAAACCACCCTCATCCTAACCTTCTCCCTGAGGGCTGAGGGAGAAGGGACTTAATTTCCTACCTCCCTGTAGGGTTCCCTCAAGAGAAGAGGCTTACTTCCCCCCTCCCTTGACGGGAGGGGGATCAAGGGGGCGGGTGTCATTTGGGTCAGCATTTATGCTTCCAATTAAATAATGGATTCCCGATTAAACAATTCGGGAATGACGGCAGGGTTTGTCTCGCAACTCGCAACTAACCAATCTCCAGAACTCTTCACCCTCTCCCTAACCCTCTGTGGAATTGCAAATTTTTTGCCTAAAACACAAACTCACCTTGTTCGACATCCAGTGAAATAACGCCATCTTGACCAACTTGATCGCCAAGTATTTTTTCCGCCAGTGGGTTTTCGACCCACTGCTGGATAGCGCGTTTTAGAGGTCTTGCTCCATAGACTGGATCGAACCCCTTGTCGACAATAAGACTAAGCGCTTCTTCGCTATATTCAAATTGTAGATCATGTGCTTCTAATCGCTGCGTTAATTCTTGTAGTTGCAATCTTGCGATCTGTTTGACATGGTCCTTTTCCAATGAGTGGAAAATAACGGTCTCGTCGATACGATTTAAGAATTCAGGTCTAAAATAATCACCAATCACATTGTTAATTTTTTGTTTTAGTTCGTCATAATTCTCTTTCCCGGCTGATTCCATAATAAGATCAGAACCTAGGTTAGAGGTCATAATGATGACAGTGTTTCTAAAGTCTACGGTTCGACCTTGGCCGTCAGTTAGACGCCCATCCTCTAGCACTTGCAATAGGATATTAAATACGTCCGGATGGGCTTTTTCAACTTCATCCAATAGAATAACTGAGTAGGGTTTACGTCTCACAAGCTCGGTTAAGTAGCCACCTTCGTCATAGCCCACGTAACCAGGAGGAGCACCGATCAACCTTGCTACGGAATGCTTTTCCATAAATTCAGACATATCAATCCGCACCATATTATCTTCTGAATCAAATAAGAAATTAGCCAGCGCTTTGCTTAATTCAGTTTTACCAACGCCGGTGGGGCCTAAAAATAAGAAGGAACCATTAGGTCGGTTAGGATCAGATAGTCCTGCACGCGAGCGGCGTACCGCGTTAGATACCGCGGATACAGCTTCATCTTGTCCAATAACTCGTGTGTGCAAATGCTGTTCAATTTTAAGCAGCTTTTCCTTTTCACCCTGTAGCATTTTAGTCACAGGAATGCCTGTCCATTTAGATACAATGTGAGCAATCTCATCTTCACTGACTTTGTTTCTTAGCAGTGTCATATCTTGCATTTCAACCTGGCTGGCCATATCGAGCTGTTGTTCTAACTCTGGGATTCGTCCATATTGCAGTTCTGACATGCGCGCCAAATCGCCTGCGCGCTGAGCTGCTTCAAGGTCAATTCGAGCTCGTTCAAGATCGGTTTTAATGCTTTGAGTGCCGTGTACCGCAGCCTTTTTCAGATTTCCATACCTCATCCATTTCAGCAAACTCACGCTCCATCACCTCAATTTTTTGTTGCAACTCTTGCAAACGTTTTTTGGAGTTGTCGTCACTTTCTTTTTTTAAGAGCCTCACGCTGAATTTTTTGTTGGATGAGCTTGCGTTCTAAACGATCCATTTCTTCTGGTTTAGAATCGATTTCCATTCGAATTAAGCTGGCAGCTTCATCGATAAGATCAATCGCCTTGTCCGGTAGTTTACGGTCTGAAATATAGCGGTGGGATAAAGTTGCTGCAGCGACGATGGCCGGATCGGTGATATCGACACCATGATGGACTTCATATCTTTCTTTTAGACCACGCAAGATGGCGATGGTATCTTCCACCGTCGGTTCATCAACCTGTACCTTTTGAAAACGTCGCTCTAACGCGGCATCTTTTTCAACATATTTACGATATTCATCTAACGTGGTAGCGCCAACACAGTGTAAGTCGCCTCGGGCTAAGGCAGGCTTTAGCATATTTCCTGCATCCATCGAGCCTTCGGATTTTCCCGCACCAACCATAGTATGAATTTCATCGATAAATAGAATGATTTGCCCTTCCTGTTTGGCCAGATCACTGAGCACTGCTTTAAGACGTTCTTCAAATTCACCACGAAATTTAGCACCGGCAATTAAGGCGCCCATATCTAAGGATAAAACGCGCTTACCTTTGATACCTTCTGGCACTTCACCATTGATAATTCGTTGCGCCAAACCTTCAACAATGGCTGTTTTACCGACCCCAGGTTCTCCGATGAGCACTGGATTATTTTTTGAACGACGTTGCAATACCTGAATGGTTCGGCGGATTTCATCATCACGTCCAATCACTGGATCTAGCTTGCCCTGCTCCGCTCTTCGGTTAAGTCAATGGTATATTTTTCAAGCGCTTGGCGCTGTTCTTCGGCATTCGGGTCATCCACAGATTGACCGCCACGTAGTTGCTCTATAGCGGCATCGATTGCTTTTTTTATCCGCCTTAAGCCCTTTTAAAATTTGCCCGAGATTGCCTTTATCTTCGATAGCGGCCAGCACAAATAATTCGCTTGATATATATTGATCGTTGCGATCTTGCGCTAACTTATCGCAATGATTGAGTAAACGCCCAAGATCGTTAGAAATATGCACCTCACCGGGCGCGCCTTCCACTTGCGGCAAACGGTCAAGCGCCTCCGCAAGTTGTGATCTTAGACTATGTAAATTGATATTGGTCTGCGCCATTAAATGACGAATACTGCCACCCTGTTGATTGAGTAAAGCAGTCATCATATGCACAGGTTCAATAAATTGATGATCCCGACCGACAGCTAATGATTGGGCATCGGCAATAGCCAGCTGGAACTTACTGGTCAGTTTGTCCATTCGCATGGTTTGTACCCCATAATAAAATATTTAAGTTAATTAAATCATGGGGGGCGTGGCCAGAAAGTTCAAGGGGGCGGGTGTCATCTAGTTAAGCATTCATACTTTCAACCAAAACCACCCTCATCCTAACCTTCTGTGTAATTGCTCCTGCATGACACTTGTAACCTACCTCCCTGTAGGGATCCCTGAGGGAGAAGGGACTTAATTTCCTACCTCCCTGTAGGGTTCCCTCAGGAGAAGGGGCTTACTTCCCCCCTCCCTTCACGGGAGGGGGATCAAGGGGGCGGGTGTCATCTAGTTAAGCATTGATGCTTACAATTAAATACTGGATTGCCGCGTCGCTGCGCTTCTCGCAATGACAGCGGATCGCTAAATAAATGGGTCATTACGAGGAGGTACGACGCGGTAATCTCTTTCAAGGTTAGGTTGAGGAAGTGTAATGGTCTAATTAACTTGGAAGGCTTTTTAGCCTATAATCCCAAAATAATTAGGAGATAAAAATGTCAGAAAAGAAAAAGGTCAAATCTCGTATAGAGGTCAGGGCAACCGCATACTTTGTACTAATTTTGACCAAAAATTAGTTCAGAGCGAAATTTATCACTCCATCCTGCCTGCTTCAATTTACCTCTCATACTATTTTTTTGAGGGTGTAGTTTCGTTAAGTTCAAAGCAAATCGTCGGATAACAGCAACATTTTCAGCTCCGTCACCATTTCGGATCCGACAGTCATCTTCTTTAAACGTCACATCAAGGATCCAATGGGTGCTTTCCACTCCCCAATGACTGCGAATGGCTTTACCTATTCTTTCCACATCCGGCGCCAAAGAACTAATGTAATACAAGGTTTCTTGCTGCACCACTTCACCTTTAAAATGTCGCTCTCGCTCAACCTCAATAACCGTTTGAATATTGGACCAATTACTCGCCTCACTAATCCATTCATTCACTCTGAGTTGCCTATATTTCCTAACTTCAATGCGACCATGACCACTATCAACTTCCTCAAACTCTTCAATAAACTCAGGTGTTTCTCTTTTGATTTTATGGAAATAACCGGCAATTTCATGACGTAATTTCTTATGGTTCAATTTGACACAAAGCACATAGTCCGCTTTCTTTTCAACAATAGTATTGACGATTTTTTCTGTGTATTCATCGCATCGGCGCTTATCAACGCACCTTTGATATTCAGCACATTGAGCATGTCAATAACCGAAGCATTTTCATTTTTTTACCCGTCGATTTTAATTGAGCAAGAACCAATCCTTGTGAGCGACTCCAAGCGGTAATACTGTGTAATGCGGTTTGCCTATCTCCATCAAATGAACGGCGTAATGTTTTTCCATCAAGCGCTATTTGTTCTTGCCCCTTATCGACCCTCACTTCATTAACCCAATTAATAAATGCCTGGTTTAATTGTGCAGGCTCGATTGCCCTTATGATCCGAGCAATGGTGTCATCGACCGGTATTCCGTTTTTAAAGTCTCTATATTGTCTTAGCCAATCGAGCTTGTTATCGCCAAACTCTTTAATGTCCTTCCAGCCTTCTGCACCTGATAATACAGCACTTACCGTTAAAAATAGCACATCTAAAAGGTCATGTTTAACGTTAATATTCGTTCGTGGATCTTCTATTGAAGTAAAATGGTCTATAAATGTCATAGCAGTATCTCCTCGTGGTTGATACTGATCTGATCACCAATTTACCTAAAAGTTCAATAAAGTACGATCTTGCCCTGGTATAGAGGTTACACCCGAGCAAAAACTAGAGTACGCTAAATTAATAGTTGATGAAGGGTATTCCAATAAAAAAGTCATGGAAATATCCGGGGCATCTGACTCAGCCGTTTCACGCTGGAAACGTCAATACATTACGGAGTTAAAAGGATTCACCCCTGAAGGTAAGAAAGCCTTTACGCCTGAACAACCGCGTATACAAGAGCTAGAGAAGCAATTATGGCGAGCTAAAAGGGATAACGAAATATTAAAAAAGGCCACCGCCTTCTTTGTTCGCGACAACAATGCTCTGAGCTAGTTGAAAGAATAAAGAAGGCACACCCTGATTATTCAATTAATGAACTTTGTCAGTTATTTGAATTAGCTCAAAGCAGTTTTTATTATCAACCGAAAGGGTTAACCGACGAGCAAGAAGAAATGCTCATTAAAATCAAAGCGGTTGCTAGTGAAACCCAGAATAGTTATGGAAAACGTCGAATGAATGTTGCATTATTGAATAATGGATTTCATTTAGGGCTACACCAAACGGCATCTTTAATGAAAAAAGCGGGAGTCGTTGCTATTCGACCAATGAAACGTCATTACTATCCTGACAATGGTTTAGAGGACAAATATTTCCCCAATCTTCTTAATCGTCAATTCAGGCCGAGCACTTTAAATACACATTGGGTGGGTGATATTACCTATATTAGAACTCATCAAGGATGGAGCTATTTAGCTTGTGTGCTTGATTTGGGAAGCAAAGAGATTGTGGGGTGGGCTTTATCTCAAACACCCAATGCGCAATTAGCGAAAGACGCTTTAACTCACGCGATTAAAATGCAAAAACCAGAACTTAGTAAGTTAATGTTTCATTCGGATCAAGGTGTTCAATATTCGGCTCACTTATTTGTCAATTATTTAAACAAATTAGAAATCACTCAAAGTATGAGTCGCCGAGGAAACTGTTGGGATAATGCAGTAATGGAGAGGTTCTTTAGAAATTTAAAAACTGAAAGATTAAACCCGTTAACATTCATTAATCATAACGCAGCGGTTAACGTGATCCAATCTTATATCCGGTTTTACAACTACAAAAGGTTAAACTCTGCCGTAGATTATTTAACGCCTAACCAGAAATCGCAGGAAATGAAAAAAGAGGCTTGAAAACACTCCAAAAAAACTTGACCATTACAAAGTGAACATAATGCATGAACGTAAGAGGGATCAAGGGGGCGGGTGTCATCTAGTTAAGCATTTATGCTTTCAATTAAATACTGGATTCCCGATAAAACAACTCGGGAATGACGGGATGCATTTTGTCTCCTGCATAACACTGGTAACCTACCTCCCTGTAGGGATCCCTGAGGGAGAAGAGATCTTTCCCCCTCCCTTGACGGGAGGGGGATCAAGGGGGCGGGTGTCATCTAGTTAAGCATTGATGCTTTCAATTAAAACCACTGGATTGCAGATAAACCCTAGTTTCGAAAATCAAAGGCGGCGATTGTTTCTTTATTACTCCAATTTGTTATAGCGGATCATTGATATGAGTTCATCCACATAGGCTTGACCACGTTCTGAATAGTGGTTGAGCCCTTGAGCCAATTTTTGTGCCTTTATTGTTTGTCCTCGGCGGCGTAGATCGGCGCGGATATTGCGTAACTCCGCATAAGCCCGATGAGTGTTGAGGTTTTTCATATAACTCGCGATTGATTTTGCTACAGAATCAAATTTGCGCACTTCATGAACCTGCCCTTTACCTCTTTGATTGGGCACTAGCCCACAACCTTTGGTATAGCACCACTGACCAAAGAGGTTATTTGCCTTGCGAGCAAATCGTGAAGTCCCCCACGCGGATTCATTGGCCGCCTGCGCTAAAACTAAGGCGGAAGGAATGATGTCTATTCGAATTTTAAGCTGCTCTATATCAGCATTAGTGAGTGCTTTTTGGCTGCTTGATTTTATAACCGAAAATTCAATGGCGAGTTTTCTCAGTTTTTTCTGCCATAAAGCACCATGAGCGCTATCCTTATTTCTTTGATCTAGAAGACTATCCAACAAGGCTCGTTTATATTTTACCTTATTGTTGCTTTTCTCAATCATTGGTCTTAAGTAGGCAAAAAACTGCTTTTTCTTTTGTTTCACATCCTTAATTGAAGCAAAGTCCGGTAATTCTTGCTGTGTCGCTATCACTAATTGTTCTGATGGGGCAGCGGTTTGAGACGCGGATTCTTGCTGAGAGAGTCCCGCTTTGTCAGACTTCCCCTTATCGGAACGATCTTCTATCGCTGAATCAGAAGTATCTGATACTTTTAGTGGCATTTTTGATTGCCAATCATGCTGCAACAGTAACGTTAACACAACCAATCCCGTTATTATGGCAACGACTAGATAGGTATAGTCTTTTTTTATCATTTCGAGCAGGTTTTTTATTAAATTCATAGGATTTCCTTTGGCTATTTTTGTCGCTTGCTAGTTCACTAGGAGTTGCTTGGTTTATTAATATTTAATAACTCGTCAATCGGTTGCTTATCAATCAGTTGCGTCTTAGGCACATGGCCTTTTGTCAAACTAGTTTAAACGGCTAGCAATTGGGTTAGCTTGATTATAGTTGAACAAGTTATCATTATGATATCAAATTATAAAACTATTTTTTGCTAGTCAGATCAGCAAAAGGCCAGTAGTATTCAATCCTTCACTTAAAAGCTTCAAAATAAAGGCAATTCTGTATGCATAAAACCAGTGGCCGTTGGCAATATGGGTTTATTTTGGCATTAACTACTGCCACTCTTTGGGGAATGCTTCCCATCGCGCTAAAAGGGTTATTAAGCAGTATTGATTCCATTACTATCACTTGGTATCGGTTTGCGGTTGCGCTAGTGTTTGTAGCGATAATTTTGACTAAACGAAATCGTATCCCCGATCTCAAATGGTTAAAACAACCACCCAAACTACGCTTGTTCGCGTTAGTTATATTTGGACTTAGCAGTAATTATATTCTTTATCTTATGGGACTAGATCGCGTGTCACCCAGTGCCGCTCAAATAGTTATTCAAATGGCGCCTTTAATGCTGTTAATTGGTGGAATATTTGTGTTTAAGGAATCATTTTCTTGGCTGCAATGGTGTGGCGTGGCATTGTTTGTGTCAGGTCTTTTACTATTTTTTAATCATCGCATGGAAGCCCTGTGGAGTGGCCATTCTGATTATCAATGGGGTGTCATCCTCGTGTTAGTTGCGTCAGTGGCGTGGGCTGCCTATGCTTTAGCGCAAAAACAATTACTGTTAAACTACGGTTCGCAACAGATCATGTTTGTCAGTTATATTGCCGCTAGCATTTTATTTTTTCCGAGTGCTGAGATCCTGTCTGTTTCCGTATTAAGCCCTTTGCAATGGGGGCTTTTAATTTTTTGTTGTGCTAATACCTTAGTGGCTTATGGTTGTTTTGCCGAGGCTTTAGAACACTGGGAAGCTTCTCGGGTTAGCGCTGTTTTAGCCATTACACCACTAATGACCATTCTATTCGCACATCTTGTCGCCTACTTTTGGCCAGATTATATTCAACTTGAAGCACTCAACAGTTTAAGTATTATCGGAGCCTTTGTGTTGGTGATTGGCTCTCTGATAACCGCCATGGCCAAAGTAAAAGCATAAAAATGGAAAAGATCGTTACGCTTTTGTTCAGTTTTGTTAGAATGGGGAGTGCTGGAGATTAAAGCAAAATATTGATAGAGGAAGCTTAAACAATGAAGAAAAAGGTTTTATTATTTAGCAGTTCCAAAGCCGGTGATAGCGGATTTTTGATCCCTAACCTGCCCCACATAGAATCATTTTTACGCCAAATGCGTGAAACTCTACCGACTTATAACCCTCCCGTTAAAAAGCCATTAGAAGTGTTATTTATACCCTATGCAGGTGTATCTATCGATCATGACATGTATTATCAGCGGGTAAAAACTATTTTAGCGACTCTCAAAGTTGAAGTTAAAAGTCTTCATCACTACCAGGATGTTAAAACCCAGGTCGAAAAGGCTAATGTGATCATGGTTGGCGGTGGCAATACTTTCCAGCTTCTTAAAAAACTTTATGATTTAGACTTAATGGATTTAATACGCCAGCGAGTTGAGGCCGGCACGCCTTATATTGGCTGGAGTGCCGGCTCTAATATTGCTGGGCCGTCGATACGAACCACCAATGATATGCCGATTGTTGAACCGCCTACGTTTAAAGCGCTCAACTTGATCCCGTGGCAGGTTAACCCTCATTACATCGAAAATAATCCGCCTGGTCATAACGGTGAAACGCGACAACAAAGAATTGAAGAATACTTAAAGCTCAACCCTGACAATAAGGTGATTGCCCTACCTGAAGGTACTGGATTATCATTAAATAAGTCGAAGCTCTATATTGTTAGCAATGAGGTTGCTTATGTTTACAGCCGGCGCGCGGGCTACAAGGTTGAGAAAACGGAATTTGATTTTCGGAATGATTTGAATACAATATTGGAAAAATGGTAAATAATGAATAAAGATCGACTATTTGCCACCAGTAAAAACGCCTCAGCCTTTTCAGTTTGATGAAAAAGTTGCAGCCGTGTTCCCTGACATGATTAAACGCTCGGTTCCCGGCTACAACGACATTATTTTACAGATTCAGAAATTGGCCGGTCGATTTATTAAAGCTAATAGCCACGCTTATGATCTCGGATGTTCCTTAGGTGCAGCTAGTTTAGCCATGAGTTACGGAAATCAGCAACATGATGTTGAGATTATTGGTATTGATAATTCCGCAGCGATGCTAAAACAATGTCAACGAAACATTGACAAATTTAAACTAACAACCCCGATAAGCCTGCAACAAGAAGATATTTTAAGGGTCCAGTTTAAATCGATTTCAATGCTGGTATTAAATTATACGTTGCAATTTATCCAACCGGAGCAACGTCTTGGGCTGTTAAACAATATTTTTGATGCCATGCTACCGGGAGCCATCTTACTGATATCTGAAAAAATTCATTTTCGAGATCCAAAAATCAATCAGCTAATGATAGAATTGCACCATCAATTTAAGCGTGATAATGGCTATAGCGAGCTCGAAATAAGCCAAAAACGTAGCGCCTTAGAAAAAGTATTACTCGCAGAAACCCGCGATAAACATTTACAAAGACTAAAAGAGGTTGGCTTTAATCAAGTGGTTTGTTGGCATCAGCAAATTAATTTTGCGTCATTTATCGCCATTAAAGATTAACCATGAAGCATCATCAATGAACTACTATTTTCCCTTTAAATCGACTCTATTGCACAAACTTCGTACTCTCAAAAATTAGCTTGTCGAAAAATATGATTAACTATTCTCAATTAAAACAAAGTCTAGACGATACGCGATTAGCGCCTTGGTACGGCTATTTTGTCGAAGCCGTAGAGCAACGTTTTAAGCAATACACCCATGGCGAATTAGAGATCTGGCACAGCTTGATTGAAGTCCTTCCGCCGATAGATGTCAGAAGTTATTCGCTGGCAGATTGTGTCACTTTGGAAGCTGTAAAAACACTGGATGAACCCAGCCGACAAAAACTAGTTGAGCAATTAATGCTGCTACATCCTTGGCGTAAAGGCCCGTTTAACCTATTTGGTGTTGAGATTGATAGCGAATGGCGATCAGACTGGAAATGGCAAAGAATACAACCTCACATCGCTGATTTAAAAGGTCGACTGGTACTCGATGTTGGCTGCGGTAATGGCTATCATCTTTGGCGCATGGTGCAACAACAAGCGCAACTTGTGCTGGGTATTGATCCTTCACAGAAATTTCTAGCGCAGTTTAATTGTCTACAAAAATACCTGCAAATTCCTAGCTGCCACCTATTACCGATAGGCATCGAAGATATGCCTCTAGACATGGAACGGCACGGCTTTGATAGCGTATTTTGTATGGGCGTGCTATATCATCAAAAGTCTCCCGTGGAGCTGCTTAATCGCCTTAAAGGGCTTTTAAACAAAGGTGGACAGCTAATTTTAGAGACCTTGGTCATCGATGGTGATGAGAACCAAGTTTTAGTACCTGAGGGACGCTACGCGCAAATGCGCAATGTGTGGTTCATCCCCTCCGCTAGAGCATTAGAGAAGTGGCTAAAGAAAATCGGCTTCAATCAAGTGGAGACCATCGATATTTCAGTCACTAGCCTAAAAGAACAACGCGCCACTGAGTGGATGACATTTCATTCTCTTAAAGATTTTCTCGACCCTGCCGATAAATCAAAAACCATTGAAGGCCTACCAGCGCCAAAGCGAGCAACGCTAATCGCTTCAAAATAAAGAGCTAAAGTGTCTAATTACTCACGCTTTTTGGTTAAAAAACCACCAATTAACAACATTTACCATTTAACCAAATCAATTTTTATAGTAGAATAGCTAATCAAAATGGAATTTCTGCCGATATGTAAGATATTGGACATAACCCCGCATTCTGGGACTTTTGAAAGTCTTAATGAAAAGTTGGAAAGTAGCGGGCGGTGCGCAAGTAATTGTGAACCTGTTCTTAGCATTATTGCCGGATTGTAGTATTCTATGACAACAAGAAAGAGTTGTTCATTTTTTGTCTGGGATGATTTTTGTAAACTGAGGTACCCGTAAATGCATCTTTCAACAAAGGAAATTCACGTACACAACTTGCAGATTGGCATGTATGTGTCGCGCTTGGATGTTCCTTGGGTACAGACGCCGTTTCCTATTCAAGGGTTTCATATTGCGCGTCAAGAACAACTCGACCAACTTGCACACTATTGCAATAAGGTTTACGTTGATCGCTACCTCAGCAAAGTTGACATAAAATCTAACCTCAACCTTACTTCCAAGAAGGGCAAATCCAAAGATCGCTTTGATCCTAAGACTAAACGTTTGATGGCTGAAAAAGCTCATTTTAAGCCCGCCGTGGAAAACTATGTTATTTCTTGTAAATTAAGAAAAGAAGTTAACAAAGCCGGTCAAGTTTACCACCAAATTAACGGCCAAATAGCCACTGTGTTCCGTGATATCTCGCGTAGTGGCTTTGTTAATATTTCTCAGGTTCGTGCCGCATCAACTGAAATGGTTAAAAGCATTGTTCGTAATCCTGATGCATTGGCTTGGCTTTGTCGTATTAGTTCAGAAAACCAAGCCTTACATGAGCAAGCCATCCGCTCCGCTATTTGGGGCATTATCTTCGGTCGTCATTTAGGGCTTTCCAAAACTGATTTAAGAGACATCGGTACCGCATTACTAATTGCACCTATCGGTAAATGTAAACTGCCCGATGACCTACTCACGCGAAGTTTAAGTGTCGAAGAAAATATACTTTACCAAGAGCACATAGCCTTAACTCTTGATGAAACTAAAAGTA
Organism: Enterobacterales bacterium; assembly: GCA_030949565.1. Taxonomy (GTDB): domain Bacteria; phylum Pseudomonadota; class Gammaproteobacteria; order Enterobacterales; family Kangiellaceae. Next base: position 23,083 of record JAUZSK010000075.1, read on the forward strand.
TGTTTTCTGGTAATCACCAGATCAATTATATTTTGGCCAACTACTGTGAAAGAAATAACGGCACTGGCTATCCTAGAGCATTAATTGGTAACCGCATACCCTTCTTAGCTAGAGTCGCAGGGATCGCCGATCATTATGAAGCACTGATTAACCCACTTCAGGGTGAATCAATGGCAGTTACTCCAGTTGAAGCGATATCAGCCCTCTACAAAGAACGTGGCAACCTATTTCAAACCGAGTTGGTTGAAGCTTTCATTCAAGCCATTGGAATTTATCCGACCGGTAGCCTAGTCCAACTAACCAATAAATCGGTTGCTGTGGTCATGGAGCAACCAGAAAACTATCGGTTACGACCTAAGGTCGCCATTGTTAAAAATGGTATGGATGTAAAACTGGATAAACCTAAAGTGGTTAAACTAGCGGACAACGCAACCGACCGACTAGGTATTCCCTTGCAAATTGAGAAAAGTCTTAAAAGCACTAGCATCGATATTAATGCCGAAGAACTTCACGGCAAACTTTTTTCTAAAGCCAGCTGGTTATCTATTTTTGGCTAAGTAAGTGAAATAAAGGTTGTTTAACCTCGATCCTCGATAGCACTTAACAAGCAAAATTAGATTGCCGCGTCGTACCTCCTCGCAATGACAGTACCAAACCTAGTAACTATTCTTAAACCCACATCACTCCAACTGCTGCTCAATGTACAAATTAATTTGACTGTCCAATATATCCAGAGGAATCGAGCCATTAGCTAAAATAGCATCATGAAAAGTGCGTATATCAAACTTATCACCTAATTTCTGTTCCGCTCTGTTGCGTAGTTCGATAATCTTTAGTTCACCTATTTTATAGCTGAGTGCTTGCCCTGGCCAACTAATGTATCGATCTACTTCGGTTTGAATGTTATGTTTTGACAGCGCTGAATTTTCTTGCAAAAGCGCTATGGCTTGCTGCCGGCTCCAACCGAAGGCGTGTATACCTGTATCGATAACCAATCGCGCGGCACGCCACATCTCATAAGATAGTCGCCCGAAATCACTATAAGGATCTTGATAAAATCCAGCCTCAATACCGAGCTTTTCACAATAGAGTGCCCAGCCTTCACCGAATGCAGAAATATACGAATAGCGCCGGAAATTTGGAAGATCTGACAATTCTTGATTGATGGCTCCTTGCAAATGATGCCCCGGGACAGCTTCATGCAGGGTCAAACTTTCTAAAACATAGAGTGGTCTCTTATCTAACGCGTAGGTGTTAACCCAATAGGTTCCAGCTCGAGTCGAATTGAGTGGAGCAGACACATATCGTCCGGTGGTATATTTGGGCGCAATATCACTAGGCACAGGTTCCACCGTGTAGGGTTGCCGTGGTAAATGAGTAAAGAATTTGGGTAGTTGCCCGTCCATCTTCTTGGCAATATAGCTCGCTTCTTTTAAAAGCTGTAACGGAGTCTTGGCATAAAATTGTGGTGAAGTTCTTAAAAAGGCTAGAAATTCTTTAAAGCTACCTTTAAATTCGACCTTTGTAATAATGTCCTGCATTTCACCTCTAATTCGCTTAACTTCGCTTAATCCCAATTGGTGGATCGCTTTTGCGGTTAAATGAGTGGTTGTATATTGTTGGATTTTTTGTTGATAGTAATTGTCACCATTTGGAAAATCTGATGCGCCAAGAGATATTTTAGTGTTGGGTATATAGATATTTTCAAAATAGATTGCCAAATTTCGAAAGGCTGGTAAAACAGAATCACTGATTATTCGTCGCGCTGCATACTGCATATTTGAAAATCTCGACTCTGATATAAAGCTTGGTCTGCTCAAAAAAGGTTGATAAAAAACAGAGTCTTCTACTTTCTTATTAAGATGCGCTCGAATCACTTGGGTAAATCCTTGCATCACTATTTTAGGCATTGAGAAATGACGCTTCAAACCGGCATTCATGTTGGCTTGATTTTGCTCTATAAACCGCCGTATTAGTTTTAGCCTTTTTAAATAGTTCTCATAATCACCCAGTGTTTTAAATTCTGTCTCAATGGGCATTCGCAGAATTTGAGTATGGAACCCAGAATCAGCTAAAAAAGGAATCTGATAGTCTTTGGCTTTGAGATCGGCTATTCGATTGTCCAATTGGCGTTTAAATATTCGATAATTAATTTGTTCTTCTCGATTTAAAGAGGATTTAGATATATTTTTTAGCCCTGTCAGCAAATTCTCATTTTTGAGCAACCACTTGGTCATCGAAGTTTCGGAAACATCGGCCAGTCTAGCCGCCGCATTTTTATCACCCATTGCACTGGCAAAACTGGGGAACTGCTGCATTCGCGCTTGCCATTCTTTTGCAAATAATTGATTTAATGCCGTATTTTTTTCCACCGCTTGACTCGATATGCTGCTGGTGATTAATAGAGTAACGATTAAAATCCTAAACATTGCCTGTCTCCCTTGACGTTCAATTCATTGATGGGCTATTAGTTGATTAACTTTTAATGAATTCCAGTTGTCAGCAGTTTAACAAAATTACAGGGTTTAAAATCTAAAGTCAGCTGCTGTTGAATAATTTTAGTCCAAGCGGTTTTACAAGCGCCAGTGGAACCAGGCAAACAAAAAATCACTTTGTTATTAGCCAAACCACCTAAAGCACGGCTTTGTATGGTCGAACTGCCTATTTCCTCATAGGAAACATGGCGAAATAACTCCCCAAAGCCTGGCATCTCCTTATCGAACAAGGGGATCACAGCCTCTGGCGTAGAATCTCGTCCATAAAAGCCGGTTCCGCCGGTAATAATGATGGTCTGAACTTCATCATCCGCGATCCATTGTGAAAGCACCGCGCGAATTTTATAGATATCATCAATGACTATCTGACGCTGCGCTAACTGATGACCATCGGCTTGAAGCTGATCAATCAAATAAGCTCCGGATTTGTCAGTGGTCTGATTGCGAGTATCTGAAACCGTTAGTACAGCAATATTTAACTTTGTCATTGTATTTCCTTAATCATAATTCTATTGGGTTGATTGAGCAGAACCAACCTGGCTTAATTCTCTGATCGACAGAATGAAGGGTAACAACCATGCCGAGCATTGTAGCAACCAGAAGATTAGCGATGCTAGTCAAATTGCAACATAATTGATCTCTATCAATGATTTATACCGGTTATCATTCAAGATTCCTGATTAATAGCGGTTATAAATAGCAACCAAACAAGAGGGAGCCAATACAATACCTGAACGACTTTACAGGGTTTATTTTTCAGGTATACTTGCGCCCCATTAGACCTTGGACTAAATTTTAACCAACCGTTAAATTGTCCAGTGCGCTAAACCGCTATTAAACAATTCAACGATTGAACAGCCATAAGGTCGCTTTGTACTTATTACAAAGGCAAACCTACGCTTTTTAACATGGAAACAACACTATGCAAGCACTATTGACTATCGCCGTACGAGCGGCAAGAAAAGCGGGCGATTTTATTATCCGAGAAGCGAATCATATTAGCTCTATCGAGAGCAAATCTCAAAATGATTATGTCACCAATGTTGACCAAGCCGCCGAACAACTTATCATAGAAACCATTCGTCACTCCTATCCTGAGCATAGCTTTTTAGGTGAAGAAAGTGGCAATAGCGGCGAAAGCGACTATCAGTGGGTGATTGATCCCATTGATGGCACCACTAATTTTATTCGAAAAATTCCTCATTGGGCAATCTCTATCGCCTGTAAGCATAAAGGACGCACTCAAGTTGGCGTTGTATATGACCCAAGCAAGCAAGAGCTGTTTACTGCGGTTCAAGGTCGTGGTGCGCAGCTTGATAACAAAAAAATGCGGGTTAGCCATACCAAAGGACTAGAACATAGTCTACTTGCCACCGGTTTTCCTTTTCGCAGTGAGCAAAAATTGGCCGATTATCTCGCTGTATTTAGCAAGCTTTATCCCCATTGTTCCGATATGCGACGCGCTGGTTCTGCTGCGCTGGATTTAGCTTATGTGGCCACGGGGCGATTTGATGGGTTTTGGGAATTTGGTTTAAGCCCTTGGGATACAGCCGCAGGAGTACTCCTAGTACAAGAATCGGGCGGTATGGTGTCCGATATTGATGGCAACCCCAATTATGAAGATAAGGGCTCGATAATTGCAGCAAATCCTCAAGCTTTTAAAGCCATGCTTAAGGTCATTCATCAAAAAGACTGATCTTAATCAATAAAATAGGTTTGTTGTTTAATCCATAAGGCGCTATACTTGACTAAATTAGTTGGTTATTACAAAATATCGGTCTAGAATAGGCAAATTACGCTATTCAAGTCGTTTTATAACAGCTCAAGCGAGGTAAATATGCGCCTTACCACCAAAGGACGGTATGCCGTCACCGCAGTTCTTGATTTAGCTTTAAATAGCAAAGATAAACCGGTAAACCTGAGTGATATTTCATCACGACAAGCCATTTCTCTGTCCTACTTGGAACAACTTTTTTCTAAGTTAAGAAAAAATAACATTGTAAAAAGTATTCGAGGACCTGGCGGCGGCTATTTGCTCAATGCTCCACGAGATCAAATTAGTGTTGCCACCATTATTAACGCAGTTAACGAATCGGTCGAGCTATCTCGCTGTGATGGACGAGCCAACTGTCACGATGGCCAACAATGCCTGACGCATAATCTTTGGGTTGATTTAAGCGACCGGATTAATGATTTTTTGGATAGAATTAGCATCGGTGAGTTAATTCGACAAAATGAACAGCAAAATAGTCAAATCAACCGAAACCATCAGGGTGACATTCCCATTTCATCCTATGGGTCATAACCGCAAGTCGTACCAACCTAGTTGTTTTAAATGAGAAAATTTTATGTCCGAAGTGATTGACCAATATGTAAAATCTGAATATCAAGCAGGCTTTGTAGACCGATGTTGATTCGGAAACCATTGCACCTGGGCTTAATGAAGATGTGATTCGATTTATTTCGGCTAAAAAAAATGAACCAAGCTGGCTGCTAGATTGGCGATTAAAAGCTTTTGAAACTTGGAAAACAATGGATGAACCCGATTGGGCACATCTTAAGTATCCGAAGATAAACCTGGATGAAATTTCTTTTTATTCTGCACCGAAAAGTCTGGATGACGCACCGAAAAGTCTGGATGAAGTCGACCCTGAACTTATTGCAACCTATAACAAATTAGGGATACCGCTGCATGAACAAGCCACTTTGGCCGGTGTTGCGGTGGACATAGTGTTTGACTCAGTGTCCATTGTCACCACCTTCAAAGAGAAATTAGCAGAAGCTGGCGTGGTATTTTGCCCTATTTCTGAAGCGGTTCATCGCTATCCAGAGCTCGTTAAAAAATATTTAGGCAGCGTTGTTCCACAGAAAGACAACTATTTTGCGGCACTCAATTGCGCGGTGTTTAGTGATGGTTCCTTTGTTTATATTCCTAAAGGCGTGCGTTGCCCGATGGAATTATCCACCTATTTTAGAATTAATGAAGCCAATACCGGGCAGTTTGAACGAACCCTAATTATTGCTGATGAATCCAGCCATGTGAGTTACCTTGAAGGTTGTACAGCCCCAATGCGAGATGAAAACCAACTACATGCGGCGGTGGTTGAACTAGTCTGTATGGATAATGCGGAGATTAAGTATTCCACCGTACAAAACTGGTATCCGGGTGATGAAAATGGCGTTGGTGGTATCTATAATTTTGTTACCAAACGCGGAGTATGCCACCAAAATAGTAAAATATCCTGGACCCAGGTTGAAACAGGCTCTGCTATTACTTGGAAATATCCATCGGTCATTTTACGCGGTGATAACAGTATTGGTGAGTTCTATTCTGTCGCCCTCACCCGTAATTATCAACAGGCTGATACCGGTACAAAAATGATCCATCTCGGAAAAAATACTAAGTCCACTATAATATCAAAAGGTATTTCAGCCGGTAAAAGCTCCAACGCCTACCGCGGGCTTGTTAAAATGGGACCGCGCGCTGAAGGCGCTCGAAATTTTACCCAATGTGATTCACTACTCATCGGTGATCGCTGTGCCGCTCATACTTTCCCCTACATTGAAAGTAAACATCCCAATGCGATTATTGAACATGAAGCGACGACATCTAAGGTCAGTGATGACCAATTGTTTTTATGTTTACAACGTGGAATAGAAACTGAAAAAGCAGTATCCATGATCGTTAATGGATTCTGTAAAGAAGTATTTAAAGAACTCCCGATGGAATTTGCGGTGGAAGCAGGCAAGCTATTGGAAGTTAGTCTTGAAGGCGCTGTCGGTTAACAGATACTGACTAGCGACTACCGATAAAAAACAATCTATTTAATTGACCAATCGAGAATCATCAATGTTAAGCATTAAAAATTTACAAGCCAAAGTTGAAGACAAAACTATTTTAAAAGGTTTATCATTAGAAATAAAACCTGGTGAAGTGCATGCCATTATGGGGCCCAATGGTTCTGGGAAAAGCACTCTTGGCTATGTTCTTTCTGGTAAGCCGGGTTATGAAGTCACTGCTGGAAGCGCTACATTTAATGGGGAAAATCTATTTGATTTTGAAACCGATGAACGCGCTAAAAAAGGTCTATTTTTAGCCTTCCAATACCCCGTTGAAATACCTGGTGTCAACAATATGGAGTTTTTGAAAACCAGTGTGGATGCGGTCAGAGAATACCAACAAAAAGAGCCATTGAGTACAGTCAACTTTATGAAACTAGCACGGCAGAAATGTGCGGAAGTTAACCTTGATCCTGCCTTTTTAAAACGCGGTGTTAATGAAGGTTTTTCCGGTGGCGAGAAAAAGCGCAATGAAATTATGCAAATGATGCTTCTTGAGCCCTCTTTGTCCATTTTAGATGAAACTGATTCTGGCCTAGATATCGATGCCCTACAAGTGGTAGCAAAGGGCGTAAATGCCTGTCGAGATGGCAAACGTTCCTTTATCATTGTCACTCACTATCAACGACTACTGGATTTTATTGTGCCCGACCATGTGCACGTGCTATCCGATGGAAAAATTATTCGTTCGGGTGGTAAGGAACTGGCGCTTGAACTAGAAGATAAAGGCTACGGCTGGATAGAAAAGGCGTAACCTAGAGATGAACTTGAAATTACAAAATAATTGTTATCCAATCAGCCAGAAATCTGATATTGAACAATTGAAAGAACAATTAACAGCAAACCAAAAATCTGAATTGGATTGGCTGCTAGCTTTGCGTCACGCTGAAATTGAAAATTTTTCCCAACAAGCGTTAGCGCACAGAAAAATGGAACATTGGAAGTACAATGATGTCTATTTTTTAATGGATAAAACATTTGAACTTTATACAGATGAATATCTAAAACCTGACATTTTGGAGCAAGTCAAAGAGAAAATTGAACAAGAGTTTAAACACACCCAATCAATTATTTTTACCTTTATTGATGGTCATTGGATAGAAGCTTTATCATCCAATGCTGCATCTAGTTCGGTCAGCAGCACTCTATTTAGTCAAGCCAATGCCGAACAAATTAGTTTTATAAATAAACAACTTAAAGCTAACCAACAATCTAGAAATAGCTTTATCCAATTAAATAACGGACTTTGTGCTGACGGTTTACTAATCGAAGTGAGCAAACAACACAAAATTGAACAGCCTATTATTCTTTTGCAATTCAAAACGCAAGCCGCTCAAAATCATATTTCTGGCTGTCAGATCTTGGTTAAAGCTGAACAGTCCAGTCAATTCCAATTAGCTGAATATGGATTTGTTCTCAAATCTAATACCTCAGAAAAGAAACAGGCGTTGCACCTATCTTTGGCTCAAACCCAGATTTATTTAGCGCCATGCAGCCAGTGTCAATATTATCGTATTCATGCGGAATCAGAAGACGCCTGTCAAATTGCTCGTTGTGTGATTAGCCTCGATACTCAAGCGGAACTTAAAGCATTCTTCTATGCCGAAGGCAGTCAAATTAATAAGCTTGATCTAGATGTGTTGCATATTGGGCAGCATTCAACATCCGATCTCGTTGGCGTTTACCTGCCGCGTTTTGAACAGAATATTGATTTTCATACCACGCTTGAACATCGCGTGGCTAATTGCCAAAGTCGAGAGGTTTTTCGCGGCATTATGGCAGATAGTTCGACAGCAACATTTAACGGGAAAATACATATTTTTCAAGATGCTCAAAAAACCGATGCTCAACTTAATAACAAAAACCTTTTGTTAACCAACCAAGCAACCATTAATACTAAACCTGAATTAGAGATTTATGCTGATGATGTTGTTTGTGCACATGGTGCGACCGTTGCAGAAATAGACGCCGACGCTATCTATTTTTTACAAACTCGCGGCATTGGTCAAACCCGAGCGAAAAAAATGTTAAGTGTTGGTTTTATTCAAGAACTGATTGAAAAGATGCCTGAGTCTGCAATTCGTCAGGATATTACTCAACGCGCTCAAATCTGCCTTTCAAATATTCAATAACCTAGCGCTGCATTCACTTATGTCAAATTTAAATAAACAAGCACCAGATAATCATCCGACCAGACATTTTCGGTCGTTAGATATTGAGAAAATCCGTGCAGACTTTCCCATTCTCGCGCAGAAAGTCAATGGTCATGAGCTGATCTATTTTGACAATGCGGCTACCTCTCAGAAACCACTATCAGTGATAAAGGCAGTCGATACCTACTATCAAAGCAGCAATTCCAATGTTCATCGAGGCGCCCACTACTTAAGTGACCAAGCGACTCAACAATTTGAACAGGCTAGACAAAAAGTACAAGCGTACATCAATGCGGCCAATCGAGAAGAAGTGATATGGACTAGAGGGACTACCGAAGCGATTAACCTGGTGGCCCAAACTTGGGGCCGACAAAATATTAAAGCGGATGATGAAATTATATTAAGTAGCCTAGAACATCACTCCAATATCGTCCCTTGGCAGATGTTGGCTGAAGAAAAAAAGGCTCATATTCGAGTGATTAATATTGATGCTGATGGTCAACTTGATCTCAGCCATTTTGAATCTCTGCTTTGTGACAAAACCAAGCTAGTTTCGGTTGGTCATGTATCCAACGCTCTCGGCGTTACCAATCCGATACAAGACATCATCAAATTAGCCCACCAACAGGGTGCCAAGGTATTGATAGATGGCGCGCAGGCGATGGCTCATTCCAGTGTCGATGTGCAACAGTTAGACTGTGATTTTTATGCGTTTTCGGGCCATAAGATGTTTGCTCCAATGGGAATTGGAGTTTTATACGGTAAGTCGGAGCTATTGAATAGCATGCCGCCTTGGCAAGGTGGTGGCGAAATGATAGAAAAGGTCAGTTTTGATAAAACCACCTTTAATCAAATACCTTACAAATTTGAAGCCGGTACACCCAACGTCTCGGGCGCTATCGGAATAGCTACAGCTATCGATTATCTTGCTCAGTTTAATTCGGATGATATCGCCGCCTACGAGCAACAACTGTTGAATTATGCAACGCAAGCACTTTTGAAAATTGAAGGGCTTGTGATAGAGGGTAACTGCCCCAATAAAGTCGCAGTGATTAGTTTTAATATTGTTGGTTGCCACGGACAAGATCTTGGGATGCTGTTAGATCAACAAGGGGTCGCTTTACGAACCGGACATCATTGTGCAATGCCATTAATGCAATGCCTCGGTATTAATGGAACGGTCAGAGTGTCCTTTAGTTTTTATAACAACCAGCAAGAGATTGACCAGTTTGTACAAGCATTGATAAAAGCTAAATCCATGTTGGTTTAGATTTTCTTGTGACGACGATACACCGATAGAATTTGCAACATCAGCTAACCTATAACGCTTTTGTTTGGAGACATGATAATGAGCGCCAATAATAAATTAGTACAAACTTTTGACCCGCTGAAAGTATCGCCTGTGGCGTTTACTGATTCCGCGATCACCCACTTAAAAAAGCAAGTAGAAAATCAAAACGCACTAGGAATAGTTTTTAATGTAAAAGAAAGTGGCTGTTCAGGCTACAAGTATCTATTGGAATTGGCTTTTGATAAAAGTGATACCGCTCATGTTTATGCGGTGACTGATTCACTAGAACTCTATGTTGAACCAAGCATTATTGATCTGATCCGCGGCACTCAAGTTGACTATGTTCAAGAAGGCGTTAATTATCGCCTTGATTTTAAAAACCCTAACGCGACCGCAAGCTGCGGTTGTGGTGAAAGTTTTAGCGTCTCCCCTGTCGAGTAAAGAGTCAAACTTTATGAATGCATTTTCTCAAGGCCGAAAAATGGTAGTCGCACTGCAAGACTGCCCTGCTCGTCTAGTACCTGCCGGTACAAAAATAATGATCCCTAAAGATACCTTTGTCACGATTACTCAAGATCTCGGTGGTAATTATACGGTCGCAGTCAATGGCAACATGGCAAGAGTCGATGGAACTGACGCCGCCTATTTGGGCTTAAAAGCGGAAAAATTAAATTTTGAAGCCGCTAAAGATGAGCAAATTAATGAAGATCAAGTCTGGCAAGCCTTAAAGAGTATTTTTGACCCTGAAATTCCCGTTAATCTAGTTGATTTGGGTCTAATATATCGAGTAGAAGTTGACAATGAAAAACACCTGGTGAACATAGACATGACCTTAACCGCACCTGGTTGTGGCATGGGACCCGTGCTGGTCGGCGATGTTGAATACCGCGTAGCAACAGTCCCTAATGTTCAATCGGTTAATGTTGAATTAATCTTTGAGCCGGCATGGAACAGAGATATGATGAGTGATGAAGCAAAACTTGAAACAGGACTATTTTTCTAAATGATTCAAACCACCGAAATAATTGAAACCCTCAGTTTTTTTGATTGTTGGGAAGATCGCTATCGTTATATGATTGAACTGGGCAAAGAGTTACCAGCAATGGATAATGATCTTAAAACCCAGGATAAACTGGTTCCCGGATGTCAAAGCCGAGTTTGGATTGATTGGAAAAACATCAATGGTCTACTTCATTTTGAAGTCGATAGCGATGCGCTAATTGTTAAAGGGTTGCTGGCATTGGTGATGGCAGCCTATCAAGATAAAAGTGCTAACGATATAATTGAATTCGATATTCAAAATTACTTTGAGCAACTCGATCTCATTAAGCACCTCAGCCCAACCCGAGGTAATGGATTGCAAGCAATGATTGGAAAAATACAGGGTGCCGCTAGGCAAATGCTTGATTGATTATGGCTACAAGACTAATGTCCACTCAGAAATTAAGATTTACGCCGGTCACCCACTCTAGAATCTGGAATGACAGTGAGTTTATTTTCGAAATCTTGCTCAGTTTCTAGCGGTTTTAGCTGGCTCTTTTTCATCGGTTTTATTAACAACAATAAAACCGGTAATAGCGTTAAGTTGGCTAACAAGGCAACCACCATCGCAAGGCTTGTAAATAAACCAAAATAAATTGAAGGCATAAAGTTGGACAAAACGAGTACCGAAAATCCGACAATAATAGTAATTGAAGTAAAATACATGGCTCGCGCGATGGTATCGTGGCAGGCATACATTGCCTCTACGTAACTTCCAAGACGGGCATACTCTTTCTTAAAACGGTGAATATAATGAATGGTATTATCCACCGCAATACCAATGCTGATGGCGGCTATGGTAATGGTCATCATATCTAGCGGAATCCCAGACCACCCCATCAACCCTAAAACAAAAAAAGCGCCCATCAAATTAGGAAACATACCAATAATGGCCAATTTCCAAGATTGAAATAGAACAATAAACATCAACAATATAATTCCAAACACAACTCCGAGAGTTAGAATTTGTGATTTAAATAGACTCTCAAGCATATTGTTGTAGAGGATCAACATGCCCGTGAAGTGAAAATCCTCCTTCGACATTTTCATCTCTTGAGTGAGGTATTGACTAATATCGCTTAATAGCTTGTTTCGGTTAAGCTCGGGATCAGATTCTTTTACCCGAATTAAAAACCGAACTTCATCGTTCTCACGGTCATAAAAGGGTGATAGAACCTGTTGCCTAAGATCTTTAGGGATCTTCTTTTCTAATAGAGAAAGTTCAAAATCATCTAAGCGTTTATCGCCATTAATCTGCTCAACGATTTCTAGTCCAGCAGCTAAAGAGAGGACTTTGCCGGTAACCGATAAACTAGTCAGATAATCTTGGATTTTATGTAATTTTTCGATGCCAAAGGAAGTCATCCATAGCTTAGGTTTTTCCTCTTTGCTTTTAGCCGGCGACTGAGCGCCAGTAGAATCAGAGAAATTAGAGCCAGCCTCGCCAAAATCAGCATCTTCAAACTCATCATCGGCAAATTCATCGTCATCCGATTGCTCTTCAATAAAGGCGAAATCAGCTTCAATCGCGGAACGTTCGATAATCACTTCTAAAGGGGTTGTCCCTCCGAGGCGCGTGTCAATAACCTTCATTCCTTGATAAATTTCAGTATCTTGCTTAAAATAATCAATAAATCGATTATCCACAGACAAATAACCCATTCCCCAAGCGCTTGCTATGCTAACAATAATGGCAGTCATTGCCACTTGCCAGCGCCAACGGTCACTAATTTTTGCTAAAAGGTTAGTAAAAGCAAAAAAAGCACCCTGTGTTCGTTGATCGAGCGATGTTTTTGGTTTGATAAGCATCATTAGTGGAAATAGTGTAAAAGACATAACAAAAGCCAGCGAAACGCCCATGATCATCATTTTACCAAAATCAATCACCGGGCGAATATCACTTACCATGAGCGAACCAAAAGCCACTATGGTGGTTAAACTGGTGTAGGCGCAGGGAGTAAACATGGAGGAAAGAGTTTCCAAGATCTTGTCATTATAACTCAGCATTTCGTATTCTCTTTCAACCTGCCTAAAGCGGACAATCAGATGGATCATTAACGACATGGTAATAATCAACAGTAATGCGACGAAATTTGAAGATATAACGGTTACTGGCCAATCGAGCCAACCTAACAATCCAATACTCGTGACTGCGGTTGCTATGCAGCAACCGAGAGTGATAATAATCCATCTTATTCGCCTAAATATAAAAGCTTGGATCAATATAAGAATGACAAAAACACCTAGACCAAAAACGACTAAATCACTTTTCACAAAATCCACCATGTCGTGGGCGATCATGGGAATACCGCCGAGATAAATAGTGGCGTATGGGCTGAAGTCTTGTTTTAGTTGACGAATGCTTTTAATGACGCGGTCATTTCGAGCGGACACCTCATCCGCTAGCAGACGTAGTTCATTTTTTAAATTAATCATTGCCGCTAGCTCGTAGGGCGTTAGGGCTTGGTGCTTCGATTTTTTCCACTGCAACTTACGTAATTCATCATTTAAACGAAAATAATTGCTATTACCCTTTAAATTCGCCTGAATTGCTGTTGTCGAACCATCTTCACTTAACAGTAAGTTGACATAGAGCGGAATTGATAGAAAGTCTTGTTTGGCTTTTTTAAGATCAACTCCAGGATCTTTTATAAAATAAATATCCTGCTCAATATTAGCCAAACTAACTGTATTTGGGTCAAATACCGGGGCATCAATCAGTGATATAACCGTCTCAACTTCAGGCAAAGCGGCAATTTGGTTCTTTAATTGGGTCAGTTTTTTAATAGAATCACTTGAAAATAGTGGCTTTTTTGGAGAGAATGTGACAAATAGATAGTCATCTGTGCCATACTTCATTTTAACTTTACGGTAATATTCGAGGGATTGATCATTTTCTAATACGAGAGAATCAGCGGAAGCATCCATTCTAAACTCATCGTAGTGGCTGGATATTAGCAATAATAAAGCGCCAACCGCAAAGAATGTCAAAAAGGTGTGACCAATTACATAACGACTATATAGATGTTTTAACCAATTTGGCATAGCTCTCTCAAATTTAGCAGATCAATTGAATCGTAAGCTCGGTGATTAATAAACCGATTGCGACTTACATTTTACAGCTATTTTATAACGCGTTAGGTTTAGCAAGCCATCATTATTTGCTCAAAGTGTGCTACAAAGGCGATTATTTGTCTTTCATAAACATCAAAGCTAGCTAAATAAGTTTATTCAATAAAATTATGCTGCTTTTAGTCAAAACAACTTGTATATTAGCGTTTGCTTATATACTATATGGCAAAAATTAGTATCACTGCATAATTAGTATGGTAAATATTGACCTAAATCAACCTATCACTAGGTCAACATTGGTTAGAATGCTTATTCATATGAATCATATATAATAGAATCATGCGTTCTAAATTCAAAATAAAATAACACAATAGGAAATAGTATGTCTGAAACTCAAAATTTGACCTACAACTATCGGGTCGTCAAACAGTTCTCAATAATGACGGTAGTTTGGGGCATTGTTGGAATGACGGTTGGTGTCATTATCGCGGCTCAATTATTTTTTCCGGATATGACCTTCGGCATAGAATATCTAAGTTTTGGCCGATTACGACCTTTACACACCAATGCCGTTATCTTTGCGTTTGGTGGTTCAGCCTTAATGGGAACTTCTCTCTATGTGGTTCAACGAACTTGCCAAGCGCCATTAATAAGTAATGCTTTAGCCGCTTTTGTATTTTGGGGATGGCAGGTGGTCATAGTATTAGCCGCAATTACGCTGCCGATGGGGATTACCAGTAGCAAGGAATATGCAGAGCTAGAATGGCCAATTGATATTCTTATTGCTGTCGTTTGGGTGGCCTATGCTATTTTGTTTTTCGGTACTATCGCCAAACGAAGGACCTCGCATATCTATGTTGCCAACTGGTTTTACGGCGCATTTATTCTTGCTGTAGCACTGCTTCATATTGTTAATAGTGCCGCTATTCCAGTTACCTTGACTAAATCCTACTCGGCTTATGGCGGCGCTATCGATGCCATGGTGCAATGGTGGTATGGCCATAATGCTGTTGGCTTCTTTTTAACCGCTGGCTTTTTAGGCATGATGTATTATTTCATTCCAAAACAGGCGGAAAGACCGGTTTATTCTTATCGCCTATCCATTGTTCACTTTTGGGCTCTGATTGCCACCTATATGTGGGCTGGACCACATCATTTACATTACACAGCTCTACCTAACTGGACTCAATCCATCGGTATGGCGTTTTCATTGATACTGCTAGCACCTTCATGGGGTGGGATGATCAATGGTATTATGACCTTGTCCGGCGCTTGGCATAAACTACGAACCGATCCTATTTTAAAATTCCTTATTGTGTCTCTTTCATTTTACGGTATGTCGACCTTTGAAGGTCCCATGATGGCTATCAAAACGGTCAATGCATTGTCTCATTATACCGATTGGACTATTGGTCATGTTCATTCAGGAGCCTTGGGCTGGGTCGCATTTGTCACCATCGGCGCCATGTATTACTTAATCCCTAAATTATACGGTCGCAAAGAAATGGTGAGCATTGACCTGATTAATATTCACTTTTGGGTATCGACCATTGGCGTCGTACTCTATATATCCTCCATGTGGATTGCCGGAGTGATGCAGGGGCTCATGTGGCGTGCGGTTAATGCCGACGGCACTTTAACCTATAGCTTTGTAGAATCGGTTAATACTACCTATCCATTTTACGCTATTCGTCTGGTTGGAGGAATCCTGTTTCTAACCGGTATGCTTATTATGGCTTATAACACCGTTAAAACGATTCAGGCTGGTCCTGAAACTGACAGTCAGATTTAGGAGGACGCCATGCAACATGAAACTGTAGAAAAGAATATCGGCCTAATGGGTCTGCTCATTTTTATCGTCATTAGCTTTGGCGGCCTTGCGGAAATCACCCCATTATTTTTTATAAAGGACACTACTGAACCATTAAAAGGTATGAAACCTCGTACCGCTGCCGAGCTTGAAGGACGAGATATTTATATCCGTGAAGGCTGCAACAACTGTCACTCACAAATGATACGACCCTTTCGAGCAGAAACTGAACGCTACGGGCATTATTCGGTTGCCGGTGAAAGCGTTTGGGACCATCCTTTCTTGTGGGGTTCAAAAAGAACAGGACCTGATTTAGCACGAGTTGGCGGCCGTTATAGCGACGCTTGGCATCGCGTACATCTGCTTAACCCTCGTGATGTTGTGCCTGAGTCTAACATGCCAGCATTTACTTGGTTAGAAGATGCCGTGCTTGACGGTGAATTAACCGGCAGAAAGATGAAGGCTTTACGCATAGTCGGTGTTCCCTATACCGATGAAGATATTGCTAACGCGAAAAAAGCCGTTGAAGGCAAAACAGAGCTTGATGTGCTCATCATATATCTTCAATCGCTTGGCATTCTATTGAAAGATAAACAGTAATGGATATTAATTGGGTAAGAAGTTTTGAAACAGTAGCACTGTTTGCATTGTTTATCGGATTGGTTTATTTACTTTACCGAAAAACCGATAGCTCAACTTTTGAAGAGGCGGCAAACAGTCCTTTCGTCGGAGATGATCTCTCTGACAAAATTGAAGACAACCAAAAAAAGGGTGAAAACCATGAGTGATTTCTGGAGCTGGTGGATAATTATCATTGCTGTAGCCAATATTGCGGGCTGCTGGGCATTACTTTATTGGACAAGACGAATGAAAGATTCCGAGTCCGAAGACGAGACCACCGGTCACGTCTATGATGGAATACAAGAATACAACAACCCACTACCTAAATGGTGGCTCAATATGTTTAATATATGCTTAGTCTTCAGTGTTGTTTATCTTGTTCTTTATCCCGGTCTCGGAAATTTTCCGGGATTGCTAGGCTGGACCCAAGAAGGTCAGCATAAAGAGGAAGTCGCTGCGGCAAAAGCCACTTATGCCCCACTTTTCGCCAAGTACGCATCAACCCCTATCGCGGACTTAAGTAAAATTAAACAAGCTACTGAGATGGGCAAGCGGATTTTTGTTAACACCTGTTTTGGTTGCCATGGTTCGGATGCACGCGGTAATCCAGGCTACCCTAACTTGACCGATAATGATTGGCTGTATGGCGGATCCCCTGAAACCATTGAACAGTCTATTTTAAATGGCCGCAGAGGGATGATGCCTCCATTTGGCGCCGTTTTTAATGCCGAACAAATTGATGGGTTAGTACAGTATGTTGGGCGGCTATCCGGTCATAAAGTCGATAGCAGTAAAGCCGCAATTGGTCAGACTCTATTCAATCAGCAATGTTTTGTTTGTCATGGTGCCAACGGCAAAGGTAATCAAGCGCTGGGCGCACCCAATTTAACCGATAATACTTGGCTTTATGGCGGCTCAGCGACAAGCATTGCAGAAACAATTCGCAAAGGGAGAAATGGTGTAATGCCTGCTCACAAAGACTTGCTGGGAACAGAAAAAGCTCATCTAGTAGCGGCCTACGTTTATAGTTTATCCAATCAGGAATAGATTGTAAGGATTAACCACTTGTTCCAGTCGAGTGGTTTAATCCTACGGTTTTTATAGTTTTTAAAAACACAGGCGCTCTACAGCTCGAGTATCTCAGCCTTCATTTATTTTGATCCAAGTTCCAGTCGCTAGAGGATTACAAATGTCTACAGAAGAAACCACAACCGATACCTATCGCGATCTTTACGTATCCCCAGAAAAAATTTATCCGCGACAAATAAACGGTATATTTGCTCGACTTCGTATTTACACTGTCATTCTTCTTTTAGGTTGTTATTATATCACTCCATGGCTCACCTGGAATGGTCAGCAAGCGGTGCTATTCGACTTGCCCGCCCGACAATTCTCGACTATTTTGGCATTACTTTTTTGGCCACAAGACTTTATTTATTTAACTCTACTTTTAATTATTGCAGCGGTAGGCCTTTTCCTTTTTACAACCATTGCTGGACGAGTTTGGTGTGGTTATGCCTGCCCTCAAACGGTTTGGACCGAAACTTTTTTATGGTTGGAAGAACTGGTTGAAGGTAATCGAAATAAGCGTATAAAACTGGACAAAAGTCCTTGGAATGCGAACAAAATTATTCGTAAAAGTTTAAAGCAATTTCTATGGGTTAGTTTTTCGCTATTTACAGGCTATACCTTTGTCGGTTATTTCTCACCCATTCAAGAATTAGGTACAGGCATCATTAATTTCAGCTTAGGTCCATGGGAATGGTTCTGGGTGTTTTTATATTCACTTGCCACCTATGGCAATGCCGGTTGGTTAAGAGAACAGGTCTGTTTACACATGTGCCCCTATGCACGTTTTCAAAGCTCCATGTTTGATAAAGATACACTCATCATTTCCTATGATACTAAACGTGGAGAAAGCCGTGGCAAACGTCAAAAGAATTCAGATTACCAACTGCAGGGACTGGGTGATTGTATTGACTGTAATCAATGTGTACAGGTATGCCCCACCGGTATTGATATAAGAGATGGTCTTCAATACGAGTGTATTGCTTGCGCCGCCTGTATCGATGTGTGTGATAATGTGATGGACAAAATGGGTTATGACAAAGGATTAATAAAATATACCACGGAAGTTGAAGAAAAATCTGGAGGCAAAGAAAAAACACATTTCTTTCGTCCTAGAACCATCTACTACATTAGTATTTTCGTGTTTGTCGTGGGTGCCTTCTTTTACTTAATTTCTAACCGCATACCACTCAAGATCGATATCATTCGTGATAGGAATGCTTTGTATACCGAGACATTTTCAGGCGACATTGAAAACATTTATACCTTGAAAATTCTTAATATGTCACAGATTAATCAGACCTATCATCTTAGTGTAGAGGGTTTTAAAGATATCCTTCTTAAAGGCAAAAATACCTTTGTCATCGATAGTGGTGAAGTTTTAACATTACCGGTAAGGTTGCGAATACCCGCAGAACAACTAAAGAAACGCTCAAATAATATTCGATTTATAATTCAAGCAACCGAAGGTGAACAATTCCGCGCGCAATCCACAGGAAAATTTTTGGGACCAAAAAAATGAACCATAATCAAACTGATAGTGAACCTTGGTATAAACAAGGCTGGCCTTGGGCACTTATTGCCATTCCTTTTTTCACCGTTATCGCAGGCGTTACCACCTTCATCATAGCCAATGATACCAGTGATAGCTTAGTTCAAGACGATTACTATAAAAAAGGTTTAGCTATCAATGATAATATTGAACGATTAGAACGCGGCCATCAACTCAAATTAAAGGCAGAGTTAGAGTTTGATAAAGACAACCAACTCTTTATATTAACGGCCACCGCAATTAATCCTCTGCCAAAGGATTTAACGCTTAGCTTTTCACATCCAACCCTGCAGCAACAAGATCGCTTGGTGCATTTAAGCCACTTAGGAGCAAACCAATACATTGGTGAACTAAGCGACCTACCCAGTGCATACTGGCACATCAGCCTAGAAGACAAAGATAAACATTGGCTGATAAAAAAACGATGGCTTTATCCCACAAAAAAACGTCTTTTAATCGCTCCCTCTCAGCCCTAGCTCCGCAACCTAGAGTTATTCAATCATGTCATCCAATTGTTTCCACTGTGGATTAGCTAACCAATTGGGCCATCAATTCCAGTGTGATCTACTGGGTAAAACAGAAGATTTTTGTTGTGCCGGTTGCTTAGCCATTGCTGAAACATTGGTGTGTAATGGGCTAACGGATTTTTACCGCTTTAGGGATGCCAACAGTCAAAAACCCACAGAACTAATACCTCAAGAAATTCGTGATATTGAAGCACTGGATACACCTGAAATTTTAGCTGACATCAGCCAATGCTATAATGAAGAATATTCCTCTAACACTGAAACAAGTAATGCATCAACTCATTGGCGAAGTATCGATTTAGGGATAGAAGGTATTAGCTGTTCCGCTTGTGGTTGGCTAATTGAAAAGCATTTAAGTAAACTCCCTCAAGTTAAAGAAATATCGGTCAATGTTTCCAGCCAAAGAGCACAGCTAGTTTGGTCGGCCGATTATCCACTAAGCAAGCTAATTAAATCCTTGGCTAAAATGGGCTACAAAATGTATCCTTTTAGTCCCGATAATCGAGAAAAAATATTTGCTGAGAGCAACCGAAACTACATTAAACGACTGTTAGTGGCCGCGTTTGGAATGATGCAAGTCATGACCTATAGCCTTATTATTTATATCGGTGAGTTTGACGATCTATCAGTCACTCACCGATATTTTTTTTATGGACTAAGTGCGCTAGTGACTACACCAATTGTTTTTTATTCTGCTGTACCATTTTTTAGAAGTGCCTACCTTAATTTAAAAGCCAAACGACTAGGCATGAATTTTCCGGTCAGCGTAGCTATTTTGAGTGCCTATTTTGCGAGCCTATATTCATTATTTTACGGTGCCAATGCATTCTATTTTGATTCGGTGGTAATGTTTACTTTTTTCTTGCTAATTGGCCGTTATCTAGAGCATCGAGCGCGTTACCATTCATTAATTAAACATCAAAATTTTCAACAGCTATTGCCTCTCTCCGTGACTAAACAACAGAATGGAAATAATGAAATCATACGACTTTCTGAGGTCAAGCCCGGCGATTGTTTGATCATATTTGCAGGTGCCATTATTCCCTGTGACGGAAAACTACTGGATGAGTCTGCAGAAATTAATGAAGCTATTTTAACCGGTGAATTTATCCCCTTAGTAAAACGGCAAGGCGATAACTTGATTAGTGGCTCTACTAATAATTCCGCCAGCTTTAAAATGCGAGTCGCTAAGGAAGTTAAAAATAGTCGAATCTATCAGCTAATAGCGTTGCAACAAGAGGCCGAAAAAATAAAGCCTAAAGCAGTCAATCTGGCTGATCAGTTTTCTCATTGGTATATTTCTTTACTGTTAGCTTTAGTCGTAATCACTGGACTCTACTGGTGGCAGATAGATCCCCAAATGATTTTTTCAGTGGTTTTATCAATGCTAGTAATTACCTGTCCCTGTGCATTATCCTTAGCAACGCCAGCGAGTTTTACCGCGGCTGCTGCAGAATTATCCGACTTGGGATTAATGTTAAGAAGCCCCGATGCACTAGCTAATTTGGCTAAAGTCGACCATATATATTTTGATAAAACCGGAACACTTACCCAGGGTCAGATGACTCTGACCAATATTCAGGTTTTCTCCGATCTGTCAGCTCAAAACTGTTTGCAAATAGCCGCTAGTTTAGAACAAATTTCGGATCATCCCATCGCCATCGCGATTAAACAAAAAGCCATTCAAAAGCGAGTGGTTGTTAATCACAAGGAAACAATTGCCGCAGGTGTTGAAGGTGAAATTGATCAGATAGCTTATAGGCTTGGGCGTCGAGACTATGTTGAACAATATGGCGCTACAATCAATCCCTGCGAGTATCAACCTTTTGAAACACCACTCTACTTAATGGCTAATGGTCAGCATATCGCCACTTTTTTACTTGAAGATGAAATTAAAAACGATGCGGCCCACCTTATTCAAGATCTCAAGACCAAAGGTTATCAGTGTTTCATCTTAAGCGGTGATGAAAAATCATTGGTAGAATATACCGCTAAAGCACTGTCTATCGACCACTACTATGCAGCTCTAACGCCAAAGGATAAACTGTCATTGGTGGTGCAAGCACAGCAAGCTGGTCATAAAATTTTAATGGTCGGTGACGGTCTAAATGATTTAGGCGCGTTGGCCGCGGCGAATGTCAGTATTACCATGGCCAATGGGACCAATGTTTCTAAAACCGCCTCAGATGCGGTGCTAGTGACGCAGGATCTTAAGGTTATCAGCGATAGCCTGCAACTGTCTAAAAAGATGCGAAGGATTATTAAGCAAAACCTTATCTGGGCAGTGACCTACAATTTAATTGCCGTTCCATTTGCAATGATGGGTTTAGTACCGGCCTGGCTCGCCGCTTTGGGGATGAGTTTTTCTTCTCTCATTGTGGTTCTAAATGCGCTACGGCTTAGATATTAAGCCATAGCGTTCTAATCGATGCAGGCTTAACTTACGTTTTAGGCAGAGTCACTCCCGTTTGACCTTGATATTTTCCAGCACGATCGGCATAGGAGGTTTCACAAACTTCATCCGATTCAAAAAATAACATCTGTGCCACACCTTCATTGGCATAAATTTTTGCCGGTAACGGTGTGGTGTTAGAAAACTCTAGCGTCACGTGACCTTCCCACTCGGGCTCTAAGGGTGTGACATTAACAATAATGCCACAACGTGCATAGGTTGATTTACCCAAACAGACAGTCAGAATATTACGCGGAATACGAAAATATTCAACCGTTCTTGCCAGCGCAAAAGAATTGGGTGGAATAATACACACATCGGAGGTAATGTTTACAAAACTCTTATCATCAAAGTTTTTGGGGTCAACCACGGCCGAGTGAACGTTAGTGAAAATTTTAAATTCATTGGAACAGCGCACATCATAACCGTAGCTGGAAGTACCGTAAGAGATAATTTTTTGTCCATTAGATTGGCGAACTTGCCCTGGCTCATAAGGCTCAATCATGCCCTGTTTAGCCATCCTCCGCATCCATTTATCTGCCTTTATACTCATCTTTATTGGTTAACTTTTGTGGTTTGAAATTGCATGGATATTACCATAAGGTAGCGCATTATTCAGGCTTGCTCGATAATTTATTGCTATCTTAGTGATTTTCTTTTAAAAGCTTGCCAATTTTTACTCCTCAGCAAGCTTTAGCCTCGCGTAATGGCTACTGTTACCTTCAATCAGCGATTGAGCGCCTAAGCAAAACTAATCTTTCGGTTTCCAGCTTGATATTTCAATAGCTGCGCCACCTTTGGAAAAGTCTTGAGTCAACTGACTTAGATTAGCCGTCATATTGCGTGCGATTTCACGATAAATTAGTGAAATTTCGCTTTCCGGATCTTGCGCAAGCGGAGGATTCCCTTGATCTAGCTGTTGCCGAATGGAGCCCGCTAATGGCAATTGACCTAACATTGGTATATCGTAGCCATCGGATAGATTTTGTCCTCCACCCGATCCAAAAATATTTTCCTGATGCCCACACTCACTGCAAATATGCACTGACATATTTTCCACTAAACCAATCACTGGAATCTTTACTTTTTCAAACATACTAATGGCTTTACGTGCATCGGCTAACGCCAAATCCTGTGGTGTAGTCACAATAATGGCCGCTGTCACAGGTATTTTTTGTGCCATAGTCAACTGAATGTCTCCAGTACCAGGAGGTAAATCGATAATCAAATAATCTAAATCACCCCATTGAGTATCACGAACAATCTGCTGTAATGCCGAGGAAGCCATCGGTCCGCGCCATACCATCGCCTGCGCTTCATCAATTAGAAAGCCGATAGACATTGATTCAAGACCATGTGCCATCATCGGCATAATCGTTTTGTTGTCTTTAGAAACTGGTTTTTGATCCGCAATACCGAGCATAATAGGAATACTTGGGCCATAAATATCAGCATCCAATAGACCAACCTTAGCGCCTTCCGTTTGCAGGGCTAAAGCGAGATTAACGCTGGTAGTGGATTTACCGACACCGCCCTTACCGCTGGCGACTGCAATGATATTTTTTATCTTGGCGATGGGATCAACGCCAGCTTTAGTTTTATAAGCTAATAGTCGTTGCTCAATTTGAACATCGAATTGATGCTCAGGCCAAGCATTAGCAAGCCTTTGTAGTATTTCTTGTTGTAACGCTGGTATTTGTCCTTCATAGGGAAAGGGTAATTGAATATTCAGAGTCACCTGCGACGCCGATAACTTAGTATCTTTAATAAAATCGGCTAATTGAAGGTTTGCTGGAAAATGCTCAAAGGCTTGTTGGTTAATGGTTTCGAGCAAAGTTTGTTGTTCAAGCATAAAATTTATCACCTAGTATCAAAAGTGCCGAGATTATACCCGATATTAGCAATATAATACCTACCTAATTTGTGTGGCTAATCACCCAATATTGACACAAGAATCCAGCCTAAATGCATAATATAGATGATTAAACAGCAAAAAATCGGTATAGTTGTGCCAGTCCAACATTAACCCTAAAAGTGAAATTAAGTAACCCAATGTCACACTCGAAAATAACTAAAAATGGTAGCCGTCGAATACTGATTACCAGTGCCCTACCCTATGCCAATGGCCCTATTCATCTTGGCCATATGCTTGAATATATTCAAACCGATATTTGGGCTCGCTTCCAAAAACTAGTGGGTAACGAGTGCTACTATGTTTGTGCCGATGATACTCACGGTACTCCTATCATGCTAAGCGCTCAACGACAAAATATTACGCCTGAAGAGCTTATCGCCAAAAGTCACCAAGATCACTTACAAGATTTTAATGGTTTTCATATCAATTTTGATAACTTTCATTCAACTCATAGTGAAGAAAATAAATTTTATACCGAAAAAGTTTATCAATCACTGCTTGATAAAGGGCATATCGAGCGACGAACCATCAACCAACTGTATGACCCTGATAAACATATGTTCCTACCTGACCGATTCGTCAAGGGCGAATGTCCAAAATGTGGGTCCGCTGATCAATATGGTGATAATTGTGACTCTTGTAGTGCCACTTACAATCCAACCGATCTTAAAAATCCCAAATCAGCGGTTTCAGGTGCTACGCCGATATTAAAAGATTCCGAACACTTTTTTGTCAAGCTACAGGATTTTGAAAATATCTTGAAAAATTGGTTAAAAGACGGTGTCAGTCAGCAAATTGAAAACAAACTTAATGAATGGCTTGATGTCGGCTTACAACAGTGGGATATTTCTCGTGACGCGCCCTATTTTGGCTACTCTATACCAGGTCACCCGGATAAGTTCTTTTATGTTTGGCTTGATGCACCTATTGGCTATTTGGCTAGCTTTAAAAATCTCTGTGATAAAACACCAGAGCTTGAATTTGATGATTTTTGGAAAAAATCAAGCGATGCCGAGGTGTATCATTTTATTGGTAAAGACATTATCAATTTCCATTGTTTATTCTGGCCTGCCTGCTTACATGCAACCGACTATAGAATGCCTACCAGTGTTTTTGCACACGGATTTTTAACCGTTAACGGCACTAAAATGTCAAAATCAAAGGGCACATTTATTAAGGCATCAACCTATTTAGAGAATCTTAATCCCGAGTATTTACGCTATTATTTTGCAGCAAAATTATCCGGTAAAATCGATGACTTTGATTTAAACCTAGAAGATTTTGTTCAGCGAGTTAACAGCGATTTAGTGAATAAATATGTCAATATCGCAAGCCGCTGCGCCAAGCTGATTAAAAAATCGGGTAACCAGCTTCATGCCTCCATTGATAAACCGATGCTCCTTAAGGAATTCCAGCAATCAGCAGATAAAATAGCCCAATTTTATGAAGATCGAGAATACGGTAAAGCCAGCAAAGTCATTATGCAATTAGCCGACAAAGCTAATATTTATATTGATGAACAAGCACCTTGGAAATTAGCCAAAGATGAGTCAACCGCCGATCAAGCATTGGCTATTTGCTCCATGGGTATCCACTTGTTTCATATTCTATCGATCTATTTAAAACCAGTGCTACCCCAGTTAGTTTCTCAGGTCGAAAATTTTTTAAAAGTAGATCCGCTCAGCTGGCAGGATATTAGCAAACCGTTAGTTTCCCATGAGCTTAATGATTTTAAACCATTGATGAAACGGGTAGAACCCGCACAGGTCGAAAAAAATGCAAACCAGCTCGGTAGAAGCGCCTAGTTACCAGCAATCAGCGCCTCAATCGTCTGACTCTAAAACTAAAGACAAGCAAATCGAAGCGGTTAAAGATGAAATTCAATTTGCAGATTTTGACAAGCTAGACCTGCGTATTTGTAAAATCATAGAGGCCAAAGAAGTTGAAGGTGCTGATAAGCTGTTACAGTTAACTCTCGATGTGGGCGATACCACTAAACAGGTGTTTGCCGGTATAAAATCTGCCTACAATCCCGCGCAACTTATCGGTAAAATGACCCTGACAATCGTTAACTTAGCCCCAAGAAAAAATGCGCTTTGGCGTTTCCGAAGGTATGGTGTTAGCGGCCGGCCCCGGCGGTAAAGATTTATGGCTACTGAACCCCGATGATGGCGCACTACCCGGAATGCGAGTTAAATAGATAGCGATATAGTACCTTGGGGTTTATTAAATCGGCCAAACAGGATTAACTAGAATTGAATAGAGGCAGTATTGATATTATGCAAACTTTTGAACTCTACGGCACGGCATGGGTAGTATATATGGCATTTGGTGTTCTATTGCTAGCCCTAGTGGGTTATAAAATACGACGATTCAGTTGGCTTGTTAAATTTATACTACTTAGTTTTTTAGCCGTCGGCGCCTTTACCCCTGACCTAGTAAAAGATTCTCACACCTATGCTCCGCTAGCCATCACATCATTGCTCGATGCAGAAGTTGAAGGCGTAAGCGCGGTTATAAGCGGGCTTATGAGATTACTGGCAGTTTGGGGGATTCTTGTTTTTACGGTATTGGCTGGACGGCATTATTATTTCTCTCGGAAAGCACAAAAACAAACTGAGTTAGAAGCGGATTAATTTCATACGAGGATTTTTCTCGTTAATAAAGTTAGTTAAATTTCACAAAAAATTAGGGGCAACAGTATGACCAATATCCTGCTACTTTTAATTTCTAGCGTGTTAGTGAATAACTTTGTTTTATCGCGGTTTCTAGGTCTTTGCCCCTTCATGGGGGTTTCTAATAAAGTCGAAACTGCCGTGGGTATGGCGGCGGCCACCACCTTTGTGTTGACCCTAGCTTCAATGACTAGCTATTTAATTAATCGTTTTATTTTACAACCACTTTCAATCGAATATTTACAAATCTTATCGTTCATTTTAGCCATTGCTATCGTCGTACAATTTACCGAACTAGTCATACAAAAAACCAGTCCGCTTCTGTATCGTCTATTGGGTATATTTCTCCCTTTAATTACCACCAACTGTGCCGTTTTAGGGGTCGCGCTACTGAGTGTAAGTAAACAACATTCGTTTATCGAATCCATATTTTTTGGCTTTGGTGCGGCCGTTGGATTTTCCTTAGTCTTAATTTTGTTTGCCGCTATTAGGCAAAGGATCGCAGTTGCCGATGTGCCAAAACCTTTTCAAGGTGCAGCAATTAACTTAATTACTGCCGGATTAATGTCATTAGCTTTTATGGGCTTTAGCGGCCTGGTTAAAATATAGGCGCTATTGTGGAACTATTGATAGCCCCGACAATCATTGCTTTACTCGCCTTAGCGGGTGGTGCACTGCTTGGTTATGCGTCGGTCAAGTTCAAAGCCCAAGGTGATCCTCTGGTTGAACAAATCAATGATAAACTACCCCAGACACAATGCGGGCAATGTGGTTTTGCTGGCTGTAAACCTTACGCTGAGGCCATCGCCGATGGTGTGGCCATTAATCGTTGTCCTCCGGGTGGTGAAGAGGGTATAAAAGCATTGGCACAATTGCTCGAAGTTGAGATAATCCCCTTGGATGAAACCTGTGGTGAAGAAGCCCCGCCTCGTGTGGCCGTGATTATTGAACAACAATGCATCGGCTGTACCAAATGTATTCAGGCCTGTCCGGTGGATGCCATCGTTGGAGCTGCCAAACAAATGCACACAGTGATAGAATCCGAATGCACTGGCTGCGATCTTTGCGTGCCACCCTGCCCCGTAGATTGTATTGAAATGCCGTTTGTTGTACAAAACAAATTACCGATTAAGCCTCGCAGCGCAGGCATCAATCCACTTGAATCTATTGCAATAAAGCAGGTGGGATAAAATGACCACAGCTTGGCAATCAGAATCAACAACAAAATTATCACAGCCATCGCC
The DNA here is from genome assembly GCA_030949565.1 of Enterobacterales bacterium. Lineage (GTDB taxonomy): Bacteria > Pseudomonadota > Gammaproteobacteria > Enterobacterales > Kangiellaceae. The sequence continues at coordinate 50,839 of JAUZSK010000075.1, forward strand.
TTTTAAAATGAATGGCGGCATTCACCCACAGCAATATAAAAACTTATCGAACCAGCAACCAATAAAACATCTTAAAATGGCTCAGGAGCTGACCTTTCCGCTATATTATTCTTCGCAGGAAAGTCAACACTGATTGGCTACTAGCGACCAAGGTAAAACCGTCAAAAGTAGGCAAGCACTAGTCACCAGCCAGTCACAATTTGCTACGTTTTCAGGCAACCCAAAAAGCCCAGCTATTTGTCCAGTTGACGCAATCATTAGTGAAATAGGATTAATGGATCTCGGTCATCCATCAGGAGTGAAACCTGCAATTAAAATTAAACCACAAAATTTAAACAGCACAGCGACCTTCGAAAAGTTAGCCACTTGGCAACATGAATCTGCAGACAAACTGATACAACGAATTGAAGATGCTGGCATTGTTGGTTTAGGCGGCGCGATGTTTCCTACCGCACAAAAACTACGTTATGGTGGCTCAAAAATAAAAACGCTAATCGTCAATGGCATGGAATGCGAGCCCTACATCACCTGCGATGATCAGCTAATGCAACAGCATTCGAACGACATCCTTATTGGGAGTCAGATTAGTGCTTTTATCAGTCACGCAGAAGAAATTATAATAGGAATAGAAGACAATAAACCGCAAGCCATTCAAGCCTTAACCGATGCCATCCAAAGTTTGCGGCAACAAAACCAACTGACCTACCCAATTCGAATATTGGTAGTACCCACAAAATACCCCAGTGGTGGCGAGAAACAATTGATACAGCTAACCACCGGTAAAGAAGTTCCCAGCGGGCACTTCCCTGCCTCGCTTGGTTTGCTGGTGCAAAACGTTGCAACACTATTTTCAATCAAAAAAGCCGTTATTGATGGTCAAGCCTTAACTCATCGCTTGGTCACTATTACCGGTCAAGGCGTCAGCCCCACAGGAAATTACTGGATTGCCATAGGAACACCGATTCAATTTATTGTTGATGAACTTTCAATTGAAGCCGATTTTAATAAAGGGGTTGTGGTTGGTGGCCCCTTAATGGGGCAAAGAGTTTTCAACCTAGTTATCCCAATCCAAGCGGCTAGCAACTGTTTAATTTTTAATCTCGACAGCGCCAACCAATCCACAATTAGAGAATGCATTCGTTGCACCCTATGCCAACAAGCCTGCCCGATTAATCTATTACCACAGGAATTATATTGGCAGGCTAAAGCTGAGCAATTGGAATCACTTCAAAGACTTAATCTTTTTGACTGCATTGAATGTGGTGCCTGAGATTACGTTTGTCCAAGCAACATTCCGTTGGTTGACTATTACCGCTTTGCCAAAGCTAAAATAAAGCAGCAAAATAGCACGCATAAGAAATCAGAAATTGCTAAAAATCGGTTTGAACAAAGAGAAGTTCGACTAACAAGGCTAAAACAAGAAAGCGATGAAAAACGGCGCCAAGCAGCAGCCGAAAGAGAACGAGCAACGGCCGATAAATTAGCCGATCCCGATGGAAAAAAAGCTGCTATAGCTGCCGCATTACAGCGTGTAAAACAAAAACAAAATAATAATCAGCGCAAAGAGGATTTAACTTGAAACCAATTAAATAGCAAACTTGATACATCTCTCGCATGATGGCAACTCGGCGTTGGCGCAGCCTTAATACCTGGCACTGTGGCGGAGGTTTACTATTTAGGCTGGGGTATTTTAATTAATCTGATTTTGTGTATTGGCTATGCTCTATTTGCTGAAGCGGCGGTATTAAAACTAAGGGCTCGCCCGATTAAGAGGCATTTACTTGATTTCTCAGCGATCATTACAGGCTGGTTGATCGCACTAGCAATACCACCTTTACTTCCCTGGTGGATGAGCCTAATTGGAGTGGTTTTTGCGATAATTATTGCCAAACAACTCTACGGTGGCCTCGGATTTAATCCTTTTAACCCAGCAATGGTAGGTTATGTTTTATTACTCATATCCTTTCCTATTGAAATGACCAGCTGGCTACCAAGCTCAGAAATAGCCGCTAACAGTCCAAGCTTTGGTCAAAGTCTGTCTATCATATTTAATTCCCAAACAGGCTCTGGACTTAGCTTACAAGATTTCAGAATGCTAACCGGATGGCTACACAATGGCAACACCGTTAGACGAAAGTAAAACCGCTTTCCAAATGGGTTTGATGACCTCTGAAATTATTCAGGATAAGCATTTCGAATTAAATTATTCAAGCTGGATGTGGATTAACTTGGCATTTCTTGCTGGAGGTATCAGCCTATTATTCAATAAGATCATCCAGTGGCAGATCCCCTTCTCTGTATTATTAAGCATGGGACTCACGGCCTCAGTATTATACTTTTATGACGATCAAATTTATCTTTCAGCAAGCAGCCACTGGTTGCTTGGAGCAACGATGCTTGGCGCATTTTTCATCGCAACCGACCCCGTAACAGCATCTACCACCACTAAAGGTAGGATCATCTACGGCGCTTTAATTGGTTTTTTCATTATCATTATCCGCACCTTTGGTGGTTACCCCGATGCCGTCGCTTTCTCGGTTCTATTGATTAATATTGCCGTTCCAACCATTGACCACTACACTAAACCAAGAACCTATGGTCATCAATTGCTGGAGGAAAACGATGTCTAGTACCGCAGATAATCCAGCCAATAAAAAACAATTGCTATGGGGGAAAATTAATCGAAATGGGCTGATACTCGCTTTATTCGCTTTCTTATCAACCGGATTAATCGCTATAACACACCAATTGACTAAACAAAAAATTGCCTTGGCGGTTGAACATAATATGATTAGCCAACTATCGCAAATTGTTCCTCAGGGTCTATATGATAACGAAGTCTATCAAGATTGTATTAAAATTCGCAGCCTCAGTTTATTAGGTAGCAACCGTTTCCAAAAGGCCTATCGTCTAAGAAAACACAGAAAAGACGTCGCTTTACTTTTAACAGCAGTTGCACCAGATGGCTACTCGGGCCCCATCGAATTCTCAATGGCAATATCAAAAACGGGACAAATAATGGGTTTGAATATCATTTCTCATCGTGAAACCCCAGGACTTGGTGATAAAATAGAGAGGAGAAAAGGTAACTGGCTAGACCAATTTAATGGCCTAGCTATAAAGAATAAAAAACAAAATTGGGGTGTTAAAAAAGATGGTGGTCAATTTGACGCTTTAACCGGTGCAACCATCACACCCAGAGCAATGGTAAAAGCGGCTTATAACGCTTTGCTTTTCTATCAACAACATCAACAACAACTGTTTACACAGGCTAGCAACTGCTATCAAAAAGATGAATAACACAACGCAATACAGTCGCATAATCAAAAATGGCCTGTGGGATAACAATACCGCTTTAGTGCAGCTATTGGGGCTATGCCCATTGCTAGCTGTCACTGGAACTTTAATTAATGGTTTAGGCCTTGGGCTAGCCACTACCTTTGTATTAGTGGGATCCAATGTGACGGTTTCAATGATACGAAATTATATTCCTAAAGAAATACGCATCCCGATTTTTGTCATGCTAATAGCGTCATTTGTTACCAATATTCAATTACTAATGAATGCTTATACATATCAGCTTTACTTAATTCTAGGGATCTTTATACCGCTAATCGTGACTAATTGCACCATAATAGGTCGAGCCGAAGCCTTTGCCAGTAAGAATCCACCACTGCCATCTGCGGTTGATGGATTGGCCCAAGGAATCGGATTTACGCTGGTATTAATGCTACTCGGTGCGCTTCGTGAATTTATTGGGCAAGGGACTATTTTGGACGGTGCTCATTTACTTTTTGGAGACTGGGCAAAGGACCTAACAATACATTTTTATTTAACCGAACAAAAATTCCTGTTCGCCATACTGCCACCTGGAGCATTTATTGGGCTCGGCCTTTTAATTGCAATTAAAAATAGCCTTAGGAAAAGCTAGTAAAGACTAAGCCGCTGTGTTGCATAAACACTCACGGCCTATATGCAAATGCTGTACTAGTTAAACGTTTTATCAAACCACTTTTTTAGTGGCTTTATGTAGTAGCTAACATAACCACTTCTTCGCGCCCCTCGAGCAGTCAGACTAGGATTTGCGAGTTCATTAATTTCATGTTCACCTTGTTCCAGAACTTTACCCTGAGCATCCATTATTTTATATTTAAAATTCATACGAAAGGGTGTATTAGAATCAACAATTCGCATATCTTGAATTTGTGGTCCAAGAGCAAAGTGATAGAAACCTTCTAAATCAATATCTGTAATAGCCACTTCCATCGTTAAATCTTTATCTAATATGCCTTGGTCTTGCTTTTTTTCTACCAGTTCAGTAAAAAGCTTATTAAAGGACTTTTGCAGAACAACTAGACTTTTATTTCTAGAGTAACCCGTTAGTTGATAATCACGGAATTTTTTACCATCAACTAATTTTGTAGTAACCTTAGTCTCTGCGCTTGCGGTAATACTGAAAAGACTAAAAATGACTAAAATACTTGAGGTGAAAATTAATTTCATGTGCTTCATAATAATATCCTCTTTATGCTTTTAAAATGAACAATAGTTGGCTATAGGTTAGCTATAGATTGTCTGTATTCCTTATCGTCAAGCGGTTAGATCACTCTAGCTAGCAAATCTTACAAGACCAACATAGCAGAGTTAAGCTTAACATATGCTGAATAGAAGTAACTGAGTCTAGGCCTTTGGTCTCTTCACCAGTAAATTCATTACGGCAATCCATAAAAAGCGATTAAACTCAATCATCTTGTTCCATTTGACCGATAATTCAGCCATCGGTTCTAAATAAACCTCTTTTTCTCCAATTTCATTGAAAATTCAGATTACTAAGGTGTTCTGCTATAATTCACATGCAATAATAGATCTAAAGCCCTTTAAAATAACTAATTCAGAAACATGAAGTATAATCAATATGACTCAAATAATAAGCACAAAGGAACAACTCAACTTAGAGACCGCTGAAGTATTCTGGCCTGAAATCCAAGTGTTTTTTGCGCAGGGTAAACTACTGGTTGTTGATGCTCAACTGGATCTTGTGGAAGTGGCTACTTTAATTGCTGATAATCAAGTCAACCAGCTAAAAAACCTTATAGAAAACAATAATGTATCTTTTGTCAGTGCTGAATGGGTGAAAAAGCATTGTACTGATACAACACTATTATGGGCGGTGGTGGTTGCACCCTACGTTCTAACTCAATTAATTGAAAACGATTAATTAGAACCGGTCAAAAAATGCCTAATTTATCCCTCTAAAGTTAAACCAATCAGGCAACGGGTAAAAAAAAAACGACGCTTAGCGTCGTTTTATTGTGTTCTCTATCCTTTGGATGTATTACCAGAGTATATATTACCAGAGTAACAAAGAAAATATCTCTACTAACCCAAATGCACATAATGCAGAACCATCAACTACAAGGGTTTCAGTCGGAAAACTATGTGTGTGTATGCCAACTGACAGAGTGACTATCATCGCTACGGCGATAAATAAGCTTATTTTGCTAGTCAATTTAGTGCTTTTTCTATTTAGAATCATAATATTTTACCTTTTTATACTAAGTATTATAGTCTCACAAATGTAACAACAAATCAAGTGTCATCTCTATAGCGGCGGACCAAAACGGCAGCACCTAGGAATATAATAGTAACGATCATCCCTACCCAAAATTCCCCATTCACAAAAACCATTGACCATTTATCTGAAGGAAGGTTAAACATTCCCCCGCCAACCAAGCCACTTAATTGAGAATTTAAAATGGTAAACCCTTCTCCTATTCGGATACCGATAGCTGAAAGCAGTATTTTACTGTGAAAAAAGCCATGCTTCAGCAAAAGACAAAAGAAAGATAGGCAAAACACCCCATAAGAAAGTTGATTTTTTTGCCCATGCGGATGCTAACATCAACCAAGCCCAAACAGGAGCCAACCACAAGCTGGCAACGACTAAAGACAATAAAGTATTGATCATAACCAGAAATAAGTTGGATGAAGTCCATAAAGTAATACCAAAACTACCACCAAACCAAGCAACAATGGTACCTAATATCAATACGAATAACTGAAAAATACTGATAACAATAAAATAGAGTATCGGTATACTAATGCACAGCGTTACAAATTTTGATAATACACTGCTGATATCCGATATGGGTAATGATTTCCAAAATAAGATACTACGATCTTTTCTTTCATCGTATAAAGAACCAAGGGCATAAAAGAAACTGACAATTAGCATCACAAAGCCAAAAATCGTCATCGGGGCATAAAGCCCAATTTGTACACTTTGATTTCGTTTAGTATCTTCTAAATTTTCAAACATTTCGACCGCTTTGGGGAGTTCCGCAGAGAAACTAGCGTCACTACCCATCTCAACCAAAATCGACTCACCTGCAAAACTGGCCAGCAACAAAATAAATGCAAAGAAAGCCGCTATAAAAGCAGGCGTATAAAACATAGCGCCTTTGTGTTCCCAATATTCTCTAATCAATAACGCTTTAAATGGCTTTATATTACTTGAAATCATTATTGTTCCTCCTTCATCATGGCAACAAACAGATCGGCGACACTTGGAGACCTAACCTCACCAAGCGCTTCTAACACTTGCTTTTCAACACCTTCATAGAGATAAACTCGGCGCCCAAAGACTTCACGTTGCGCAATTGGGTTTAAGTCTTCAGCTTGTTGTTTTTGGTCAAGGTTCACCATTACCTCACAGTATTTTTGACTCATCTCATCCATACTTGTATTAAGAATTATCTCACCGTCCCTTACAAAAATAAGATCCGTTAGCAGATTCTCAATTTCCTCGATTTGATGGGTAGTCACCAAAATACTACGACCTTCGTCAAAGTAGTCCGACAAGAGTTGATTATAAAACTCCTTGCGATAGAGTATATCTAAGCCCAAGGTTGGCTCATCAAGCACAAGAAGCTTTGCATCAATGGCGATTACAAGAGCCAGATGTAGCTGAGCAACCATGCCTTTAGAAAGTTCCTTGACCTTGGCTGTCATTGGAATTTTGGTTTTTTTGGAGAAACCCTTTGGCTTTCTCCAGATTAAACTTGGGGTGAACATCCTGCATAAAGGTCAGCGCTTCAGATACCTTTAACCAACGAGGTAGAACAGCGACATCAGCGATAAAGCTGACATTCTGCATGATTTGATGGCGCTCTGTAGCGGGATTCATGCCAAGCACTTCAAGTTCACCATCAAATGAAGTTAATCCCAAAATTGCTTTAAGAATCGTTGTTTTACCTGCACCATTAGGACCAACCAGTCCAACGATTTTGCCCTGATGTAACTCAAAGTCTACTGATTTAAGTGCTTGCTTATTTCGGTAGAATTTTGAAAGTCCGCGCGCTTTAATTAATCTTGTCATTATTGTATACCGCCCTTGTTCATTTTATTAGCCTCTAAACTTTCCAACGACAAACCTAACCGATTTATTTTATCAATAATTTTTGGCCATTCCTGATTAATAAATCGATCTTTCTCCGAATTAAGTAGGTTGTTTCTAGCTGACTTGGTTACAAACATACCCAGTCCACGTCGTTTTTCCAAAATGCCTTCATCCACCAGTTCTTGATAGGCTTTTGATACGGTTAATGGATTGATCTGATAATCGGCGGCAACTTGGCGTACCGAGGGTACCGATTCGCCTTCTTTTACCACACCATCGATGATGAGTTCGACAACCTTCTCTTTTAATTGCTTAAAAATCGGTTGTTGGTCATTCCAAATAATTCCAGTCATAGTTTCTCACTTAAGATCATGGATAAAACATTGCTAACTACTTTCTTTTAAAACCATCATTATTGCATTTTAAGTGTCTTTTGAACTGCGCCCACAGACACTTGGTGTTGTATACTACTATAACACCATATCAGTTAGATGTCGAATCGTTAAGACAAGAATAACAAAAGTCTACAAATCGTCCTTAATCTACTGATTTAACTAGATATTTAATATTTTAATAAGTCATATTCATATTTCGTTACAGATAGACGCCTCTTATATACCCTTAATATCTGCTCAAAATACCGACTTTAAAACTATAAAACTCAGAGAGCCCCTTTTAAATTGATGCGCTTTAACGGCTTTGAAAAACCCGATGTGCCTGTCTATTATCGAGATTTGTCTATTATCGAGCCGATTATCAAGTCTAAAGCAGATTTTATGCCTGTCTAATATCGAATCTAAAATCGAATCTGCCTGTCTAATATCGAATTTGTGATATAGACTCAACTATCTTTAGCCGCTTTCATTTATCTGCTATTTATGGGAGGATGGCGATTCTATTAAAAGATGCAACGAGATCCGATGACTTTTATCCCACTTGACCGTAATGCCGCTGTACGCGAGCAAAACGATCAACTAAAGCAGCGCTTTTTACTAGATAGCAGTCAAATTTTAGTCGCGGTTAAAGGTCAGTTTATTGGTGTCAATAATCAGCCCCGTTACTTTAGCTATCAGCAACTAATCAAAAAAGGTTGGACCACAAGTCATGACCATCAATCTTTGGCTAGTGAGCTGCTTTACCTAGGACAAGCAAGCAAACCTGCAGAATCAACTAATCTCCAGTCTAACCCTGTCACCGATTATTTTGTCTGGTTGCCATCGGTTGATAACCAACAATTAAATCAACTTCTCGCTAAAAATCAGCAATCTAATGATAAATTGGCACTATCAACCATTAATATTCGTGTAGCCGCCATGGTCAACCCAGATTTCGACGTTAATCTGCTAATTTATGCCAAGGGATTGGTTAATTGGCATTTCAAAAATACATTTTGTGCTTGCTGCGGTCATCCTAGTCAAATATCTGCCTCAGGTCATAGCCGGACGTGCCACAACTCCCAATGTGAGCAGGTGCATTTTCCAAAAATCGAACCGGCCGTTATTTTTTCTATTGAAACAATCATTGATGGAGAAAGTAACCTGCTGCTTGCTCGGCAAGCGAGTTGGGCAGAAAAAAGATATTCAGTGGTGGCTGGGTTTTCGGAAGTTGGCGAAACACTTGAAGATTCAGTAAAAAGAGAGGCTATGGAAGAGGTTGGACTCGCTGTAGAAAAGATCCAGTATATAGCATCACAACCCTGGCCTTTTCCCGCATCTTTAATGATAGCGTTTCAATGTGAAACAAAACAAAGTAGCATACGTCTGCTTGATAAGGAACTAGAGCACGCCGCTTGGTTTTCTGCAAATAAACTGACCACAAGGGTACAAAGCGGCGAACTCTTACTACCCTTTAGTTTTTCGGTCTCTTGGCAACTGATCGATCGCTGGTATCAACAAGAAACAGGCAATCAATTAAGCAGCCTTGTGTAGCATCTATTCGAACAATAGTTATTTAGGAATATTAAAGTGACAAAACCATCGATTAAAAAAATCTTATCTTATACTAGCCAGGCCCTTGTATTTGTCGCTATTTTCTATGCCATCACCCTGTGGCAACAAAAGGATATGTTAGAAACAGGCTCCCAAAACCTGGCACCTAGTTTTGCATTGGTTGATATGGATGGCAACCTTGTTAAGTTCGATCCAAAAGCACAAACCAAACAAACCCTAATCTACTTTTTTGCACCCTGGTGTCCGGTTTGCCATGCTTCAATCGATAATATTGAATCAATTAAAAAATCGACGGGGAACAGGGTAAACTTTCTAATTATCGCCTTGGACTGGAAAAATAAACAGCAAGTGGAAGAGTTTTTAGCTCAGCATGAATTAACCATTGCCGTATTACTAGGGACTCAATCAACCCTCACTCAGTTTCAAATTGGAGGCTTCCCAAGCTACTATGTCATAAGCGACACAGGGCGACTCACATCAAAAGATATGGGCTATACAACCGAATTAGGAATGAGGTTAAGGTTGGGTTTCTAGTCTATCAGCCGCTTTCCGTGTTTAAAACATTAGCATTCGTTTTAAACCTTCTGCGTCTAAATTAGGCTGAGGAAGCTTTGACAAAAATAGGTTTTTGCGCAGCATTGCGCCAGCGATACATCAGCTTGCTATCCATCGCTTCATCACAATTTCCACAGCCGGAACCACAGCTAGCATCCAGTTCAAAGGACTCGATATGGCCTTTTTTCTCCCATCGCGACAACATATCCTGCATCATAATTTCACTGACATAAAAGTGACGGGCCAAGTCTGACAGACTCATTTGTTGTCTTCCAATTAAAAGTTTTTTTATATCCATCAGCATTAGAAAATCCTCTGATGAAGATGGCTGTTTGGATCGGAGGCTTCGCTTGCTTTTTTCTTGGCCCAATAGTTTAAAAAGGCGATGTTAGCGAGATGAAGCAACAGGAAAAAAACAATCCAGCTAATGGCTGAAACTGGAGCTACCGCTATTTGACCTGACTGATAGACGATGGTGGAAAGACTATAAGCTAAGAAACTAGTCCAAGCGACAGAAAACAATGTCCATTTTTTACCTGTTTCTTTAAAGGTTGCTCCCACTGCCGAAACACAGGGTGAATAAAGGAGAATAAATAATAGATAACTAAAGGCGCCTAATTGACCGTCAAATGATTGCTTAAGGCGATCAAATATTGTTCTGCTAACATTTTGTGACTCAGCAATGCCAGCCTTGTCAGCAATATCGACATCAAGCCCTAGCGGATCAGTCAATGCTGAAAGAACTAAGGATAAATTATCTGGGATGGTTTGAAGCGCGTCTAACAGCCGATTTTTAAGAATGAAAACTTCTGTTTGCGGGGCAACACCTTCCTGACTTAAATAAAGCGCATCAATACTCCCGACAATGACTTCTTTAGCAAATAAACCAGTAAACAGACCAACTGTAGCTGGCCAATTTTCTTGTTTAATTCCTATCGGTTTAAACATCGGTGTTAAGCCTTTACCAATACTCGTTAGCACTGATTTTTCAGTGTTCTCATTGCCATAAGAAAAATCGGTGCCCAATGAGTTTAAAAAGCTAAGAATAACCACCACTAAAACAATGAGTCGGCCAGCGCCAAATAAAAATGATCGCAGTTTCCCCCAAGTTTTACTCAAGACATTTCTTAATTGTGGCAGATGATAGACCGGCAACTCCATGACAAAGGGGGTTACTTCACCGGCTAAAATGGTTTTTTTCAGTAACAGTCCGGTTAACACTGCAATAACAATCCCGATCATATAGAGAGCAAAAATAAGCCCCGACGCATTATCAGGAAAGAAAACCACGGCAAATAATATATACACCGGTAATCGCGCACCGCAGGAAATAAAAGGGCTCATCATCACCGTCATGATGCGATCTTTCTCATATTCTAACGAACGAGTGGCATAGATAGCGGGTACGGTACAACCTAATCCAACCATTAAAGGTATAAAGGACTTGCCCGGCAAACCGATCGCTTGCATAAAGCGATCCATCACAAAAGCACCACGTGCCAAGTAGCCAGAATCTTCCAAAAAGGCCAAAAATAAATACAAGCTTCCAATTATAGGAATAAACGTCGACACAACTTGGATACCGCCGCCAACACCCTGTGTTAAAAGCGTATTCAACCAATCGGCCACGCCAAGGTTTGCTAGCCAAATAGACCCGCCTTCCACCAGAATAGCATTGGTTGCTTGGTCAAAAAAGTCTATAAAGGCACCGCCCACATGGATGGTAAAAACAAACATTAAATAAGTCACTAACAAAAACAAGGGTACACCAAATAATCGGTGCAAAAATACAGTATCTAATCTTTCTGATAAACTTCGAGAGACTTGACCGCTTTTTTTGACTGAGCTTTCTATCCAACTCAATATTTTCCTATATCGTGCATCGGCGATAACGATATCGAGGTCATCACCATATTTTTGTAGTATTTTCTGTTTTGGTACAGCAATCGATTGCTTTAACGCCTCATCCATCGGATAGTTATGATCTTCCAAAACTCTGATAGACAGCCAATGAGCTTTCTGCTTTGCCATATCGCTTGACTGAGTAATCAACTCTAATATTTCACTATGCCAGTCTTTAAGAGGTTGATCAAAATCTAATTTAAAAGGCTTCGCTTTTACTGGATTGTTAGCTAACCTGTATATCTCTTCAACTAAAGAAGCATTAACCCTTTGTTGGCTTGCAACCAGAGGTAACACGGGACACCCCAACTCATTTTTCAATTGCTCAATATTTATCTTCATGTCCTTATTGTTAGCGACATCCATCATATTAAGCACCACCAAGGTAGGCTTGCCTATTTCTAATATCTGAGTGGTTAAATAGAGGTTTCTTTCAATGTTAGACGCGTCAATGATATTGATGATTAAGTCAGGCTCATCCGATAAGATAAAATTTCTAGCTATTTTTTCATCAAGAGCAATTGATTCATCAATCGCATCCAAGGAATAGGTGCCAGGAAGGTCAACCACTTCAATTTCAAATCCGTCTTTGGATGCAGTATCACCAGTGGTATTACGCTTGTCTATCTTAAGAGAACCACTTTTTTTCTCGACCGTTACCCCAGGCCAGTTACCTACCTGGTGTTTGGAGCCTGTCAAAAGATTAAACAGTGTTGTCTTACCGCTATTAGGATTACCGCAAAGGGTCACTGTTAGATGTTGTGCCATGATAACTTCTTATGATTAATAAATACTAAATGGAATCTAAAAGATGCGGCTTGCAAAGGAAGTACTGGACGTTAGCAATGAAACGTAACTTTTAGATAGTAATAAACTTAAAAAAAAAGCGAGTCTAGGGACTAGATTTAATTGAGCAACTCAACTCGAATGCCGCGCGCTTCACTTTGTCGAAGACTTAAAGAAAAACCACGCAAACTGAGTTCAAGCGGGCCACCCAGTGGCGCTTTTCGAAGAATACTCACCCGCGTACCCGGTGTTAATCCCATAGAAAGCAGTTTTTTACGAAAAACACTGCCCTTCTCACCGAGACTTACCACTTTTACAGACTGCTCTGCGTTAACACTGGCCAAACTTTGGGTCATATCAAACACCTTATCGACTATTACCTAAACTAAATTAATTCAAAAGTAAAAATCCTAACAATAAAATTAGGATTTCAGTCGAACTAAAACAGCTCATTTCTAGGTTACTAGTGATCCTAGTCTAAATGCGAATGATTTTCAACAAGATTTACAAAAAAACAAGCTGAATACATTGATCTGGGTCACGATTGCGCTATTTTATTGAATTATCTCCTTAGGAGATGTTAAATTGGTGGTATTTGCTCCATTTTGGTTGATCATTGACCACTTTTAAGGCACAGTAGCAGCTAAGAATTTACAAAATGTCAATTATTACACTAGCAAAGGCGTAACTACTTCGCATTTTTAGATTTTTATTTACAACTAGTTTATTTATTTTGAACCAGTTAACAATTGTTATAGAAACTGTTAACCCGTAGTTAGGAGCGTATAAATGAAGCAACGCACCAGTGGATTTACCCTTATCGAACTAATGATTGTTGTGGCAATCATTGGCATTTTAGCCGCCATCGCGGTCCCGGCTTATCAGGATTACATGATAAGAACCCGTATATCAGAAGGCGTTCTATCTGCTGCCGCCGCTAAAAGAGTGGTTATTCTTAATGCTTACAACGCAACCGATAAATTTGATCGTGGTTGGGATAAGCCCGCTGCTACAGAATATGTATCAAAGGTTAAAATTGATGATGATGATGGTTCTATTACTGTTACTTTTACTGCAAAAGCGGGTGACGGCACTTTAATATTTCAACCCAGTGATAATAATGGCTTCTTAGTAAAAAATACTTCCCCATTAGGGTCGATTACTTGGGATTGTACCGGCGGTACTTTGGCTCAAAAATACCGTCCCGGTAATTGCTAATACTAAAAAATCTGTACAAACCCTAGCGCTGCTGCTGATTGACTCAAAACCAAGCCATGCTCTATGTCCGTTCTTAAAATTAACGATCTTGACGCCTCTAATTACCCATTGCTGTAATTGATTAAAGCGAAAATTACGCCTGACAAGACTTGCCGAGTCTGCTAAATTAGGCGACGACATAACCGTTAATATAAACTCACGCTAAATTCTGTGGAGATCTGGCATGCTTTTGTCGCAAAAATCGATCGCTTTTGTTGGCTATATCCTTTTACTCAGTGCCCTGTTACTCAATTATTCTTTAAAGGCTTCAGAATTAAAATCTTTTACCGTCGAGTCTAATGGTCACGCGTTACGTCTGTGGTTTAAGGCTTCGAACAATTTATCTTCGGTCTTGACTAATCAAACAGACAAATCTTCACCCAATATTCTTTTATTACACGGACGCACCTGGAGCTCACTACCCGACTTTGATCTACAGGTCCAAGGCGAGAAACTGTCTCTAATGGATAACCTTAATCAATTAGGTTTTAACGTGTGGGCGCTTGATGCTAGAGGTTATGGAGAAACCGCTAGAGACGAAAGCGGTTGGAATACACCAAATAAAGCCTCACTTGACGTATTCAATACTCTGCAATGGATAAATCGCAAAACCAATCAATCGACCACTCTTTTTGGCTGGTCCTACGGCTCAATGGTGGCGCAACTAACGCTTCAAAAACATCCTAAAGCTGCTAATGCACTCATTTTATATGGTTTCCCTATTGATCCAGAGGAAAAGATAGAAGCTCAAACTGAGTTAGATCATCCAGCAAAAAAAATAAACACAGCCAAAAATGCTGCTAGTGATTTTATTGTGCCAGGATCCATTTCACAAAAGGCGATACAAGTCTATGTGAAAGCATCATTAAAAGCCGATCCTATTCGTGCTGATTGGAGAGCCATCGAGCAATGGAACCAATTAGATGCAAGCCAACTCAATATTCCGCTATTACTGCTTCAAGGTGAATTTGATCCACTTGCAAAGACACCGTCTCACGCTCGATTTTTCAGCCGTCTACCCAATGCCAATAAACAATGGATTGTATTAGCTGGCGGCGACCATGCAGCTCTATTAGAAACACCAAAAGACCGGCTGGCTCATGCGGTAAAAAACTTTGTGGACTGGCTTAGTTTCTAAAATTTTATAACCAAATGAATATTAGCTGTTAGTAGCAGCGCTAGAGGTGACAGCCGTGCTAGCTGCAGTTGCCTGTTGCGCAGCCATTTGGGCTGAAATTAAGGCGGCATTATCACTTTCACTCGCAATAATACAATTACCATATCCAAGGCCCTTTAGGGTTCTCTCCCACCTAATTCGTCCGTTGCCAGCATCAAGACAAAACAAGTGTCCTCCAGAATAGGCAAACAGCTTGTTTTCATCAAAATAAACATTGGTAAGCCTGCCTGACTTGACCTTTTGTCGCCATAGCTCTTTACCGTCCTTCTTTCGAATGCAGACGATTTGACTATTAATACCTAAAAATAATTTTTCCATTACCCAACTCCAATCAATGAGCTTTTAATTTCAACTTTGTTTTCATGCTAATTAGTTAAACGTAACATCTGACTATTTATTCCACTAATTTTTCTGCGCAGAAGTTCTAAGGCAAAGGCTCTATTTTCAATAACTCATAAATCGACTGTCCTCTTTTACTTTGTAACTCTCGATTCATATAGTCAATAATCAAGTGAGAAAAAATATCCTGACTATTTCTAGATAGATGAGACCACTCTGGTGTTTCTAAATCAGAGGATAATTCTGGGTAATCCATAGTATTTAACGCCGCGACTTGCAAGTCATCGATCATTTTTTTCCACATTAGATTATAATAGTCCGTCTTTAAATCATATTTTAAATAGTCTCCAGATGATGGCATTCTTATAAATATAATATCACCACCCCGATGGCGAATTTTATCTATAATCGGTCTATAATACTCAATGCTTTCTTGGGCCATTTTTTCTATTTCATCTGATGTTGGTGGTTTTTTTATTAAACCATTGGACCAAAAATTAGTAATCTGAGTATTATCAAAACTCCCAACAATTTCAACTGGGTGCCACATTTCGGTTAACCTAGCTTGATATATATTACCTAACTTCCATTCCTTGTAAAGCAGCTTTTTTGACCCAATTCTATGGGGAAGATCTATATATCGCTCCATCAATTCAGGCATCGAAAATGCCTTCGTCCAAAAACGCAAAATAGTCAGATAGAAAATCCTGCAGTTTTGCGCCGGTATAGCCAGACGGTGACTGATGATGATAAGCATCCAAGGCGCCTTTTCCAAAATGGCCCTCATCCATTCGATTGAATAAAAAAGGTGTTACACCAACAACCAAGAGTCCATCAAAATTAGTATTGTCTACTATATCTTTTACAAACAAGGCGGGTCCTGTTCCTGGCAATGCCAATTGTAATGGTTGGCTACCAAGATGCTCTCTCATAATATTAAAGTCCATCCCCCAAAGCACTCGGCTCGAACCCAATAAAACCATCTTTATATTATTAGGCTTATCGAGTTTCCTTCTTTCTTCGGCCCACATATTGTCAAATCCAGTTTGATAAGTCCCGGACCGGTGCCCCATTTTATAGGCGAGAAACTCCCAAGAAGCCAGGCTAAAAATTAATAGTGGCAGCGCAAAAAACATTATTTTAGACCACGACAACTGTGGTATAACTCGATAAGGGATATGTTGCTTTTTAGAATAAACTTCATCGTGCGTTTCAATCGTTTTAGATCCATGCTCGGCATTAAATTCCTGCATCTCGTCGCAGCTAAGATCGGGCTTGGAATTAGAACTGGAAATAGATGAAGGCATTACCTGACCCCTGTGTAATAATAACTGTAAAAGCCATCAGAACTAAAATAACGGAAACTAACCATGCAGGCAGTTTCTGGTATACCGCCTCCAAGGTGGTATTTCTCATCAACCAATGTGCGCTGACAAGGCTGCTTATTACAATGATGACTTGAATAATATATAAGGTTGGCAAAGGTGTTTTGGCTCCAACCGATGCAAAACCAAACATTGAACTAATTAAACTGATAGCATTTTCAAATCCATCAGCTCTAAAAAATACCCATGTAATATTAACAAGAATATAAGTCAGCAAGCCAAGAGCTACTTTCAACCAAGTATTTAACAGCACCTCTGCATCGCCAACACGGCTTCTCAAGATCCTTTCTATAGATAAGAAAATACCATGAAGACCACCCCATATTACAAAGTTCCAACTAGCGCCATGCCATAAACCACCCAAAAGCATGGTTAGCATTAAATTGATATAGGTTCGTCGCTCACCTTTTTTATTCCCCCCTAAAGGAATATATAAATAGTCGCGTAACCAAGTCGATAGTGAGATATGCCATCGCCGCCAAAAATCAGAAAATCCGATTGCAGCATAAGGAAATCGAAAGTTTGTAGGGAGAGAAAAACCTAAGCATAAGGCAACGCCAATTGCGGTGGTTGAGTATCCCGCAAAGTCGGAAAATATTTGGCCCGAGAAAGCTAAGGTGCCAAGCCACGCGTCCAACATAGACATAGGTTCATGTGAGTTATAAACGGCTTCAACTGATGGGGCAAGCAGCGTATCAGCAATTACGACCTTTTGGAATAAACCAAGAATCATTAAATTAACACCCCACCAAAATTGTTTTAGATTGGCATAGTGTGGCGTTTCAAATTGTGGTATCAAGTGAGTGGGTCGTACAATGGGGCCGGCGACTAGTTGAGGGAAAAATGATACAAACAAAGAGAAATCTAAAAGTGATGTTGCGGGTTTAGCACGTTTCAAATATATATCCAATGAATATGCCATGGTTTGAAAAGTATAGAAGCTAATCCCGACGGGAAGAATAATAGACCACTCCGGCACCTGATAATCGATACCGAAATTTAGCATGAACAGCTGCCAGTTTTGGAGTAAAAATTCGCCATACTTAAAATAACCAAGAATCCCTAAATTGGTGGCCATGCTAAGAATTAAAAATATTCGACGTTTGGATTGTGTGGTTGCCACATCAATCCACTTAGCGACATGCCAATCAACAATGGTTGATATCAAAAGCAAAATAACAAAAGGAGGGTTCCATGCCGCGTAGAATAGATAACTGGCAATTAACAAATTGATTTTTTTTGTTCGCCAACTTAATGGCGAGTAGTGTAGAGTTAAAACAAGCAGAAAAAAAACGACAAAAGTTAATGAGTTAAATAGCATAAGTACCCGATATCCCTTCTAATTATTCTTATATATTATAAGATGGACCGATACTTACTAACTGCAACTTTTTAGAATATAAAGCAAGACTGCTTCTAGATAGAGTCATAGCAAAAACCATGGAGACCATCGATACTAGCACAGCATTCAATCATGCGTCAACTCTAGAGAGTTTGTTACAGCAATTCTCGGTGAATTAGAATATTCTAAGCAAAATGTGATATTTCAGTATTTTTTATAGTCAAGGACTCATTATTTGATTTTTGCCCCCTTAATGCTTTAGTTACAGGTAGGGATCTAGCTACACAATCACGTGCAAATAATCCAAACTAGACTTTCTACGAACTTTTAAAACCGATCTTGATATCTTCTTGCTCTTCTAATAAATAAGTTAAGAGCGTTTCCCACGAGCTAAAAATGAAAAAATAGATTGCTCCTCTCAGCTTTTCCCATAAGTGGCGTTTTGAGCCAAATTTTTTGCGGCAACCTTGATAAACCTTATCCGTCAATTCAAATATTTGATGAAAGTAAAATGCTAGCAAAGTGATCAGATACAAATTGTAATTCAAATAGTGTTTACCATGACCATAATTGTGCTCTATACAATAGCCTTGGTTCTTCAAGGTATTGAAGCATTCATTTTCTATTTTCCATCGGCATCGACCAGCCTTAGCCATTTTAATAATATTTTTTTGTTTATTTTTACGTCTGTCACCCAGCTATTTGTTGAGGTCTCTTTTCCTTTCTCGTTAATGATTTTATATTCAAAATAATTAACCTCTACAGCGTCCGCTTGACCGTGTAAGGGGACTTTATTTTTCCAACGATACTGATGAGTGCGACCTTTTGCATCTTTTATTTCCAAGCAAGGCAATTCAGGGAAGTCGTTTAACCATTCAAAAGATATTGATGATCGCCAGGTTTACACACGAAAATATAGTGCATGTTGTTATCGAGCACTTTTTCAATGAGTGGTTGATGAGACATTAAACCGTCACCACAGATCAAGAACTTTTGACGCGGGTGGGTTGCTTTGAGTCTATCTATAAAGCGTTTAGCGGCATTTGTTTCACAATCTTGTTTTTTACTTCCATCTGTATTTTGGATCGCTTCAGGCATAACAGGAATAACTTGTTTTTTATCAGGATGCATAATGGCTCCCTGTAAAACAGCATGGCTATAGGTTTTTTCACCTGTCTTATGTTCTTTATGCAAGCAGTGTTCACAACTTATTTTCTTTGAACTATAGTATTGAGTTCCATCAATACTGCACATTAAAACGTTTGGTAAAATGGCATAGCCTTCCAGATGTTTATGGCGTCTTAAACGGCTGAAGAAATCTTTGAAAATGGGTGCAATAGCGTCACTTGGGATGTTATCTAGCACGTCTCGAAGTTGAGAACTTTGAGGTATATTTTCAATACCAAATAAGGAGCGACAATTATTACTGCCTTGCTGATCTTCCATCTGTTGCTGAAATTTAAGTAAAGAAGGCTCTTGAAAATACATGCACGAAAAAGCACTCATAAGCACATCTTTCTGACTGTAATAGCAACTTCCCTTTTTCGAGGATCAGAGATGGCGTTAAAATGAGAGGCCATCGCTTGCCTAAGAGCGGTGAAATTGAGATGCTTTTTTGTTTTAATAAGGGTTTCACGAATAAACCAGCCAAAATATGGGTATCTACTTTTGATCAGATCGCTGGATTCATAAAAAGTTCAATTTTATTTGAAATAATATTCTGAAGCCTTCCTTTAGTGCGAAAGCAATATTTTTGATGGCGCTGTAGAGCTGATAGACTAGGCTTTTTAATTTCACCGAGAATTGCTGAGTTTGTTACAGCAATTCTCGGTGAATTAGAATATTCTAAGCAAAATGTGATATTTCAGTATTTTTTATAGTCAAGGACTCTTTATTGGATTTTTTCCTCCCTTAATACTTTAGTTACAGGTAGGGATCTAGCTACACAATCACGTGCAAATAATCCAGACCAGACTTTCTACGAACTTTTAAAACCGATCTTGATATCTTCTTGCTCTTCTAATAAATAAGTTAAGAGCGTTTCCCACGAGCTAAAAATGAAAAAATAGATTGCGCCTCTCAGCTTTTCCCATAAGTGGCGTTTTGAGCCAAATTTTTTGCGGCAACCTTGATAAACCTTATCCGTCAATTCAAATATTTGATGAAAGTAAAATGCTAGCAAGGTGAGCAGATACAAATTGTAATTCAAATAGTGTTTACCATGGCCATAATTATGCCTATACAATAGCCTTGGTTCTTCAAGGTATTGAAGCATTCATTTTCTATTTTCCACCGGCATCGACCAGCCTTAGCCATTTTAATAATATTTTTTTTGTTTATTTTTACGTCTGTCACCCAGCTATTTGTTGAGGTCACTTTTCCTTTCTCGTTAATGATTTTATATTCAAAATAATTAACCTCTACAGCGTCCGCTTGACCATGTAAGGGGACTTCATTTTTCCAACGATACTGATGAGTGCGACCTTTTGCATCTTTTATTTCCAAGCAAGGCAATTCAGGGAAGTCGTTTAACCATTCAAAAAGATATTGATGATCGCCAGGTTTACACACGAAAATATAGTGCATGTTGTTATCGAGCACTTTTTCAATGAGTGGTTGATGAGACATTAAACCGTCACCACAGATCAAGAACTTTTGACGCGGGTGGGTTGCTTTGAGTCTATCTATAAAGCGTTTAGCGGCATTTGTTTCACAATCTTGTTTTTTACTTCCATCTGTATTTTGGATCGCTTCAGGCATAACAGGAATAACTTGTTTTTTATCGGGATGCATAATGGCTCCCTGTAAAACAGCATGGCTATAGGTTTTTTCACCTGTCTTATGTTCTTTATGCAAGCAGTGTTCACAACTTATTTTCTTTGAACTATAGTATTGAGTTCCATCAATACTGCACATTAAAACGTTTGGTAAAATGGCATAGCCTTCCAGATGTTTATGGCGTCTTAAACGGCTGAAGAAATCTTTGAAAATGGGTGCCATAGCGTCACTTGGGATGTTATCTAGCACGTCTCGAAGTTGAGAACTTTGAGGTATATTTTCAATACCAAATAAGGAGCGGCAATTATTATTGCCTTGCTGATCTTCCATCTGTTGCTGAAATTTAAGTAAAGAAGGCTCTTGAAAATACATGCACGAAAAAGCACTCATAAGAACATCTTTCTGACTGTAATAGCAACTTCCCTTTTTTTCGAGGATCAGAGATAGCGTTAAAATGAGAGGCCATCACTTGCCTAAGAGCGGTGAAATTGAGATGCTTTTTTTGTTTTAATAAGGGTTTCACGAATAAACCAGCCAAAATATGAGTATCTATTTTGATCAGATCGCTGGATTCATAAAAAGTTCAATTTTATTTTAAATAATATTCAGAAGCCTTCCTTTAGTGCGAAAGCAATATTTTTGATGGCGCTGTAGAGCTGATAAACTGGGCTTTTTAATTTCACCGAGAATTGCTGAGTTTGTTAAATTCAGTACTCTACAGAAAAAATATAATAAAGGCTATTGTATGTCTATAAGTTCTAATCACCAAACTCGAAGAAGGAGGTTAAGTTCCGCTTTAAAAATAACTAATTCGGCAGTTTTTATCCAAAGTTCGATAAAAACTTCGAAAGTGAGTCAGGTTCTCTTTCCTTAGCTCGCAAACAATTATTTTCCAATTCAATTGTTTTATTTAGACTGGTTGTATAAAAATTCGTTGAATAGCCCAAATGTTCAGCCATTTCAGCACCCAGTGCAGCTTCGTTCAGTTTTTTTTGCAGCAAGTCGGTGAGTTGTTTTCTTCGGATGGCGTTTTTAGGTGCTCTTGAAGGACTTCAACAAGCGCTTTGATCTCTGTACTCGTTGTTTGTTTGCTCATAACCTTTCCTTTTGATTAAGGTATTAGAAAATGAGCAGATACACAAATTTACTTACAGACTCATCAAAATGCTAATTGGACAACGTCAAAAACGATTCCTGAACGCCCCTAAGAGGGTTGAAGACATACGACTAATTCAGAGCTAAAACGCAATCAGCACCTTGCACAATAATTTTATCGCACTGGCTGTTTGACAAGCCCATGGGACCAATTATATTTTCCATAACAAATCATTCAACTATTCACTTTTTGCCCAATATCATGTATAAAGTCGGCATGAAAATGCCAAAAAAAATCAAACCCTTATATGAAGACGGAATTGTTGATGAAGTAATTAGTCAACTAATGAGCGGGAAAGAAGCAAAAGTTTATATCGTGCGTTGTGGAAATGAAATACGCTGTGCCAAAGTTTATAAAGAAGCCTCAAAAAGAAGCTTTAAAAAAGCAGTGGAATATCAAGAAGGACGAAAAGGTAGAAACAGTCGACGCAATCGAGCGATGGAAAAAAAATCGTGTTTCGGCCGAAAACAACAGGAAGAGGCCTGGCAAAATGCAGAAGTAGATGCTTTGTATCGGTTGGCTGACGCAGGTGTAAGAGCTCCCCAACCTTATGGATGTTTTGATGGCGTGTTACTCATGGAATTGATTTTAGATTCAGATGGTGATGTAGCTCCACGTTTAAACGATGTTTCTTTAACTCAAAAACAAGCAATCAAAGATCATACAACGATAATGCATGACGTTGCTCGGATGTTAAGCGTTGGCGTGATCCATGGTGATTTATCTGAATTTAATGTCCTGTTAGATGAATTTGGTCCTGTGATTATTGATTTACCACAAGCGGTTGACGCTTCGGGAAATAATAATGCCAAAGCGATGCTAGAACGAGATGTTAATAACATGACACATTATTACGCGCAGTTCGCGCCCCAACTGTCCAATAGTCAATACGCCAAAGAAATTTGGGAATTGTATGAAAAGGCAGAACTAAAAAACGACGTGGTCTTAACCGGTCAATTTACTGAGAGTGATAAGGAAGCTGATGTCGATGATGTGATGTTGCAGATCAAGGCTGCGTTTGAAGAGCAGGAAGCCCGATTAGAAAGAGCGCGTGAAGCAGATATCGATTAGATCCAATTGTGCGTAAAATCAGTTAAGTGAATCTTGAAGCTATCTAATTCGAGAATTAACAAGACATTAGGAATCAAATGGCAATCCATAAATTCAGACAGTCGGACTATGATCAATTTCCTACAAGCGTTCAGGGCAATGTTTTACAATATCGTTCTTTTTAATATTTTTTGCACTAGCCCGCCTTCGTTTGGTCAGGATTTTGCCTAACCAGCAGACACAAAAAAGCCTCGAATAATCGAGGCTTTTAATCTGGTACCAGTGGGCGGACTCGAACCGCCACACCCGAAGGCGGGGGATTTTGAATCCCCTATGTCTACCAATTCCATCACACTGGCTTTAAACTTTACTTTTCTAAATATATTCTATTTTAACTTTGCTAGGGGATTCCCCTATGGTCGCTCTCAGGCCTCCTGCCTTCCGCGACACTTGTACATCCTGTACGTCGTCTACCAATTCCATCACACTGGCTTTAAACTTTACTTTTCTAAATATATTCTATTTTAACTTTGCTAGGGGATTCCCCCGTGGTCGCTCTCAGGCTTCTGCCTTCCGCGACACTTGTACATCCTGTACGTCGTCTACCAATTACCACACTGGCTTTAAACTACTATTCCGCAGGCGTTACCCCTAGGAGCGAGCAATTATAACGAATGTTTGATGCTTTGCAATCGAATTATTCGCTTTTTCAAATTTGTTCAAAGGCTATTCGAATTCATCTGGGCTACCAGCGCCATATCGCTTAATTTGTGGGTAACCTTCCATCATGTCTACAACGGTGGTTGGCAGGTCGCTGATGGCACCTCCATGAATAATGAGGTCCACCCGCCCATTAAGACGTTTGTGGATTTCATCCTCATCCACTAGGTTAGTTTCTTCATCCGGCATAATAAGGCTTGTGCTCATGAGGGGCTCATCCAATCCTTCTAGTAGCGCTAAAGCGATGGCATTGTTAGGGACCCGAATGCCGATGGTCTTTCGTTTGGGATGTTGTAAACGATTTGGAACTTCCGGTGACGCTCTTAGGATAAAGGTATAGGGTCCTGGGGTATGATTTTTTAATACGCGAAAAGAGGTGTTATCAACCCGCGCGAAATTAGCTAATTGCTTTAAATCACGACAAACTAAGGTGAAATTATGATTTTTATCTAACTTACGGATCTGGCGTATTCGGTCCAGCGCTTTTTTATCACCGATATGACAACCTAGGGCATAACCAGAGTCAGTCGGATAAACAATTAAGCCGCCTTTTTGGACAATATTGACCGTCTGCCCCACTAAACGTGGCTGCGGATTATCCGGATGTATATCAAAATATTGTGTCATTGCAATCTTCTCAACGCCATCATGGCTGCATCAACTAATTTAGGTTAAACAATATCACTGGTTATGATTGGAATATGACTAAACCTTAAGTTTATTATTAATAATATCAATTACATGGGGAATATTCGAGTCAATTCTTGGAAAACGCCCTAAGTCGGTCCATTTTAAGTCGGGATAATGAAAATCGGAACCGCCTGACACCAAAAGATCGTGTTTTTGACGTAACTGAAGCAACCAGGCTTTTTTATCAGGCGACAAACTGGGGTAAGCCACTTCCAGCGCATCACCACCGGCTAAAGAAAACTCTTCAATCAGATAAGTTAAGCGTCGGTTAGACATAGGGTAGCGCGTAGGATGGGCTAAAATGGCTAAACCGCCAGCGCCGTGAATCGCTAGGATTGCTTGCTCCATGGCAACCCAATTGGTTGCAACTTTTATACGGCCTTTTTTACCGATATATTTTTTGAAGGCTTGCTGGTTATCTTTGACCAGATTCATTAAAACCAAGGCGCGTGCAAGGTGGCTCCTCGTCACAACTTGTGTTGAGAGATCGAGCGTTGCTTGCTCGATGCCAAAAATATTAATTCTATTAAACTTTTCTTCATAAACAGACAGACGTTCGAGGCGTTTTTGCTGTTGTAGTTCAATCACTTTTAATAATTCTGTATTAAATGGATCAATATTAAGACCCACCATGTGGATTTCACCAAAATCAGTTTGAACCGATAGTTCGACTGCATTGATTAATTTTAGATCGGTGATGGTTTGCTGCTTAAGATATTGCTTGGCTTCCATAAGTCCACTGATTGAATCATGATCACTAATGGCTAGTAGCTGGAGATTTTCGCTACGGGCACGATCCACTAGATCACAGGGAGACAGGACGCCATCCGAGTAATAAGTGTGACTGTGAAAATCGTAGTGCATTAGGCTTTGAGTCATAAGCTTGGCTAGGTTATTTCCAAGTATTAGTTTGTGAATACAAGAATGTTAACCACTTTTGCTAGGCTTAGATAGGGATTCATTCAAAAATCAGCTTTATTTCGTCTATTTCATTTGATTCATACCAATATTTAGGCGTCACAGTCTAGTCTATTCTAATAATAGTCGTTATCATTAGCCTTTAAATTAACCTTTAATGGTATCCAATAGAATGAAGTTTTTTCTCGATTTTTTCCCGATTGTTGTTTTTGTCGGAGTCTACAGCTTTTCAAAAGATGAGCAGCCTATGTATCCCGCGGTCATTGCGTTGATGGTTGCCACCCTTATTCAAAATATCGGCACTCGACTACTGACCGGTAAATTTGAAAAACTACATCTCTGGACTTTAGTTATCACCGTTATTTTTGGTAGCATGACCCTCATTTTTAGGCAGCCAGCTTTTATCTTTTGGAAGGCCAGTGTATTAGTTTGGGTGACGGCTTTAGTCTTTTTATACCGCCAACATATCCTTGGAAAAATATTGCTGCAAGAAATGTTTGAAAAAGGTATCGACCAAGGCATTAATGCGCCGGAAAAACTTTGGCGGAGTTTGAATCATTTATGGGCTTTCAGTTATTTTCTTTTCGGATTTCTCAATATTTATGTGGCTTATGAATTCAATGAGGCCTTTTGGGTTAAGTTTAAACTGATTGGTTTAATGGGGCTTAATTTTGCCTTATTGTTTTATATTATTTTTAAACTCTACCCCTATTTCCCTATGGATGAAGAAACGCCATCCGACAGCGAGAACTAAAATCCAATGTACTATGCCATTTATGCCATTATTAATCCTCAAAAGCTGGATGTGCTTAAACTTCGTGAAGCCAGTCGTCCTGCACACTTAGCAAGGTTGGAAGAATTAAACCAACAACAGCGCTTGCTCATCGCTGGGCCCCACCCCGTTGCAGATAGCCAAACGCCTGATGCTCAAGGATTTAACGGCAGTTTAATTGTTGCTGAGTTTGAAAGTTTAAGTGAAGCTCAAAATTGGACCGACCAAGACCCTTATCTGCTGGCCGGTGTCTATGAAGAAGTCAGCGTAAAACCCTTTATCAAGGTACTACCGTGAATCGTCTACAAACCATTGAAAACTGCCTGCAACAGAAACTAGATCCTTCGCAACTCGAGGTAATTGATGAAAGCCATTTACACGCAGGTCATGCTGGTGCTCGGTCCGGAAAAGGGCATTTTAAAGTGATTATTAAAAGTGATGCACTCACTAAGCTTCGTCCGTTAGCCAGGCATCAAGCAATCTATGCGGCTCTGGGTGAATTGATGCAAACTGAAATTCATGCACTTTCCATCAAAATCGTCAATTAACAGGCAATAAAAAGCGCATCAAACTGACGCGCTTTTTTGGGCAGATCCACTATCAGGGGAAACAGCTTGCTCAATCTTACATATCGTTTTAACCGATATTAACTAAACGTTAAAAATGCTGGCTAAGGATAAACCTTGTCTTTCAAGCATAAAGCGAAGCCTTCTAAGGGCTTCCACTTGAATTTGTCGTACTCTTTCACGAGTCAAACCAATTTCACGACCAACATCTTCAAGCGTAGCTGCTTCATAGCTCAATAAGCCAAAGCGACGTGCCAGTACTTCTTTTTGCTTAGAGCCTAATTGGTCCAGCCAATATTCTATACTTTGCTTAAGGTCTTCGTCTTGTAGCTTATTAGAAGGGCCGCATTCGCGTTCATCGGCGATGGTTTCTAGTAACGGCTTGTCGTTATCTTTACCGATAGGACAATCAACCGATGTTACACGTTCATTTAAGCCAAGCATTCTGGCAACGGTTTCAACGGGCTTATCTAATTTAGCCGCAATATCTTCTGCGGTTGGTTCGTGATCAAGCTTTTGAGCCAGCTCACGCGAAGCACGAAGATAAACGTTAAGCTCTTTGACCACGTGTATAGGTAATCGAATAGTGCGGGTTTGATTCATTATGCCGCGTTCGATGGTTTGTCTAATCCACCAAGTGGCGTAGGTTGAAAAACGGAAACCGCGTTCGGGGTCAAATTTTTCAACCGCTCGAATAAGACCTAGGTTGCCTTCTTCGATTAAATCAAGCAGTGCTAACCCTCGGTTAGAATAACGTCTGGCAATTTTAACAACCAATCTTAAATTGCTTTCAATCATTCTAGCGCGAGATTTCTCACAACCTTTTCTCGCTTTACGAGTAAAATACACTTCTTCCTCTGCGGTTAGCAAAGGTGATGCACCTATTTCGCCAAGATACAGCTGTGTTGCGTCAAAGGATTTTTCCTTGGCGCTACGCTTGGTTAGTGGGGTGGATTCTTTTTTAGAAATAGCCTCAAGATCAGACGCCTTTGGTTCTCCGCGTGCTGATTTATTCTGTTGCTTATCCTCAAAATCTTGCTTTATATTTATATTTTGTTTCATTTCGCTTCTCTCTGCCGGGGGGATAGGAATCCCAAAAAACGAAACCGCTGATTAACTTCTCTCAGCAATCCCTTGTGTAGCGCACCACCTTTAATTATGAACAACTATATTTTACGGTGCGATCAGTAGAGTTATCGACACCATTACCTATAACTTTAGGATTTATAACAAAAAAATTACAAATTGCCCATTTTAGGTAAATATTTTAGCGGATCGACTGGCTTGCCCTTGTATCGAATTTCAAAATGCAGCTTGTTTTTGTCGGAATCACTGCTTCCGAGGTCCGCAATTCTCTGACCCGCTTTAACATATTCATTTTCTTCTACGTGAATTTTCTCATTGTGAGCATAAGCGCTTAAATAAGCATCATTATGTTTTATAATAACCAGTTGACCGTAGCCTCTTAATCCGCTGCCACTATAGACGACCTTACCTCCTGCGGTGGCTCTAACCGGTGTGCCTCGCTTGGCAACGATATCCAGGCCTTTATTGCTAGTCGACTTATTAGAAAAGCGTCCAATCAATTTTCCGTTGACTGGCCAAATCCAGCGTTTAACCTTTTTATTACTGGCCGAAGACAAACGAGCATTCGGTCTAACGGCTTTAGAGTTGGAATTGCTTATTACTTTGGCGTTGGCCGGATAAGTCACGTTAGCCACTCTGTTAGATGGCTTAACGGCTGATTGAGCTTTACTTAAAGAAGTTGTCGCAGTGGCTTTATGAAAAAAGTCACTATTAATTGCTACTATCAGCGACTCTGAATCAAAAAGACCGTTATCTTTTGTGGTTGCTGGCAGAATCAAGTTGGGTGCACGTTTTAACTGTAATGCCTGCCCCGGATAAATCGTATAATTTTCCAGTCGATTAATATCCGACAGTTGCTTAAAATCAAGCGAGTAGCGCCAAGCAATTGAAAAAAGAGTTTCACCCGCATGCACTTTATGCACCAAAGCTTTTTGATCTTGTTGATTGTAAGGATTCGCTTGATAAGAAAAACGCTTGTTTGAAGGATCTGGTTTTAAAACATCCGATTGAGCAAGGTTCGCAGGATCATCACTGATATCAAGTACCGGTGCCGGAGCGTTATTTGCACATGCGGTGACGACCAATGATGATAGCGTTAAATAAAGCAATCGTTGTTTCATTTTTAGCCTCGCCGAGTTGAAAACCAGTGAGTTAGCGCTGTTTGTTCAAGAATTTTCTTAAAACCTAACGCTAACTAGTTGTTTTAACGGGTTATTGAGACTATTTGTACATCAAATAAGCGATAATTGCAACAATTACTAGTGTCCAACCAATATAATCGATGGTTTGATGCAGTTTTTCCTCCATTTTTTCACCACCAAGGCGTAATATGTAGGCGACTAGGTAAAATCGCCCTGAACGACCTAAAACAGAAGCTAAAATAAAGGGTGCTAAATCCGCCATGGGCGACAAACTTAAGGCGCCGGCGCTCACGGTAAAGATTTTATAGGGGATGGGTGCGAAACCGGCTATAAATACCATTAACACGCCATATTCACTAAACCAAACTTGAGTTTTAGCAAAAGCGGATGAAAATCCCCATTCTTGCATTAAAGGTTCCACCACCGCGCCACCAAGATAAGCGCCTAAAAGATAACCGAAGATTCCGCCTAAAACACTGGAAATAGTTGCAATAAAGGCATAACGGTAGGCTTTGTCCAATCGGCTTAGGCACATGGGTGCCAGCATAACATCCACCGGGATCGGAAAGATAATAGACTCAAAGAAACTAAGCGTGGCTAGATAGTATTCAGAATAAGGGTGTTTAGCCCAACCTAAACAAATCTCGTAAAATCGGCTAAATATTTTCAAGATAGACGTCCAGCGACTAAAGGTACAAATTTTACTTGTTCGAGATCGGTTTGTTGCATGCCTTGATCCGTTTTTTGCAGTAAAATAAGTTGTTGCTCACCGTTATTTTGAGTCAATGGTATAATCATACGCCCGCCCGTTGCTAATTGATCGACTAATGCCTGCGGTATTTGATCCGGTGAAGCAGTCACGATAATCGCATCAAACGGCGCATTAAGTGGCCATCCTAAATAGCCATCAGCGTGCTTGCAACTAATATTCTTTATATCGAGCGTAGCAAATCTTTCTAAAGCTTTATTCTGTAGAGCTTCAATTCTTTCAATCGAATAAACTTGAAACGAGACCTGCGCCAAAATGGCCGATTGATAACCACAGCCAGTTCCCACCTCTAACACATTCCCCATAATGCCACTATCGACCAACAGCTCTGTCATACGGGCAACAATATAGGGTTGTGATATGGTTTGCCCCATGCCTATCGGTAGCGCAGTATCCTCATAGGCTCGATGTGCCATTGCTTCATCAATAAATATATGCCGAGGAATTGATTCAATGGCCGCAAGTACGGATTCTTCTTTAATACCCTTTTCTCTCAATCGGTCAACCAAGCGACTACGAGTTCGCTGCGAGGTCATACCAATTCCTGCGAGATTTTGTTTTAACATTATTGTTATCTCTCTTTTGAATATTTTGATTCGGTAGATTGTTTAATTATCTAACCACTTCGATATTTGTTCAAGATGTTGATAGGCAGTTAAATCGACCACTAGGGGCGTCACTGAAACATAACCGGCACTTATCGCCTCAAAATCGGTGCCTTGCCCAACATCCTGTGGCTGACTAGGTGGACCAATCCAATAGATAGGATTATTTCTTGGGTCTTGGCTTTTTACAATCGTATCTGCGCGATGCCGACTACCTAGTCGCGTGGTTTTGACCCCTTTTATTTGCTCCAAAGGAAGGTCCGGTACATTAATATTTAAGATAATATTGCCATCCAAAGGATGATCTTTTATTCGTTGCAGCAAGTCTAACATGATTCTTGCGGCACTTTTTAAGTGTTTCGCTTGATGGCTTGCCATGGATATGGCCACCGCAGGGTAACCCAAACTACGCCCTTCCATCGCAGCTGCAACGGTACCAGAATAGATCACATCATCACCTAAATTAGCGCCGTGGTTAATCCCGGCAATCACCATATCCACTCGGCTCTGCATAATTCGGTGCAGGCCTAAATGAACGCAATCACAAGGAGTGCCGGAAACCTGATAAAAACCATTCTCTAGCTGCTTGCATCTAAAGGGAGAATCAAGGGTTAAGGAAGCGCTACTAGCACTGCGGTTTTTGTCTGGGGCAACCACCGTAACATCAGCAACACTACCAATAGCGGTTGCAAGCTCTACAATGCCTTCCGCTTCAACGCCATCATCGTTACTAATCAATATTCTCATCATCGAGTACTCTACCTTTGGTAAGCTGCTTGTGCCCGTTCACTGGCAATATCGCTAATATCAAATAGTTCACGTAGGACTGAAGTCGCATAGCACCCGCTATCTAGCGAAAATTCTATTTGCGCCTGGTTGTCCTTTTGCTGGTAGCTAAAATCCTTTGGCATACAACGGAACGCTCTCATCTGAGTGTTCACAGCCAGCCTTTGTAATCCTTGGCGCCACTCTGGATATAAACTAAAAACTTGTTCTTCTAATGATTTGGCTAGCTGACTAACCTCTGACGCTTTATTGCCTAATAAAGTGCCGCAAATATGCAGGTCGCCCTTATCTATCCGTTGTTGCTCTTTGACTGAGACTTTGTCTTGAATAAAAAATGAATGACTGCCTGCCAAGTTTAGTGCGTCACCGTCAAGTGCTTGGTTCCATGTTTTATCCGCAACTCTTTTTGATAAAATCAAATTAAACAGAAAAGAACGTCCGCTGGAAATGGCCATGGATCGTTTCTCTCTGTTTTTAATATTGATTTGCTGTTTAAAGAGTTTGTCTGCCAAAGCTAAATTTTTAGCTTGGTGACCAAATCTCTGCGCCCCAAAATAATTAGGCACGCCGTTAGTCATTAGTTTATCGATTAATGCTGGCTCAGGCATTGCGCTAAGGTTACGTAAAATTAATTTAAACTGGTTTTGTTTAATACTACCTACTCGTAGTTTTCTATTGTGGCGAATAAAGCCCACCAATTTTAGCTGTTCATTTTCTAGCAAATGCGCATCAACCTCTTTTCCCGGCAAATGCAAACTAAACCATTGTGTCGAAACACTATGACGATCTTTTTTACCTGCATATCCAACATCTTTTGACGTGAGTTGAAACGTTTTTTGCAGGTGCCGGATAACCCATTGCGTATTGCAGTCAGTTTTTTGGATTTGTAAAAATAGGTGTTCTCCGCTACCACAGGGTTCAAAACTAAGCAGCTCATTGACTATGAAATCGCTACTTTTATATCGGATGTCGGCTTTTATTTGTTGACCTTGGTAGGCTGTAGCTAGTTGTTTTATATGTTGGCTAAAGGGGTCGATTGAATGAACTTGTGTTAACTCATTTGCTGGTGATATTTTTAGCGCATGTTCGGCTGCAGAGTCATCACTTTTTGTAACGGGCTGGTTTGTTTTTCGCCTATTAGTCATTGTCTTTCTAGCTAGACTCAAGCAGACAAACGCAATGCACCGCAATGCCTTCTTTACGACCAATGTATCCAAGTTTTTCTGTGGTGGTGGCCTTAATATTAATCTGATCTGGAGGCAAAAGTAGATCAAGCATTAGGTTTTCTTTGATGGCTTCGATATTTTCAGACATACGTGGTGTTTGTGCAATGACAGTAATATCAATGTTACCAATCCGATATTGCTGTTTTGAAATAAGCTGGAAGCAATTAATTAATAGCTTACGGCTATCAATATTTTTAAATTCTTTTTGATCATCGGGGAAATGTTTACCGATATCACCCAATGCCGCAGCACCTAACAAAGCATCACAAAGCGCGTGTAATAGCACATCACCATCAGAGTGTGCGATAAGACCTTGGTGTTCTTTAAAGGTTACACCACCTAAAATGAGCGGTTTATCGCCCCCAAAAGCATGAACGTCATAGCCGTGACCAATTCTAATCATTGATAACTTCCTTTTGCACAGGGTTCCTTTTGCATATCATTCTTTTCAACATTTTAGCAACGCCCTTGTTGCACAAGAACTAACTCGGCTAATTGCAAATCAATTTTTCGAGTGACTTTAAAGTTAGCTTGTTTGGAAATTACCGCTTCTACTTTCAGTCCCATTTTACAAAGTAATGCGACATCATCTGTGGCAACTAGTTTGACTTCATCCGCTTCAATAAAGGCTTTATTTATGTCAATAAAATGTGCCATCTGCGGCGTTTGAGCGGCAACCAGTTGATCGCGATTTAAATTATCTAGCACCAATAGATTGCTATCCACTTTTTTTACACTGTCAGCAATATTGGCCGCTAGAAAACAAGGCTTTTGTTTTTCACTAAAACATTCCAATAAGGCATTGAGATCTGAATCTGCAAGACAAGGTCTCACTGCATCATGAATTAAAAGAGGTGTAGTGTCAGGTAGACCATTATCAAACAAATACTTTAATCCGTTGTGTACGGAATCTTGTCTCTGTTCACCGCCCTCTATAACAATGATTTTATGATTGATAATATTAATCAACTGCTGATAATTTTCATCTTGGGCTGAAACAATTAATACTATTTTTTCACAGGCTGCAGACTGAATAAAAATATCAAGGGTGTAATCGAGTAGCGCTTTACCTTTTATTGGTTGATATTGTTTCGCTAGCGGCTCACCGAATCTATTACCCTTCCCGGCCGCAGGTATTATTGCTACATAGCCAGTAATTTTGGAAAGTTCGAGGTTTTCAACTTGCATCAAAAGACTCCTTTAGGAATACGCGGCTAATTTTCTTTATCCGATTTTTTAGGTTCTACAATGACCCGATAAAAGATTTCTTCTTTCTTGATCATTCCCATTTTTTTCTCTTGCTTTTTCCTCTAAGATGTCTGGGTCGTTTCGTAGCAAAATAGTCTCATACTGCAATTCGCGATTGATTTTTTTAAGCTGTTTAAGTTGTTGCTGTTGCTGAATTATTTGTTGGTTAATTTGATCCAATTTCTGCTGACTATTAGCGCCAAACCAAATACGATACTGTAACCACAAAATTAGTATTATTAAAATAATGGCTAATAGCTTTCTCATATTTTATCGGTTAAGGCTCAAAGTTAAAAACAATTAAATGCTTTTTTCCCAGGGTATACCGCTTTATCACCTAAGGCTTGCTCAATACGTAACAATTGGTTGTATTTGGCCACTCGGTCACTACGGCAAAGCGACCCTGTTTTAATTTGTCCCGCATTAATCGCCACCGCTAAATCAGCAATGCTGGTATCTTCTGTTTCACCACTACGATGAGAAACTACCACCGTATAGCCGGCATCCTGCGCCATTTTAATTGCGGATAGAGTTTCTGTTAGCGTTCCAATTTGATTCACTTTGATTAAAATCGAGTTGGCGACATTCTGCTCGATGCCTCGACTTAATATTTTAGTATTGGTCACAAATAGTCATCACCGACCAATTGAATTCGACTACCAAGCTTTTCGGTGAGTATTTTCCAACCATCCCAATCGCCTTCATCCATGCCATCTTCAACCGAAATGATAGGATAACGATTGACTAGATCTTCTAAATAGCTAGCAAACTCTTCTGAGGTTAATGAGTGACCTTCTCCAGATAAATGATAAAGTCCATCACGATAAAATTCAGAGCTTGCAACATCCAGTCCCAGATAAACATCCTGTCCCAGTTTATAGCCCGCGTTGTCTACGGCTGTAGCAATGGCCTGCAAGGCTTCTTCATTGCTAGCAAAGTCTGGCGCGAAACCACCCTCGTCACCAACAGCGGTACTTAAGCCTTTATCTCGCAATACTGATTTTAGAGCATGAAAAGATTTCCGCTCCGCAGCGCAAAGCTTCAGAGAAGCTAACTGAACCAACCGGCAGAATCATAAACTCTTGAATATCGACATTATTATCAGCATGCTCACCACCGTTAATAATATTCATCATAGGGACTGGCAATTGAGTACCATCACCGATTTGTTGAAACAGTGGTTGCTGGTTATAATTGGCTGCGGCTTTGACTGCGGCTAGTGATACCGCCAGAATCGCGTTGGCTCCTAATATCTCCTTATTTTCAGTGCCATCAAGTTGCAACATTTTTTGGTCAAGGGCTTGTTGCTGAGTCACATCCATACCAATCAATTCTGGCTGGATAATATCATTGATATTGCTTACCGCTTTTAAAACCCCTTTACCAAGATATCGATTAGCATCTTGATCTCTAAGTTCAAGCGCCTTTCGCGAACCGGTAGAAGCGCCAGACGGCGAGCAAGCCATCCCTTTTATACCAGAATCAAGAATAACCTCGGCTTCGACAGTTGGATTTCCTCTCGAATCGAGAATTTCTTGCAACAACTTTAGTAATTTTACCTCATGATTAGTGGCCTAATCTTTAGAAACAAACCTAGGTGATTTAAATTAAGTCGTTAGTGACTCACTACTAACCTTATTATACTGGAAATTAATCGGATTGCTTCAATCCGCTGGTTATATACCTAGGTAACAATCAACCTAAGTAACAATGTACCTAGACAATTAAATAATTATGACAAATCTTGTTCCGCAAAGCCTTGTTTTTTTACAAGTTGGTCGATTGAATGAAGCGTGCTTAGCAGCGATTCAATTTGACCTAAAGGCCATGAATTGGGGCCATCGCTTTTTGCTTCCGCGGGATTAGGGTGTGTTTCCATAAATAATCCCGAAACACCTGCGGCAATAGCTGCTCTGGCAAGTAGCGGTACATGTTCGCGCTGTCCGCCAGAGGTTGCGCCCTGCCCACCTGGTAGTTGCACCGAATGAGTCGCGTCAAAAACAACAGGTACCCCTGTTTCTCTCATAACGGCGAGGCTTCGCATATCGGACACTAGGTTGTTATATCCAAAGGATGCACCTCTTTCACACACCATGATGTTTTTATTACCGGTGGCTTTGGCTTTATCAACCACTAACTTCATATCCCAAGGCGCTAAAAACTGGCCTTTTTTAATATTTACCGGGATACCAGGCTCACAGACTCGTTGAATGAAATTAGTTTGACGGCATAAAAAAGCCGGTGTTTGCATGACATCCACCACACTGGCGACTTCATGAAAAGGGGTATCCTCGTGAACATCGGTTAACACCGGCACGCCGATTTGATGTTTTACTTTTTGTAAAATTGCTAAGCCTTTTTCAAGCCCCGGACCTCTAAAGCTTTGGTGGGAAGAACGGTTAGCTTTATCAAAAGAAGACTTATAAATAAATGGGATATTAAGTTTGTCAGTGATCTCTTTTAAGGTCCCCGCAGTATCCAGTGCCAGCTGCTCACTTTCAATAACACAGGGGCCGGCAATTAAGAAAAAAGGATGTTCAAGACCGACATCAAAGCCACAAAGTTTCATATTATTTATCGTCTCGCATTTTATAGTCTTTTGCAGCTGCAACAAAACTGGTAAAAAGAGGATGTCCATCTCGCGGTGTTGATGTGAACTCAGGGTGAAACTGAACCGCCAAGAACCATGGATGGTCGGCTAACTCAATAGTTTCCACCAGATTATTCTGACTGGAACGGCCAGATATACTTAGCCCTTTGGCTTCTAGCTGGGCCACAAAGTTTTCATTCACCTCATAACGATGTCGATGGCGCTCATTGATTTCTTTGCTAGCGTAAATCTTAGCGATTTTGCTGTTTTTTTCAAGATAAGCCGGTTGAGCGCCGAGCCGCATAGTGCCGCCCATATCAGAATCCTGATTTCGCTGCACAACAGATCCATCCTTGTTGATCCATTCGGTGATTAATCCAACCACAGGATGTTCAGTTTTGTTACAAAACTCACTACTATGGGCATCTTTTAGACCTGCGCAATTTCGTGCAAACTCGATAACCGCGACTTGCAAACCCAAGCAAATTCCAAGAAAAGGAACTTTATTCTCTCGGGCATATTGTGTGGCCAGAATTTTACCTTCCACGCCTCGTTCGCCGAAGCCTCCGGGTACTAATATCGCTTGTGCTCCGCGTAAAATATCAACACCCTTTTGTTCAATATCCTGCGCATCGACAAAATCAATGTGCACCGTTAAACGATTTTGTAATCCTGCATGCTTAAGTGATTCAATAAGCGATTTATAAGCCTCCGTTAGGTCCATATACTTACCAACCATGGATATTTTGACTTCATCCGTTGGATTAGCCTCGGCATAGAGCACCCGCTCCCACTCACTGAGGTCAACCGCCTGCTTAGGTAATTTGAATTTTTCGGTAATTAATTGTTCTAGTCCTTGAGCATTTAAAATAGCCGGTATTTTGTATATACTATCGACATCTTTTAAAGCGATAACGGCTTTTTCATCGACATTGGTAAAAAGCGCTATTTTGGCTTTTTCAGACTCGGGTATGGGTCGATCAGACCGACAAATTAGAATGTCGGGCTGAATTCCGATAGAGCGTAACTCTTTGACTGAATGCTGGGTTGGCTTTGTTTTGAGCTCTCCAGCAACAGCAATATAAGGCAGCAGGGTTAAATGCATAAAAGCCGCGCGTTCACTGCCTAGCTCAAACCCCATTTGCCGAATCGCTTCTAAAAATGGTAGTGATTCAATATCACCCACCGTACCACCTATTTCAACCATGGCAATATCCGAACCTTTAGCACCTTCATGCACCTTTTTCTTTATTTCATCGGTAATATGAGGGATTACCTGTACTGTCCCACCCAGATATTCGCCTTTACGTTCTTTGCGAATTACGTCAGCATACACTCGACCGGTGGTAAAATTGTTGGCTTGAGTCATTCTTGTACGTACAAAACGTTCATAATGACCGAGATCGAGATCGGTTTCAGCTCCGTCATCAGTCACAAAAACTTCACCGTGCTGAAAAGGGCTCATGGTACCGGGATCAACATTAATATAGGGGTCGAGTTTTAGCAGGGTTACTTTTAACCCTCTCGATTCTAGTAAAGCAGCTAACGAACCCGCCGCGATTCCTTTCCCCAGAGAAGAAACTACTCCGCCCGTTACAAATATAAACTTAGTCATTAAAAATCGCCAAAAATGAGTATAGAATCAATTAATTACAATAACAGCGCTCTCTAATATAAATGAGTACACAAGCAATTCGTGAAGCCTCTTTGAATGGGTCAAATAGGTAGCGTCACTGGTTGAAAATAATTGCTCTTTTTAGGATATTAGAGGTGTCTTTAGGACGGGAAAAAATTATATCAAAAAATTGCCGATTAATCACCAACAATCCAGAATATTTAGTCAATTAATGCGATAAAAAAATTTATCAACATCCAAACTAAGAGTTAGCATTGAGTTCCGTCACCAGTCTTTCATGCTCTCTTAACTTAACGATTGCCGTGTCACCTAGCTCTTTTGCGGTCAAACTTAATAGAGCTTCAATAAAGATGCAATTGGCGGAAAGACTATTGGTATAATAGTTTCCATCAGTTGGAATATTAATTGAAACGGTAGCGTGATCAATTAAGGGAGATAAAAGAGAATCGGTAATAACTAACAGTTTACAGCTCCTTTTACGCGCTATAGAGGCGATATCAACCGATAAATTAGAATAAGGGGAAGAGCTAAAGATCACCACAAGATCACTTCTTTTTAATTGCCCTAAGGCCAGAGCTAACCCGTGTTCATATTGCCCTAGCGTCTGCACATTATGCCTTATCAAACAAAGCCCGTAACCCATCATATTTGCCATTGAAGATGATTGCTTATGCCCAAAAACAAAAATTCGATTTGACCAAGCGAGTATTTCAACCGCTCTATTGAGTGCATCCTCCGACAAATGGTCGATGCTATATTGCATGTTCTCCGCTGTCGTTTTTAACTGCCTTTCAAACACACTACGTTTAGAACGACCTTTATCCTTTACCAAGTTTTTTACTTTTTGACTGTAATAATTGTTAGGAATCTTACTACGCTGCTTAAATATCTGCTGGAATTGATTAAAGCCATTGTAACCCAATAATTTGGCTAATCGCGTGATCGAAGCCGGGCTAACATGAGTAATTTTGGCTAAAGCGACAATATTATTGACTGCCACACTGTCGGGATCATTAACCATCTGAACCAATGCAGCCAAAGATTTCTTACCCACATCAAGCGCGATATCACCCTGTCTCAATTGAATTAGAAACTGCCGTAGTATCTCAAAGTTCTCGGGGGGAAATTTCATGCTTGTCACGTCACTATGGGTTTATGCCAGTGTATTTCAATTTAGATAAAGTTCAAAGCGTTAATTTTTTGTCATTAAAAAAAAACGATAGGATTTAATAAACCTACAAAAATGCTAGTGCAGTTTGGAACCATAATTCTTTACGAACGACAGGAATCTAGGAAGTGTCGAAAATGCTGGAGCCATCATCTACCATGGACATCGTCGTACCGGCATCGACCCACAGGGATGTGGGGAATGCAGAAAACGCAGGAGCAGTTTGGAGCCATGCCTCTTTTACGACATACCATCCATCCATGGACATAAAAAAAGGCCATGTCCGAAAACATGACCTTCTCTTTATCGTGTGGTTAGCTAAATGGCCTAACCGTTACGAAACTAAACGCTAATTACAGACCGTAAGTTGCGCTTAGGTACCAAGAACCACCTTCGTAGTTAGCTGCACTACGTCGTGGGTATGGTAGACCAACACTTAAACGGTTAGCATTTGGTGGACCAATGGTATCAACATAAGTATCGAAGATATTTGAAAATCCAAATTTTACCTTTAAATCTTCATTTACTTGATAGCCTATTTCCGCATCAATGTAGGTGATAGCACTAATTTCTGCACTAGGATTAGTTGCTGCACCAATCGTTCCACGCTCATCGTAATGCGAACCGTAGAAGTTAGCACGAACCATCAGACTCAGATCATCAGAAATCGCTGTATTCGTTGTTAAGGTGAATCGAGAATTAGGATAGTTATTCTCAATATCTTCAACTTTGGAATCAGAAACGGGCTTAACACCGCCAATCAATCTTTGTCCAACAACATCAATTTTATTATAGCTATAAGCAAAAGAAACGTCAGTGGAAACATCGCCACTCCACTCTAGGTCAGTTGTTAAAACAAGATCAAAACCTTGATGTTCAACATCTAACGCATTGGTGTAAAAGGAGATGGTTTGGTCGGGTAAGATACCTGCCGGATCAACATAGTTAATGTCACCGGTACGGTAAATACGGTCATCAACAGCGATTTTATAGAAATCGAGTGTTAATGTTGTATTTTCACCGACATCAGAAGTAATACCAAAACTCACACTAGTTGAATTTTCTTCTTTAATTGCCTGACCACCTGTTGCAACAGCGCGCGGGTCAGTTGCAGGTATTAAACCTTCTTCAACCTGTAGACCAGTGTTACCATCAAAAGTAGTGATAGTTGCACGGTCAGTTTGCTTGTCCAGAGTTGAGCGCTTGAAAACCAGTAGAAATTGCAACCACGTAGTGCTGTGGTTTCACTGATATGTATAGCGACTCGCAACTTTCCAGTTAACGGTGCTACCAAAGTCTGAGAAATTTCTCATAACGTAAGGCATATTGTAGGAACAAGTTTTCACTAACATCTTGCTCAATATCGACATAAACAGCGTAGTTGTCACGAGCAAATGCACCTGCATCCTGCTGGTGTAATACCTTTCATACCACTGAACGCCGCCGTTTATATAAGAATTAGCTTCTCCAGCGATTGTAGTGTATGTTTCTTCACGCCATTCCGCACCGTAAGCAACGTTTAAACTGTCACCGACAGGTGTTGAGAAATCAGCGTTGATATTAACTTCTTCCTGCTTGAGTACCCTGACCAACCTCATTTGAGCAATCTCAAATGTAGGTGTTAATGCATTTGGACCCAATACTCGGCATTGATAGAGTTATTTAGGTAATAATCAAGCTTGTTAGAACCTTGACTGACGCTAACATCATAAGTAAGTACCGCCAGCCATTTCGCCTTCAATACCCGTAATCAAACTTAGGTCAGTTTGATCACCATCTAAATAAGGTGTAAAACCAACATTGTTAAGATTACCTGTATAGCCTAAACCACGCAAAGTATTCAAGGTTGAGTGATTTGGATTACGATAGAAGAA
This sequence comes from Enterobacterales bacterium, assembly GCA_030949565.1. Lineage (GTDB taxonomy): Bacteria > Pseudomonadota > Gammaproteobacteria > Enterobacterales > Kangiellaceae. Next base: position 91,710 of record JAUZSK010000075.1, read on the forward strand.
ACGATAGCGACCAGTGGTGTCAGCATAACTAACACGACCATACCATTTGCTACCATTACCTAGCTCGGCGCCTGTATTTAAATACATGCGTGTTGCACTAGTTTGAGGACGACCCCAAGTTTGAGTGAAAGGTGCGTCACCAAAAGGTGAATCAGCGCCAACGCCCTGTACACCAGCGTCTAGTAATGCTTGTGCATCAGGACGGATAATTCCACGAGATAACGCTTCATTATCAACATACTCTAAACTGAAGTTAGCAAAACCAGTAGAACCCATTTCTAGGCCTTTATTAAAGCCAAATTTAAGGCTTGATTCACCTTCATAATGCTGACCGTACTGTAGTGAAACTTCGCCACCATCAGATGCATCTTTAGTGACAAAGTTAATGACACCAGCAATAGCATCAGAACCGTACTGTGATGCAGCACCGTCACGTAAGACTTCAACCCGCTTAAGAGCGATGGCTGGAATCATACCAATATCAACACCGTGAGCACCGTTACCCGCTGCAGGAGCGAAAAACTGTACTAGCGCAGATCGATGGCGACGCTTACCATTAACCAAGACTAAGGTTTGGTCAGGTGCTGTACCACGAAGTGATGTAGGACGTACAAATGCGCTACCATCACCGGTGGCTGGTGTTGCTGTATAACTAGGTACCAAAGTTTTTAAGGCATCGGTTAAATCAGCTGTTCCGCCCATAGCATTTAGGTCGTCAGCATTTAAAATATCAACAGGAACAGGTGAATCAGCAATGGTTCTTGTTTTTTGGCTACGAGAACCAATAATAAGAACTGTTTCTGAGTCATCTGCGGCTCCATCTTCTGCAGCCCATACGGCTGTTGAAGATAGTCCCATGCTGGCAATCGCAGTGGCGAGTGCTCCGCTTAGGACGCTTTTTCTAAATAGATTTTTCTTCATTATCTGTTTTCCCCTTTTGTTAATTATATGTTTACAGATAGGACCACTTTAACGCTAGCAAGTAATTAGTACAAGACAGCACGCCTAAATTAAAATATATTTTCATTGAATGCTACTAATTAAAGGATATAAGGCGTTTTTGTGACTTTTTACACACTTTATGAAAATCTATTGAAATTAGATTTTTATAATTTAACCAAATAATGCGCGTTTTTAGACTAAAACCGTCAAAAATCAAGCCTTTTTCACTATTTTCCGATAACACCCCAAAACAACAG